>JANMYM010000030.1:0-128866 GCA_031382085.1 Gammaproteobacteria bacterium
CCGGCGCCGGTTGCCCCGGTCAGCACTGTCAGGCCCAGGGTGAAATCCACCTCCAGCGTGTCGACGATGGCGAAATCGCGGATTTGCAGATGCGTGAGCATGGCCTTGGCTAGCGCGCAGGGTCGAAACTGCGCCGGCCCCAGTTGAGCTTGGAGCGCAGCAGCCGGAAGTAGTCGTAGCCGCTCGGGTGCAGCAGTGAGATTTTGTTAGGCGCCGGGCGCACGACCAGCCTGTCCCCGGGCATGAGCTCGCCCAGGGGCCGGCCGTCGCAGCTGACCTGACCATGGCAGTCGGGCCGATCCACGAGCGCTACCTCTATGACCGAACGCCCGGACACGACGATGGGCCGGTCCGACAGCGTGTGTGGGCAGATCGGGGCGACGACCAGCGCGTCGAGGCCGGGTTCGACGATCGGCCCGCCGCAGGACAGAGCATAGGCGGTCGAGCCTGTGGCAGTGGCAATGACCAGGCCATCCCCGCCGTGAGTATTTACAAAGCGGCCATCGATGGTGGTCGAGAAATCCAGCAGGCGCCCGGGCTGCGCGCCTTCCAGTACGACATCGTTCAGTGCCAGCCCGCGCGCTGCCTCGCGCGACGAGGCGCCCGGAGCGCCGGCAACAATTTCGGCAGCTAACAAGGGACGCTGGTCGACGACGCAACGGCCTTCAAGCGCTGCATCGACAGAATCCAGCATGTCGTCCGGGCTGACATCGGTGAGAAATCCCAGCCGACCGCGATTGACACCCAGCAAGGGCGTCCCGCGGGTGGCGACCAGGCCGGCCGCGTACAGCAGGGTGCCGTCGCCGCCAATGGCGATGACCAGTTCGGCCTGGCGCACCAGTTCCGCCTCATCTACGGCGCGGACGTCAGCGGGTTCCGCTGGCACGGAGCCGTCATCCGGGACCAGCACGAGCACGCCGCGCGCCCGCAAGTGCGCCGCAAGCTGGGCGCTGCTGTCGGCGATGCGGGTGTCTGCGTAACGCGCGATCAGGGCGCAGGTACGAATGCTCATAGGGCCCCACCTTGTAGCATGCCGCGCCGGCAAAACCCAGCTGGCAAAAGGACCGGGGTCGCACCGATTATGAAGTGAAGGATCACTTGACGCTGGCCCGCGGCAGTCGGTAGCGTGGCGCCGAGCATGAGCCACGACAAATTTGAGGATGTATTCAATGAACGTGCGCAGCGCCTGCTGCGAACGTTGGTAGGCAGTTATATCCGCGATGGGCAGCCGGTGGGCTCGCGCAGCCTGACCCGGGATTCGGGCCTCACCCTGAGCTCGGCTACGGTGCGCAACGTGATGGCCGACCTCGAAGAGCTCGGCTTTATCAGTTCTCCGCATACTTCGGCGGGTCGCGTGCCCACCAACAAGGGCTACCGTTTTTTTGTCGACACTTTGCTGCATGGCCAGTCCCTCAACGACCGGGACAGTGGCGAGCTGATTCGTCAATTTGAAAATGCGCGCCTGGTGGTGGATGACAAGGCGCTGGTGGCGGCGGCCTCGCAGATGTTGTCCAACGTCACTCAGCTCGCGGGCGTGGTGACCTTGCCGCGCTCGGCACAGGCCGCGATTACCCATGTCGAGTTTGTCAGCTTGTCCGACAACCGTGTGCTGGTGGTGCTGGTGTTAGGCGATCGCGAAGTGCAGAACCGCATCCTGCAGATGGATCGCTATCATTCCACCGAGGAGCTGCGGCGCGCGTCTGCCTATCTGAGTGAATTGCTGCGCGGCCGCACCGTGCACGAGGCCCGTCTGGAGATCCTGCGGCAAATGCAGGAAGCCCGCGAGACCATGAACCAGATCATGCTGGATGCGGTGCAGGTGGCCGAGGCCGCCATCGCGCCCCTGCCCGATGAGCAGCTGGAGTATGTAATTGCCGGCGAAACCAACCTGATGGGGGTCGCGGACCTGACCAGCGTCGACAAGTTGAAGCGACTGTTTGAGGCGTTCAACGAACGGCGCGATTTTCTGACCTTGCTGGATGGATCGCTGAAGGCGGACGGGGTGCAGATATTCATTGGCCAGGAGTCCGGCTATCAGATCCCGAATGAGGTCAGTGTGATCGCGGCGCCGTACTCACTCGATCAGAATGTCATGGGCGTGCTGGGCGTGATCGGCCCGACGCGGATGGCCTACGAGCGCGTCATCCCTATCGTCGATATCACGGCGAAATTACTCAGTGCCGCCTTGAATTCACGCCGCTAGCCTCCATATGCCGACGAGCCCGTCGGCACACTCGCGTTAATTTACGTAAGAAAACCCCGGTAACATATTGAATTCTGGAGACTTGTTCGATGGCTGATACCGCGTCGCGTGCACCGCCCCCAACGACTGAGTCCAATCCGGAGGCGACAGCCGTCATGCCCGAATCGGCCGCCGCGCTGGTGGAGCTGGAGCAGTTGCGCGTCAAGCTGGCAGAGTCCGAGGAGCGCGCCAGCAATCACTGGAGTGAGTATCTGCGAGCTGTCGCCGAGCAGGACAACATCCGCAAGCGCGCGCTGCGCGATATCGAGGCCGCGCAGCGCTACAGCCTGGAGAAGTTCCTCGGCGAGATATTGCCGGTCAAGGACGGCCTGGACCTGGGCGTGGCAAGCGCCGACATGGCGGATGCCGCGGCGCTCAGGGATGGCCAGAAGGCGACCCTGCGCCTGCTAACAAAAGCGTTGGAGAAGGCCGGTGTTACCGATCTGGATCCAGTCGGCCAGCCCTTCGACGCACACCAGCACGAGGCTATCATGGCGCAGGAATCGACCACGGCCGAGCCGAATTCGGTGCTCGCGGTCGTGCAGCGGGGCTATACCTTGAACGGACGGCTGTTGCGGCCGGCGCGGGTCATCGTGACGAAAGCACCGGCAGACCCAAAAACCTGAGTTTTTCAACCCCATCGACACCTTGATTTTTGGCAAGCCGAACCAATTGTTTTGCCAAGAGATTTCCAGCGGAGTGAGTTGTTATGGCAAAAATTATCGGTATTGACCTCGGCACGACCAATTCCTGCGTCGCCATCATGGAAGGCGGGAAACCGCGCGTCATCGAAAACAGCGAAGGTGATCGCACCACGCCCTCGATCGTCGCTTTTACCAAGGACGATGAAGTCATCGTCGGCCAGTCTGCCAAGCGCCAGGCGGTCACCAATCCGCATAACACGCTGTATGCCGTCAAGCGCCTGATCGGTCGCCGCTTCGACGAGCAGATCGTGCAGAAAGACATCGACATGGTGCCGTACAAGATCGTCAAGGCCGACAACGGCGATGCCTGGGTCGACGTCTCTGGCAAGCAGATGGCGCCGCCGGAAATTTCCGCGCGCGTGCTGATGAAAATGAAAAAAACCGCTGAGGATTTTCTCGGCGAACCGGTCACCGAGGCTGTCATTACGGTACCTGCGTATTTCAACGATTCACAGCGCCAGGCGACCAAGGACGCCGGCCGCATCGCCGGTCTCAACGTGCGCCGAATCATCAATGAGCCGACGGCGGCCGCGTTAGCTTACGGTTTGGACAAGGCCGGCGGCGATCGCAAGATTGCTGTTTACGACCTGGGCGGCGGCACCTTCGACGTGTCGGTCATCGAAATCGCCAACGTCGATGGCGAGCGCCAGTTCGAAGTGCTCTCCACCAACGGCGACACTTTCCTCGGCGGCGAGGACTTCGACCTCAAGATCATCCATTTCATCGCGGAAGAATTCCTCAAGCAGTCCGGCGTCGATGTGCGCAAGGACCCGCTGGCGATGCAGCGACTGAAGGAAGCTGCCGAGAAGGCGAAGATCGAGCTGTCATCGTCGCAGCAGACCGATATCAACCTGCCGTACGTCACCATGGACGCGTCCGGGCCGAAGCATCTCGCGCTCAAGCTAACGCGCGCCAAGCTCGAATCGCTGGTCGATGACCTGGTGCGCCGGACGATCGAACCCTGTCGCGTCGCGCTCAAGGATGCGGGCGTATCTAACACAGATATCTCTGAAGTGATCCTGGTCGGCGGCCAGACGCGCATGCCGCTGGTGCAGAAGTACGTCAAGGATTTCTTCGGCCAGGAGCCACGCAAGGACGTCAATCCGGATGAAGCGGTGGCCGTGGGCGCCGCGATCCAGGGTGGCGTGCTCGCCGGCGACGTCAAGGATGTGCTGTTGCTGGATGTTACGCCGCTGTCGCTGGGTATCGAAACGCTCGGCAGCATCGTCGACAAGGTGATCGAGAAGAACACTACGATTCCAACCAAGGCGACCAAGACCTATTCCACCGCGGCAGATAACCAGACCGCTGTCACCGTGCATGTGCTGCAGGGCGAGCGCCAGCGCGCGCAGGACAACAAGTCGCTCGGCAAGTTCGACCTGACGGACATTCCGGCGGCGGCGCGCGGTACGCCGCAGATCGAAGTCACCTTCGATATCGACGCGAACGGCATCCTGCATGTGTCGGCCAAGGACAAGGCGACGGGCAAGGAACAGAAGATCATCATCAAGGCCAACTCCGGCCTCAATGAGGAAGAGATCAAGCGCATGGTGCGTGATGCAGAGGCCCATGCCGAGGAAGACCGCAAATTCCGTGAGCTGACCGAGACGCGCAACCAGGCGGATGCGGCCATCCACCAGGTCGAGAAGTCCCTGGCTGATTTGGGCGACAAGGTTTCGGGCGAGGATCGCGCCAAGGTCGAGTCGGCGTTAGGTGAGTTGAAGACCGTTGCCAAGGACGATGACAAGGACAAGATCCAGAAGAAGCTCGAAGCGCTGACGCAGGCCTCTGCCGCGATTGTGCAGCAGGCCTATCAGGCTGGCGCGGGCGCGGCTGGCGCCGACGGCGCGGGTGGCGGTCCGAGCGCCGACGGAGGCGATTCCGGCAGCGGCGATTCGGGCAGCAACAAGCACCGCGATGACAATGTGGTCGATGCCGAATTCGAGGAAGTGAAAGACAAGGATAAGCGCGCACCCTAGCGACCGTGCCTCGAATGGCAAAACGCGACTATTACAAGGTTCTCGGGCTTCCAAAGACGGCCTCAGCTGACGAGCTGAAGAAGGCCTATCGCCGGCTGGCCATGAAATTTCACCCGGACCGCAATCCGGGCGACAAAGACGCCGAAGAGAAATTCAAGGAAGCCAAGGAGGCGCACGATGTGCTCTCCGATGCCGAGCAGCGTGCGGTCTACGACCAGCACGGTCATGCGGGCGTCGAAGCGGCGCGCCACGGCGGCAGTGGCCAGGGTGGCGGGGCCGGTTTTGCCGGCGGCCAGGATTTCAATGAAATTTTTGGCGATGTGTTCGGAGATATTTTCGGCGGCGGCCGTCGGCGCGGTACGGGCGGCAACCAGGCTTTCCGCGGCGCGGACCTGCGCTATGAAATGCCGCTCGACCTGCATGCAGCGGTGTTTGGTTATCAAGCCGAAATCGACATTCCCAAGCTGATCGAGTGCGAGACCTGCCATGGCAGCGGCGCCGCGCGCGGCCACTCACCCGTGACCTGCGACACCTGCGGTGGCAATGGCCAGGTGCGTGTCAGTCAGGGTTTTTTCCAACTGCAGCAAACCTGCCCGCGCTGTCGCGGCAGCGGCAAGATCGTCAAGAACCCCTGTGACACCTGTCTTGGACAGGGCCGCGTGCGCCGTTCCAAGAAGCTGTCGGTGAAGATTCCTGCAGGCGTGGATACCGGTGATCGCATTCGCCTGGCTGGCGAGGGTGAGGCTGGCCGCAACGGCGGCCCCCCGGGCGACCTGTATGTCGAAGTCAGCGTCAAGGAGCACGCGATTTTTGAGCGCGATGGCGAGCACCTTTCCTGCGAAGTACCCATTTCTTTCGCGACCGCCGTACTCGGCGGGACCGTAGAGGTGCCGACTCTGGACGGCCAGGTGGTGCTGAAGATTCCAGCCGAGTCGCAATCGGGCCGTGTGTTCCGGCTGCGGGACAAAGGCGTCAAACCGGTACGTTCCAGTGGCCGGGGTGATCTGTTTTGCCGTGTTGTGGTAGAAACACCGGTGAGCCTGTCGACTGAGCAGCGCGAGCTGCTACGCACGTTTGAAGAGTCTCTGAAACGCGATGGCAGCAAGCACTCGCCTCGTGAGCAGAGTTTCTTCGACGGCGTCAGGCGATTTTTCACCAGTTGACTGACCTAACACTCGCTCCGGAGCAGGGCCGCATGGGACATCGTCTCGCAATTGTTGGTGCCGGAGGGCGCATGGGCCGCTCGCTGGTCGTCAATCTTGCCGAGTTTCCGGCGCTGACCCTGGCGGTCGCCGTCGATCAGGCTGGCTGCAATGTCATCGGCGCCGATTCCGGCCAGCTGGCCGGAATCGCGCCTAACAAGATAATGATCCGGGCCGATCGCGCGGCGGCACTGCGCGAGGCCGATATTGCCGTCGATTTTTCTGCGGCGCATGCCAGTAGCGAACTGCTGGCAGATTGTGTTGCAGCCGGCGTCGCCTGCGTCATGGGCACCACCGGCCAGGCTGACGGTTTTGATGCTGAGGTCGCCGGGGCCGCCCGCTCGATCGCGGTGCTGCAGACCGCGAACACCTCGGTCGGTGTTAGCTTGCTGGTGGAACTGGTGCAACAGGCGGCACGGAGTCTGCCGGGGTACGACATCGAGATAATTGAAGCGCACCACCGCCACAAGCAGGACGCGCCTTCCGGTACTGCGCTGGCGCTGGGCCGTGCGGCGGCGCGCGGTCGCGACCAGGATTTCGAGGCCGTACGTGGACATTCCCGTGATGGGATCGCACCGCGAAAGCACAGCGAAATTGGTTTTGCCGTGGTGCGCGGCGGCGATATCGTCGGCGATCATGACGTGATCTTTGCCGGGCCAGGCGAGCGGCTGGTGCTGCGCCACCAGGCGACTGACCGGGCCATATTTGCCCGCGGAGCGCTCCGGGCGGCTGCCTGGCTGGCCGGACGGCCTCCGGGCCGCTACACGATGCGCGAAGTACTTGGTTTATAAACAAGGACTTAGGAGATTCTGTGCTGAAAAACGCACGGTTTTTCTCGCGAAATTGTCCGCAAAAGAGGCCGGTTTTACATGGACGGGGACCCCGCTAAATCGTAAAATTTCGGCCTAATCCGTATCCGCGGGTTAGTCCACGCAGGGCGGGAGGGGGTCGCAAGAACCCCTCCCGCTTTGCACATGCGCGGCCTGAAAACCTGCCCGCTAACCACGGAGAGCTGGAACAATTTTGCGGCGGGCGCAGCTTGGCGCCGGCTGAAGGGGATGAAGCGCGTGAGTGTACCTGCGGTGCTGGCGTTAGCGGACGGCACGGTTTTTCGCGGCCAATCAATGGGCGCCATCGGGCAAAGCGTCGGCGAAGTGGTATTCAACACCGCGATGACCGGCTATCAGGAAATTCTCACCGACCCATCCTACTCACGACAGTTGGTCACGCTGACCTACCCACATATCGGCAACACCGGTGCCAACGCCGAGGATATGGAGGCGTCGGAAATTTTTGCCGCGGGTTTGATCATTCGCGATTTGCCGCTGCAGGCCAGCAACTGGCGCATGGCGGAAACGCTGCCCGCTTTTCTGCAGCGTTGCGGCACAGTAGCGATTGCCGGCATCGATACGCGCAAGCTGACCCGCATGCTGCGGGAAAAGGGCGCGCAGGCCGGATGCGTCGCCGCCGGCCTCAGTATCGATAGCGAAGCGACGATACGTGCCGCGCGCGCCTTTGCCGGCCTCAAGGGCATGGATCTCGCGCAGATTGTCACCACGCCGCGTATCTACCAGTGGAACGACGGTTCCACTTTCGATGCACCGTTGCGTCCGCCAATCCGTGCCCATCAGCGCATGCACATCGTGGCTTACGATTTTGGCATCAAGCGCAACATCCTGCGCCTGTTAGCTGACCAGGGCGGCCGGATGACCGTGGTGCCCGCCAAGACCGCGGCCGCCGAGGTGATGGCGTTGCAACCAGACGGTATTTTTCTCAGTAACGGCCCGGGCGACCCCGAACCCTGCGACTACGCGATCAATGCAATTCGCGAACTGATTGCGACCAATATACCGGTGTTCGGCATCTGTCTCGGCCACCAGTTGTTAGCTCTGGCGAGTGGCGCAAAAACCGTCAAGATGAAATTCGGCCATCATGGCGCCAATCATCCGGTGCAGGATCTGGAAACCGGTCGAGTGCTGATCACCTCGCAGAATCATGGTTTCGCGGTTGACGAAAGCAGCCTGCCGGCCAATCTCAAGCCGACGCACCGTTCGCTGTTCGACGGCACGCTGCAGGGCGTTCGGCGCACCGACAAGCCGGTCTTCAGTTTCCAGGGGCACCCCGAGGCCAGTCCCGGGCCGCATGATCTCAAGGCGCTGTTTGAGAGCTTTACCCAGCTCATGGTGCGCCGTCTTGCCAACCAGCTGAAGCGCCTCACCTCGGGCGCCGGGCGCTAGCATGGGCAAGCGCACCGACATCAACAGCATCCTGATCATCGGCGCGGGGCCGATCATCATCGGCCAGGCCTGCGAATTCGATTATTCCGGCGCGCAGGCCTGCAAGGCGCTGCGCGAGGAAGGCTATCGCGTCATCCTGGTCAACTCGAATCCCGCGACGATCATGACCGACCCGGAAATGGCCGATGCCATCTACATCGAGCCCATTAACTGGCGCACGATCGCGCGCATCATCGAGACAGAGCGCCCCGATGCGTTGCTGCCAACCATGGGAGGGCAGACCGCGCTCAACACCGCGCTCGACCTGGTGCGCGAGGGCGTGTTAGCAAAGTTCAAGGTCGAAATGATCGGCGCGTCGCGCGAAGCCATCGACATGGCGGAAGACCGTGAACTGTTCCGCATTGCAATGCGCGAAATCGGCCTCGAGTGCCCCAGGGCGTCGATCGCCCGCAGCCTCGATCAGGCGCTGGTGCTGCAGACCGACGTCGGCTATCCCTGTGTCATCCGTCCGTCGTTCACGCTCGGTGGTTCCGGTGGCGGCATCGCCTATAACCGCGAAGAATTTGAAGCCATTGTCACCCGCGGGCTGGATGTCTCGCCGACTTCCGAAGTGCTGGTCGAGGAGTCGGTGTTAGGCTGGAAAGAATTCGAAATGGAGGTGGTGCGCGACCGCGCCGACAACTGCATTATCGTCTGCGCGATCGAGAATCTCGATCCGATGGGCGTGCATACCGGTGATTCGATCACGGTCGCGCCGGCGCAAACGCTGACCGACAGGGAATACCAGCGGTTGCGCGACGCGTCGATCGCGGTGCTGCGCAAGATCGGCGTCGATACCGGCGGTTCGAATGTGCAATTCGCGGTGAATCCCGTGGACGGTCGCGTGCTGGTCATTGAAATGAACCCGCGCGTGTCGCGCTCCTCGGCTCTGGCCTCGAAGGCCACCGGCTTCCCGATCGCCAGGATTGCTGCGAAGCTGGCGGTTGGCTATACGCTGGATGAATTGCGCAACGACATTACCGGCGGCCAGACGCCGGCGTCGTTCGAGCCGGCAATCGACTATGTCGTCACCAAGATCCCGCGCTTTACGTTCGAGAAATTTCCGGCGGCCAATTCCCGCCTGACCACGCAGATGAAGTCGGTTGGTGAGGCGATGGCCATTGGCCGTTGTTTTCAGGAGTCGCTGCAGAAGGCGTTGCGCAGCCTCGAGACGGGTCTCGACGGGCTTACCGAGATCGTCGTCCGCAAGCCGAAACAGCCGCTCACCGATGAAGACACCGAGCGCCTGACCTACGAACTGCGCTCGCCGGGTCCTAACAGGTTGCTGTACGTTGCGGATGCATTTCGCGCCGGCTGGACCCAGCAGCACATCTACGAGTTGACCAGAATCGACCCTTGGTTTCTGGCGCAGATCGAGGACCTGCTGCATTCCGAAGCCAGGGTCATGGCCGACAAGGAAACGGCCCTTTACGGTGACAGCCTGCGCGCGCTGAAGCGCCAGGGTTTTTCAGATATGCGCCTCGCGCGGCTCGCCGGCATCACCGAGGACATGGTGCGCCAGAAACGTCACGACCAGGGGATTCGACCGGTCTACAAGCGTGTCGACACCTGCGCGGCCGAATTCGCGACCACCACCGCCTACATGTATTCCACCTACGACGAGGAATGCGAAGCGGCGCCGACCAGGAAGCCCAAGATCATGGTGCTGGGTGGCGGGCCTAACAGAATCGGTCAGGGAATTGAGTTTGACTATTGCTGTGTGCATGCTGCGCTGGCCCTGCGCGAAGATGGATTTGAGACCATCATGGTCAATTGCAATCCGGAAACCGTTTCCACCGACTACGACATTTCCGATCGACTTTACTTCGAGCCGCTGACTCTCGAGGATGTCATCGAGATCATCGACAAGGAAAAACCCAAGGGCGTCATTGTCCAGTACGGCGGCCAGACGCCACTCAAGTTGAGTCGCGCGCTGGAAAGGGCTGGCGCGCCCATTATTGGCACCAGCCCCGAATCGATCGACATCGCCGAAGATCGCGAGCGCTTTCAGAAACTGGTCACGGAATTGAAGCTGCTGCAGCCGGCTAACGCCACCGCGCGCACGGAGGCGCAGGCGCTGAAACTCGCCCAGCAGGTGGGCTTTCCACTGGTGGTGCGGCCGTCCTATGTGTTAGGTGGCCGGGCCATGGAAGTGGTCTTCAATAGCGATGACCTCAAGGCCTACATGACGGATGCCGTCAAAGTCAGCAATGACAGCCCGGTGCTGCTGGATCGGTTTCTCGACGACGCCATTGAGGTGGATGTCGACGCCTGTTGCGACGGCAACGACGTGTTGATCGGCGGTATCATGGAGCATGTCGAGCAGGCCGGGGTGCATTCGGGCGACTCCAGTTGTTCGTTGCCGCCTAATTCCCTGAGCAAGGAAATCCAGGACCAGCTGCGCGTCCAGACGCGGCAGCTCGCGTTAGGTCTCAACGTCATCGGCCTGATGAATGTCCAGTTCGCGATCCAGGGCGGCCGCATCTATGTGCTGGAGGTCAATCCCAGGGCTTCGCGCACCGCGCCGTTTGTCTCCAAGGCGACCGGCTATCAGCTGGCCAAGATCGGCGCCCGTGTCATGGCAGGCAAGACGCTGGCGAAGCAGGGCGCGCTGCGCGAGCGAGTCCCGCCTTACTTCTCAGTCAAGGAAGCGGTGTTTCCGTTCGTGAAATTCCCGGAGGCCGACCCGATTCTGGGGCCGGAAATGAAGTCCACCGGCGAGGTCATGGGCACCGGCCGCACGTTCGGGGAGGCCTATGCCAAGGCGCAGGCGGCTTCGGGCGTCAGCCTGCCGACCAGCGGCGTTTGCCTGATCAGCGTGAAGGAACGCGACAAACCCGGCGCCGTCGAGCTGGCACGCCGATTGTTGACGCTGGGATTTGAGCTGATTGCGACCGACGGCACGGCCAAAGCCATCAATGAAGCGGGCCTCGCCTGCCGGCGCGTCAACAAAGTCCGTGAAGGGCGCCCGCATATCGTGGACATGATCAAGAACGATGAAATCGATCTGATCATCAATACCACAGAAGGCCGTCAGGCGGTGCGCGAATCCAATGCCATCCGGCGCGAAGCAGTGCAGCGACGCGTGACCTATTACACGACCATGGCGGGTGCATTTGCCACCTGCGCGGCGATCGACCAGATCGAACATGTCGAACCTAACAAACTTCAGGACCTGCACCGGGAGCTGCTCGCATGAAGCGAAGCCCGATGACATTGCGCGGCGCCGGGCAGTTGCGCGCGGAGCTCAAGAAGCTCAAGAGCGAGTCACGGCCGGCGGTCATCAAGGCGATCGCCGAGGCGCGTAGTCATGGCGATTTGTCCGAAAACGCCGAATACCATGCCGCACGCGAACAACAGGGGTTTATCGAAGGCCGCATTGGTGAAATCGAGGGCAAGCTCGGCAATTGCGAGATCATTGACGTCACGGCGATACCTAACACTGGCAAGGTGATCTTCGGTGCCACGGTCGAGATCGAGAACCTTGACGACGGGACGAAAGTCGTTTACCAGCTGGTTGGCGAGGACGAGGCTGATATCAAGGCCGGCCGCATCGCAATCACGTCGCCCATCGCGCGCGCCCTGGTCGGCAAGAGTGTCGGCGATGAGGTGGCCGTGACCGCGCCCGGTGGTGTGCGCAGCTTCGAAGTCGTCAAAGTCCGCTACGAATAACGCGCGTCAGTCTGGAATGACAATCCTGGGCAGCTTCGGATGCTGGCGGTACAGCACGCCCACATGACCGATACGATGCACCAGTACGCTGTCACTGCGCGCGGCCAGTTGCGCCAGCATGTCATCGCGCGCGCCGCGCTCGGAGCCGCGCGCCTTGACCTTGATGAGCTCGTGCGACTCCAGCGCGTTCTGCGTCTCCCGCACCACCGCATCGCTGAGGCCTGCAGTGCCAATCCAAACCACCGGGTTCAGTGCGTGCGCGAGACCGCGCAGGAATTTTCGCTGTCGTTCGTTCAGGTCCATCCGTTGATTTTGGCATAGTCGGTAAAATGCCCAGGTCTTGAACCCGGGGGGTGGCGCCCCTATTAAGACCTATAACCGAGGCCGTAGACCTGAGTTATACGTTCCAGGCAAGGACAGGCGTCGCGACTCTGGATCGCGCGCCGCCGAAACCTATCGCATAGCCGATGGGAACTGAATGGTGTAGGGTCGATCCAACGAGGAATACATGAACGATTCATTCAAAAATTTCGCCATCGGGGCTGTAGTCCTGGTGGCTTTATTGCTCGTTTTCAGCAATTTCATGTCGGGTGGCACGAAACCCGCCGAACTCGCGTATTCCGATTTTCTCTTCAAGGTCCGCGGCGGCGGTATCAGCGAAGTGACCTTGCAGGGCAACATGATTTACGCCCTCGACAAGAACCAGAGCAAGCTCAAGGTCCACAACCCGGAAACCGACTACACGGCCCTGATTGGCATGCTCGACAAGTCCCACGTGCGCATCAAGTCCGAACCGCCGCCGGAAACGCCACTGATCTATCAAATCCTGTTGCAGCTCGCGCCCGTGGCGCTGGTGCTGTTCCTGTTCTTTTACATGCTGCGGCAGATGCAGGGCGGCGGCAATGGCCGTGGCGCCATGTCATTCGGCAAGAGCCGCGCGCGGCTGTTAGGTGAGGACCAGGTCAACGTCACCTTTGCGGATGTCGCGGGCGTGGATGAAGCCAAGCAGGAAGTGGGCGAAATCGTCGACTTCCTCAAGGACCCGGGCAAGTTCCAGAAGCTGGGCGGCAAGATCCCTAAAGGCGTGCTGATGGTCGGCTCGCCCGGCACCGGCAAGACGCTGCTGGCTCGCGCCATCGCCGGCGAGGCCAAGGTGCCGTTCTTCACGATTTCAGGTTCCGATTTCGTCGAAATGTTCGTTGGCGTGGGCGCTTCACGGGTGCGCGACATGTTCGAACAGGCCAAGAAACATGCGCCGTGCATCATCTTCATCGACGAAATCGACGCGGTCGGGCGCCATCGTGGAGCCGGACTTGGCGGCGGCCACGACGAGCGCGAACAGACGCTCAACCAGCTGCTGGTGGAAATGGACGGCTTCGAAGGCAACGAAGGCATCATCGTAATTGCCGCGACCAACCGTCCGGATGTTCTCGACCCGGCGTTACTGCGCCCCGGCCGCTTCGACCGCCAGGTCGTCGTGCCGCTGCCAGATGTCCGTGGCCGCGAGCAGATACTACGAGTACACATGCGCAAGGTGCCGTTGGGCGATGACGTCAAGCCGGCGCTGATCGCGCGCGGCACGCCCGGGTTCTCGGGCGCGGATCTTGCAAACCTCGTCAACGAAGCGGCGCTGTTTGCCGCGCGTGCTAACAAACGCACTGTCAACATGGAAGAGCTGGAAAAAGCCAAGGACAAAATCATGATGGGCACGGAGCGTCGCTCCATGGTCATGAGTGAAAAGGAAAAGCTCAACACCGCTTATCACGAAGCAGGGCATGCGATTGTCGGCGTCAATCTGCCGGAGCATGATCCGGTATACAAGGTCACTATCATCCCGCGCGGCCGCGCCTTGGGCGTGACGTTTTTCCTGCCGGAAGAAGATCGTTACAGCTACAGCCGCCAGCGGCTCGAGTCGCAGATTTCCAGCCTGTTCGGGGGCCGCATCGCCGAGGAGCTGGCCTTTGGCAAGGACGCAGTTACCACCGGTGCGTCCAATGACATCGAGCGCGCCACCACGCTGGCCCGCAACATGGTAACCAAGTGGGGTCTGTCAGACCGGCTGGGCCCATTGACGTATCTTGAGGAAAGCGGCGAGGTGTTCCTCGGACGTTCGGTGACGCAGAACAAGCAAGTCTCGGATGAGACCGCTCACGTCATCGACATCGAGGTGCGCCGGGTGATCGATTTGGCCTATCAGCGTGCCAAGACCATACTGACTGAGCATCGGGACAAGCTGGATGCGATGGCGCAGGCCTTGATCAAATACGAGACCATCGATGAGGGCCAGATCAAGGAAATCATGGAAGGCCGCCCGCCGAGCCCGCCCGCAGACTGGGACGACAGCATCGGCACCAAGGGCGGGTTCAGGCCGTCGCCCGATGCAGGGCCGGGTGGTGTCGGTACACCTGCCCCGGACAGTGCCAGCTGAGGAGTAGCCGGCGGTTAACTTGGACTGCCTGTTAGCTTGCGGCGACCGGCGGCTGGACCTTGGCCAGCCGGTGGTCATGGGCATCCTGAATGTCACGCCGGATTCATTCTCCGACGGCGGGCGTTATACCAGCGTGTTAGCGGCGATTGATGCAGGCCTGGCCATGCAGGCAGAGGGTGCCGCGATTGTCGACGTCGGCGGCGAATCGACCCGGCCCGGCGCGCAACCCATTCCCGTCGATGAGGAGATCGCGCGCGTGCTGCCGGTGGTGGAGGGCCTCGCCAGGCAGGATGTGCTGGTGTCAGTCGACACGAGCTCTCCGGAACTGATGCGGCTGGCGGCCGATGCCGGGGCGGGCTTGATCAACGACGTGCGCGGCTTCCGCCGTCCAGGAGCGCTGGCGGCGCTGGCAGCGACCCGGCTTGCGGCCTGCGTGATGCATGCGCAGGGCGAACCTCAGAACATGCAACGCGATCCGGCATATGCGGATGTCGTGACGGAGGTCAAGGCGTTTTTGGCTGAACGCCTGCAGGCTTGCCGTGCCGCTGGCATTGCTGCAGATCGGCTGATCGTCGATCCTGGATTCGGCTTCGGCAAGACCGCGGTGCATAATCTTTCGTTGCTGCGGGGCTTGCCGCAGATTGTGCAAATGGGCGCGCCGGTGCTGGTCGGTCTGTCGCGCAAGTCGCTGGTCGGCCTGCTAACGGGCCGCGCCATGGGGCAGCGCCTCGCCGGTAGCCTGGCGTTAGCCATGCTTGCGATTCAGGCTGGGGCGACGATCGTGCGCGCCCATGATGTGCAGGAAACAGTGGACGTATTGAACGTACTACGCCAGGTTGAGCAGGGGACCTAATTTTATGGCGCGCAAGTATTTTGGAACCGATGGAGTTCGTGGCCGGGTCGGAGAACATCCGATGACCGCTGATTTCGCGCTCACCCTGGCAAGCGCTGCCGCGCGCGTTCTCGCGCCTGGCGGCGGATCGGTTTTGATTGGCAAGGACACTCGTGTATCCGGCTACCTGTTCGAGGCGGCGTTGGAGGCGGGCTTCGTGGCCTCGGGCGTCAATGTCATGTTGATCGGGCCGCTGCCGACACCCGGCATTGCCTACCTGACTTGCAAGTTTGAATGTGATTTTGGCGTCGTCATCAGCGCCTCGCACAACAAGTACATGGACAACGGCATCAAGTTTTTCGACCGCCATGGCGGCAAGTTGTCGGATGAACTCGAGGAAGCCATCGAAGCGGAACTGGCCAAGGGCGCAATTACGCGCACCTCGGAAAACCTGGGCAGTGCGCGCCGCGTCGACAAGTCCCGCACTTATTACCAGCAATTCTGCGCCGGCTCCTTGCCGGCCGGCATGACACTCGAGGGCATGACACTGGCCATCGATTGCGCGAACGGCGCCGGCTACAAGGTGGCGCCGCGCATCCTCGGAGATCTGGGCGCACAGGTCATCCCGATTGGCTGCTCACCTAACGGCCGTAATATCAACGAGGGTTGTGGCTCCACCGATACCAAGCTGCTGGAAATGATGGTGCCGGGCGTCAAGGCTCACGCTGGCATCGCGCTGGATGGCGATGGCGACCGTTTGGTCATGGTCGATCACAGCGGCGCGGCCGTCGACGGCGATCAGCTCATTTACATCATCGCGCGGGCGCGCGCCGCGGCGCAACAACTCCGCGGTCCCGTGGTCGGCACGTTGATGAGCAATCTGGGACTGGAGCTCGGACTGCGGGCGCTGGGCATCGAGTTTCAGCGTGCCCAGGTTGGTGATCGGCATGTTCTGGCCATGCTCAAGGAAACCGGTGGCGTGTTAGGTGGCGAGACGTCTGGCCATCTGTTGTGCCTCGACAAGGCCACGACTGGCGATGCCATGGTGGCGGCGCTGCAGGTGCTGGCGGTAATGCGCGAGACCGGCGCCACGCTGCAGGAGCTCGCGGCCGGCATGAGCAAGATGCCGCAGGTGATGATCAATGTGCGCGTCGCACAGCGTTTCGACCCGTCAACCAATGCCAAAGTGCGGGACGCGGTGGCCGCGATTGAACGGCGGCTGGCGGGCGCAGGCCGCGTGGTGCTGCGCGCCTCCGGCACCGAGCCTGTGATCCGGGTGATGGTCGAAGGGCGGGACAGGCCGACCACGGCTGCCTGCGCCAACGAACTGGCGGACGTAGTCCGTCTAGCCGTCGCCTGAGTTCCAGACCTCGCCGTCTTTGGTTGCCCGGCGCCAGCCGCGCCGCTATGATCGCGCCCCTTTTTCATGCCCCCTGCGGGTAAGGTCCAGCCCATGCGCCAACCGATTGTTGCCGGCAACTGGAAAATGCACGGATCGCGTGCCGAGAACGCGCGCCTTATCGAGGCGATATTGGCGGGTCTCAAGGATCGTGGCGCCAGTGAGTGCGTCATTTGCCCGCCCGCGCTGTATTTGACGGATGTGGGCCGCGCCATCGAGGGCAGCCGCGCACGGCTCGGCGCTCAAACAGTCTGCGCAGAAGCGCCGGGCGCATTTACCGGCGAAATCGCGGCCCGCATGCTCAAGGATGTGGGCTGCAGTCATGTGATCGTCGGCCATTCCGAGCGTCGCAGCCTGTTTGGCGAATCGGACGCTCTGGTCGCTCGCAAGTACGCCGCCGCCATGGCAGCGGGCTTGACCCCGATCTTGTGCGTTGGCGAGCTGCTGGCTGAACGCGAAGCAGGCCAGACGGAGGCCGTGGTCGCACGCCAGTTGGACGCGGTAATGGCATTGAGCGGAGTGTCCAGCTTTGCGGTTGCCGTGATTGCCTATGAACCTGTCTGGGCCATTGGCACCGGCAGGACGGCAAGCCCGGACCAGGCGCAGGAGGTCCACCGGTTCATTCGGGGGCGGCTGGCGGGCCACGATGCTAAAATTGCGGGTCTGACGCGCATCCTGTATGGCGGTAGTGTCAAGGCTGGGAATGCCGCGGAGCTTTTTGCCAAGCCGGATGTTGATGGCGGCTTGATCGGCGGAGCGTCTCTGAAGGCGGATGAGTTTTTAGCGATTGTGGCGGCCGCGGACGGTTGACGCGATCAAGACTGGACTGGGTAGCAAACTATGTTGCGAATTTTTCTAACAGGCGTGCAGTTGTTCAGTGCGGTGATCATCATCGCGCTGGTGTTACTGCAACGAGGCCGTGGCGCAGATGCGGGCGCTGGTTTTGGCGCGGGCGCGTCAGGCACGGTCTTCGGCGCGCGTGGTGCGACGACCGGCTTGTCCCGGGCTACCGCGATCGCCGCGATAATCTTCATGATCAACAGCCTGGTGCTGGCCTATACCGGCAAGCAGGAAATTGCAGCGCCCAAGCCGCTGCTGGAAGTCCCAGCGACCACGCTTCCCGCCACCGTGCCGTCATCGACGGTGCCGGCCTTGCCCCCGGTGACGTCACCCGCGCCGGCCGCAGCGACAACGCCGGCGGCTCCGGAAAAAAAATAACGGCTTGGCCAGGATCAGATTTTTCGCCGACGTGGTGGAATTGGTAGACACACTAGCTTGAGGGGCTAGCGCCGCAAGGTGTGGGAGTTCGAATCTCCCCGTCGGCACCAAATCTAGGTTTCACAGCTTCATGCTGCGCTGCTAGAATTGCGCCCCGTTCGGCGCGGTCGCGCGGTGAATGGCGGTTCGATGCTAACAAATTATCTTCCGGTCCTGATTTTCCTGGGCATTGCGACCGGGCTTGCCGTCGTCCTGATGCTGCTGGGCACGGCCATCGGCGGCTATTTCACACGTCAACCCGAGGACGCGGAGAAAAAATCCGCCTATGAATGCGGTTTTGAGGCCTTTGAAGACAGCCGCATGAAGTTCGACATCAGGTATTACCTGGTGGCCATCCTCTTTATCATCTTCGACCTTGAAATTGCCTTCCTGTTTCCCTGGGCGGTGGCCATCCGGGACATAGGCGCTCCGGGCCTGATTGCCATGGGTCTGTTCCTGCTCATTCTGGTCGTGGGCTTCATATACGAGTGGAAAAAGGGAGCGCTCGAGTGGGACTAGACGAAGAAGGGTTTGCACAACGCGGGTTTGTCACCACCGGCGTCGATAGTCTCGTCAATTGGGCGCGTACCGGGTCCTTGTGGCCTATGACTTTCGGTCTGGCTTGTTGCGCGATCGAAATGATGCATGCAGGCGCGTCGCGCTACGACCTCGATCGCTTCGGCGTGGTGTTTCGCCCCAGCCCACGGCAGTCGGATGTGATGATCGTCGCCGGGACGCTGGTCAACAAGATGGCCCCGGCATTGCGCAAAGTCTATGACCAGATGGCCGAGCCGCGCTGGGTCATCTCAATGGGTTCCTGCGCCAATGGTGGCGGCTACTATCACTATTCCTATGCCGTGGTGCGCGGTTGCGATCGCATCGTGCCGGTCGATGTCTACGTGCCCGGCTGCCCACCCACAGCCGAGGCCTTGCTGTACGGTATCATTCAATTGCAGAAGAAGATCGCCCGCACCAGCACCATTGCCGGTGGCGCGATGTCGAAGCGGCCGCTGGCCGGAGCCGCGGCGTGAGCGTCAGCTTGAGCGGTATCGCCAGGATCGAGCGCCTGGCCGCGAAAGTGCAGACGGCGCTGGGCGATCGCGTTACGCGATTGCCGGCCCTCAACGATGAGATCTGTTACGAGGTTGCCGCGGCAAATATGTTAGCTGTGGCTGCGGTGTTGCGCGACGATCCGTCGCTGCGCTTCGAGATGCTGATCGATATTGCCGGCGTCGACTATCTCGAGTACGGCGGCAGCGAGTGGCAGACCGAGTCGGCGACGCGTTCGGGATTCAGTCGTGGCGCGGCCCGCGGTCCGGCAGGCAGCGGTCATGGCGAGGCGCCCTGGGGCGGCCATCGGGCGCGCTTTGCAGTCGCCTATCAGTTGTTATCGGTTACGCATAACGAGCGCCTGCGGCTGCGTGTGTATGGCGAAGACAATGAAGATCCGATCGTCGACTCCGTGACCGGCATCTGGGCGTCGGCGAACTGGTTTGAACGCGAAGCCTTCGATCTCTATGGCATCCTGTTTCGCGGGCATGTCGATCTGCGCCGCATTCTCACCGATTACGGCTTCATCGGTCATCCGTTTCGCAAGGATTTTCCGCTGATCGGCAATGTCGAAGTGCGTTACGACGCGACGCAGGGTCGCGTGGTGTACGAGCCTGTCACGATCGAGCCGCGCGTGCTCGTGCCCAAGACTATCCGTGACGACCATCGCTATGATCCGGCGCTGAGCCGCCCGGCCGTCAATCGCGCAGTGCCGGGAGACGGCAAACTTGGCTGAGATTCGTAATTTCACCTTGAACTTCGGTCCACAGCACCCGGCAGCGCATGGCGTACTGCGCCTGGTGCTGGAAATGGACGGCGAGACGATCCAGAAGGCGGATCCGCACATCGGCCTGCTGCATCGTGCGACCGAGAAACTCGCCGAGTCCAAGGTATTCAACCAGTCGATCGGCTACATGGACCGCCTTGACTACGTTTCGATGATGTGCAGCGAGCACGCTTATGTGCTGGCCATCGAGCGTTTGTTAGGATTGCAGGCGCCGCTCAGGGCGCAGTACATCCGCGTGATGTTCGATGAGGTCACGCGCATCCTGAATCACCTGATGTGGCTGGGTGCGCACGGCCTCGATATCGGTGCGATGACGGTCTTCCTGCTGTGTTTCAAGGAACGCGAAGACCTGATGGACTGCTACGAGGCTGTGTCCGGCACGCGCATGCACGCCACCTATTACCGGCCGGGCGGCGTGTATCGCGACCTGCCGAAGGACATGCCCAGGTACCAGGCGTCGCGCTGGCGCAGTGAAAAAGACGCCGCGCGTCTCAATGAGGCACGCGCCGCCGGCCTGCTGGAATTCATTGACGACTTCACGCAGCGCTTTCCGGCCTTGATCGATGAATACGAGACCCTGTTGACCGACAACCGCATCTGGAAGCAGCGCACCGTCAACATAGGTGTGGTGAGCCCGGAGCGTGCGTTGCAACTGGGATTTACCGGACCCATGCTGCGTGGATCGGGGATTGCCTGGGATTTGCGCAAGCAGCAACCTTACGAAGTTTACGATCGGATGCAATTCGATATTCCCGTGGGCGTGAACGGCGATTGCTACGACCGCTACCTGGTGCGCGTGGCCGAGATGCGCCAGTCCAATCGCATCGTCAAGCAGTGCGTCGACTGGCTGAAAGCCAATCCCGGGCCCGTGATGCTGGATGACAGCAAGGTTCGCGCGCCGCGACGCGAAGAAATGAAAGGCGACATGGAATCGCTGATTCATCACTTCAAGCTGATGACTGAAGGCTACACCGTGCCCGCCGGCGAGACCTACGCCGCGGTCGAAGCGCCCAAGGGCGAGTTTGGCATCTACCTCGTGTCCGACGGCGCTAACAAGCCGTACCGCCTGAAGTGCCGGGCACCAGGATTTGCGCATCTCGCGTCGCTGGAGGAAATGGTCAAGGGCCATATGCTCGCGGATGTGGTCGCGGTGATTGGCACGCAGGATATCGTGTTCGGGGAGATCGACCGGTGAGTAACGTCCAGGTAAAAACCGCAGACGGCCAGGGGTTCGAGCCGGGCAGCGGCGACAAGGTCGCGCTGCTGACCGAGCACACCCGGCATGAAATCGATCAGTGGATCGGGCGCTTCCCGGCGGGTCGCCAGCGTTCGGCAAGTCTGTCAGCGCTGCGGTTTGCCCAGGAACAAAACAACGGTTTTCTGACCACCGATCTGATGGACGCGGTTGCGCAGTATCTGCGCCTGCCGCCAATCCAGATTTACGAGGTCGCCAGCTTTTATTCGATGTTCGAGACGCGCCAGTGCGGGCGCCACCATGTCAGCGTCTGCACCAACATCTCCTGCTGGTTGAACGGCGGCGAAGCCATCCTCGCGCATTGCGAAAAGAAACTCGGCGTCAAGGTCGGCGAGAGCACGCCGGATTTGCGAATCTTCCTGAAGCAGGAAGAGGAGTGTCTCGCGTCCTGCACCGGCGCGCCGATGATGATGGTTGACCATGTATTTCATGAGCACCTGACCACGGACAAGGTGGATCTGATTCTGGACGAGCTGAAATAGCCATGAGCGCAGCACTCGACAAGTGGCGTGACAAGATGAACCTCGTGGTGTTCGCGCCGCTGCAGGACGACAAACCCTGGACACTCGATGGCTACCGGAAAAGTGGTGGCTATGAGTCCTGGAAGAAAATTCTCACCGACAAGGTCACGCGCGAAGCGGTGATCGAGTCGGTGAAGGCGAGCGGCCTTCGCGGCCGTGGCGGCGCGGGATTTCCGACCGGCACCAAGTGGAGTTTCATGCCGCGCAATGCGCCGATGCAAAAGTACGCGGTCTGCAATTCCGATGAGAGCGAGCCCGGCACCTGTCATGACCGCGACATCCTGCGTTTCAATCCGCACTCGTTGGTCGAAGGCATGGCGATCGGCGGTTACGCGATGGGCGCGACCGTGGGCTACAACTACATCCGCGGTGAATTTCTGGCGGAGCCGGTGCCGCGTTTCGAGGCGGCGGTCAAGGAGGCCTATGCGGCCGGTTTGTTAGGCAAGAACATCCTCGGTTCGGGTGTCGATTTCGATCTGTACACGTTTGTCGGTGCGGGCGCCTACATCTGCGGCGAGGAAACCGCGCTGCTCGAGTCGCTGGAAGGCAAACAGGGCAAGCCGCGCTTCAAGCCGCCGTTCCCGGCCGCCTACGGCCTTTATGGTGCGCCGACAACGATCAATAACACGCAGAGCTATGCCTCGGTGCCCAAGATTCTGCAGAACGGTCCCGAGTGGTTCGCCAAACTCGGCGTGACGAATTCCGGCGGCACGGCGATTTTCTCGGTAACCGGTCATGTCAACAAGGCCGGTAATTACGAGTTGCCGTTAGGTATCCCATTTGCGGACCTGCTCGAGATCGCCGGCGGCGTACGCGGCGGGCGCGGTTTGAAGGCCGTGATACCTGGCGGCTCGTCGGTCAAAGTCGTTCCCGGACCGATCATCATGGCCGC
Source organism: Gammaproteobacteria bacterium (assembly GCA_031382085.1). Classification (GTDB taxonomy): domain Bacteria; phylum Pseudomonadota; class Gammaproteobacteria; order Steroidobacterales; family Steroidobacteraceae; genus UBA964. The sequence goes on from JANMYM010000030.1 coordinate 22,497, forward strand.
CAACATGGATTTCGACTCGTTGCGCGCCGCCGGTTCGTCCGTCGGTTCGGCGGCGGTCATCGTGATGGATGAGACTACCTGCATGGTGAGTGTGCTCGAACGCCTGTCGCGTTTCTACATGAGTGAGTCCTGTGGACAATGCACGCCCTGTCGCGAAGGCACAGGCTGGCTCAACCGGATGCTGAAACGGATTCTGGCCGGACAGGGCCGCATGGACGATTTACAGCTGCTGGTCGACGTGGCTAACAGAATCGAGGGTCATACGATCTGCGCGCTGGGCGACGCCGCCGCCTGGCCGGTGCAGAGTTTCGTCAAGCACTACCGGCATGAGTTCGAGTACATGATCCAGCACGGCGGCCGCAGCATTGTCGACGGCCGGACACAGGCGGCGGCCTAGGGCCTAGCACATGGCAGCGGATCCAAAAATCGTAGTTCCACCACAGCCTCCCGCGTCCGACGTTGTCAACGTCGAGGTCGACGGCAAGCCCTGCCAGGGCAAGAAAGGCGCAATGATCATCCATGTCACGGATGCCTGCGACGCCTACGTACCGCGTTTCTGTTATCACGACAAGCTGCCGATCGCAGCCAACTGCCGCATGTGCCTGGTCGAGGTCGAGAAAGCGCCCAAGCCGCTGCCGGCCTGCGCCACGCCGATCGCCGAGGGCATGAAGATCTTCACCAAGTCGCCCAACGCCATTGCGGCGCAACGCGCGACCATGGAATTCCTGCTGATCAATCATCCGCTCGATTGTCCAATTTGCGATCAGGGCGGCGAGTGCGAGTTGCAGGACCTGGCGATGGGCTTCGGGCGCGACATTTCGCGGTTCCAGGAACGCAAGCGCGTGGTGAAGGACAAGAACATCGGCCCGCTGATTTCCACCGACATGACACGCTGCATTCATTGCACGCGCTGCGTGCGCTTCGGCCAGGATGTCGCCGGCATCCAGGAACTCGGCACCACCGGCCGCGGCGAAAACATGGAGATCGGCACGTTCATTGAGCGCAGTGTTGATCATGAATTGTCCGGAAATATCATCGATCTGTGCCCGGTCGGTGCGCTGAACTCCAAGCCGTTCCGCTTCCGCGCCCGCGCCTGGGAGATGACCCAGCACGCGCTGGTGGCGCCACATGACGGCGTTGGATCTAACATCTATGCGCATGTGTTGCGCGGGCGCCTGATGCGGGTCGTGCCGCGATCGAACGAGGCGATCAACGAAACCTGGATTTCGGATCGCGATCGATTCAGCTATGAAGGCATCTATGCGAATGATCGGCTCGCAAGCCCGATGGCCCGCGAGGGCGGCGAGTGGCGCAAGGTCGACTGGCAGACTGCGCTGACGCGTTGCGCGACCGGGCTGCGGGCGGCAGGGGCGGGCCTCGATACGCTGGTGTCCGCGTCGGCAACGGTGGAAGAACAGTATCTTGCCGCACGATTGACGCGCGCGCTCGGATCTAACAGCATCGATCATCGCCTGCGGCAGGTGGATTTCCGTGCCGACGGCGAGGACTCGCTGCATCCGTCGCTCGGCGTGGCGATTGCCGATGTTGAAAAGCTCTCCGGCATCCTGATCATCGGCTCGGATCTGCGGATGGAACTACCGATGCTTGCGCACCGGGTCAGAAAGGCGACGCGACTTGGCGCCAAGGTTGCGTTTGTGAATCCGGCGGCCTTTGAATACCTGTTTCCGGTGACAGGCTACGTGCAGTCCTCGTTTGCCCGGCTCGCGGAAGATCTGGTCGCGGTGATTGCGGCCATGCCGGGTTCCCCGGAGCTGCCCGCCTGGCTGTACGGGCGCATCAAGGCCGCCACCGTGAATGAGCAGCATCGAGCCGCGGCCTCGGCGTTCGTCAACGGTAGCAACTGTGCGATCTGGCTCGGCGCATTGGCGATCAGGCATCCCGCCTACGCGGAGATCCGGGCGTTGGCAGTAGTGCTCGCGGGCGTCGTCGGCGCATCGTTAGGTGTGCTCGCCGAGGGCGCCAATGCGGCGGGCGCCTACCTGGCCGGCGCGGTGCCACATCGCAAGGCCGGTGGCGAAACCATTGCCAATCCAGGGCGGAATGCGGCGGCCATGCTGGCCCAACCGTCCGACGGCTATCTGCTGGTGGGTGGTGTCGAGCCCTGGCTGGACGCCGCGGGTGGCGCGGATCTCAAATTGCTGGCCGGCGCGAAATTTCTCGCGGCGATTACACCGTATGCGTCGGCTGACGTGCTGCGTGTCGCCCAGGTGTTGTTGCCCATGGGCAGCTTTGCGGAATCTTCGGGTACGTTTGTGAATCTCGAGGGTCGCTGGCAGAGCTGGGCGGGCGCGATCCCGCCACAGGGCGAGGCGCGGCCCGGATGGAAGGTCCTGCGCGTGCTGGGCAATCTTCTCAATCTGCCCGGGTTTGATTACAACAGCTCGGAGGAGGTTCGCGACGAATTGCAGAAAATCGGCGCGACCGCAGCTAACAAACCTGTCGGCGCCGAGCCGGTCGGCGCGCTGACCCGGCTGGTCGAACCCGCCGGTTACGGGTTCCTGCCGTATCGCATCGACGCCCTGACGCGCCGCGCGCCAGCCCTGCAGTCCATTCGAGTGCGGGGCTGAGCGCAATCATGGGCAAACTCATCGGCGCGCTGCTCCCTGGACTGGCCCCCGAGCTGCAAGCCGCGATGGTTTCGACCGTGTGGATCCTGATAGTCACGGTGACGCTGATACTCAGCGTCGCCTTCACGACCTTGTGGGAACGCAAGGTCATCGGCTGGATGCAGCTGCGTAAGGGGCCCAATCGCGTCCGAATTTTCGGATTGTTTCCGGGCTTTGGTCAGCCATTTGCTGACGTTGTCAAGTTGCTGACCAAGGAAGTCGTCATCCCGTCGGCAGCTAACAAGGTGCTGTTCCGGCTGGCGCCGATGATTACGCTGATCCCCGCGTTTGCGATCTGGGCGGTCATGCCGCTCGATCCGAGCCTGACCCTCGCGAAAATCGACGCGGGACTGCTGTACGTGCTGTCACTGACCTCGGTGGGCGTGTACGGCATCATCATTGCAGGCTGGGCGTCGAATTCCAAGTATGCGCTGTTAGGTGCGATGCGTTCCGCGGCGCAGATCGTGGCCTACGAAATTGCGATGGGTTTCGCGCTGGTCGGCGTCGTCATGGCGGCCGGCAGCCTGAACCTGGGTGAGATCGTCACTGGCCAGCAGGGCGGGTTGTCGCACTGGTATTTCCTGCCGCTGCTGCCGCTGTTCGTGGTGTATGTCATTTCGGGACTCGCGGAAACCAATCGCGCGCCGTTCGACGTCGCGGAGGGCGAGTCGGAAATCGTCGCGGGTTTTCATGTCGAGTACTCGGGCATCGCGTTCGCGCTGTTCTTCCTGGCCGAATACGCGAACATGATCCTCATTTCGGGCCTGACCGCGGTATTTTTCATGGGTGGCTGGCTCAGTCCGTTCGAGGGTTGGTCGTTACTGCGCGGCACGTTTCTGCAGTTCCTGATGGCCTCGAGCGTTGTCTGGCTGCTGCTCAAGCTGGTGTTTTTCCTGACCGCGTTCATGTGGTATCGCGCGACTTTTCCGCGCTATCGCTATGACCAGATCATGCGCCTCGGCTGGAAAGTCCTGATTCCCGTGACGCTGGTGTGGATCTTTGTCGAAGGCCTGGCGGCCTATTTCCGAATTGGACCCTGGAAGCACTGACATGGCGCAGATTTGGAAAACACTGACATTGTCGGAACTGCGCAAGGGCCTGTGGCTCACCGCGCGCACGCTGTTTCGCAAGAAATTCACCATCAATTATCCGGAAGAAAAAACCCCGCAGTCGGTGCGGTTCCGCGGCCTGCACGCTCTTCGCCGTTATCCTAACGGCGAAGAGCGCTGCATCGCCTGCAAACTATGCGAGGCCGCCTGCCCGGCACTGGCCATCACGATAGAGTCGGATGTGGCCGCGGACGGCACGCGCCGCACGACGCGCTACGATATCGATCTGTTCAAGTGCATTTATTGCGGCTTCTGCGAGGAAGCCTGCCCGGTCGATGCGATCGTCGAAACCCGGATCCATGAATATCACATGGAAAACCGCGGCGAGAACATCATGTCCAAGGACAAGCTGCTGGCAATTGGCGAGCGCTATGACGCGATGATCGCCGCCGACAAAGCGGCCGATGCGCCATACCGTTAGGCCGGGACGAGGGGAGACACGGTGCTGATCACGATTCTGTTCTGGGTGTTTGCAGCGGTGCTGGTCGCGTCGGCGCTCGGCGTCATCGTCGCGCGCAATCCGGTGCATTCCGCGCTGCTGCTGGTGCTGGCATTTTTCACCAGTGCGGCCATCTGGTTGCTGATCCAGGCCGAATTTCTGGCGATCGTGCTGGTGCTGGTGTACGTCGGCGCGGTGATGGTTCTGTTCCTGTTCGTCGTCATGATGCTGGATATCAACCTCGAAGAGGTCCGCCTCGGCTTCACGCGCTTCGCGTGGCTCGGCTGGCTGGTTGCGCTCGCCGTGATCATCGAGATCGTTGGCGTGGTCGCCGCGGTCGGATTCGGATTGGACATTGGCGCGGGCGTCGCGCCGCTGCCGGCCGGGTACAGCAACACGCGCGACCTTGGCACCCTGTTGTATACCGACTATATCTACCCTTTGGAACTTGCTGCGATATTGCTGCTGGTCGCCATCGTCGCCGCCATCGCGCTGACCATGCGCAAGCGACCAGGGCTCAAATTGCAGGACATCAATCGCCAGGTGTCGGTCAACGCCGCCGACCGGGTGCGCATGGTCAAGGTCGAACCCCATAGAAAAGACGAGAGACCGGCGCCATGATTACCCTGACGCAACTGCTGGTGTTAGGCGGCGTGCTCTTTGCCATTGCCATCGCCGGCATTTTCCTCAATCGCAAGAACGTCATCCTGCTGCTGATGTGCATCGAGTTGATGCTGCTCGCGGTCAATTTCAACTTTGTGGCGTTCTCGCGCTTTCTGAATGACATGGACGGCCAGATTTTTGTGTTCTTCGTGCTGACCGTGGCAGCCGCTGAGTCGGCGATCGGCCTCGCAATCCTCGTAGTGTTGTTCCGCGAACGGCGCAGCATCAATGTCGAAGACCTGAATACGATGAAGGGCTGAGCTTGAAGTCCATGAATCCCACGCTGCTGCTCTGGATTCCGCTGCTGCCGCTACTGGCCGCGGTGATCGCGGGGTTGCTCGGCCGCCGGATTGGCCGCGCGGCGTCGCATTGGATCACGATTTTCGCGGTCGCGGGTGCCTGTGCGCTCTCCGGCAAGATCGCCTGGGATCTCTTTTCCGGCCATGTGGGCGTCTATAACGGCACGGTGTATACCTGGCTGGTCAGCGACGGTATCTCGATGCAGGTCGGCTTCCTGGTCGATCAGCTGACGGCGCTGATGATGGTGGTGGTCACGTTCGTGTCGTTGTGCGTGCATGTTTACACCATCGGCTACATGCATGACGACAATGGCTATCAGCGCTTCTTCAGCTACATCTCGCTGTTCACGTTCTCGATGCTGATGCTGGTGATGTCCAACAACTTCCTGCAGCTGTTCTTTGGCTGGGAAGCGGTGGGCGTGGTGTCCTACCTGCTGATCGGCTTCTGGTATACGAGGCCGAGCGCGATCTTCGCCAATCTCAAGGCTTTCCTGGTCAATCGCGTGGGCGACTTCGGTTTTATTTTAGGTATCGCCGGCGTCGTCTATTACACCGGCTCGCTCGATTACACGCGGGCGTTCGAGTCCGCGGAATCCATCGCCGGCGCGCAGTTTGCGCTGACCTCGACGACCAGCGTGTCCGCGTTGACGCTGATCTGCATCTGCCTTTTCATCGGTGCGATGGGCAAGTCCGCGCAGGTGCCGCTGCACGTCTGGCTGCCGGATTCGATGGAAGGCCCGACACCGATCTCGGCCTTGATCCATGCGGCGACCATGGTAACGGCCGGCATTTTCATGGTCGCGCGCATGTCGCCGTTGTTCGAGTTCTCCGAGGCCGCGCTCAGCTTCGTGCTGATCATTGGCGCCACCACGGCGCTGTTCATGGGGTTTCTCGGCATCATCAACAATGACATCAAGCGCGTGATCGCGTATTCGACGCTGTCGCAGCTCGGTTACATGACGGTCGCGCTGGGCGCTTCGGCCTACAGCGTCGCGATTTTCCACCTGATGACGCACGCGTTCTTCAAGGCGCTGCTGTTCCTGGCCGCGGGCTCGGTGATTATCGGCATGCACCATGAGCAGGACATGCGCAAGATGGGCGGCCTGTTCAACAAGATGAGAATCACCGCGATCACATGCTGGATTGGCTCGCTGGCGCTGATCGGCACGCCGTTGTTCTCGGGATTTTATTCCAAGGATTTCATCATCGACTCGGTCAAGGAGTCACATCGTTTCGGCGCGAAATACGCCTACTACTGCGTATTGATCGGCGTCTTTGTCACGGCGCTCTATACCTTTCGCATGCTGTTCATGACCTTCCACGGCGAGGCGCGCTGGGCGCAGCGCGACGACCATGCGCATGAACATGACCACGGCGGCGGTGAGCCGCATGAGAGCCCGGCGGTGGTTACGGTGCCGCTGATTGCGCTCGCGATCCCGTCGATCTTCATCGGCGCGATGACCGTAGGTCCCCTGCTGTTCGGCGGCGCCTTCGGCAATGCAATCTTCATCCGCGAAGCTAACAACGTGGTGCACGAGCTGTCCGGCGAATTCCATGGTTGGGCGAATTTTGCGCTGCATGGTCTCGCCGCGCCGCCATTCTGGCTGGCCGCGGCTGGCGTGCTGACCGCCTGGTACCTGTTCCTGAAGAACCCGGCCACCGCGGATCGCCTCGCGCTGGTCTTCGCGGCGCCGCGCTGGGTGCTGGAACGCAAGTACGGCTTCGACTGGTTCAATGAAAACGTGCTCGCTGCCGGCGCCCGTCTGTTAGGTACCAGCCTGTGGAAGGGCGGGGACCAGGCGATCATCGATCGCGGCCTGGTCGATGGCGCGGCGGGTATCGTCGAAACGCTGGCGGGCATGGCTCGTCGCGTGCAGACGGGTTACCTCTATACCTATGCATTCTGGATGGTGATCGGCCTGGCGTTGTTGCTGGGCTGGTTCGTCCTCAGGGTTTGAACGGCATGCGGCAGGTGGGTCTCCTTTCCTTGCTGGTGTGGCTGCCGATCCTCGGCGGTTTCGCCGTGCTGGCGTTAGGTGAGCGCCGCGTCGCGGCGGCCCCCTGGCTGGCCCTGATCATCGCCCTGGTCACGCTCGGCGCGTCGGTGCCGCTCTACACCGGCTTCGACACCGGCACCAGTGCCTGGCAGTTCGTCGAGCGCCTGCCGTGGATCAAGATCTGGAGCGCCGATTACTACCTCGGCATCGATGGCATCTCGCTGCCGCTCATTCTGCTGACAACCGTGATCACTGTGCCGGTGCTTATCGCCGCCTGGACCGTGATCGAGCAACGCGTGGCGCAGTACTACGCCGCGTTCCTGATCATGGAAGGGCTGATGATCGGCGTGTTCTCATCGCTCGACGGACTGCTGTTTTATTTCTTCTGGGAAGCGATGCTGATTCCGATGTTCCTGATCATCGGCATCTGGGGCGGTCCGCGGCGCGTCTACGCGACGCTGAAATTTTTCCTCTACACCTTCCTCGGATCGGTGCTGATGCTGGTCGCGCTGATCTATCTTTACATCAAGGCGGGCAGCTACGAAATCGCCGCCTTCCACGCGTTGCCGCTGACGCTCAAGGAACAATTCTGGATTTTCCTCGCATTTTTCGCGGCGTTCGCGGTCAAGGTGCCGATGTTCCCGGTCCATACCTGGTTGCCGGATGCGCACGTTGAAGCGCCGACCGGCGGTTCGGTGGTGCTGGCCGCCATCATGCTGAAGATGGGTGGCTACGGCTTCCTGCGTTTTTCCCTGCCCATCGCACCCGATGCCAGCCGCTCGCTCGACATGTTCATCATTGCGCTGTCGTTGATTGCCGTGGTCTACATCGGCTTCGTCGCGCTGGTGCAGACCGACATGAAAAAACTCATCGCGTATTCGTCAATTGCACACATGGGTTTTGTCACGTTAGGCTGTTTCATTGCCTTCGGGATCGTCACCCAGACTGGGATGACGCAGGGCGCTGGCATGGGCATCGACGGCGCGATCGTGCAGATGGTTTCGCACGGCCTGATCTCGGGCGCGCTGTTTCTCTGTGTGGGCGTGCTGTATGACCGGGTCCACAGCCGGGAGATCGGCGCCTATGGCGGCGTGATCAACACCATGCCGATCTTCGGCGCCTTCATGGTGCTGTTTGCGCTGGCGAACTCCGGCCTGCCGGGGACCTCCGGTTTCGTTGGCGAGTTCCTGGTCATCATCGCCGCCTTCAATGCCAATTTCTGGTTCGCGTTCCTGGCGGCAACCACGTTGATCCTCGGCGCCGCCTACACGCTGTGGCTCGTCAAGCGCGTCATTTTTGGTCCCGTGGCTAACAAACACGTGGCCGGACTGGAGGATCTCAATCCCCGGGAGTTCCTGGTGCTCGGCGTGCTGGCGGTCGGCGTGCTGCTCATCGGCTTGTGGCCCGCGCCGCTGCTCGATATCACCCAGGCCTCGGTGCAACACCTGGTTCAACAAGTGCTCACCAGCAAATTGCCGCTTTAGGTCCGCCATGCATAACGCCCAATGGACACTCGCAAATCTGAAGCCGGCGCTGCCCGAAATGTGGTTGGCGTTTTCGATCTGCGTAGTGCTGCTGGCCGATGTGTTCGCCGGGCGCAGCCGCGCGCGCGTGACTCCGACACTGACGCTGTTCATGATCGCGCTTGGTGCCATGCTGACCATTCGTTATGCGGCGGTCACGGAGCCAGTCCTGCTGTTTGCCGGGCTGTATATTGCCGATCCGCTCGCCACCACGCTCAAGCTCGCAGCGTTTCTTTTTGTTGCGGTGACCTTGCTCTACTCGCGGCCGTCGCTGGAATCGCGCGGCATGCTGCGCGGCGAATACTATGTGCTTGCGCTGACCGCGCTGTTAGGCATCTGCGTCATGGTGTCCGCGAGCGGACTGCTGACCATGTACCTGGGCGTGGAGTTGCTGGCGCTGTCGCTGTACGCGATGGTGGCCTTCGATCGCGAATCCGGGGTCGCCGCGGAAGTCGCGATGAAGTACTTCGTACTCGGCGCGATCGCATCGGGCTGCCTGCTCTATGGCATGTCGCTCATCTATGGCCTGACGGGTTCCCTGCTGTTCACCGATCTCACCGAGAAGCTCGGCAACAACCCCGGGCTCGGTGTCGTGTTGGGCGTGGTGTTCGTCGTGGTCGGCGTGGCCTTCAAGTTTGGCGCCGCGCCCTTTCACATGTGGGTGCCGGATGTCTACCACGGCTCACCCGCCGCGGTGGGCGCCTTCGTCGCGGCGGCGCCCAAGATCGGCTCTTTTGCGCTGGCGTTCCGCCTCCTGTCGCAGGGCCTGGGCAGCGTCGATGGCTGGTGGACCGAGATGTTCGGGATCATCGCCGTGCTGTCGCTCGTGGCCGGCAACCTGATCGCCATCGCGCAGAGCAATCTCAAGCGCATGTTAGCTTACTCGGCGATCGGCAATGTCGGGTTCATCCTGCTCGGCTTCGTCGCCGGCACGGAGCAGGGCTATGAAGCCGCGCTCTATTACACGCTGGTCTACGTGCTGATGGCGCTCGGTTCCTTCGGCGTGATCTTGTTAGCCAGCCGCAGCGGTTTCGAGGCGGAGGAGATCATCCACCTGCGCGGCCTGCATACGCGCGATCCGCTGCTGGCGGTCGCAATGCTGTTCCTGATGTTCTCGACCGCCGGCGTGCCGCCATTCGTCGGCTTCTGGGCCAAGCTGCAGATCTTCCAGGCGTTGTGGAATACGCAGCACACCGTGCTGCTGGTGATCGCCGCGCTGATGTCGGTGGTCGGTCTTTATTACTACCTGCGCATCGTCAAGATCATGTATTTCGACGCGCCGGCGGACATGCCGGTGAGCCGGGCAGGGCTGGGACTACGGCTGGTGTTGGCCATCAATGCGCTGGCGGTGCTGGTTCTGGGGCTGTTGCCGGGCGCGCTGCTGGATTTGTGCGCGCGGGTACTGTCCTAACTCCCTGAGCGGCAACAGCTTTTTTCGAGCGTGACGCGTCCAGACAACCTGTGTATCATCCGCGGCCCAACTGGTGCGGGGTGGAGCAGTCTGGCAGCTCGTCGGGCTCATAACCCGAAGGTCGCAGGTTCAAATCCTGCCCCCGCTACCAATAAAAAAAACCCGGCCCGGTGCCGGGTTTTGCATTTCCGGGGACGGGCCATTCGGGCCCGTATCTGCGGCCGCTTGGCAGGCACTGCACGCAAATCCAAAGTGACCCGCAACCAGCGCGAGGATTAGCATGTCGCATCGCTGCCGCTTGGACCGGCGAACTAACACCTAATAAGAGGACCTGACTATGCTCTCACTCAGAAACAAACTAATAATAGCGGCGACGTTGGTCGCGTTGGCCGGCTGCGTCAAGCCGGCTTCAACCGCGGCTGATGACGCCGCAGTGCGTGCCGTCAATCCAGCCTGGTTTAAGGCCTATGACGCCGGTGACGCCGATGGCGTGGCGGCGCTGTATGCTGAGGATGCGGTGCTCAGTATTCCTGGCATGCCGGCCATTCGCGGCCGAGCCGCGATCAAGGACGCTCTGGTCAAGGACATTGCCTCCACGCGGGAAGCTGGACTGGCTCAAAAAGCTGGCGACACGCCGGAATTCGGTGTGGCCGCCGACATGGCCTGGGAGTGGAGTACCTTTTCCCTTACCGACAAATCGGGCGCAACGGTCGATACCGGCAAGTACGTGACGGTCTTTGCCAGGAAGGACGGCAGGTGGCTGATCGTGCGCGACATCTGGAACACAAACTCAGCGCCGCCGCAGACTCACAGCGTGGTCGTGGCCGCGCGCGTGAATGATGCGGTTAGGTGGGAAGAGGGCTTCCGAACCCACGCGGACCTTTTCAAGAGCTACTCGACGCAGAGTCCGGTGCGCTTCACGGTGACCAAGGCTAACGAGGCGGCGGTTCTTTTCAGCGTCACCGATATGGAAAAATTCCAGGCAGCGATGGCCTCACAGGCCACGGCGGATGCGATGAAGATGGACGGCGTGAAGCGTGAGACGGTCAAGGAATACGTGTTTGACAAGGAATTCGCACTGCACTGATCCGTCTCTCCATGCGCCTCGGGGCGCTGCAGGCTGAACGACTCCCAGGAGCAAATGCATGACTCATTTACTTTGCTCCCGGCAGTTCGCGGCGGACGGTGTCGCACTGGCGCGCGGCCTCGTGCCTGCGGCGCTTGTGCGCACGATCAACCAAGAGATGCGCGCACGGGCAGCACGCGTCATGGACGCGCTTGGGCCCCGGCCGATCGGTATCGGCAGCAGGAATGGGTTCCTGGAACTGGTTCAGCGCTCGCCTGGCAGGTTTGATGTCCCGATGAGCGAGTCGGATCTGATGCCGATCTGGGGCGCGCAAGGCTCCACAGCACCGCAGGTGCCCTGGCTGGAGCTGGTTCGGTCTGTGCTGGGCCCTGATACGCGGCCTTCGTTCTGCGGGGTCGTATTCTCGCGACCCGGCTCGCCCGCGCAACAGTGGCATATCGACTCTCCTCACGAGGCAGTGGAAGCCCGGCCAGCACACGCAGTGAATGTGCTACTCGCGCTGGCGGATATCCCGCTCGCGGCCGGTCCGACCGAGGTGGCGCGTGGCACGCATCTGATGACCAATCATCTGGCGAGCCCGTGGCTGGACCGGGACGACCTTCTTTATCAATCGGAGACCGAGGTTACGCCAGCGGCATTGCGGCGCGCCAGGCACGCGCAGGACGCAGTCACGATGGAGTCCGTCGTGCAGGCGATGTCGGCAGGCGATTGCCTGATCTTCGACGACCGGATCCTGCACCGGGGCCTCGCCAACACCAGCGAGCAGGAGCGTTGGGTGGCGTACTTCAGCTACCTGCGGCCTCGCGCTGGGATGGATCGAATTGCAGACACGCACTTCGAAGCATCGAAGTCATTGTTCGGCTGAATTGATTTTCCTGTGTGTATGCTACGGGCGATGCGGATTCTCGTTGTCACCGGATGCCTTCTGACGTTCAGTCCCGGATTGCAGTCGGCTAACAACACGCAGAACTGCGTGACGATCGCGACGCCGAAGTCCGCGTTAGGGTACACCTATCAGCACCTTGAATCGACGGGCACGAAAACCGTGTACACCGATCACTGGGAATCCGTGACGGAGACCGGCAGCCGGGTGCGCACCACGCGGGGCGGCGCCGTTGAATCGACGCTGTTTCGCCCCGGCATTGTCAGCGATCCCGCGTTTCGCGCCTGCGCGGGGTGCTCGTGGCGGATCCCGTCGGTGACGGCGAGCTATCGATCGCAGCAGACCACAGCATCGGCGACATCGCCGGCTGGAACGCTCAAGATCGTCGCAATTCGCGAGACGATAAATGTCCCCGCCGGGACATTTGCAACGGTGCATTACCTCCGAACGTCACAGTCGGTCGATGAGTACTGGAAGTCCATCGAGCACGGTGTCGTGGTGAAGCACATCGGCAGGCTGCCGCGTGCGGTGATCACTGACGTGCTGGTTGCAATCAAGTAGAGAAGCAATAATGTTAGATCTGCAGCGCATTCGCGCCAAGTTCCCCGCGCTTGGCCTGCTCGATGAGGGCCAGCCCCGGGTCTATCTCGACAACCCGGGCGGCACCCAGGTGGCGCAACAGGTGCTCGATCGCATGCAGCACTACCTGGTGCACCATAACGCTAACAGCGGCGGCGCATTTCGCACTTCACGCGACTCGGACACTTGTGTCGCCGCAGCGCGCGTGGCCATGGCGGACTTCCTGAACGCGTCGTCGCCGGATGAAATCGTGTTCGGGCAAAACATGACCAGCCTGATTTTTGCGATCTCGCGTTCGCTGGCGCAGGGCTGGCAGCCAGGCGACGAACTGATCGTGACGCGCCTCGATCACGATGCAAACATTGCGCCGTGGCTGGCGGTGGCGACTGACCGGGGGCTGACGGTCAAATGGCTGGACATCAATCCCGAAGATTGCACGCTGCGGGTGGACCAGTTGCAGTCGCTTCTAACGTCGCGCACCCGGCTGGTGGCGGTGGGCTTGGCATCGAATGCCGTGGGCACGGTCAACCCTGTGGCGGAGATCGCCGCGCAGGTACACGCGGCCGGCGCCCTGCTGTTCGTCGACGCGGTGCAAGGGGCGGCGCACGGCTCCACCGACGTGCAGCAGCTGGGTGCCGATCTGTTAGCCTGCAGTGCCTATAAATTCTTCGGCCCGCACCAGGGCATCCTGTGGGGCCGCCAGGAGTTGCTCGACCGGCTGCCGGCCTACAAGGTGCGTCCGGCATCTGACAGGGCGCCGGGGAAATTCGAGACTGGAACGCAAAGCCATGAAGGCGTAGCCGGAGTGCTGGGCGCGGTGGACTACTTTGAGTGGTTGGGAAACGCCGAGGGCGCCGCGTACGCGGCACGGTTCGCGCATCTGCAGGGGCGCCGGCAGACATTGTCATGCGCACTGGCTGCTATCCAGGACTACGAGCGCACGCTCAGCGAGCGGCTGGTTGCAGGTTTGCAGCGCATTGCGGGTGTGCGTATCTACGGAATCACCGATGCACGACGCTTTGCTGAGCGCGTCGCCACGGTCTCATTCACGCTCGAGGGATATGCGCCGTCGCAGGTGGCGCAGGAACTGGCTGGGCAAAACATCTATGTGTGGGACGGCAATTACTACGCAGTGGAACTGGTGGAGCGACTCGGACTGGCGCAGCACGGCATGGTGCGGATAGGCGCGGTGCACTACAACACGCCACAGGAAATCGACCGGGTGGTGCAGGCGGTGGAGGCTCTGGCCACGCGGCAAAGTTGTTTGTAATATGTAGGCAAGGACAGGGGTACAACGATGCACAACAATCTTGGCAAATCACTCTTGCTAACGCTGGTCACGTTTTCGGTTCCGGCACTGGCCGCCAAACCGTCCCCGGATTTCGACATCAATGCTGCACCGGCGCAGAACGCCAGTGCCTTCCTGAAGGCAGGGAAGCTCAACGGCCTTGCGGGCATCAAGCGCGTCGCCATTACGAATTTCCGGGTCGAGTTTGCGATGAGCAACACCGGTAAGTCGTCGTCCAGTTTCAATGGCGTAACGACCACCCGCTCGGACATCACGCTGACAGGAGTCAGTGACGATGATCGCAAGGACATCACCGACCAGCTGTATGCGCGTCTCGTCAAGGAATTGACGGATGCAGGATTTGATGCGGTTCCCTATGACGAAGTCAAGGCGAACGCCAGCTATCAATCGCTCGGCCCGGTTCTCAAGGACACGCCGGATCTGGTCGGCACGCAGGGCGGTAAGTCGATCTTCATCGGCCCGCGTGGCATGCCGATCTACATGAGTAACGACGACCGGCATTTGAGCCTCGGCACTGCGTTAGGCGGATTCAGTACGACCCAGCCGCAAAATATCGAGCCGCGCATCGCCGAGTCACTCAACGCGGCAGTGCTGCGGGTGACCATGGCCGTGGATTTTGCAGAGTTCAAGACGCGCGGCGGTATGTTTGCGTCGCAGTCATCGGTGAAGGGCAACATTGGCCTCGCAATGCTGCCCGAGCTGACGCAGATTCTTGTCGTGCTGCCTCAGGGCGGTCGTCCGCGCGTCACTCTCGACACCGGCATTGCGATGCAAGGCAACGCCCTGACTGTCCAGGAAACTACGACCAAGGGGTCCAAGGTGGCGCAGGGCCTGGGCAATGCGCTCGTCATGTTAGCAGGCAAGGGCGCGACGCAAAGCATGAAGAAATTTGAAGCGATCGCTGACCCGAAGTTTTATGTGGAGACAATCTCGCAGTACGGCGGCGCAGTGGAAGCCGCGGCTGTCAGCTTGATGAAGACCGCAGCGGGTCGTTAGATCGTTCGCATTGGACCGGCAGCGCGCCCGGTCAGCGTCCGGTGGAATATCGTCCTGGGGATCATGCCGCGAATCCTCAATAGGGAGAAACCTATGATTGCGAGCCGCAAAACCCGGATGGCGGCCGGACGGCAGCGGGGCGACGGCGGCCATTTTCGCGAGATTCCCATGACCGCTCGTTATTCGACCTCCATTCTTGCCGTGGCGTTGCTCGCATGTGCTGCGCCCGCATTGGCTGCGCCCAGGGTGATTACTCACGAGGACCTCTGGCTCATGCCCCGGGTCGGCGCGCCGGTTGTTAGCCCGGATGGCCGCTGGGTCGTCGTCAGTGTCAACATGCCATCGTACGACGAAAAGCAGAAATCCTCAGACCTATGGCTTGTGGCCGTCGACGGCAAAAGCTCGCCCAATCCATTGACGCAGACTCTGGGTGGCGAGTCGGGCGTCAGCTGGTCGCGCGACAGCCAGCGCATCGTATTTTCAGCCAAGCGCGGCGATGACGAAGATGAGCAGCTCTACCTGCTCGATCTTGCGGGTGGTGAGGCGCGCCGCCTGACAACGCTGGTAGGCGGCGCGCGCAATGCGCAATTTTCGCCGGACGGTCGCATGCTGGCATTTGAGACCCGCGCCTGGCCGGGTACGATCTCCGAGGAAGGCAATCGCAAGGCACACGAGGACCGTAAAGCGCGCAAATACAGCGCCCGCGTCTACACCAGCTTTCCGATCCGCAATTGGGATCACTGGGTCGACGGGCGGCAACCACGGCTGCTGGTGCTGGCGCTCGACGCCGCCGGCAACGTGGCTGCTGCGCCGCGCGATCTGTTAGCCAACAGCGCGCTGGCCGGGCTCCCGGGCTTTGCAGGCCGGCGCAGCGACAGCGGTGAAGCGCTGGATGCGGCCTGGGCGCCGGACGGCCAGTCGCTGGTGTTTGCCGCGTCGAGCAACGCCGATACCGCGGCGTATGCTTTCGCCTCAACGACATTGTTTTCCGTCCCTGCGGCTGGCGGCGAACCGCGCGCACTGACCGGCAAGGACTACAGCTGCGGTCATCCGGCCTTTGCGCCAGATGGCTCGAGTCTGTTAGCCAGCTGCGACCGTGTGAATGGCTTTGTCTACAATCTGACACGGGTGGTCGCGCTGAATTGGCCGCAGCCGGGCCAGCTGCGAGAACTGACAGCCGGGTTCGATCGCTCGGCGAGCTCGTTTGCAATCAGTGCCGACAGCAGGACTGTGTGGCTGACCGCCGAGGATTCGGGCAACGAGAAGTTGTACTGGGTGCCGGTGGCGGGCGGCCCCGTGCGGGTCGCAATCGACCTCAAGAAGGGCGTCTATAGCAACCTGGTCATCGCTGATCACGCGAAGGCGCCGGTGCTCATTGCCAACTTCGACAGTGTGGCCGCACCCAGGGAAATCGTGCGCCTGGATTCAGCGCGCGGCCAGCATCAGGAATTGACTGGCTTTACCCGCGCCAAAGCGCACGACCTCGATCTGGCAGAGGTGGAGACCTTCTGGACCCGCAGTTCCAAGGCGCGCATGGTCCACAGTTACCTCATCAAGCCGCCGGGTTTCGATGCTAACAAAAAATATCCGCTGTTGGTCGTGATTCACGGCGGGCCGCACACCATGTGGCGCGATGAATGGGTGCTGCGCTGGAATTACCACCTGCTGGCCGCGCCCGGATATGTCGTCTTGCTGACAAACTATTCCGGCTCCACCGGATTCGGCGAGGAATTTTCGCGCCACAACCAGGGCGATCCGCTGCGCTCGGCGGGAGAGGAAATCAACGCAGCGGCCGATGAGGCGATCAAGCGCCATGCGTTCATCGACAGCAGCCGGCAGTGCGCGGGCGGCGCGAGCTATGGCGGGCATTTGTCGAACTGGCTGCAGGCGACCACGACCCGTTACCGTTGCCTGATCAGCCATGCGGGCCTGATCAATCTCGAATCGCAGTTCGGCACGTCGGACAGCACCTATCCACGTGAAATCAATAACGGCGGGCCGGTCTGGGAGCAGGGGCCGGTGTGGCGCACGCAGAATCCGATCCGCTATGCGGCGAAATTTGCGACCCCGGTGTTAGTCACGGTCGGCGAGCAGGACTTCCGGGTGCCACTCAATAATTCGCTGGAATACTGGACCATTTTGCAACGGCGGCAGATCGAAAGCCGGTTGGTGGTATTTCCGGAGGAAAACCACTGGGTACTGAAGGGCGAGGATAGCCGGTTTTTCTTCCAGGAAGTGCACGCCTGGCTGGCGCGCTGGCTCAAGTAGCCAGCGCGCCAGCGCCAGCTTACGGCTTGACCGGCGCTGGATTCTGATCGCGCGCGTAGACCTCGAGGCTCGACAGATTGGGCTTCGACCAGGATTCTTCCGGCGGCGGCTCCAGCATCTCCGGGTGCGTCTTCTGCATGTAACTCAGGATGTTAGGCCTGAAGCCGTCGATTTCATTGAAAGAATTGACGGTCGAGTGATACAGGCAATGCCCCGGCACCTGGCCCATCAGCATCCACGGCAACCAGGGCGTCACGCGCACCCAGGTGCCGGTGTGTTCGATCGTGGTTTTCTTCGGGTTCTGCAGGTCGGCGAGCGACACGTTGTAGGTAAACATTTCGCTGACGCGATTCATTCGACCGGCGCTTTCACGCGGCCACTTCTCAGGCGTCAGGGCCGCCGGGTAGTACAGGTGAATATGTCGCTCCACCGACAGCATGCCGCCGGCCACTTCGCGCCACGGCAGGATCAGCGGCTCACGCGGCACGTCCGTGTTCTTGTTGATGCCACCATAGGATGGCGGGCGCGGTTTGAATTCCTCGATGTACTCATTCCACGGATCGTTGACAACATCGACCACCCGCACTTTTTCGTTGCTGTAGGGGTTAAGGTACTCTGTTAGCACTTCGCCGCTGCGCAGGTCGGTATACAGCACCGTCTCGCGGTGCAGGATTCGAAAACTGCCGTCCGGCTGTTTCCAGGCCCTGCCGGCGGACACCACATCAAAACCAAACAGATCGCGCAGCGGTTCGCCATCACGTACGCCGGCAACCACGCCAGTCGCGCTGCCATACTTGACCTTGGATTCATCCAGGTTGGCGTCAATACGCGCCATCGCCAGCATGTTGCCTTTGCCCGTTGTTAGATCGAGGTACGGGCCTCGAAGGCTTGGCGGCATGGCCTTGGCGCTCCTGGTTGCCGCCAGCGTACCGACCGCCGGGCTCATGCCCAGGGCCAGGGTTCCGGTCATCAGAAAATCGCGACGTTCCATGCAGAATTCCCCGTGTCATGTAATTCAGTGTGGCACGCTGCGCCCGCAGCGCACCTTTGGTCAATCGTCAGACCACGGGCTGTCCAAATCGACCGCTGGATTAGCGCGTGGCAATTGAGCTTGGCGTGGAATTCGCATAATATGCGCCGCCCGCGAGGCCGACTCGGACTCACAGGTGACCGTTTCAGATGAGGAAACCGTCGTAAGCGCTTGATTTAATTAAGCCCCCCGAGGGGCTTTTATTTTTTCTGACCCTGGCCGGGCCAGAAGTCGCTGGGTTAAGAAGGGCTGGAAGGCCCTTTTTTCGTTTCTAGACGAGGGTTTTGTGACGGATCAGCTGACCACGCAGCGCGCCCGCCTGACGGCTTTGATCGAGCCGCTGGTTGTGTCGCTGGAGCTGGAGTTGGTTGAAATCGAATGGGTTGCGGGCCGCCGCGAGGGCGTGCTCAGGATCTTTGTCGACACGCTGGCCGATGCCGGCCGCCATGTGAGCGTCGACGATTGCGAGAAAGTGAGCCGCGAGGTGTCGGCTTTGTTAGATGTCGAGGACCCCATACCGGGCGCGTATTCGCTCGAGGTGTCGTCGCCAGGGTTTGACAGGTTGCTGCGCACGCGTGCGCATTACGAACGGTTCGCGGGTTCGCGAATCAAGGTTGAGTTGGCAGGGGCGCGCGATGGACGCCGCCGGTATACCGGCACGCTGCAGACAGTGGGCGAGTCGGGCATTGAATTGGAAGTGGACGGTCAGAAGGTGTCGCTGCCTTTTGCCGAGATAGGTAAATCGCGGCTTGCAATGTGAGCGCGGTTGGAGGACGACTAGCGATGAATAAGGAAATCCTGATGGTGGTGGACGCGGTCTCTAACGAGAAGGGCGTCGACAAGGAAATTATTTTCGAAGCCCTGGAGGCGGCGCTTGCTTCGGCAACCCGCAAGAAACAGGGCGACGCCGCTGAAGAATGGGATGTCAGGGTTTCGATCAACCGCAAGACCGGTGACTACAGCACGTTCCGTCGCTGGAAGGTCTTTGCGGACGATTCCCGCGAAATGGAAACACCGGCGCGCGAGGTGCGTCTCGAAGACGGGCTCGACATTGATCCGAAGGCGGAAATTGGCGGCTTTGTCGAGGAATCGATGGAGTCGATTCTGTTCGGCCGTATCGCCGCGCAGCAGGCCAAGCAGGTCATCGTGCAGAAAGTGCGCGAAGCCGAGCGTACCCAGGTGATTGACGCGTACAAAGATCGCGTCGGCCAACTGGTCAGTGGCATCGTCAAGCGCATCGATCGCAATGGCATTTATGTCGATCTCGGCAGCAACGCCGAAGGCTTTGTATCGCGCACCGACATGATCGCGCGCGAAATGGTCAAGCCGCAGGATCGCATCAAGGCCTTTTTGAAAGAGGTGCGCCCCGAGCCGCGCGGCCCACAGTTATTCCTGACGCGTTCGGCGCCCGAGTTTCTGATCGAACTTTTCAAACTCGAAGTACCGGAAGTCGGTGCGGGCACCATCCAGATCCTGGGCGCGGCGCGCGATCCGGGCGTGCGCGCCAAGATTGCGGTCCGCAGCTCCGACAACCGAATCGATCCCGTGGGCGCGTGCGTCGGCATGCGCGGCTCGCGCGTTCAGGCCGTATCCAACGAAATTGCCGGCGAGCGTGTCGACATCATCCCGCATGACGACAATCCGGCGCAGTTTGTCATCAATGCGATGTCGCCCGCGGAGGTCCTGTCCATCGTTGTCGATGAAGAATCGCACAGCATGGACATCGCAGTGGCGGAGGAAAAGCTGTCCCAGGCGATTGGCCGCGGCGGCCAGAATATCCGGCTCGCCAGCCAGCTAACAGGCTGGGATCTCAATGTCATGACGGAATCGGATGCGGAAGCCAAGAGCGAAACCGAGTCCCGGTCGCTAATCGAGAATTTCATGAAGCAGCTCGATGTCGACCAGGACGTCGCGGCGATCCTGGTGCAGGAGGGTTTTTCTTCGATCGAGGAGATTGCCTACGTGCCGCAGGCTGAGCTGAATGCGATCGAGGAGTTCGACGAGACCATGGTTGGCGAGCTGCGCAATCGCGCCCGCGATGTGCTGCTGACGCAGGCAATCGCCAGCGAGGAATCGCTCGATAACCAGCTGCCAGCCGACGACCTGCTGCTGCTCGAAGGCATGCAGCCGGATCTGGCACTGGCGCTGGCCCGCCGGGGTGTGCGTACACGCGAGGATTTGGCGGAGCAAGCGGTCGACGATTTGTTAGATATCCAGGGTCTGACGGCAGCAGAAGCCGGCAAGCTGATCATGAAGGCGCGCGAGCATTGGTTCACCGAAGCCAAGGCTTGAAGCTGCTGTACCGTGCAGAGGTTTAACTGATGAGCGAAGTTACGATTGCCCAATTCGCCGACGTGCTGAAAGTGCCGGTCGACCGTTTGATTGCGCAGCTGGCGCAGGCCGGCATAACGGTACTGGGGCCGGAAGACCGCATCAGCGACGAAGCGAAGATGGAATTGCTGACGCATTTGCGTCGCAGCCACAGTCCTGGTGGCGCCACTGCAGCGGCCCCCGCGCCAGCCGGCAATAAGCCCGTCATGGGCGGCGCCGCTGCTCCGCCGAAAATTACCTTGCAGCGCAAGCAGCAATCCGAAGTGCGGGTCGCCGGCGTCGCCGGTCGCCAGCGCACGGTCAATATCGAGGTGCGCTCCAAGAAAACCTATGTCAAGCGCGATGTACTGCAGCAGCAGGCGCAGGTACAGCAGGGAGCCTCGGATCAGCGTTTGAAGGAACTCGAGGAATCGGCACGCGCCGACCGCGAGCGCCAGGAGCATGAACGTCGCGAAGCGGAACGCATTGACCAGGAAAACCGCAGGCGTATCGAAGAGGAAGCGAACTCGCGCAAGGCCGCTGATGAGGCGCGTCGAGCTGCGGAGGCCCAGGTACAGCGCGAGCTGTCGGAGCGCGATTCGAAACCGAGAAAGGCTGCCGATGCGCCCGCTGCAAAGGCGCCGGCTCGCAAGGATGAGGCGAATGCCGACCGCGATAAGAAAGACGGCACGCGTTACGGCCGTGCCGAACTGCATGTGCAGGGCGATGTCAGCTCGCGCTTCAAGAAGAAGAAAAAGGTTCGTGATCGCAAGGTGCCGGTCGGCGTGGACAGCAAACACGCGTTCGAAATGCCCACCGCCCCGGTGGTGCGCGAAGTCACGATAGGCGAAACCATCACGCCGCAGGAGCTGGCGCAGAAAATGGCGGTCAAGGCGACCGAAGTCATCAAGGCCATGATGAAAATGGGTGTGATGGCGACCATCAATCAGCCTATCGACCAGGACACCGCGATGCTGGTCGCCGAGGAGATGGGTCACGCGGCGATTGCGCTAAAGGAAGACCAGCTCGACGCCGACCTGCAGGGCATGTCGATTCCGGAGGCAGACTACGAGGCGCGTCCGCCGGTCGTGACCGTCATGGGCCATGTCGATCATGGCAAGACATCATTGTTAGATTACATTCGTAGCAGCAAAGTTGCGGCTGGCGAGGCGGGTGGTATCACCCAGCATATCGGCGCCTATCACGTGGCGACGGCGAAGGGCAAAGTGACCTTCCTCGATACGCCGGGCCACGAGGCGTTTACGGCCATGCGCGCCCGCGGCGCCAAGGCCACGGACATCGTGGTGCTGGTCGTTGCGGCTGACGACGGCGTCATGCCCCAGACGATCGAGGCAATTCAGCATGCGAAGGCGGCGGGTGTGCCTATTGTCGTGGCGGTTAACAAGGTCGACAAAGGCGACGCGGACCCGGATCGCGTCCGGCAGGAACTGTCCAAATACGAAGTCATCCCGGAAGAGTGGGGCGGCCAGAACATTTTTGTGAATGTCTCGGCGCGCACCGGCCAGGGCGTCGATCAGCTGCTGGATTCGTTGTTGCTGCAAGCCGAGGTGCTCGAGCTGAAGGCGCCAAGGGGCGGTCTTGCGTCCGGCATCGTGGTTGAGTCGAGCATCGAAAAAGGTCGCGGCGCGGTTGCCACCGTGCTGATCAAGAAAGGCACCCTGAAACTCGGCGACCCGATCATCGTTGGTCACGAGTACGGCCGCGTGCGCGCGCTGTTCGACGAGCATGGCAAAGCGGTTCAGGAAGCGGCGCCGTCCATGCCGGTGGTGATGCTGGGTCTGCAGGCCTCGCCTAACGCGGGCGATGAATTACTGGCGGTGGAAAGCGACCGCAAGGCGCGTGAAGTCGCGCTTTATCGGCAGGGCAAGTTCCGCGACGTCAAACTTGCGAAAGCGGCCACCAGTGCCCAGGACGCCTTCCTGCAAATGGGTGAAACCAAGGCGGGGATGGTCAATGTGCTGCTCAAGACCGACGTCCAGGGCAGCGCCGAGGCGCTGCGCGAAGCTCTCAATAAACTCTCGACCGACGAAGTTCAGGTGAAGGTGATCGCGAGCGGTGTCGGCGGTATCACGGCCTCGGATGTGCAGCTCGCTGCGGCGTCACGCGCCCTGGTCATCGGCTTCAACACGCGCGCGGATGCCGCGGCTCGCGATGCCGTCAAGGAGACGGGCGTCGAGATTCGCTATTTCAGCATCATTTACGAAGCCATCGATGACGTGAAGCAACGCATGACGGGCATGCTGGCGCCGGAAGTGCGTGAGACCATCGTCGGCACGGCGCTGGTGCGCGAAGTGTTCCGTTCCAGCAAGATAGGATTGATCGCCGGCTGTCTCGTTAGCGAGGGCTTCGTCAAGCGCAATAACCCGATTCGCGTGCTGCGCGACAATGTCGTGATTTTCGAAGGCCAGCTGGAATCGCTGCGCCGCTTCAAGGATGAAGCAAACGAAGTTCGGGCCGGCACTGAGTGTGGTATTGGCGTGAAAAACTACCAGGACGTGCGTGTTGGCGACCAGATCGAGTGCTTCGCCCGCGTCGAGGTCGCGCGCACCCTGAATGGTTAAACGCAGCCGTGCCCAGGGGCCGCAGGCGCGCAGCCAACGGCTGATGCGCATCGAGGCCGAATTGCAGCGCGTGTTAGCTGAGCTGCTGCGACGTGAGGTCAAGGATCCGCGGGTTGGCAACGTCACGCTGACCTCTGTGACAGTTGCGCCGGACCTGTCGGTGGCGCAGATCTACTTTGTGCCGTTTGGCAAGACGCATTCACCTGACGAAGTGGGCACCGGGCTTGCTAACGCAAGCGGCTTTCTGCGCCGCGAAGTCGGGCAGCGCCTGGAATTGCGGCACGCGCCGCGGCTGGAGTTTCGTTTCGATGACAGCCTGGTACGCGCGCTCGAGTTGTCCGAATTGATCGATGGCGCGGTACGGCAGGACCGCGTCAAACATCGCGACGACTGATTCGGGCGGCGCACGACGGATGACCCGTTATGGATGGCCCGTTATGGATGGCTTAGTCCTGCTTGACAAGCCGCTGGGATTGTCGTCGCACAGCGCAACTGACCGAGTCAGGAAACTGTGCGGCAACGCGCGTGCCGGCCATGTCGGCAGCCTCGACCCACTGGCGAGCGGCATGTTGCCGATCTGCCTTGGTGAGGCGACCAAGGTCGCGGGGCTGGTCGCAAGCCACGACAAGAGCTACCGCTTTACGTTGTTGTTAGGCGCGCGCACGGCCACGGGCGATGCCGAGGGCGACGTTGTCGAACGCCTGCCGGTACCGCAACTTGACCTGACAATCGTGAATCAGGTGCTGGCCGGTATGGCGGGTCCGCAGACCCAGATCCCGCCGATGTTTTCGGCGATCAAGCAGGGTGGCCAGCCGCTGTATCGACTGGCGCGCAAGGGGCAAACAGTCGAACGTGGGCCACGCAGCATCCGCATTGACCAGCTGCAATGCACGCGGGTCACGGACGCGATTCTGGAACTTTTTGTTAGCTGCAGCAAAGGAACCTACGTCCGAGTGCTGGGCGAGGACATCGCCCGCGCCCTGGGGAGCTGCGGTCACCTCATAGCGCTGCGCCGCGACTGGGTCGAGCCCTTTCAGGGCCTGCGGATGTGGACGCTTGAGGACATCGCGGTTGCGCTCGAGGCCAACGGCCGGGATTTTCTCCTCGCGACCTCGACGGCGTTGCCTTTGATGCCCAGACTGACGCTGAATGTCGACGAAGCGCGACGGCTGCTGCAGGGGCAGACGATCAGCCGCCTGCGAGCAGCCGCGGGCACCTGCTGGCTGCAGGATGAGGTCGGCCTCGGTCTGGGCCTCGGCCACGTAGAGAGTTTGGCGTCGGATTCAGGCGCAATCGTCCGTCCGCAAAGGATGTTTACCCAGCCTTTGCCGTAAGTCTCTGTTTATCAAAAGAATTTGGGCTTGTGGCGGGTGCCGCCTGCGGGTAGAATCCGCGCCCGCAAATCAAGATAAAATTTTAGGAATTCGATACATGACATTGTCCGCGGAAAAGAAGACCGGATCGGTCTCCCAATTTCAGCGCTCACCTAACGACACGGGTTCGCCCGAAGTGCAAATCGCACTCCTGTCGGAGCGCATCAATGGCCTCGGTGGCCATTTCACGACCCATAAAAGCGATCATGCTTCGCGTCGCGGTCTTGTGAAACTTGTTAATCAGCGCCGCAAACTTCTTGATTACCTGAAGGCTACCAAGCCGGAAAAGTACCAGGACGTTGTCGAGCGTCTGGGTCTGCGTCGCTAACACGACGCATAGCAAAGGCCGCGCTAGCCTGAGCAAAGAATACAGCGCGGCCTTTCTTTTTTTCAGCTTCCAACACTTTAAGGATTCCCAACGTGGCAGTTCATTCCCGCACGTTCCAGTTCGGTTCACAACAGGTCACCATCCAGACCGGCGAGCTCGCTCGCCAGGCCGCCGGATCGGTCATCGTTACCATGGGCGACACAGTCGTGCTGTGCACGGCCTGCGTCGCCAAAGCCGCAGTGCCCGGCCGCGATTTCTTTCCGCTGACGGTCAATTACCAGGAAAAGACTTACGCGGCCGGCCGTATCCCGGGCGGCTTCTTCAAGCGTGAAGGCCGTCCGACGGAAAAAGAAACTCTTTACTCCCGTCTGATTGATCGCCCGATCCGCCCGCTGTTCCCGGATGGTTTTTTCAACGACGTACAGGTCGTTGCCACGGTGCTGTCGCTGGATCCGCAGATCGACGCCGACGTCCCCGCCTTGCTGGGTTCATCGGCAGCCCTGCTGCTGTCAGGCGTGCCGTTCAATGGCCCGATCGCCGCTGCGCGCGTTGGCTACAAGAATGGCCAGTATCTGCTGAACCCATCGGCTGCCGAACTGGCGGAGTCGGAATTGCACCTCGTGGTCGCGGGCACCAGGGACGCGGTACTGATGGTCGAGTCCGAAGCCAAGTGCCTGTCGGAAGACGTCATGTTAGGTGCGGTGGTCTTCGGCCATACCGAGATGCAGGTCGCGATCAAGGCGATCAACGAAATCGCCGCCGAAGCGCGCAAAGCGCGCATGGAGTGGAAGCCCGACAGTTCGCATGCCGAGCTTGACGCCGCCGTATCCGGCCAGGCCCGCGCCGGGTTGTCGGATGCCTATCGCATCACCGAGAAGCAGGCGCGCTACGCCAAGATCAGCGAAATCAAGAAAACCGTGATCGCCACGCTGGCGAGCGGCGACGGCGCGAAATTCACCGCCAATCAAATCGGCGATGCGTTCTTCCGCCTCGAAAGCAACATCGTCCGCGAGCGGATTCTGACCGGCGAGCCGCGTATCGACGGTCGCGACGCCTTCACAGTGCGCCCGATCACCGTCAAGACCGGCGTTCTGCCGCGTACCCACGGTTCTGCGCTGTTTACGCGTGGCGAAACCCAGGCGCTGGTGGTGACTACGCTGGGCACCAGCCGCGATTCCCAGATCATCGATGCACTGGAAGGCGAGCGCCGCGAGCCTTTCATGATGCATTACAACTTCCCTCCGTTCTCGGTCGGTGAAACCGGCATGATGGGATCGCCGAAGCGCCGGGAAATCGGCCACGGTAACCTGGCGCGCCGCGGCGTCAAGGCCGTGATGCCCGACATGACCAAGTTCCCGTATGTAATCCGGGTCGTCTCGGAAATTCTCGAGTCCAATGGCTCCTCGTCCATGGCGTCGGTGTGCGGTGCGTCGCTGTCGATGATGGATGCGGGCGTACCGCTGAAGGCACCCGTGGCCGGCGTTGCCATGGGCCTGGTGCTGGATGGCAGCCGCTACAAAGTCATCACCGACATTCTCGGTGACGAAGACCACCTTGGTGACATGGATTTCAAGGTGGCCGGTACCAAAGAAGGTATCACCGCGCTGCAGATGGATATCAAAGTCGAAGGCATTACGCCTGAGATCATGAAAGTCGCGCTGGCGCAGGCGAAAGATGGTCGCCTGCATATTCTCGGCGAGATGAACAAGGTTCTGTCCACGACGCGCGAGAAGATGTCCGATTACGCGCCCAGCATCATCACGTTGAAAATTGATCCCGAGAAGATCCGCGATGTCATCGGCAAGGGCGGCGCGGTCATTCGCGCCATCACCGAGGAGACCGGCACCACCATCGATATCGAAAGTGACGGCACGGTCAAGATCGCTTCGGTCAGCGGCGCGGCCGGCCGCGAAGCGCTGCGTCGGGTCGAGCTGATCACGGCCGATGTTGAAGTCGGCGCGGTTTACGAAGGCAAGGTGGCGCGGCTGATGGATTTCGGCGCCTTTGTCACGATCCTGCCCGGCCGCGACGGCCTGGTGCACATCTCGCAGATTTCCAGCGAGCGGGTCGAGCGCGTGTCCGACAAGCTGAAGGAAGGCGATTCGGTGCGCGTCAAGGTGCTGGAAGTCGACCGCCAGGGTCGTGTGCGCCTCTCGATGAAGGACGTCGACGCCGCCTAACAGGCCGCCTTAGCAGGCTAGCTGTGCGGGTTCACAGGGTTGCAGGCCCGTGAACCCGCGCGCTACTTGTCGTTGTCCTTGCCGCCGCCTAACAACGTGCGGAAAATGTCGTCCTGAACCGCTCGCCAGCGCTGATAGTTCTTTTGCGCGATCTGGGTGACTGCGTCAACCGGATCGACGCCGACCACACTACGCACTTTGTCGCGGATCTCGCGTTGCTGCGCATCGAACAGCTTCAGGCTCTGTTCCAGGTAGCTGCCAACTACGCTCTGCATGTTGCCGCCATAGGAACGGATGATCTGCGACAGGAAGTCGCGGCTCATCACCGGTTCCGACGCATGTTCCTGTTCCGAGATCACCTGCAAGAGGATGCTGCGCGTGATGTCATCCTGCGTGGTCTTGTCCAGTACCACGAAATCGATGCGATCGATTACCAGTTTGCGGATGTCGGCGAGCGTGATATAGCGGCTCTCGGCGGTGTCATACAACCGCCGATTCGGGTATTTCTTGATCACCCTCGGCTCAGCCATGCGCCTACGATAGTACAGCCGGGGCAAAACCCCAAGCAGATTTGTTAGCGTGGTGCCGCCATCGACCGGATACCGGCAAATTTTGCCGGGGACCAATGACGGATGGCATGCTCGAGAATGGTACTTGTCTGGACTTGGTCCAAATCGACCGGTGTCTGCTGCTGCAACAGCCTGAGCGCGGCAATCAGCTCGTGCCGGGCTTGCTGAGGCTCGCCAACCGCGACACTGTGCCGCGCCTTGGCGAGCTTGCCGCCGTCCGCCTCGGTAATCACCGGCGCATGGGCATAGCGTGGCGTCCGGGCGCCCAATGCCTGGTAAATGCGTCGTTGAGCTGCAGTGCTGCCCAGCAGGTCCGCGCCACGCACAACGTCAGTGATGCCGCTCGCCAGATCGTCCACCATGACGGTGAGGTGATAGGCAAAGATGCCGTCCCGGCGTTTGACCATGCAGTCCCGCAATCCAGTATCGTCGGCTGCTATCGCGCCCTGCCAGCGGTCAAGCCAATCCGATTGGAAGTCGCTCAGGTCGAGGCGTAGCGCCGCAGGCTCCGTCACCCACCGTTCACGACAGCGACCGACGCACGCTTGCTCGGCGTCATCTGAAGCGTCGGCAGCGGCGGCTGCGCGCAGCGTGTGGCGTGAGCAATCACAGGCGAAAACCAGGCAGCCCTTCTGCAACTGCCGCAGGGCATGCTGATACTCGGGCAGATGCTGGGACTGGTAGCGGATCACGCCATCCCACGAGAGCCCAAGATTCGTTAGCTGTCGGACGATCAATGCATCGCACCCGGGTCGCACCCTTGGCTGGTCGAGGTCGTCCATGCGCAGCAGCCAGCGGCCGCCTGCGGCGCGCGCATCGAGATAACTGGCGAGTGCGGCGACCAGCGAGCCCAGGTGCAATGGGCCGTTGGGAGTCGGCGCAAAGCGGCCGA
The DNA here is from genome assembly GCA_031382085.1 of Gammaproteobacteria bacterium. GTDB lineage: Bacteria > Pseudomonadota > Gammaproteobacteria > Steroidobacterales > Steroidobacteraceae > UBA964. The sequence goes on from JANMYM010000030.1 coordinate 50,951, forward strand.
CATAGGGAGCAAAAGTGCTGCCGGCGCTAGCGGTAGCGGTCGTCGCGGTCGCCGTATTGTTTCTCGCGCCGTTCGCGCCGCTCCTGCGCTTCGAGTGACAACGTCGCTACCGGCCGTGCCTCCAGTCGCTTGATGCCAATTTCTTCACCGGTCTCGAGGCAGTAACCGTAGCTGCCGTCCTCGATGCGTTGCAGCGCTTCATCAATCTTGCGAATCAGCTTGCGCTCGCGATCGCGGGTGCGTAGCTCCAGGCTGAATTCTTCTTCCTGGGTCGCGCGATCATTGGGGTCCGGGAAATTGGCCGCTTCATCCTTCATGTGGGTTACGGTGCGATCGACTTCGCGCATCAAGTCTGTTTTCCAGGTGCCCAGGATCTCGCGAAAGTGCCCGAGCTGTTCCTTGCTCATGTACTGCTCGCCGCGTTGTGCGATGTACGGGGTGACATTGCGCGGGCCCGAAAGCAGATTGTTGTCGCCGTCCGTGTCCTCGCCATCCGCCGCGTCATGGACCGGACGGGTGGCGCGCGCCGGCATTGCTACTGCCACAGTCTCACGAGCCGCTGGCGCTCTGGGCTGCGGCTTCTTCGCGGGCGCGGCCGCGACCACCACCGCCGGCTGCGGGACGGGGACCGATTTTGGAGGCAATTTCGGCGCCACTTTGGCAGCAGGCGCACTCTTGGCCGTGGGCTTGGCTACTGATTTAGACAGATGTTTGGGTTCGTGAACCACAGGCTTGTGCGCGCCGCCCTTGGTTGGCAGCGCCTTGGCGCTGGCTTTAGGCGCAGGTTTTGCGTGCACCTTGGGCGCAACCTTGCGCGCAGGGGCTCTGGCCTTGGTGGACTTGGCGGGTTTTGCAGCTGGCTTCTTCGTGGGCATTTTACCCCCTGTTAAACGGAGGCCCGGAAAAAAGGACGCGGGATTATACCGGCGACTCTTGCCGCGTCCAGCCGTCTTTTCGATGCGTGACGACAATTGTCGTGTAGATGCCCCCACGAACGTTAAATCGCGCCTTGAGTTCCAGGAAACGCGGCTCCAAAACCTTGATCAGCTGGCCGGCGATTTCATTGCTGATTGCTTCATGGAAGGCGCCGCGGTCCCGCAATGACCACAGGTACAGCTTCAGGGACTTCAATTCCACACAGCGCTGATCTGGCACATAAACCAGCTTCAGAGTGGCAAAATCGGGCTGGCCGGTCTTCGGGCACAGGCAGGTGAACTCCGGCATGTGCATGCGGATGTCGTAATCGCGTTCTGGATGCGGATTCGGGAATGTTTCGATCATGTGCAGTGGTTGCGTACTCATCGTGCGAATAATTTACACTACCGACAACTGATTGCCGCCTGGAGCAGGGGAAAAAGACGCATGCGGCTGGTACGAATCAAACTGGCGGGTTTTAAGTCCTTCGTGGACCCTACCGCAATTGCGTTTCCGAGCAATTTAACGGGCGTTGTCGGCCCCAATGGCTGCGGCAAATCAAATGTCATTGACGCGGTGCGCTGGGTCATGGGCGAGCTGTCGGCCAAGCACCTGCGCGGCGACAGCATGGCGGACGTTATTTTTAACGGTTCCAACGCGCGCAAGCCGGTAGGCACCGCATCGGTAGAGCTGGTGTTCGACAATGCCGATGGCAAGATCAGCGGGCCCTACGCGGCGTACAGCGAAGTGTCGCTACGCCGTCAGGTGTCGCGCGACGGCAGTTCGAACTATTTCATCAATGGCGCGCGCTGCCGGCGAAAAGACATTACCCAGTTGTTCCTCGGTACCGGGTTGGGTTCGCGCAGCTACGCCATCATTGAACAGGGCATGATATCGCGCGTCATCGAGGCCAAGACTGAAGACATGCGCGCGTTCGTGGAGGAGGCGGCCGGCATTTCCCGCTACAAGGAGCGGCGCCGCGAAACCGAAGCCCGGATTCGCGATACGCGCGAAAATCTGGAGCGCCTGCAGGACGTCCGGGACGAAGTCGACAAGCAGATCCGTCATCTGCAGCGCCAGGCCGCCACCGCGCGGCGCTATCAGGCGCTCAAGGATGAAGAGCGCAAACTGCATGCGGAATTGCTGGCGCTGCGGCTGCGCGAGCTCGACAGCGGCAGCGAAGTGCAGGATTCGGCGGTGCGCGCCGGCGATATCGCTCTGCAAGCGGCACTGGCGGAATTGCGCGCCAGCGAAGCTGCGCTGGAAACGCAGCGGCAGTTTCAAGGCGAAACCAGCGAACGCGTCAGCCAGGTACAGGGCCGTTATTACTCGCTCGGCGCTGACGTATCACGCCACGAACAGCAGATTCAGCACACCCGCGAGATGCGCGAGCGGCAGCGTGCGGAACTGGCGCAGCTGCGCAACTCGATCGGCGAATTGGCCAGTCACGTCGCGCGTGACGAATCCGATCTGGTCACGATCCGCAATGAACTCGAGACTTTGGCGCCCGGTCTGGCGCAGGCGGGTGCGTCCGATCAGGCAGCGCGCACTGCATTGTCAGCTGCCGAGGCGGGCCTGCAGCAGGCGCAGCACTCCTGGGAGGAGTTCAATGCCGGGCTGGGTGCGGCGCGGCAGACGGTGCAGGTCGAGCGTGCCCGCATCGAGCAACTGGAAAATCAGATTCGACGCCTGCAGGCGCAGGCCGACCGGCTGTCATTGGAGCGTGACGCGCTCGCGACCCAGGAAGCCAATGCGTTGTTAGGTGATCTGGCATCGCGCGAGTCCATGGCGCGTCGTGCCAGCGAGGGCCTCACAGCCGCGCTCACTGCCGCGTTAGGCGATGTCCAGTCGACGCGCGCAAATCAACTGCGGCTGGAAACCGAGCTTGAGTCGGCGCGACTGCGCCGCGAAAAAGCGCGCGCTGAAATGCTGTCGGTCGAGGCTTTGCAGCAGGCGGCGCTGCGCCGCGCCGAGGGCAATGCCGCTGGCTGGCTGGCGACGCACGGCCTGGCGCAGAAAGCGCGCCTCGCCGAGAACCTCAGTGTCGACGCCGGCTGGGAGCGCGCGGTGGAGACCGTGCTCGGTGACTATCTGGAAGCCGTGTGCGTCGATGGTTTCGACAGCCTGCAGGAAGCGCTGGCGGGCCTGGGCGATGGGCGGCTCGCTTTACTGGACACCGCCGGCGGCAGTGCCGCCGCCAGTGCCGGCAGCCTCGCCGAGCGGGCGCGCGGACCCGCGGCGGTGCTTGATTTGTTAGGCCGTGTGCGCACCGCCGGCTCGCTGGCGGAGGCTCTGGCACAGCGCAGCCGGCTTGCAGGCGGCGAGTCGCTGGTTACGGCGCGCGGTGAGTGGCTGGGGCGCAACTGGCTGCGCGTTAATCGCGGCGCCGGTGGCCACGAAGGCGTGCTCGAGCGTGAGCATCGACTCAAGGATCTGCGTTCGCTTTGCCAGGGCTGCGACGGCCAGGTCACGATAATTGAGCAGACGCTGGTCGATGTGCGGCAGACGCTGCTGGCGGCGGAGCGGCAGCGCGACGCCACCCAGGAGCAAATTCAGAGCGCGCATCGCGATCACAGCGAGCTGCTTGGTCAATTGGAAGCATCGCGCGCACGGTCGCAGGAAACGGTGCAGCGCCGGCAGCGACTAGAAAACGAAAGCGCAGAAGTCCTGCGCGAGCGTGATGAAACCCAGGCGGCGTTGACACGTGCGCACGCAGAGCTCGAACGCGGGCTGGCGGTACTGGGTGAACTCGATCAGCGGCAGCCCGAATTGATCGCTGAACGCGAGACCCGTCGGGACGATCTGCAGCGCTGCCGCGCCAGCGCAGAGCGGACGCAGCTGGTGCTGCGCGATTTGATGATCCGCAGCGAAGGCCGCCGTTCGTCTGAAACCTCACTGGCTCTCGGACTCGGGCGCATGGCCGAGCAGCGCCAGCAACTCGATGTCCGCGTGCTCGGTCTGGAATCCGAATTGGTGGTCTGTGATGCGCCGATCGTCGAGCTTGAAGGCGAATTGCAGGGTTTGTTAGCTCAGCGACTGGACGTCGAGGCCGAGTTCGCGGCGGTGCGCCGCGCTCAGGACGAAGCGGACTCCGAAATGCGCCGGCTGGATGAGCAGCGCGTGAGTGGTGAGCAGCGCGTGAGCGAAACGCGCACGGGTCTCGAGACCGCGCGAATGACCGCCCAGGAGACCCGGGTCCGGCGCGAGTCCATCGCTGAGCAGTTTGCGGCGACTAATTTCGTGCTGGCCGAGGTGCTGGCGGGACTGGCTGAGGCGGCTAACACAATCGACTGGGACACGGCACTGGCGGAGCGCCGCCAGGACATCGAAAAGCTGGGCCAGGTCAACCTAGCCGCCATCGATGAGCTGCGTGACAATACGCAGCGCAAGGAGTACCTCGACAGCCAATACACCGATCTGACTTCGGCGCTCGATACGCTCGAACAGGCCATGCGCCGGATTGACAAGGAAACACGAGCACGGTTCGAAGAGACCTTCGAGCGCATCAACAACGGCCTCAAGGAAAAATTTCCGCGCCTGTTTGGCGGCGGGCATGCCTATCTGGAGCTGGTCGGCGACGACCCATTGAATGCAGGGGTCGCCGTCATGGCCCGGCCACCGGGCAAACGCAACGTGACGATTTCGCAATTGTCGGGCGGCGAAAAGGCGCTGACCGCGGTCGCGCTGGTATTTGCGATTTTCGAATTGAATCCCGCACCATTCTGTCTGCTCGATGAGGTCGACGCCCCGCTCGATGAGCATAACGTTGGCCGCTTCTGCGACATCGTGCGCGACATGGCGCAACGCGTGCAGTTCATATTCATTACGCACAACAAGGCCACCATGGAGCTGGCGTCGCAGTTGATTGGCGTGACGATGAGCGAACCCGGTGTTTCACGCCTGGTTTCCGTCGACATCGACGCAGCACTGCGGATGGCGGCCAGTTGAGTCATGAACGAATTGAGTCATGAGCGAGTTGCGTCTTAGCCTGCTGGCGCTGGGCGTTGGCTTTTTGCTCGGGCTTGCAGCCTGGGAGTGGTGGCGCAGGCGCCGTGCCGCCGCGCAGGCACGTCACGACAGCGAGATAACGGGTATTGCAGCCTTCGATCAATCCGACGACTCTGCCCACGACCGGCTGGCGGCGGCGCCCTCCATTGTCCCGGTCGGCCGTGACCCGGTGTTAGGTTCGTTGCCGATGGTGGATGTCGGCGAGCAGCTCGATTCGCAGATTCAGGCGGATGTTGACAGCTACGGACTCGCCGATGCGGACACAGTCGTTCTCAACACCGCTGATTTCGGCAAGTCGCCGGAATTGCGTATCGAGTGGCCGGATGAAACGCAGCGGCAGATCCTGGGTCTGCGGGTTATCGCCCGGCCGGGCACCCGATTTTCCGGCATGCGCGTGCGTCAGGCGCTGGTCGGTGATGGCTATCTCTATGGCGAGATGCGGATCTTCCACCGCGCCGGTGTCGATGGGCGGGTGATCCTGAGCGCCGCCAACCTGAATAAACCCGGTTACTTTGAACTCGAAAAAATCGATTCCCAGACCTTTTCCGGTCTGAACCTGTTTGCAGTGCTCCCGGGTCCGTTGCCTGCGGTGCAGGCATTCGAGCTTTTGTTAGGTTCTGCACGCGCGCTGTCGCAGCGCCTGGGTGGCGACATGGCCGAAACCAACGGCGCGCGCTTGACCGATGAACGTACGCTGGAATTGCGCGCCGGCTTGCGCGATACGGCGCCTATGCAGCGGGCTGCCGGCGCAGACTGAAGCGGCGCGACGTGGGCGCCATGCGGCCGCAGCTGGATGAGGCGAGGGCTCGTCATGCCGAGCTCTGCGGGCAGATTGCCTATCATAATTATCGCTATCACGCACTCGATGAGCCCGAGGTATCGGACGCCGTCTACGACAACCTGATGCGCGAGCTGCTGGCGCTCGAAGCGGGCTGGCCGGAGCTCGTCGGCCCGGCGAGTCCGAGCCAGCGAGTTGGCGACACACCACGCGCCGGCATCGCGGAGATCGTGCATCGGCTGCCGATGCTGTCGCTGGAGAACGCCTTCAGCGATGACGAAGTCGCGGCCTTTGATCGGCGCATCCATGAACGCCTGGCAGTCGATTCAGACATCGAGTATGCCGCCGAGCCGAAACTGGATGGACTCGCGATCGCGCTCTTTTACCGTGGCGGACGCCTCGAATATGCGGCAACCCGTGGCGACGGCACCACTGGCGAGGATGTCACGCCTAACGTACGGACCATCCGCGCGGTGCCGCTTCAGTTGCTGGGTAGTCCGCCGCACGAACTCGAGGTTCGCGGCGAAGTATTCATGCCGACGGCAGGTTTCAAAAAGATGAACGAGGAAGCCGCGGCACGAGGCGACAAGACCTATGTCAATCCGCGCAACGCGGCGGCCGGCATCGTGCGGCAGCTGGATCCGCGCGTTAGCGCGTCGCGGCCGCTGGATATTTTCTTCTATGCGCTCGGCGTGGTGCTGGGCGCCGAGCCACCCGCGCGCCAGACCGATCTGCTGGCCTGGCTGCGCGGTCTGGGTCTCAAGACTTGCCCGGAGGCGCGGTCGGTGCGAGGACTGGCGGGTTGCCTGGCCTATTACCGCAGCATCGGTGAGCGACGCGAGCGCTTGCCGTATCAGATCGATGGCGTCGTCTATAAGGTCGAGGAGCGCGCGCTGCAGGCGCAGCTTGGTTTCGTGTCGCGTGCACCGCGCTGGCAGATCGCGCACAAGTTTCCCGCGGAAGAGGTGGAAACGGAGCTGCGCGACGTCGAGTTCCAGGTCGGGCGTACAGGAGCTTTGACGCCGGTCGCGCGTCTTGCGCCGATCTTTGTCGGCGGCGTCACCGTCAGCAACGCGACGCTGCATAACATGGATGAAGTTGAGCGCAAGGACGTACGCATCGGCGACTGGGTTGTGGTGCGGCGCGCCGGGGATGTGATCCCGGAGGTCGCGCGCGTGCTCAAGGAACGCCGCCCGGCCGACGCGCGGCCGGTGCGCCTGCCGGAAACCTGTCCGGTGTGCAATTCCCCGGTGCGGCGCGACACCGACGCGGCGGTCGCGCGTTGCACCGGCGGCTATAGCTGCGTCGCGCAGCGCAAGGAGGCCTTGCGGCATTTCGCGTCGCGACGCGCGATGAATATCGAAGGGCTTGGCGAAAAACTGATCGACCAATTGGTGGATGCGGACCTGCTGCGCACGCCCGCCGATATTTTCCGTTTGAGCGCGCCGCAACTGGCGGCGCTGGATCGCATGGGCGACAAGTCGGCCGCCAAGCTCGTGGCAGCTATTGCCGACAGCCGCGCGACGACATTGCCGCGTCTGCTTTTTGCGCTGGGCATACGCGATGTCGGTGAGGCAACGGCCCTGGCGCTCGCACGGCACTTTGGCGACCTGCCGCTTTTGTTAGCTGCGGATGCCGCGGCGATCGAAACGGTACCGGATGTCGGGCCGGTAATCGCCGCAAACCTCGCGGCTTATATCCAGGACCCGGCGCATCTGCGGCTGTTGCAGGAGTTACGCGAATTGGGGCTGCACTGGCCGACGATTACCGAGCCCGCGGCCGCGGCCCAGCCGCTCGCGGGCCGGACCTACGTGCTGACGGGGACGCTGCAGAATTCTACGCGTGAAGGCGCCGAGGAAAAATTGCTGGCCCTCGGCGCAAAGGTTTCGAGTAGCGTGTCGCGCAAGACCACTGCCGTGATTGCTGGCAGAGACGCGGGTTCCAAGCTGAAGAAAGCCGCTGAGCTTTCGGTGCCGGTGCTCGACGAGGCGGAGCTTGAAAAAATCCTGGCGGCCGGGAACGGTCGCCAGGAACCCTGACAATTACTTGCGTTCAACCTTGGCGGCCTTCAGCAATTCATCCGTGTAGCTCTTGACCTTCTTGGTGAGCACGATCTGCACCAGGCGTTCCTTGACCTGGTCAAACGTCGGCAGCGTTGCTTCGCGGGTTTCGTCGACTTTCAGAATATGAAAACCGAACTGCGTGCGCACCGGGGTGGTCGTGAACGCGCCTTTCTTCAGACCTAACAAAGCCTGGATGAATGGCGGCGGCAGCGCGCTGGCCGGCGACACCCAGCCAAGATCGCCACCGCGTGGCTTGGACTGCGCATCCGCGGACTCCGCGGCAGCGAGCTTTTCAAAACTCTCGCCCTTCTGCAGGCGCGCAACCAGTTTGTTCGCGAGTTCTTCGGACTGCACCAGGATATGACGTACATGAAATTCGGTGCGTGGCGCAGCGGCCATCTGCGCATCGTATTCCGCTCGCAATTCCTGTTCAGTCGGCTCCTTGCCTTTCAGGTAGTTGGCGCTCACGGTTCGCTGCAGCACTTCCAGGCGCGATAGTTCCAGCATCGCGAGCGTGGTCTTGTCTTTGGTAACGCCCTGTTTATCGGCGTCATCCGCCAACAGTTGCATGCGCACCAGCGCATCGACGGCTTCCGAACGTTGTTCGGGCGAGAGTTCGGACAGGTTGCGGCCAACCGCAGCCTTGACGTAAGTCTCGAGCAGGTCGGCGCCGAGCGCCTTGCCATTGACAGTGGCTACGGGCGCTGCCGGCGCAGCGGCGGGTGCCTCGGCGGGCTTCTGTTTACAGGCTGCCACCAGGGCAAGCGCGGCGAGGGGGAGCAATAAACGGGTTTTCATGTCGTGAGTTCTCGGTAAGGGTATCGGTCGGCAAAACGCCTATTATGAAGGCAGCCGGGCATCAATCGAAAGAGCATGGATGCCGCCTCGGCCCATCAGGGGCGCCAATGCGTCATAAACCAGCTGGTGCCTTGCCAGGGGCGGCAGACCCTGGAACCGGCTGCTGCGCACCGACACTTTGTAGTGGCCACCTTCCCGGGCGCCCGCATGGCCGGCGTGAGCTGCACTGTCGTCCAGCACCGTCAACTCGGTCGGCGCCAGGCTGGCAATCAGCAGCGCCCGAATTCTGGCCACCCGATCAGGCGGCTGCTTGCTCATCACGCAGCTCCGGCCGGCGCATGAGCCAATAGCTCAGGCACACAAAAAACCCCATGATCAGCAGCGTCAGGCCGATTGTCTTGAATCTGACCCAGACGGCTTCCGACAAATTGTTTGCCACCCACCAGTTGGCGCCTGCGATGAGCCAGTAATAGAGGCCCAGAGCCCGATTGGCGGTGCGCCAGTTGCGCGCCTCAATGGCCTTGAATTCCGGCACCATTTCCGACATCAGGCGCTCGGCGAGCACGCGCTTGCCAATGAATTCCGAAAGCAGGTGCGCCAGTCCTAACGCCGCAAAAAGAATGGTCGGCTTCCACTGGATGAAATGCACATCGCGCAGCCACAGGGTCAGGCCGCCGAAAATCAATACTAACAACAGGCTGAAGCCGTGCAGCGCCGGAACATGGCGCGTGCGCAGCCAGTCGATCGCGACCACGGCCAGCATTGCAATCATCAGCGCGCCCGTGGCGACATAAATACCGGCTATCTGGTAGGCGACCAGGAATACCGCGAGCGGCGCGAGACTGAGCAGACTTTGCATGATCGGGCTCTCTTGAGTGCAGCGCGTATGATAACCGACCAGACCGACGGGCCATCCCTTGACCGAGTATTTTCGACTGCACGAGAAAAATCCAGAGCGCCGCCTGATCCTGAGGGCGGTCGACGCCGTGCGTGCCGGGGGCCTGATCGTCTATCCGACCGACAGTTGTTATGCGTTAGGTTGTCATATCGGCGACAAGGACGCGTTGGAGCGCATCCGGCGCATACGCCAAACCGACCGCCACCATCACTTCACGCTGGTGTGCCGCGACCTGACCGAAATCGCCAAATATGCGCGGGTCGATACCTGGCAGTTTCGCATTCTGAAGTCCTGCACGCCCGGCCCGTACACCTTCCTGTTGCCCGCGACCCGCGAGACGCCGCGCCGCCTGCAGCACGAAAAGCGCCGCAGCATCGGTATCCGGGTTCCGGATCATCCTGTGCCGCAGATGTTGCTGGAGGCCTTGGGCGAGCCACTGATGAGTTCGACGTTGCTGCTACCGGGCGATCATCTGCCCGTTACGGACGGCGCGGAGGCGATGGGGCGCCTGGAGAACCAGGTTGATATCATCCTGGACGGCGGCCACTGCGGCATCGAGCCGACTACCGTCGTCGATCTAATTGCGGCGCCAGCCGTGGTCACCAGGACCGGCAAAGGGCCGCTCGCGCAACTGGGCCTGTAGTTATCCGGGGGCTGCGACGCCGCTTCGCTATAATTCCGGCACAACATGAGCGCCACACCGCAAGCCAAACGCGTGCTTTCCGGCATGCGTCCGACCGGACAACTGCATCTCGGCAACTATCACGGCGCATTAAAAAACTGGCTGGAGCTGCAGTACCAGTATCAGTGCTTCTTTTTCGTTGCCGACTGGCACGCCCTGACAACCGGCTACGATGACACCCGCGCGCTGCCTGCGCAGACGCATGAGATGGTCATCGACTGGCTGGCGGCTGGCGTGGATCCAGGAGTCGCCACTCTGTTCGTACAGTCACACGTGCCGGAGCACGCGGAACTGCACCTGTTGCTGTCAATGATCACGCCGCTCGGCTGGCTCGAACGCGTACCGACCTACAAGGATCAGCAGGAGGCGCTCAAGGAAAAGGACCTCGCGACCTATGGTTTTCTCGGCTATCCACTGCTGCAGTCAGCCGACATCCTGCTGTACCGAGCCTACGGTGTGCCGGTGGGCGAAGACCAGGTTGCGCATGTGGAGATCACGCGCGAGATCGCACGGCGATTCAATCATCTGTACGGACGCGAGCCGGAATTCGAGACCAAGGTCGAAAAAGCCATCAAGGGTCTAGGTGGCAAGAATGCCACGCTCTATCGCCAGTTGCGGCGCAAGTTCCAGGAGAGCGGTGACAGCGCCGCGCTCGAGAAAGCCCGGGCTCTGGTCGACAGCAACACCCGGCTGACGGTGGCCGATCGCGAGCGCTTGTTAGGGTTTCTGGAAGGCGATAGCGTGGCAATTCTGCCGGAGCCGCAGGTGCTGCTGACCCGCACACCCAGGTTGCCGGGGCTGGATGGCCGCAAGATGTCCAAGTCCTATGGCAACACCATCGGACTGCGCGAAGATCCGGACCAGGTTGCTAACAAACTGAAAACCATGCAGACCGATCCGGCACGCGTGCGGCGTACCGACCCGGGCGATCCGGACAAGTGCCCGGTATTCGATCTGCATAATGTCTATTCCGACGACAAGACGCGCGAGTGGGCGGCGGCCGGATGCCGCAGTGCCGGTATCGGCTGCCTCGAATGCAAGAAACCGCTGATCGAGCGCGTGCTGGAGGACATACAGGCGATGCGTAAACGGGCGCAGGAATTTGTCGACAATCCGGAAGTAGTGCGTACCATACTCGCCGAAGGCAGTGAGAAGGCCCGCGAGGCGGCGCGCGAAACGCTCGATGCTGTCCGGCGCGCAATGCATCTGCGCGAAGCCTGAATACGCTGTCAGTTGTTCCAGTCCGGAGCCAGGCTTTGGGAAAATCCGATCTCAAATTAGTCGTTGACCGCAAGGCTGAGGACCACGCCGCGCAGCCCGTGCTGTCGCCGGAACAGGTCGAAATGCCCTTTGCGCTCGTGCATGGTGAGCCCATGACGAACGTGCCGCGTGATCTCTACATCCCTCCTCAGGCCATGGAAGTCTTCCTCGACGCCTTCGAGGGGCCGCTTGATCTCCTGCTGTACTTGATACGCCGCCAGAATCTCAATGTGCTCGATATTCCGATCGCACCGATCACCAGGCAGTACATGGAGTACATCGAGCTGATGCAGGAGTTGCAGCTGGAACTCGCGGGTGAGTACATGCTGATGGCCGCGACGCTGGCCGAGATCAAGAGCCGTATGTTGTTGCCCCGGTCCACGGATGCAACTGACGAGGAATCCGACCCGCGTGCAGAGCTGGTGCGGCGTTTGCAGGAATACGAGCGTTTCAAGCGCGCGGCCGAGGGTATCGACAAGCTGCCACGCCTGGAACGCGATGTGTTTCAGGCCGACGTCGCCGCTGAGCTGCCGCGCCCAGCCAGCAGTCTGCCGCAGCTGCAATTGCAGGAAATGATTGTGGCGTTTCGCGACGTGGTGTCGCGGGCGGCCATGTTTGCGCATCATCATGTGCAACGGGAGCGGCTCTCGGTGCGCGAGCGCATGTCCGACGTTCTGGCCAGCATCCAGAAGAGCGCCTTCGTTGAATTCCAGCACCTGTTCAAAGTTGAGGAAGGCCGGATGGGCGTCACGGTCACCTTTGTGGCGCTGCTGGAGTTGCTACGGGAGGGTATGATTGAGCTGGTGCAGGCCGAGGCTTTTGGCCCGCTGCATGTGCGCGCCGCCGGACCGCAACATGGGTTGCGGCTGGTCAGCGATACTGAGATGCAACCAACCTCTGTAGCCGACGAATGAAAAACTCGATCAATAATCCGGATGCGTCCGATTCACAGGATGCTGTTGAAGCCCGCGCCTTCGAACTACAGGCGGTGCTGGAGGCTGCGCTGTTTGCGGCCGGCCGGCCACTCAGCATCACCGAGCTGGCACAATTGTTCGATGAGCCGGTGCGGCCGACGACTGCGCAATTGCGTGCCGCGCTCAAGTCGCTGTGGGCGGTGTACGAATCCCGTGCGATCGAATTGCTGGAAACCGCCTCCGGTTTTCGCATGCAGGTCCGTGCACGTTACGCCAGCGATGTGTCGCGGCTCTGGCCGGAGCGACCGCAGCGCTACTCACGCGCCTTGCTCGAGACCCTGGCCCTGATCGCCTATCGCCAGCCGATTACCCGCGCCGAGATCGAAGGCGTGCGCGGCGTTGCCGTCAATCCGAACATCATCAAGACGCTGATCGATCGCAACTGGATTCGCGTTGTGGGGCATCGCGACGTGCCCGGGCATCCCGAGTTGTTAGGTACGACGCGGGAATTCCTCGATCACTTCGGCCTCAGGAGCGTCGACGAATTGCCGCCGCTGGCGGAGATCCGCGCGATGACGGACATCAATCCGCAGTTGGATTTGCCTGGCACATCGGAAGATGTCAGCGGCTTGCCCATCGGTGATGATCCGATTGAGAGTTCCGATGTGGTGGCCGGTCCGTCTGCGGCGGCGCAGGCGCTTGACGGGTCGCTTGACGGGTCGCTTGATGATGAGCTCGCGGACGACTTGGCGGGTGACGACGACCCGGAACATAATGCGGTTGCGGAGTCCGCGCCCGGTCTGGTCGCAGCGGGGCCGGAGCACGACCGTTAGGCCGGGCAAAAATCGCGACGCACGCCCTGGAGGCGCGCGTCGCAGCCAAGGTCCCAGGCCCTCGAGGCCGCCCGTCAAGGAAGCCCCGGCAACCGCCGAGCGAATTCAGAAAGTACTGGCCCGCGCAGGGCTGGGTTCGCGCCGGCAGGTCGAGTCGTGGATTTCGGCGGGACGCCTGCAGATCAACGGGCAGCTGGCCACACCTGGCAGCAAGATCACCTTCGACGACAAGGTACTGTTAGACGGGCGGCCGGTGCGGCTGCGCGAGTCGCATGAACCCTCGACCCTGTTCCTGTGTCACCGCTCGCCCGGTGATCCTTTGCGTCCCGGCGACGACCCTGAAGAACGTACGTCATTGCTGGACAAGCTGCCGCGTAGCGCCGGCAAGCGCTTCCTGTTGGTCAGCCCTATGCCACGTATCGACGGCGGGCTCGAGCTGGCGACCGCGGATGGTGAACTCGCGAGCCGGCTGCAGCGGGCGGTGCGCAGCGTGGAAGTGGAGTTTTCAGCGCGGGTCCGTGGCAAGCTGATTGCGCCGCAAGTCGCGGCCATCCTGCATGGCGAGCGCGATTGCGGTACGCCGCTGACGGTGCGAGTCTGCGAGCCTGCGGATGAAGAAGCGGGCGAATCCGGTAATCGCTGGTATCGCATCATTACGCTGGGCGCCAGCGGCAGCGACATGCGCCACGTGCTGGAACGCTGCGGCGCCGTTGTTAGCCGTATTTTGCGCACCCGCGTGGGCGGCATAGAGTTGCCCCGCGATCTACCGCGCAGCGCGCATCGCGCCGTGCCGGCGGTCGAGGCCGAGCAGTTGTTACTGCGAGTCGCAGCTCAGGCCGGTGACGCCTGAGCTCGCTCCAGAGAGCAGCCAAAGATAGGGGCTGACGAGGCTTGAGGGTTCCGGCAGCGTCGCCAGGTCCTCCGACGGAAAGGCCTGCCGACGCATTGCAGTCCTGGCTTTTCCCGGGTTGACGGCATTCACCCGGATGCGGGAGTTGGACAGCTCGTCCGCCAGTGACTGCATCAGTCCTTCGGTGGCGAATTTGGACGCGGCATAAGCGGTCCAGTAGGCCTTGCCGCGGCGTCCGGTGCTGCTGCTGGTAAAAACAATACTCGCGTCTGCGGACTGTTCCAGCGCCGGCTGCAGCACCTGGGTCAGCGCAAAGGCGGCTGTGACATTCACGTGCATGACACGGTAGAAACTTGGCACGTCGTAATGGCTCAGCGGCGCCAACACTCCTAACAAACCGGCGCAGTGCACCAGGCCATCGAGCGTGCCGTAGCGTTTCAGAACCGCAACCGCGAGCTCGTCGTACTGTGGCGCGAGCGCCTTTTCCAGATCAAGCGGGGCGATGCTGGGTTCGGGTCCGCCGACCTTGACGATTTCCTCGAAACTGGTCTCCAGGCGTTTGACACTGCGGCCGCTCAGTATCACCTGCGCGCCCGCGGCGGCGCTGGCCAGCGCGACAGCCTTGCCGATGCCACTGCCCGCGCCGGTGACCAGTACCGTGCGGCCGGCCAGGCTGTTAGCCTGGGCGGCGAAATTGCGCGCACGCTCAAGGCGCTCTGCGGTCAGGTCGGGTGTGGACATTGGGACAATTTTCTGCTCAATCGGGCGCGTCGCTCGCGGTCAAAGTGCCGGGTTCGCGTGCCAGTTTTTCTACGGGTTCGGGCCCTGCGAGCGCTGCGTCGGGCGTTACGCCCAGCTCAGTGAACCGGCGCGCCTGCGGCAGCACCATGCGTTCCAGCGAGCCTACCGCAGCGTTGTACGAATCGACCGCCGCATTGAGACTCCGGCCGACCTTGCCGAGGTTGCCGGTGAACGTGCTCAGGCGGCGATGCAATTCCTGGCCTAACGAATGGATGATCGCCGCATGCTCCGCGACCTGCTGCTGGCGCCAGCCATGCGCAATCACCTTCAGCAGACCAATCAGCGACGTGGGCGTGGCGATAATGACGTTGCGCCGCAGTGCGTCGTCCAGCAAGTCTGGCTGCTGGCTGAGCGCCGCCGACAGGAACTGATCGCCGGGCAGGAACAGCACCGCGAAATCGGGGCTGCGTTCAAATTGCTGCCAGTAAGCCTTGGACGACAACTCCCGCACGCGCGCGGCCACCTGGCTCGTGTGGCGGCGCAGGGCGCTGTCCCGCGCCTCGTCATTGTCAGCATCCAGCGCATCGAGATAGGCATCGAGCGGCGTTTTCGCATCGATGACCAGGTCGCGCGCTTGCGGCAAGTGCACGACCATATCCGGGCGCTGCGCGCCGCCTTCGGTGTTCATGTGCAGTTGCTCGGTGAAATCGCAGTGCTCGGCGAGGCCGGCCAACTCCACCAGCCGCCGCAAAGTCATTTCACCCCAGCGGCCGCGCACCTCCGGGCGGCGCAACGCCGTCACCAGATTGCGCGTCTCGCGGGTCAGGGATTGCTGACCGGTGGTCAATGACTCGACCTGCATGCGCAGACCCGCGTAGGCCTCGTGGCGTTCCTTTTCCAGCGCGGCAATCTGGGCTTCGGATTTTTGCAGCGCGGCTTGCAGCGGCGCGAGCAATACCGCGATCGCGGTTTCGCGCTCCTTGAGCTGGCCAGTGGCTTCGGTCTGATCGCGAGCCAGTGACTCGCGCGCCATGGTCAGGAACAATTCGCTGTTGCCGCGCAGCGTGTCACCTGCCAGCTGCTGAAATGACACGCGCAATTGCTGCTCGCTGCGTGTCAGCAGCGCCATTTGTTCGCGCTGGCGATCTGCTTCGGTCGCGAGGCGCGAATCCGCTCCCTGCAGTGCGGCGCGCAGGTCTTCCAGGCGGCGGCTGGCTTGCAGGCGCCCGAGCAGATAGCCGAGTGCCACGAGCAGGGTGCCGAGGACGATGCCGCCGACTAACAAGGCACTGCTGCTCATGCGTTCATTTCGAAATGAACGACGTAATTGATCTGCGGGTCGCGATCCAGGCTGGCGATGCCCGATACCGGGTCATATTGCAACCCGGAAACATCGCGCAATGTCAGCCCCGACTGGCGCCCCCAGGCGGCGAGCTCCGACGGCCTGATCAGCCGCTCGAATTCGTGTGTGCCGCGTGGCACCAGACCTAACAGGTATTCGGCCGCGACAATGGCGCCGGCGAAGGCGCGGATGGTGCGATTGATGGTCGAGACGAAGACTGCACCGCCCGGGCGCGTCAACTGCGCCAGTGTGCGCACGATCTGCAGCGGCTCAGGCACATGCTCCAGCATTTCCATGCAGCTGACGACGTCGAATTTCGCCGGTTCCGTCGCCGCCAGTTGCGCCGCATCCAGGCAGCGATAGTCTATGTTGAGGCCCGACTCCAGGGCATGAAGCCGTGCGACCTCGATCATGCCAGGCGCTAGATCGATGGCCGTGACCTGCGCGCCGCTGCGTGTCAGCGCCTCTGCTAACAGGCCACCACCGCAACCTACATCGAGTACGCGGGCACCTCGCAGGCTGCAGCGCGCGTGCATGTAGGCGACGCGCACGGGATTGAGCGCATGCAGCGGCTTGAATTCGCCACCGGCGTCCCAGAACCTGTGTGCGAGGCGGTCGAACTTGCCGATTTCCGCCGGATCGTGCTGTGGAGCAATGCTCATGCCGCGCTCCGGGGAGCCTTAATTGGCAGCACCCAACGGGCGTCAAAAATCAAGTCAAAGGTGAGCATTTTCAAGGCCGTAATTCCGCTTTGTGAAGGGCTCTGGCGTGGTAAAATTCCGCCTTTATTTTAGCGTTGATTTCGCCCTGCCAGAATGACTCAATTCGCCCGCGAAGTACTGACCGTCAACCTCGAAGACGAGATGCGGCAGTCCTACCTAGACTATGCCATGAGTGTGATCGTTGGGCGTGCCCTTCCGGACGTTCGCGATGGCCTCAAGCCCGTGCATCGTCGCGTTCTGTTCGCGATGCGCGAGCTTGGCAACGAGTACAACAAGACCTACAAGAAATCCGCACGCGTGGTCGGCGATGTGATCGGCAAATACCACCCGCATGGCGATACCGCGGTCTATGACGCCATTGTGCGCATGGCACAGCCGTTTTCGATGCGCTACCTGCTGGTCGACGGGCAGGGTAATTTTGGTTCGGTCGATGGCGACGCGCCGGCGGCCATGCGCTATACCGAAGTGCGCATGTCGAAAATCGCGGGCGAACTGCTGGCCGATCTCGACAAGGAAACGGTCAATTTCGTTGCCAATTACGACGAGTCGCTGTCCGAGCCGACCGTGCTGCCGTCCAGGATTCCTAATCTGCTGGTCAACGGTTCTTCGGGTATCGCGGTCGGAATGGCGACCAATATCCCGCCGCACAACCTCACCGAAATCATCAACGCCTGTCTGGCGGTGATCGAACAACCGGATATCGGCCTCGCCGGGCTAATGCAACTTGTGCCGGGCCCGGATTTTCCGACGGCCGGCATCATCAACGGCGCCCAGGAGATTGCGCAGGCATACAAGAGCGGCCGCGGCCGTCTGTCGCTGCGCGCGCGCTGCACGATTGAAGACAACGCCAAAGGCGATCGGCAAACCATAATAGTCACCGAGTTGCCGTACCAGGTTAACAAGGCGCGGCTGTTGGAACGTATCGCCGATCTGGTGCGCGACAAGCAAATTGAGGGCATCGCCTCCGACGGTTTGCGTGACGAGTCCGACAAGGACGGCATGCGCGTCGTCATTGAAGTGCGCCGCGGCGAAAACGCCGAGGTACTGCTGAACAAACTCTACGCGTTGACGCCGCTCGAGACGGTATTCGGCATCAACATGGTGGCGCTGGTCGACGGCCAGCCGCGATTGCTCGGGCTCAAGGAAATGCTCGATGCATTCCTGCGCCACCGGCGCGAGGTGGTCACGCGGCGCACGATTTACGATCTGGCGCAAGCGCGGGAGCGGGCGCATATTCTCGAGGGCCTGGCGATTGCGCTGGCTAACATCGACGAGGTAATCGCGCTTATCAAGGCCTCGCCTGCGGCAGCCGAAGCGAAGATCGCATTGATGGGCCGCAGTTGGGCGTCGGGCGCGGTTCCTGAATTGGTCCTGCGCGCGGGCGGCATTGTCACGCGCCCCGACGGCCTCGCAGCCGAGCTGGGACTGCAGCATGACGGCGTGGGCTACCGCATGTCGGAGACGCAGGCGCAGGCTATTCTCGAAATGCGCTTGCAACGCCTCACCGGCCTGGAGCAGGACAAGATTCTCGCCGAGTTCCGTGAGTTGTTAGCTGAGATAGTCGACCTCACTGATATTCTCGCGCGTCCCGAGCGGCTGACGCAGGTGGTGCGCGATGAGTTGCTGGCCGTACGCGAGATGTATGGCGACAAGCGGCGCACGGAAATCAGCCTCGAGCACATCAATCTCGCGACCGAAGATCTGATCGAGCCGCAGGACGTTGTCGTCACGCTGTCGCATTCCGGTTACGCCAAGTCGCAACCGCTGACCGAGTATCAGGTGCAGCGGCGCGGCGGCCGCGGCAAAGCGGCCACGGCCGTCAAGGACGAGGATTTCATCGACAAGCTTTTCGTTGCGCACACACACGACTGGCTGCTGTGTTTTTCGAATCGCGGTAAGGTTTACTGGCTGCGCGTGTTCGAACTGCCGCAGGCCGGCCGCAATGCGCGCGGCAAGCCGCTGGTCAACCTGATGCCTTTGGAGGACGGTGAGAAAATCACCGCGGTATTGCCTATCAAGCAGTACGACGACCAGCACTTCGTGTTCATGGCAACGCGCCATGGCATCGTCAAGAAGACGCCGCTGTCGGCCTATTCGCGGCCCAGGCCGTCAGGCATCATCGCGGTGGACTTGCGCGACGGCGACCAGCTGGTCGGTGTGGCGCTCACCGATGGGGAGCGCGACATCTTGCTGTGCGCAAGCAATGGCAAGGCGATCCGTTTCAAGGAATCCGAAGTCCGCGCGATGGGTCGCGACGCGACTGGCGTGCGCGGCATTCGTCTGGGCGACAACGGCGACGCCGGTGTGGATGACACTGGGATTATTTCCGTCGCAGCCAGTGGCGCGGTCCTGATTTCCCTGGTGGTGGTCGGCGAGGGCCTGATTCTGACGGCCTCTGAAAACGGTTACGGCAAGCTAACGCCGCTGGATGATTTTCCGTTGCAGGGTCGCGGCGGTCAGGGCGTGATCGCATTGCAGACTTCGGAGCGTAACGGCGCCATGGTGGCGGCTTTGCAGGTGGAGCTGCCGCAGGAACTCATGCTGATCAGTTCCTCGGGCACGCTGGTGCGCACGCCGGTTGCGGATGTGTCCATCGTCGGACGCAACACTCAGGGCGTACGCCTGATTCGTCTCGATGAAGGCGAACGGCTCGCCGGCGTGGAGAGTCTGGATGCGCTCGCCGCCGATGAACTGCCGGCGAGTGGTGTCGGTCCTGCTGAAGTGCTGGTCGAAGAAAAATGAATTGAGAATCCAAGGTGCGAGTATTTAATTTTGCGGCCGGACCGGCGACCTTGCCGCTCGCTGTTTTAGAGCAAGCCCGCGCGGAAATGACCGATTGGCAGGGCTCTGGCATGTCGGTGATGGAAGTCAGTCACCGCAGCAAGGCATTTGTTGCGGTCGCGGATCAGGCGCAAGCCGATCTGCGCGAATTGTTAGCTATTCCCGCCAATTACAAGGTTTTGTTTTTGCAGGGTGGTGCCACGGGGCAGTTCGCGGCCATCCCAATGAACCTCACGGCGCCGGGCGCTGCGGTCGACTATGTTCACACCGGCCAGTGGTCCGCCAAGGGCATCGCGGAAGCGAAAAAATACTGCCAGGTCCGGGTCTGTGGCGATCAGGCCGTGGGCAATTACACCACCGTGCCGGCCGTTGCAGACATTCGCCCGCAGGCAGGCGCCGCCTACCTGCATTACACGCCTAACGAAACCATTGGTGGCGTGGAATTTCCGTACCTGCCGGAAACCGGTGCTGTACCGCTGGTCGCCGACATGTCGTCCACCATCCTGTCGCGACCGGTCGAGGTCTCGAGGTTCGGCCTGATCTATGCCGGTGCGCAGAAAAACATCGGCCCCGCAGGAATTGTGGTAGTCATCGTGCGCGACGATCTGATCGGCAAGGCGCGTCCCGACACGCCGTCGGTTTGGAACTACGCGGCGATGGCCAAGGAAGGATCGATGCTCAACACGCCGCCGACCTTTGGCCTGTACTTCGCCGGACTGGTTTTCGCCTGGCTGAAGGCGCAGGGCGGCTTGAGCGCGATGGCCGCACGTAACGGGCGCAAAGCTGGCAAGCTGTACGCCGCAATCGACAACTCGGGATGGTACCGAAACCCGGTGGCGAAAAATTGCCGCTCCTGGATGAATGTGCCGTTCTCCCTGCCGGATGTCAGCCTTGAGAAGACCTTCCTCGTCGAAGCTAACAAAGCGGGCCTTGTGAACCTCGAGGGTCATCGCTCGGTTGGGGGCATGCGCGCCAGTATTTACAATGCGATGCCCGAAGCAGGCGTCGATGCCCTGATAACATTCATGCAGGAGTTCCAGCGCCGTCATGGTTGAGTCGAACAGCCGTTTCCGCATTCAGACCCTGAACAATATTTCGGTGCGCGGGCTCGAGCGTCTGCCGCGCGAGCGATTTGAAGTCGCCTCCGAGTTGGCGCGGCCCGATGCGATCCTGGTGCGCTCGGCCGACATGCACAAACTGCAGTTGCCGGATTCGCTGCTGGCGGTTGGTCGCGCCGGCGCTGGCGTCAATAACGTTCCGGTCGCTGCGCTGTCCAAGCTTGGTGTGCCGGTCTTCAATGCGCCAGGCGCCAATGCCAATGCGGTCAAGGAACTCGTGTTAGCAGGTCTGTTTATCGCCGCGCGCAATATTTGCCAGGCTTGGAATTTTGCGCGTGGTTTGAGTGGTGATGACAAGAGCATCGATGAGCAGACCGAGAAGGGTAAGAAGTCTTTTGTCGGCTTTGAATTGCCGGGTCGCACGCTCGGTGTGATTGGCCTGGGCGCCATTGGCGTGGAAGTAGCCAACTCGGCGGAAAAGCTCGGCATGAAGGTATTGGGCTACGATCCGCAGATCACGGTACAGCGGGCCTGGCAGCTGTCATCGAGCGTTGAGCAGGCATTGTCGCTCGATGATTTGTTTGCTCGCAGCGACATGGTAACCGTGCATGTGCCCCTTATGGATGCGACGCGCGGCCTGGTCAATGAAGCGCGGCTCAAGTTGTTGCGCAAGCATGGCGTGGTGCTCAATTTTTCGCGCGCACCGATTGTCGACGATGCAGCGACTGTTGCCGCGCTGGATGCCGGGCGCCTGCACGCGTATGTCTGCGATTTCCCCAGGAATGCGCTCAAGGATCATCCCAAAGTCATAACTCTGCCGCATCTCGGTGCGTCGACGCACGAGGCGGAGGAAAACTGCGCGGTCATGGTTGCCGATACGGTGCGCGACTACCTGGAAAACGGCAATATTCGTCACAGCGTCAACTTTCCCGAAGCGCTATTGCCGCGCGCCCCAGAAACCACTCGCCTTGCGATCGCGAACAGCAACGTGCCTAACATGGTCGGCCAGATATCGACCTGTCTTGCGGCCGTGGGACTCAATATCGCGGAACTGCTTAATAAGTCACGTGGCGGGCTCGCGTACACCCTGATTGACGCCGAAGGCGGCATCTCCGCGGAAT
Organism: Gammaproteobacteria bacterium; assembly: GCA_031382085.1. GTDB lineage: Bacteria > Pseudomonadota > Gammaproteobacteria > Steroidobacterales > Steroidobacteraceae > UBA964. The sequence continues at coordinate 72,715 of JANMYM010000030.1, forward strand.
TGCTGGCAAAATTGCGTGCGATCGATGGCGTCCTGGCTGCCCGGGTGGTGCGCGGCCAGCCGGATCGCGGCTGAGAGAGCTAAAGTGGTGGAGCGCACACGAAAGCCCGGTAAGACCAGGCCAAAACCAGCCGGAGCTGCAGCGCCTTCGAGCCTGCAGAATTTTCGCGCGCGCATTGACGCGGTCGATGCCGAGCTGCACCGCCTGATCAATGAACGCGCGACGCTGGCGCGCGCGGCCGGGCAGGCCAAGCTGAAGGACAGCAGCAACGTGGATTTTTACCGGCCGGAACGCGAATCCGAAGTCTTGCGGTTGGCGTTGGCGCGCAACAAATCGCAGCAGAGTGGCTTGCGGGATGAGGAAATTCTGCGGCTGTTCCGCGAGATCATGTCCGCGTGCCTCGCGCAGGAAGAGCCGCTGAAAGTCGCTTTTCTCGGACCGGAAGGAACTTTCACACAGGCGGCAGTCCTCACGCACTTCGGGCATTCGGTACTTGCGCTGCCGCTGTCGTCGATCGATGAGGTGTTTCACGAAGTGGAAGCGGCTCATGCCGACTTTGGCGTCGTGCCGATCGAGAATTCCACTGAGGGAACGGTCAACAACACACTCGACCGCTTTCTGACCTCGCCACTCAAGATCTGTGGCGAAGTGGAACTGCGGATCCATCAGTTTCTGATGGGTAAAATGGCGGGCCTCGAAGGCGTTAAACGCGTTTGCTCGCACCCGCAGTCTCTGGCGCAATGCCGCGGCTGGCTGCACGAGCACCTGCTGGGGGTCGAGCAAATCCCTGTGGCCAGCAACGCTGAGGCGGCGCGCCGCGCGCGCGACGAGATCGGCACGGCCGGAATCGCCGGCGCGACCGCAGCCGAGGTCTACGGCCTCAATTTGTTAGCTCGTGAAATTGAAGATCGGGCCGATAATTCCACGCGGTTTTTTGTCATTGGTCGCAAACTTTTTGCGGCCAGCGGCACTGATCGCACCACCGTGCTGGTGTCGGCCGCCCGCACCGACGCGCCCGGCGCCCTGCATCGCCTGCTGTCGCCGCTGGCGCGCGCGGGCATCAGCATGACCCGCATCGAGTCACGACCATCGCGGAAACGCAAATGGGACTACGTGTTTTTCATCGATCTGGAAGGCCACGTCGATGAGCTGAAGGTTGCGCGGGCGCTGGCGCAGCTCAAGAAGCACGCCTCGCTGTTCCGCGTGTTAGGTTCCTATCCGCGCGCCATTACCTGAGAGCCATTGCCTGAGAAGATGAACAATCCAGTCAGCACGCGTGCCACGGCCGCGGTTCGGGCGCTGGCGCCCTACCAGCCTGGCAAGCCGGTCAGCGAACTCGAACGTGAACTCGGCTTGACCGACATCATCAAGCTCGCATCCAACGAGAACCCGCTCGGTCCCAGTGCCAGTGCGGTAGCGGCCATCAAGGCCACTGCCGACGACGCCTGGATCTACCCGGATGGCAGTGGCTTCGAACTAAAAGCCTTACTGGCAAAGTCCCTGGGCGTGGCGGCGGCGCAACTGACGCTGGGCAATGGCTCTAACGACCTGCTGGTGATGCTGGCCGAGACGTTTCTCGAATCAGGCGCTTCGGCTGTCGTTTCGCAGTATGCATTTGCGGTCTATCCGACAGCGGTCGCGGCCACCGGCGCGCAGCTGCGCACCGCACCTGCGTTGCCGCGCGCACACGCAACTATGCCGCTGGGCCATGACCTCGCCGCGATGGCGCAGCTGATTGACGCCACGACCCGCCTGGTCTTCATCGCTAATCCTAACAACCCCACCGGCACACTGGTGCCGCGGAATGAATTGCGGCGCTTCCTGGCAAGCGTGCCGGCGGATTGTGGCGTGGTTCTGGACGAAGCGTATTTCGAGTACGCGCGTGGCAGTGGCGGCAGCGACGGCGTCACCTGGCTGACCGAGTTTCCCAATCTGGTGGTCGTGCGTACGTTTTCAAAGGCATTCGGCCTGGCGGGCCTGCGTGTCGGTTATGCGGTCAGCGATCCCGTCATTGCCGACCTGCTGAACCGCGTACGACAGCCATTCAATGTGTCGCAGCCGGGCCTGGCCGCGGCGGCGGCTGCCTGGCAAGACCGCGCCCATCTCGATCGCTCGATTGCGGCAGCTACGGCCGGCACTTTGCAGTTGCAGCATGGTTTCGCCCAACTCGGTCTGTCGGTCATCCCGTCCTCGGGTAATTTCCTGTTGGCGGAATTTGGTCCTGCTGCGATGGCCGTTTATCACGGGCTTTTGCGCGAAGGCGTCATCGTGCGGCCCGTGAGTAACTACGGCCTGCGGGACTTTTTGCGCATCACCATCGGTACGGACCTGCAGAATGCACGTTTGTTAGCAGGACTGGCCAGGGTGCTGGCGTCGTTGCGCCGATGAGAGCCAGCGCGCTTCCGCAGAGCTGGAGTGTCGAGCCCGCGGCAGGTGTGAACGGCGATTTCAAGGTCCCGGGCGACAAGTCGATTTCCCACCGCGCCTTGATGTTAGGTGGTTGCGCTGCCGGTGTGACTGAGGTGCGTGATTTTCTGGCCGGCGAGGATTGTCTTGCGACCCTGGCCGCGCTGCGCGCGATGGGCGTGCAGATCGAAGGGCCGGATCTGGGCCGCGTCCGCATTCACGGCGCGGGTGCCGAAGCCTGGCGGGCCGCGGCGGCGCCGCTCGACATGGGTAATTCAGGGACGGCGCTGCGGCTTATGATGGGGCTGCTGGCGCCGCGCGCGTTTGACAGCGTGCTGCTCGGCGACGGCTCTCTGATGAAGCGGCCGATGGAGCGCGTTGCGACGCCGCTGCGCCGGATGGGCGCGCGCATCGACACCGCGGACGGACGGCCGCCCGTGCGAATTCGCGGCGTCCAGGCTCTGCAGGCCATCGATTTCGACATGCCGGTGGCCAGCGCTCAGGTCAAGTCGGCAGTCTTGTTAGCGGCCCTGTATGCGCATGGCCGCACCCGGGTGCGTGAGCCGGCGCCGACGCGTGACCACACTGAGCGGATGTTCGCGGCCTTCGGCGTTGACGTGCTGCGCCAGGCGGGCAGTGTGGCACTGGAGGGTGGCCAGAATCTGCGCGCGACCGAAATCACGGTGCCGGGCGACTTCTCTTCCGCGGCGTTTTTCCTGGTCGCGGCCAGCATTGCGGGACGGGGTGAACTGGCAATCCGCAATGTCGGCGTCAACCCGACGCGCACCGGCCTGCTCGACATCCTGATGAAAATGGGTGCGGATATCCGCATCCAGAACCGGCGCGATGTCGGCGGCGAACCCGTCGCGGACCTGGTAGTCAGGCCGGCGCGGCTCCGCGGTATCGCGGTGCCGCTCGATCTCGTGCCGCTGGCCATTGATGAATTTCCGGTGTTTTTCATTGCCGCGGCCTGCGCCGAGGGCGCTTCCATCCTGCGCGGCGCCGACGAACTACGGGTCAAGGAGAGCGATCGACTGGCCGTGATGTCCGAGGGACTCACGAGTCTCAGGGTGCCGCACGAGTTGTTAGCTGATGGCATGTGGCTCGCGGGCCGGCCTGCAACCCATCATGGCGCCGAGGTGTTTTGCGGTGGCCGGATCGACAGCCACGGCGACCATCGCATTGCGATGGCGTTTGCGGTCGCCAGCCTGGCGGCGTCCGCCGCCATTCAAATAGACGACGTCGCCAACGTCGCCACGTCGTTTCCGGGTTTCGCCAATCTGGCACGCGAGCTGGGCCTCAGATTGTGAGCCCTCAGATTGCTAGCAAAGCATCCGGCCAGGTGCCGATCGTGACCATTGACGGTCCCTCCGGGTCCGGTAAGGGCACGATCAGCCGCGAGGTAGCCAGACGCCTCGGGTGGCGGTTGCTGGATAGCGGCGCGCTTTATCGACTGGTGGCGCTGGCCGGGCAGCTCGCTGGCCTCGACCCGGAGGATCGCGCCGCACATGCCCGCATCGCGGCCGAGATGAAGGTCGATTTCGGCGCCAGCGCGACCGGAGACGAGTCAATTCGCTTGAACGAAGCCGACGTTTCGCAGGCCCTGCGTAGCGAAACCACCGGGCAGGGGGCTTCGCAGGTCGCCGCCTGGCCCGAGGTCCGTGCGGCCCTGGTGTTGCGCCAGAGGGGCTTTGCCGGACTTCCTGGACTGGTCGCGGATGGCCGCGACATGGGCACGGTCATATTTCCCCAGGCCGAGCTCAAGATTTACCTCACAGCCGGCGCCGCGGAGCGGGCCCTTAGGCGCTATAAGCAGTTGAAAGACAAGGGATTCGCTGCTAGTCTTGCCGCCCTTTCGCGGGAGATCGCCGAGCGGGACCAACGTGACAGTTCACGTCCGGTTTCGCCTCTGCGGCCGGCCGACGATGCTGTAGTGCTCGATTCCACGGGTCTCGGCATAGAAGCGGTCATCGCGAGAGTCATGGCCTTGGGGCGCGATCGCCAACTCTGGCGTTAGCTTCCCGCGTCCGGTCGACAGGTGGCCTTTGCCAGGATGGCGAGGGTCGTGTTTTAACCCGCCTCTGGCTGACATGATGTCGGCTGGCAGCCCTACCAAAAAATTGCCGGCATCATTGCCGTCTAAGCAACCAACTCAACATGACTGAATCTTTTGCCCAGCTCTTTGAACAGAGCCTTGCCAATCAACGTATTCGCCCCGGCATGATCCTCGAAGGCCTCGTCATTGAGGTCAATTCGGACATGGTCGTTGTCAACGTTGGACTGAAATCGGAAGCTGTCATTCCGGTCGAGCAGTTCAAAAACGAACGCGGGGAAATTGAAGTCAAACCAGGCGACCGCGTTGAAGTCGCACTGGATGCGGTCGAAGACGGCACCGGCGAGACCCGCCTGTCGCGCGATAAAGCCAAGCGCGCCCGCACCTGGACCCGCCTCGAAGGCGCATTCACGAATTCAGAAATTGTCGTCGGCACCATCACCGGCCGTGTCAAAGGCGGCTTTACGGTCGAGATCGACCACGTGCGTGCCTTCCTGCCCGGTTCGCTGGTCGATGTCCGCCCGGTGCGTGACACCGCCTACCTCGAAGGCAAGTCGCTCGAGTTCAAGGTCATCAAGCTCGATCAGAAGCGCAACAATGTCGTCGTTTCACGGCGTGCGGTTGTGGAGCAGGAATTCTCCGCCGAGCGCAGCGCGCTGATGGACAACCTGGCCGAAGGCTCAGTAGTTCGTGGCACGGTCAAGAATCTCACCGACTACGGCGCGTTTGTCGATCTCGGCGGCATCGATGGCTTGCTGCATATCACCGACATGGCGTGGAAACGCGTCAAGCACCCGTCGGAAGTCGTCAAGGTCGGCGACGAAGTCGAAGTGCGCATCCTCAAGTTCGACCGCGAGCGTTCACGCGTCAGCCTCGGCCTCAAGCAGCTGGGCGCCGATCCCTGGGAAAATATCGCCCGCCGTTATCCGCCTAACACCCGTGTGTTCGGCAAGGTCACTAACATCGCCGACTACGGCGCCTTCGTGGAAATCGAAGATGGCGTCGAGGGCCTCGTGCACGTCTCGGAAATGGACTGGACTAACAAAAACGTCAATCCGGCCAAGGTGGTGCATTCGGCGCAGGAAGTGGAAGTCATGGTGCTGGATTGCGACGAAGAGCGTCGCCGCATCAGCCTCGGTCTCAAGCAGTGCGTGCCGAATCCGTGGAAAGAGTTCGCCGAGAACTACAACCGCGGCGACAAGGTCAGCGGCCAGATCAAATCAATTACCGACTTTGGCCTTTTCATCGGCCTGTCGGGCAACATCGACGGTCTTGTGCACATGTCGGATATTTCCTGGGATGTCCCTGGAGAAGAAGCCGTGCGCGGCTACCAGAAGGGTCAGCAGGTCGAAGCGATGGTGCTGTCGATCGATCCGGAGCGCGAACGCATTTCTCTAGGGGTCAAGCAACTCGCCAAGGATCCATTCTCGAGCTACGTTGGCGACAATCCGAAGGGCAGCATCGTCCGGGGTGTCGTCAAGGTAGTGGACGCGCGCGGCGCGATCGTCGACCTTGGCAACGGCATCGAAGGCCAGTTGCGGGCTTCCGAGTTGGCGCGCGACCGCATCGAAGATGCGCGCACCATTCTCAAGGTTGGCGACGAGATTGAAGCCAAGTTCGTCGGTGTTGATCGCAAGAGTCGTTCGATTTCACTGTCGGTCAAGGCGCGTGAAGTGCACGAGGAAGCCGAAGCCGTGCAGAACTACCGATCTGAGCAGGGCGCGGGCAGCAGTGGCACCAGTCTTGGCGACCTGCTCAAGGCGAAGATCGGCGGCGGCGATCGCGACCAGGACTGATAGAAGCTAACGGCTGTTTTCGGGATCCTCGGCATGACCAAGTCGGAATTGATAGAACTGATTGCGACCAAGCAGAAGCACCTGCCGGCGAAGGACGTCGAGCTGGCGTTGAAGCAGATGCTGGAAATCATGAGCGATGCGCTGGCCGCGGGCGAGCGCATCGAGATTCGTGGTTTTGGCAGTTTCAGCCTGCATTTCCGCCCACCGCGCCAGGGTCGAAACCCGAAGACCGGCGAGCCGGTCGCACTGGCCGGCAAATACGTGCCGCACTTCAAACCCGGAAAAGACCTGCGTGAGCGGGTCACTGCCGGGATCTCCAATCCAATCCGCGACTAGCACGCATGGATGATCCGTCACTGGTCTGGTTGTTGCTTGCCGCAGCAACCGGTATCGGCGGCTGGTTGTTAGGTCGCCAGGCCGGGCGGCACGAGCGCCCGCCCGGATCGCGGGACTACCAGCTGGGACTGGAGCATCTGTTGCACGGCCGCCTCGATGCGGCGCTCAAGGTTCTGGATGGCGTCGCTCCCCGGGACGACGATGCGCTGGAATTGCAGTTCGCACTTGGTAGCTTGTTCCGTAAGCGCGGCGAAGTGGATCGCGCTACCGGCTTGCACGAGCTGCTGGTCGATCACCAGTCCGAGTCGGTTCGCGAACGCGCGCGCTTCGAATTGGCGCTGGACTATGTCGCCGCCGGATTATTCGACCGCGCCGAACAGCGCCTGCAGAAGCTCGCCACGACAGGGCCTTATCGAGTCAGCGCGCAGTTGCAGTTATTGCGTCTTTGCGAAATTCAGTCGGACTGGCTGGCTGCGCTGCGACTCCACCAGGAACTGCCACCGATCGTGCAGCGCGAGCGCGCAGCGATTGCCGCGCACTATCTGTGCGAGCTCGCCGACCAGGCAGTGCTGACCGGCGAAGTCAGTCGTGCCGGCGATCTACTCGACGAAGCGGTGCGTTACGCTGCCGACAGCCCGCGAATCGCATTTCTGCGCGCGCGCCTGGCCGATAAGGCTGGCTCCCGGACCGCCGCCCAGAGTTTCTACCAGCGGGCAGGTGAACTGCGACCCGCGCTCCGGGCGAGTCTCGAGGATGTGGCCACGCAATTTCGTTGCGAGGAATGCGGATTTGACTCCAGCGCCTGGCTGTGGCGCTGCCCGCGGTGCTATAGCTGGGACCGGTTCGCAAAACGGTGCTAACGCACTCGTTTTGTTGCGCCCGATGCAGGCGCCGACGCTTTAGATTTCCGGCAGCGGCCAATCCGGTCGCGACTGCAAGGAAGCAATATCATGCGTCGTTTGTTAGCAATCAACCTGCCGATGCTCCTGACCCCAATGCTTTTGGCCACAGTGCTGTTGACCCCAGTGCTGTTGACCCCAGTTCTGGCCTGGGCGGATCCGGTCAACATCAATTCTGCGGATGCCGCCACGCTCGCCCGCGAGCTCAAGGGCGTTGGACCCGCCAAGGCGCAAGCCATCGTCCAATACCGTGAGCAGCACGGCGCGTTCCGTTCCGCCGATGAATTGGCACTGGTCAAGGGGATCGGTCCGAAATTCATCGAACGGAATCGGGCCCAGATCCGGGTAGACCAGATCCGGGTCGACGCGGTGCGCCGGCCGGCTGTCGCGGGTGGCAGCGTCAAGCCCGCGCCGGCGCTTCCAGCCACCCGCCCGGCCCGTTAGCCAGCGTGGATCCCGCTGGCGCGCCAGCATCCGCCGGGGCGCCAGCGGTTGAAATTCCCAGCGATTGAAATTCTGCGCAATGCTCGGCACATTCGCGCTGCCAGCCGGTTTAAACTTGAGGTTTGGCGGGTGTCGGGGTTTGCATGCGTAGTCTGATTCGAACGGCAGTATTTCCGGTGGCGGGGCGAGGCACACGTTTCCTGCCCGCGACCAAAGCCAGCCCAAAAGAGATGTTGCCGATCGTCGATAAGCCGCTGATTCAATATGCGGTGGAAGAGGCGCTGGCGGCCGGTGCGCGGCGCCTGGTGTTCGTCACGGGTTCCTCGAAGCGCGCCATCGAGGATCATTTCGATTCCGACGCTGAGCTCGAGCGCTTGTTGCATTCGCAAGGCAAGAGCGACCTCGCGCAACGCATTAAGAGCGTGCTGCCCAGCTATGCGACCTGCATTTACATCCGTCAGTCCGCGCCCATGGGTCTCGGACACGCGGTCTTGTGTGCGCTGCCCGCGGTGGGCGACGAGCCGTTTTTTGTGCATCTCGCCGACGACCTGATCACCGCCGAGGTCCCCGTTCTCAAGCAGATGGCGCAGGTATTCGCGCACCGCGGCACCAGCGTGTTAGGTGTGGAAGACGTGCCCGCGATGGAGACCGACAAGTACGGCATCGTGGCCACCGACGACCCACGCGCGCAGCTCAGCAAGGTGCAACGAATCGTCGAAAAACCGAAGCCTTCCGTGGCCCCTTCCACTCTTGCGGTCGTCGGCCGCTACGTACTGACAGCGGGGATTTTCGAGCGGCTCGCGACCATTGGTAAAGGCGCCGGCGGTGAGATTCAGCTGACTGATGGCATTGCGGACCTGATGCGCGAAGAAACGGTGCTGGCCTACCGCTTCGACGGCAAGCGCTTCGACTGTGGCAGCAAACAGGGCTATCTGCAGGCGACAGTCGAGCATGCGCTGGCCGATCCGGCTCTTGGGCCGGAATTTTCCGCTTATCTGACCAGACTCGCGCGCGATTTGCCGCGCACGCATGGTTCGCGCAAGGCCAAATCGCGCAAAACCAGCAAGAAGTCACAGCGCTGAAAAGTGGGTACTGGTGGCTGACAGTGCTCTACGACTGATCAGCCGGCCTGCCGCACGGTGAGGTTGATCCGGACTGACCCTGTTAGCTCCTGACTGCCGGCTGTGACCGGCAGGATGCCATGAAATCGCAGTCGCGCCGCTCCGCCCCAGACCAGCGCATCGCCGTGAGACAGAGGCAGCCGCTGCGGGCGCGCCTGCCGTTCCAGGCCACCAAACAAAAACGTGGCTGGCAGACCTAACGACATGGACACGAAGGGCACGCCTGGCAGGTAACGGTTGATCAGGCAGGCGTCCGGCGCAAACTGTTCGGCAGCGATGAACGGCGGTCCCATTGAGGTTTTGAAGCCTGGCAAAGGCATTGAACGGTGTTGCCGGTCGACTGCGCTAAAATGGTCGTACATGAGCGTATCTGACAATTTCGAAGAAATCCGTGCGGGCGTGCGAGCCCTGTGCGCTGTATTCCCCGACGAATATTTCCGCAAGATCGACTTCGAGCGAGGGTATCCGGTTGAATTCGTCGCTGCGCTGACCAAGGCCGGTTGGCTGGCCGCGCTCATACCGCAGGAATACGGTGGTTCTGGGCTGTCACTGGCGGAAGCCTCGGTAATCATGGAAGAAATCAATCGCTCGGGCGGCAACTCCGGCGCCTGCCATGGCCAGATGTATGTGATGAATGTGCTGGTGCGCCATGGCAGCGAACGGCAGCGGCGCGAGTACCTGCCGAAGATCGCCAGCGGCGAGCTGCGCATGCAGTCGATGGCTGTGACCGAACCCACGACCGGTACCGATACCACCAAGCTCAAGACCACGGCCACCCGCAAGGGCGACCGTTATGTGATCAACGGCCAGAAAGTCTGGATCTCGCGTGTCCGGCACTCCGAATTGCTGATTCTGCTGGCGCGGACGACTCCGCTCGCCGACGTCAAGAAGAAGTCGGAAGGGCTGTCGGTGTTCGTGGTGGACTTGCGCACGGCGATAGGCAATGGGCTCACACTGCGCTCCATCCCTAACATGGTCAATCATGAGACCAATGAGCTGTTCTTCGACGATCTGGAAATTCCAGCCGGCAACCTCATCGGCGAAGAAGGCAGGGGGTTCAAGTACATACTCGACGGCCTGAATGCTGAACGCGTGTTGATCGCCGCAGAATGCATTGGCGATGCCTACTGGTTCGTCAATCGCGCCAGCAAGTACGCCGGCGAACGCCGGGTCTTCGACCGTCCCATCGGCCAGAACCAGGGCGTGCAGTTCCCGATCGCCGAAGCCTATATCGAAACCGAAGCCGCGAACCTGATGCGCTTCCGGGCCTGCGAATTGTACGATGCGCTCAAGCCCTGCGGTGCCGAAGCTAACATGGCCAAGTTGCTCGCGGCAAAAGCCTCCTGGGAGGCGGCTAACATGTGCATCCAGACGCACGGTGGCTACGGATTCGCGGCCGAATACGATATTGAAAGAAAATTCCGCGAAACGCGGCTCTATCAGGTCGCGCCCATATCCACGAACCTGATCTTGTCTTTTGTCGCCGAGCACGAGCTCGGCTTGCCGCGCTCTTTCTAGACTGGCCATGCTAACACACCAGGCGCCTGCGATTGCCGAGATTGCTGCGATTGCGCGCGCAGCGGGCGAGGTCATTCTTGAAGTCTATAACTCAGGATCGGTCACTGCAGCCAGCAAGCGCGACAGTTCACCGCTGACCGAAGCGGATTTGCGCGCGCATCACCTGCTCGTATCGCGGCTTGCCAGCCTGCAACCGGCTTTGCCGGTGTTGTCGGAAGAGGCGAGCGAGCTCGACTATGCAATCCGCGCTGCCTGGCCGCGCTACTGGCTCATTGACCCACTCGATGGCACCAGAGAGTTTCTGTCGCGCAATGGCGAGTTCACGGTCAATATTGCGCTGATCGACGGCAACCGCGCGGTGTTAGGCGTCGTGCACGTGCCGGTCAGTGGCGTCACGTACTGGGGCAGCGTCGGGCAGGGCGCGTGGCGGGCGCAGGCGGGGGCCGAGCCGCGCCGCATTCAGGTCCAGGCGGAACTCGGCGTCAGCATCAGGGTCGCGGGCAGCCGCTCGCACCGCGGCGACTCGCTCGAGCGTTTTCTCAGCGAAATTGGGACTCACGATTTCGTCTCGATGGGCAGCTCGCTCAAATTCTGCCGGGTGGCCGAAGGTCGGGCGGACGTGTATCCGCGACTGGGACCGACCTCGGAATGGGACACAGCCGCGGCACAGGCGGTGCTGGAGGCAGCGGGCGGAGCTGTGCTGGCGCTGGACGGCGTGCCTTTGCGCTATAACACCAAGGCCGACTATCTGAACCCGCACTTTGTCGCGTTCGGCAGCCGGCGCCGCGACTGGATGGCGCTGCTGCGTTAGCGCGATTTGTTAGCGCAGAGCGCTCAGAGCATTTCGGCGGCGAGCAATTCCATGTTGCTGACAGTTTCCTCGAAACTGCTGCTGATGCCCATGCACAGGGTCGTGATCGGCGACTTGCGCCAGCGCTGCAGATTTTCACGGATGTGTTCACGTGGACCGACCAGCGCCAGCGCATCCGCGAGTTCATCCGGCACTGCCGCGACGGCTTCCATCTGCCGGCCCGCGAGCCACAGATCCTGCACTCGTTGCGCAGCCTCGGCGAAACCGCTGCGTTCCACGATGCGCTTATGGAAATTTTCTTCCTTGGAGCCCATGCCGCCGACATAGAGGGCCAGATACTTTTTCACCGGGATCAGTGCCTTGGCGAGATTGTCGCTCTGGTTGACACTCACGGTACCGACGATTTCAAAACCGGGCTTCATCAGCTGCATCTGATCCGCGAACAGGTCGAAGCGTTCCGGCGGCATCAGGATCGGCAGCCAGCCATCGAACTGCGTCGCCGCGAGTTCGACGTTTTTGGGACCTTCAGCGCCTAACAACATCGGTATGTGCTTGCGCAGTGGATGGGTGATCGTGGTCAGGGCTTTACCCTGACCGGTGCTGCCCGGCCCGGCATACGGCAGCTGGTACTGGTTGCCAGCAAAGGTCAGCGGTGCCTCGCGCGCCAGGATGGCGCGGAATATCGCCAGCCACTCACGGGTGCGTTCCAGTGGCTTCTTGAACGGTTGCCCATACCAGCCTTCGACGACCTGCGGTCCGCTCACACCGACGCCCAGCACCAGTCGTCCGTTGCAGATGTGGTCCAGCGTCATCGCAGCCATTGCGGCGGCCGCGGGAGTGCGCGCTGAAATCTGCATGATCGCGGTGCCGAGCCGAATGCGCTTGGTGTGGGTTGCAATCGCGGCCAGCGGCACGAATACGTCCGAGCCATAGGCCTCAGCAGTCGTAACCAGATCAAAACCCAGGGCTTCGGCCCGTTGCGCCAACTCGATGAATCGATCGATCGGCTTCGATCCCCAGTATCCCAGCTGCAGTCCGAGTTTCATGCCAAGCCTCTGCCTGTTCCATTTACCAGGTTGTTATTATGACCGAGTAACAGGGCAGCAGCGCAAGTAACTGGCGGAGACCATGAATTCTGAAAACCCCGGCGCCAGGCCGGCTATTGTTGTTAGCAGGCGCTGGCCCGCAACTGTGGAAAAGTTGCTTGCCGAACGATTTGACGTTCACCTCAATGCCACGGATGCGCCGTTGTCGCCACGCGACTGGTTGTTGGCCGTACGTGAGGCCGACGCCATATGTCCGACGGTCACCGACCGTATCGGCTCCGGCATCATCGCTGCGGCTGGGCCGCGCTTGCGCCTGATCGCGAATTTCGGTGTCGGGTTTGAGCACATTGATCTCGCGGCCGCCCGCGCCCGCGGCCTCGTGGTAACGAATACCCCCGATGTGCTCACCGATGCCACGGCGGATCTGGCCGTCGCATTGATGCTGGCGGTGGCGCGGCGCATGGTCGAAGGGGACGCCGAGCTGCGCCGCGGTGCCTGGAGCGGCTGGCGCCCAACCCATTTGTTAGGCAGGCAGGTGTCGGGCAAGGTGCTGGGGCTGGTTGGGTTCGGCAGGATTGCCCGTGCTGTTGCGCAGCGCGCGCACTTTGGTTTTGGCATGCGGGTACAGAGCTACAGCCCGCATCTGACCGACAGCGGATCCGCGACACCGGTCAGGATCTGCGCGTCGCTGGAGCAATTGCTGGCAACCTCGGATTTTGTATCGTTGCACTGTCCCGCCAATGCCGACACGCGGCACCTCATGAATGCAGCGCGACTGCGGCGGATGAAGCCCGAGGCATTTCTGATCAACACTGCGCGCGGCGCTGTAGTTGACGAGCTTGCACTGGTCGAGGCGCTGCGCAGCGGCGTCATTGCCGGCGCGGGCCTCGACGTCTACGAACGCGAGCCTGCGATCGCGGCAGGCCTGGCGCAACTGCCTAACACCGTACTGCTGCCGCATCTCGGCAGCGCGACTGAAGAGACGCGTGTCGCGATGGGAATGCGGGTACTCAGCAACCTGGACGCCTTTTTTCGTGGCCAGGAACCGTCCGACCGGATCGCATGAACGGGCGCGAGGTGCTGCGCCAGGTGTTTCGTTCCGCAATCGATGCGGCCCGCGGTGACCTGCTGTTACGCGCTCACGCAGCTCTGGACGGCGACCGCTGGAGTTACCAGCAAGGTGACCTGACACAGAGTGTGTTGCTGCCGCCCCGGGCCAGTGGCGGCCGGATCCTGGTTGTCGGCGCTGGCAAAGCCGCCGCTGCGCTGGCGCTGGGCCTGGAGTGTACGCTTGGCGCGCGCATCGATCGTGGCGCGATCGTGGTCAAGACTGGACATGCAATGTCGCTGCAACGGATCCGGGTTTACGAAGCTGCGCACCCGGTCCCGGATCAGGCGGGGGCGCAAGCGACGCGGGAAATTCTTGCTCTTTGTGGCGCGCTGACGCCGCGCGATCTGGTGTTCGTGTTGCTGACAGGCGGCGCCTCGGCATTGCTGGTCGCGCCGGCAGCGGGGCTGACGTTGCTCGACAAGGCGGCTACACACGCCGCGCTGCTACGTTCTGGCGCCGACATCGAAGCAATGAATATCGTCCGCAAGCACCTGTCAGCCGTCAAGGGCGGACAGCTGCTGCGGCAACTGGGTGGGGCCAGAGTGGTCACGCTCGCCATCTCGGACGTGCCAGGCGACGATCCGGCGACCATCGCGTCCGGGCCGACGGTTGCCGATCCGAGTACTTTTGCCGATGCGCTCGCAGTACTCGCACGCCACGGCATTACTGAGCAGATTCCGCAGGCCGTGGCGGATTACCTGCGGCGCGGCGCAGCGGGCCTTGCGCCCGAAACACTCAAGCCAGGTTCAGCAGATTTGTTAGCATCGCCGTGGATCATAGCCAGCAACCGACTCGCGCTGAATGCGGCGGCCGAGCGCGGTCGTCAGCTCGGACTGCAGGTTCTGGAATATCCCGGGCCGCTGCAGGGCGCCACGCATGCCGCGGCGCGTGATTTTTCGAACCACCTGCGCGCTCTGGTTGGGCGGGCGTCGCGCGCCAGGCCGCTGCTGCTGTTAGCAGGCGGGGAAACCACACTGCGAGTCGGCGGTGCCGGCCTCGGTGGCCGCTGCCAGGAATTTGCGCTGGTCGCCGCGCAGTGCCTGCCGGATTTACGCGGCTGCAATTTGTTAGCCGCAGGCACCGACGGTACCGATGGCCCGACGCCGGCGGCGGGCGCATTCGTCGATGACCAGACGCTGCAACGCGCGGCGAAACTGGGGCTCGATCCGGCGCAATATCTCAATCGCAACGACAGCTATCATTTTTTTGAAGCGCTGCGTGACCACTTTGTGGCCGGCCCGACCGGCACCAATGTCATGGACATCGTTGCTGCCGTGGTTGAATAACCGGATGCTCGTTCAGTCGACCGGAAAGCTGACCCCTTGGGCAAGCGGCAAACCGCGACCGTAATTGATCGTATTGGTGGCACGGCGCATGTAGGTCTTCCAGGAATCAGAGCCCGCCTCGCGACCGCCGCCGGTTTCCTTTTCGCCGCCAAACGCACCGCCAATCTCCGCCCCGGAGGTTCCGATGTTGACGTTGGCAATGCCACAATCGGAACCGACTGCGGAAACGAAACGTTCCGCTTCCCGCAGGTCGAGCGTGAATATCGATGACGACAGGCCCACCGAGACCGCGTTGTTCATCGCGATCGCCGTGTCCAGGTCGTCGTACTTCAAGATGTACAGGATCGGTGCGAAAGTCTCACGCAGGACCGGGCCCTCGTGGCCGGGCATTTCGACCAGCGCCGGGCGCACATAGAATCCCTGCGGTGCCACCGCCGCAAGTTGCCGCTCGCCGCCGGTCACGATGCCGCCCAGTTGCCTGGCCTCCTGCAGCGCGGCCTGCATGTTGCGAAAGGCGGCTTCGTCGATCAGCGGCCCGACCAGCGTGTTAGCGTCGAGCGGACTGCCAACAACCACGGATCCCACGACCCGCTGTAGCTGCGGCACGAACTGCTGGTAGATGCTCGAGTGCACGAACAGACGCCGCAGGCTGGTGCATCGTTGCCCCGCAGTGCCCATGGCGGCAAATGCGACTGCCCGCAGCGCCTGCTTCAGGTCCGCCGACGGCGCGATGATCGCGGCATTGTTGCCGCCCAATTCCAGCAGGCTGCGTGCAAAGCGCTTGGCTAACAACGGGCCGATCTGCCGGCCCATATTGACGGAACCCGTGGCCGAAACCAGCGGCACGCGCTGATCCGCTACCAGCGCTTCGCCGACGGCGCGGCCACCGATCAGCAATTGCTGCAATCCAGGTGGTGCATCAGGTCCAAATGCCTGCGCTGCTTTCTGGAACAGGGCGTGCAGGGCCAGCGACACCAGCGGCGACTTTTCCGACGGTTTCCAGGCGATGGCATTGCCACAGACCAGCGACAGCGACGCATTCCACGACCAGACCCCGACCGGAAAGTTGAAGGCCGTGATGACGCCGACCACGCCTAACGGGTGCCAGGACTCCATCATCCGGTGTTCGCCGCGTTCCGACGCGATCGTCAGGCCATACAATTGCCGCGACAGCCCGATTGCGAAATCGAATATATCGATCAGTTCCTGAACCTCGCCGATACCTTCCGACAGAATCTTGCCGGCCTCGATTGAGACCAGACGCCCAAGCTGGGTCTTGGTGCGCCGTACCTCGTCGTTCATCAGCCGCAGCAGTTCGCCGCGGCGCGGCGCGGGCAGGGTGCGCCATTTCAGAAACGCAGCGTGCGCATCAGCCACGGCGGCGTGCACTTCGGCCGCGCTGTGTTCGCGCAAGCGGCCAATGATCTCGCCATTTACAGGCGACCGTGCAACCAGCACGTCGGGCCCGGCATGGTTCAGGACCTCACGGGATACGCCAAACTGCGCCAGCAGATCAGCTGCTTCTGCGGCCAGGCCCGAGCTTGGGACTGAAAACGATTTTGTCGCGCCCATAAAGGTCTCCGGAATGCGAACCGATGCGAAGGGGCGCGGATTATCTAGGGTTATCTGCGGCACGGCAAATCCGGCGGCCAAAAGGAAACGCCGGTTGCAAAGCTGCATCCGGCGCTCCTGGACCGAAGGCTAATTCGGGGGGGCTTAGCCGTGGAACTGCTGCAATTCCGTCGATCCGGTCAAAGCCGTCGTGGACGACAGGCCAGCCATGATGGTTTGTGTCACAGCGTCGAAATAACCGGCGCCCACCTCGCGCTGGTGCCGCGTCGCAGTGTAGCCGTCCTTTTCAGCGCCAAACTCAGCTTCCTGCAGTTTGACGTACGCGGTCATCTGCGACTCGCGGTAACCGCGCGCCAACTGGAACATGGAATAGTTGAGCGCATGGAATCCGGCCAGCGTAATGAACTGGAACTTGTAGCCCATCGCGCCCAGTTCGCGCTGGAATTTCGCGATTGTTAGATCGTCGAGCTTTTTCTTCCAGTTGAAGGACGGCGAGCAGTTGTATGCGAGCATCTTGCCTGGGAACTGTTTGTGGATCGCTTCGGCAAACTGCCTGGCCTCGCCAAGGTCAGGGTGCCCGGTTTCGCACCAAATGAGATCGGCATAGGGCGCATAGGACAGGCCGCGAGAGATCGCCTGATCAAGACTCGCCGTGACATGGAAGAAGCCCTCGGCTGTGCGTGCCTCTTTCCTGATGAAAGGACGATCCCGCTCATCGACATCCGCAGTCAGCAGATTCGCAGACTCGGCATCCGTGCGCGCGACCAGGATCGTCGGCGTGTTGCAGACATCGGCCGCCAAACGCGCTGCCACGAGCTTGTTGACGGCTTCCTGAGTCGGTACCAATACCTTGCCGCCCATGTGCCCGCATTTCTTGGCTGAGGACAGCTGGTCCTCGAAGTGCACTCCGGCCGCGCCCGCATCGATCATTTGCTTCATGAGCTCGAAGGCGTTCAGTACGCCGCCAAAGCCGGCTTCGGCGTCAGCGACAATAGGCTTCAGCCAATCGATGCTGCTATTGCCTTCTGCATGGTGCAACTCATCGGAGCGGCGCAGCGTATTGTTGATACGACGCACGACCGCTGGCACCGAGTCGGCGGGATACAGCGACTGGTCGGGGTACATCTGCCCCGAAAGATTCGCATCGCCCGCGACCTGCCAGCCGGAGAGGTAAATGGCATCCAGTCCCGCCTTGACCTGTTGCATGGCCTGGTTGCCGGTCAACGCGCCTAACGCGTTGACAAACGGTTTCTCCTGCATGTAACGCCAAAGTTTTTCGGCGGTGATGCGTGCAATCGAGTGGTCGATCGGAATCGAGCCGCGCAGCCGTACAACGTCCTCGGCCGTGTAACCGCGACTGATACCGGCCCAGCGAGCGTCGGTCGTCCAGCTCTTGTCAAGCTCGGTGGCGTCAGGAAGTTGGTACGGCATGCTCATGTCAGCCTCCTCGTCGTTAGGATGATCAATTCAGGTATTCGTAAGCGGGCAGGGTCAGGAATTCATCGAAATAATCGCTTTGCACCATCTGCGAAAAAAGCCGGGCGGCGGTTGGAAATACGCCGGCCGCAATGCGCTTGAGGCCGATTTCGCCGTGGATTCGCATCAATTCCTCCGCTAACAAGCGCTCGAAACGATCGATGGTGATGATTTTTCCGTCATCGGTCCGGCAGCCGTGATGTATCCACTGCCAGACTTGCGCGCGACTGATTTCGGCGGTGGCCGCATCCTCCATCAGGTTGTAAAGCGGCACGCATCCATTACCGCGCAGCCAGGCCTCGAGATACTGGACGCCAACGCGAATGTTATGGCGCAATCCTGCTTCGGTAATCACGCCCGCCGGGGCGCGCAGCAGGTCGTCGGCCGTGATTTTTTCATCGGACAGCGGGCGCGTGACCTGGTTTGGACCGGTCAGCACGGCATCAAATGCCGCACGCGCAATATCCGCCAGTCCCGGATGCGCAATCCAGGTGCCATCGTGGCCGGCGTTAGCCTCGCGGGCCTTGTCCGCGGCCACCTTCTTCATCGCCGCGGCGTTGGCAGCAAGATCGTTGCGGATGGGAATCTGCGCCGCCATGCCGCCCATCGCGTGGGCGCCGCGGCGATGACAGGTCTGAATCAGCAGCGTCACGTAGGACTTCAGGAAGTGGCTCTCCATGGTCACGCTGGCACGATCCGGCACCACGAACGCGGGGTTCAGCCGGAATTTCTTGATAAAGCTGAAAATGTAATCCCAGCGCCCGCAATTCAGGCCAACGATGTGGTCGCGCAATTCGTAGAGGATTTCGTCCATCTCGAACGCCGCCAGAATCGTTTCAATCAGCACCGTGGCCTTGATGGTGCCGCGCGGAATTCCCAGCGCATCCTGCGCCACATTGAACACGTCATTCCACAGCCGTGCCTCGAGGTGGCTTTCCATTTTCGGCAGGTAGAAATAGGGCCCGGTGCCACGGCGCCGGAGTTGCTCGTGGTTGTTAGACAGGTAGACTGCAAAATCGAACAGCGCGCCCGAAATCGCCGCGCCATCGACCAATACGTGCTTTTCGGGCAGGTGCCAGCCGCGCGGGCGGACGATCAGCGTCGCGGGTCGCTCGCTCAATCGATACTGCTTGCCCGATTCCGGGTCGGTAAAGCTTATGGTCCCGGCAACCGCGTCGCGCAGGTTGATCTGGCCATTGATCACGTTGGCCCAGGTCGGCGAATTTGAGTCTTCAAAATCCGCCATGAAGCACTGCACCGGGGCGTTCAGTGCGTTGATGATCATCTTGCGATCGACCGGCCCTGTGATCTCAACCCGGCGGTCTTGGAGGTCCGCGGGGATGGGTGCGATGCGCCAGTCGCCGGAGCGGATCTGCGCAGTTTCCGGTAGAAAAGCGGGTCTCGCACCCGCATCGATCTGCGCCTGGCGCACCTGCCGCCCCCGCAGCAGGGCCTGACGCCGAGGCTCGAACTGCTGATGCAGATCCATGAGGAGCGCCAGGGCTTGGGGAGACAGGATCTGTTCCTGACCGGCGAGGGCAGGGCCAATGAGTTTCAGCGACTTGGGTGCCATGGTCGCTTTCATGGAGTTTGCAGCAGCGTTCATGGGGCCAATTTAGGCGATTTTGCCACGTGTTTTTGACTATAGAAATTTCACAGTGTAAATTTAACAACTATGGACACCATACGTCGCAAGACCCACCTGCTCGGTATCAAACTCAAACAGCTGCGCAAGCGCAACGGCCTGACACTGGACGAGGTCTCCTCCCGGTGCGTGTCGGAGGACGCGGAACTGGCGCCGTCAGTTTCCTACCTCAGCATGATCGAGAGCGGCAAACGCGTGCCGTCAGAGGAAATGCTCGAGCTGATAGCCAAGGTGTTTCAGCGCGACGTCGCCTGGTTCCTGGATGAGACTACAGCACCCGAAGCCTCGCCCGCAGCGTCTCGTCGTGGCGGCCAGCCGGCAATGCCACTGGAGCCCTC
This sequence comes from Gammaproteobacteria bacterium, assembly GCA_031382085.1. GTDB lineage: Bacteria > Pseudomonadota > Gammaproteobacteria > Steroidobacterales > Steroidobacteraceae > UBA964. The sequence goes on from JANMYM010000030.1 coordinate 92,573, forward strand.
ATTCCTTTTTTCGCGTGACTTGTTGCAGGTTGCAATTCCGGAATTACTGCAGCAGACCGGCACGACAGGGCGGCAGTTTGCGCATTTGCTGATCCGTTCGCACCAGGAAATTTCACGTAACGATTTTCCTGAACTGGAGCGGGCCGCCGACAGCGTCGGCATGCGGCGCTTTCCGTTAGGTGTTGAAGACCTGCTGGTCCTTTGCAAAAAGCTGAACCTGGAGATCCGCTGGTTTGACCGCCGCCCGCTGCTGGCGCGCGACAAGGAACGCGAGGTGCGCAGCATGGTGCGTTCGTTTTACGAGCCGCCTGGCATTCTGTACGTGAACAAGGCGCTGCAAAGCGATCCCGCGCGGCTGAAATTCGATCTCGCGGCTCACATTGCGCACAAGGTGCTGCATGGCGGCGATGGCCTCAAGTCGGCTCATGCCAGTGGCGGCGAAATGGGTGGCAGCCCGGAGGAGAGCGGCGCGGGCGCATCGGCCATCAACCCCAATGACGTGCTGCACGCCTGGCGCGATTTTGAATGCTCATTTTTTGCCGGCGCTCTGTTAGCACCGAAAGCCGCGTTTCGGCGTTTCCTGACGCAGCAGCAATACCGCGTGGACGAGATCTGCAAGCTGCTCGAGCTGACACCGGCGGTGGTCATGCGGCGCATGACCAAGGTTTCGCCTTATCCCTACTGGCATTTTTTTGACGCCTACCCGCCGGGATATCTGCGCGCGGTCTACCGGGGCAACGGCATCCCCTTGCCCTGGGGCAATATGGCGCAGGTGTCGGATCCTTGCCCGCAATGGGCGGTATTTCGCATGCTCGACGACCAGGGCGCGAAGTCCGGTGCGCAGATTTCACTGCTGCGCGACGGTGATCGCTCGCTGCTGTATTGCTGTTATTCCAAGCGCACCAGCGACATGGCCGGAAATCCGCACGTGTTGTCGGTCGGCGTCGACTTGTTGCCGGCGCTGGATGCCAATCACGAGGACTCGGCGTCGATACTTGACGCAATATTCGACGAGTGCCGGCGGCGCAAGCGCGACGCGCGGGTGCCGGCGCCCGCCGCTGCGGCGATTGCGCGAATTGCGTCGGTGCTGAACATTTCCTGGCTGACCGAGGCGCTGAACGCGCCGGCCCGCATTATCTGCCCGCGCAGCTCGGCCTGCCCGCGATCGGATCGCTGCGAGGGCGCGAACCTGTCCAGAGCGCGCACTATCACCGATGTCCGGGCGGAAATCCTGCAAGGTATCAACAAGCGATAACCCTGTGCAGCGTCGTGCTACAGATATCGAATCAGGCCAGTCGAGCTGTGCTCGCGGGGCTTGCCGGGCGCCAATTGTCGTCCAAGGTATACAAACCCGATTATCTGGTCGTCGGCCGCAAAACCCAGCGATTGTCTGACGCCGGCATCGTAGGCGGGCGCGCCTGTTTTCCACATGGAGCCGAAGCCGAGCGCCTCGGCCGCTAACAACATGTTCTGGATGGCTGCGCCGACTGCAACGATCTGTTCAATTTCCGGGATTTTGTGTCCTGCTGTGACATGCGCTGCCACCGCGATGATCATCGGCGCGCGCAGCGCCTTGGCTTTCTCGGCCGCCAGCATCTCGGCGCTCGCATCGGCATGGTTGCGCAACAGCAGGTCGGCCATTGCGTCCGCCAGAATGCCGCGGCCCGGACCTTGCATGACCGCGAATCGCCATGGCGACAGGCGCCCGTGGTCCGGGGCGTGGACCGCGGCGTGCAGAATCTTTTCGAGCTGTACCTTGTTAGGCGCGGGTTCGGTCAGGCGCGAGGCCGAAGACCGGTCCTCGATGGCTGCAATAATGTCCATGCCGGGTTCCTTTCGAATGGCGCTAGAATACCCTGTCATGAAATCCGTGTTCAACAATCCTCGCACGCGGGCGGGTCCGCTACCATGAAATGCCTAACGCATCTGGAGCGCCTCGAAGCCGAGAGCATTCATGTCCTTCGTGAGGTCGTGGCGGAGTGCGACAAGCCGGTCATGCTCTATTCAATCGGCAAGGACAGCGCGGTAATGCTGCATTTGGCTCGCAAGGCGTTCTACCCAGCGCCACCGCCGTTTCCGCTATTGCATGTCGATACCACCTGGAAATTTCAGGCGATGTACGAGTTTCGCGACCGTGTGGCTCGCGAAAGTGGTATGGAACTGTTGGTACATGTGAATCAGGACGGGCTCGCACAAGGCGTTAACCCGATCACGCACGGTTCAGCAGTGCACACGGACGTCATGAAAACCCAGGGATTGAAACAGGCGCTGGACAAACATGGGTTTGATGCGGCGTTTGGCGGCGCGCGTCGCGATGAAGAAAAAAGCCGCGCCAAGGAGCGCGTGTTTTCCTTTCGTTCGGCGCAGCATCGCTGGGACCCGAAGAACCAGCGGCCAGAGCTCTGGTCGCTCTACAACGCACGCAAGCAAAAGGGCGAAAGCATTCGGGTATTTCCGATCTCCAACTGGACTGAGCTTGATGTCTGGCAATACATTTATCTTGAGAATATTCCGATCGTGCCGCTGTATTTTTCAGCCGAACGGCCGGTGGTCGAGCGAGATGGTGCGCTGATCATGGTTGATGATCATCGGTTGCCCCTGAATCCGGGCGAAAAGCCTGCGATGAGATACGTGCGTTTTCGCACGCTCGGTTGTTATCCGCTCTCCGGTGCGGTTGAAAGTCGCGCCGCTACCTTGCCGGCCATCATCCAGGAAATGCTGCTCGCAACCACCTCGGAGCGACAGGGACGCGTCATCGATCATGACTCCGCCGGTTCGATGGAAAAGAAAAAACAGGAAGGGTATTTCTGATGGCGCACCAGCACAAGAGCCTGCTGCGCTTCATCACCTGCGGTTCGGTAGATGATGGCAAATCGACGCTGATCGGTCGCCTGTTGTATGAATCAAAAATGATCTTCGAGGATCAGTTCGCGGCGCTCGAGCGCGATTCCAGGAAAGTTGGCACGCGCGGCGCGGATATCGATTTCGCACTGCTGGTCGATGGGCTCGCAGCCGAGCGCGAGCAGGGCATCACCATCGATGTCGCCTACCGGTTCTTCTCCACCGAGAAACGCAAATTCATCGTGGCGGACACGCCGGGGCATGAGCAATACACGCGCAACATGGTGACCGGCGCCTCGACCGCCGATCTTGCGGTGGTCCTGATCGATGCCCGCAAGGGCGTGCTCGTTCAAACTCGCCGTCACAGCTATCTGGTCTCCTTGTTAGGGATCCGGCACGTGGTGCTCGCCATCAACAAGATGGACCTGATGCAATATTCCCAGGAGGTCTACGACCGGATCCTCGCAGATTACCGCGAGTTCGCCGCGCGTATCGGCCTCACGGATATCACACCGATCCCGATGTCGGCCGTGGGGGGCGACAACATCATCGAGCACGGCGCCAACATGCCCTGGTTTCGGGGACCAACGCTGATGCAGCATCTCGAGTCCGTCGATGTGGGCGACGACCTGCCTGACAAACCATTCCGCCTGCCGGTGCAGTGGGTGAATCGGCCGAACCTGGACTTCCGGGGTTTCGCAGGTCAGATTGCCAGCGGCACTGTGAAGGTCGGTGACAAGTTGCGTGTGCTGCCCTCGGGCCGCGAGAGTTCAGTTGAACGCATTGTGACCGCTGGTGGTGACATCAGTGAAGCCGTCGCAGGTCAGTCGATCACGCTAACGCTGACCAGCGAGGTTGATGCCAGTCGCGGCGATGTGCTGGCAGCGGCTGATTCGCCGCCCGAGACCGCCAATCAGTTCGAATCCACCGTGGTCTGGATGCATGACGATCCGATGCTGCAGGGTCGTGCCTACCTGATGAAGATTGGCGCGCGGACGGTGTCGGCCACCGTGATGCCGCTCAAGTACCGGATCAACGTCCATACGCTCGAGCACGTGGCAGCGGAAAAGCTCGAGCTTAATGACATCGGCGTCTGCGAGCTGGAGCTGGATCGTAGTATTGCCTTCGAGCCCTACGCCCGGGATCGTACGTTGGGGGGATTTATCCTGATTGATCGAATGACTAACAACACCGTCGGCGCGGGAATGATCAACTTTTCCCTGCGCCGTGCGCAAAACGTGCATTGGCAGGCGCTTGATGTGAACAAGGCCACGCGAGCAGCCCGCAAGGATCAGAAGGCCTGCGTGTTGTGGCTGACAGGCCTGTCCGGCGCCGGCAAGTCAACGATTGCGAACTTGGTCGAAAAGCAGTTGCTGGCGATGGGCCGGCACACGTATTTGTTAGATGGCGACAACGTCCGCCATGGCCTCAACAAGGATCTGGGTTTCACGGCCCAGGACCGCGTGGAAAATATCCGCCGCGTTGCCGAAGTCGCCAAACTCATGGCCGATGCGGGGCTCATTGTGCTGGTGTCCTTCATCTCGCCGTTCCGGTCGGAGCGGCGCATGGCGCGCGATCTGCTGGAGCCGGGCGAGTTTTTCGAGGTTTTTGTCGATACGCCGTTAGCCGAGGCAGAGAGACGGGACGTCAAAGGCCTATACAAGAAAGCGCGCAGCGGGCAGCTCAAGAATTTTACGGGCATCGACTCGCCCTACGAAGCGCCCGAGCATCCCGAGCTTCGACTCGACACGACCATGCTGGATCCGGCAGAGGCGGCGGAGCGTATTGTAGAAATGCTGCGCGCCGCGCGCGCCCTGGATGCCGCTGGCTGAGCCCTGCGTCACAACCGCAGTACCTGCGTCCAAAGCGTCATCTCAGCCAGCGCTAAGTTCGCTGCGGTTGCGGAACAACTCCAGCGCTTTCGGATTTGCGAGCGCTTCCACATTCTTCACGCATCGCCCGTGTACGACATCGCGCACCGCGAGCTCGACGATCTTGCCGCTCTTGGTGCGGGGGATGTCGCTGACCGCGAGAATCTTCGCTGGCACGTGCCGCGGCGTCGCGTTAGCTTTGATGATGGCGCGGACCCTGTCCTGCAGCGCCGCGTCCAGCGTCACTCCATCCCGCAAGCGCACAAATAACACGACGCGGACGTCGCCCAGCCAGTCCTGGCCGATGGCGATTGACTCGACAATCTCCGGCAGCTTTTCGACCTGGCGGTATATTTCCGCCGTGCCGATGCGCACACCGCCCGGATTCAGCACCGCGTCCGAGCGCCCGTAGATGACGATGCCGTTGTGGCGGGTGATCTCGCTGAAATCCCCGTGGCACCAGATGCCGGGAAAGCGCTCGAAGTACGCGGCGCGATAGCGCTCGCCGCTGGCGTCGTTCCAGAATCCGACCGGCATTGCCGGAAAGGACTGCGTGCAGACCAGTTCGCCCTTGGTCTCGCGCACCGGCTTGCCGTCGTCGTCGAACACGTCGACCGCCATGCCGAGCCCGCGGCATTGGATTTCACCGCGATAGACCGGCAGGTCCGGGCTGCCGATGACAAAGCAGGAGCAGATGTCAGTGCCGCCGGACATCGAGACAAGGTGCAGGTCGATCTTGATGTCGCGATATATGTAATCAAAGCTCTCTGGCACCAACGGGCTGCCAGTCGAACAAAGCACGCGCAGTTGACTCAGATTGAATTCCTGGCGCGGTACCAGGCAGTTCTTGGCGATTGCATCGATGTACTTGGCCGATGTGCCGAAATGCGTCATGCGCTCGGCATCGGCAAGCCGGAAAATAATCCGGCCTTCATCCAGCAGCGGCGAGCCGTCGTACATCAGCACGGCGGCGCCCGAAGCTAACGCGGACACCAGGATGTTCCACATGGTCCAGCCGCAGGTTGTAAAGTAATAGTATCGGTCGCCGGGCTGTATGTCGCAGTGCAAGCGGTGTTCCTTCAGATGCTGCAGCAGCACGCCGCCGGCGCCATGCACGATGCCCTTGGGAACGCCGGTGGTGCCGGACGAATAGAGCACATACACCGGATGATCGAATGGCAGGCGCGTAAATTCTATTTCGCTGGTGGACTCGAATCCCTTGGTGAAGTCAGAAAGCAGCACACTGTTAGCAATACCGGCAATATCAGGTGCGGAATTCACATAGGGGACGACGATACATTTTTCGACGCTCGGCAACTGGCGCACGACATCGACGATTTTCGGCAGGCAATCGATACGCTTGCGGTTGTACCAGTAGCCTTCGACGGCGAACAACAGTTTAGGCTTGGTCTGCCCGAAGCGGTCGAGCACGCCCTGCACACCGAAATCCGGCGACGTCGAGGTGAACACCGCGCCAATGCTGACAGTCGCCAGCATGGCGATGAGTGTGGCCGGCATGTTAGGCATGGACGCCGCGACGCAATCGCCGGTCCTGAGCCCCGCGGCGCGCATCGCCGCGGACATCACCGCGACCTGCCGGTATAGTTCCACTCGCGTCAGGCGTTGTTTAACCTGGTCCTCGCCCCAGAAAACGATAGCAGCGCTGGCGGGATCGAAATCCGTGCGCAACAGGTTTTCAGCGAGGTTGAGTCTCGCGTCCGGATACCACTTGGCGCCGGGCATCTGCTCGCGGTCCACCACGGTGCGCGTCCCGCGCTCACCCAGTACGCCGCAGAAATCCCAGATCGAATTCCAGAACTGCTCCGGCTGTTCGATCGACCAGCGCCAAAGCGCCTCGTAGTCCGGAAACTGCCGCGCCGACAGGCGCGCCGCATAACGTGCGTAGGCGTGCATCGTGCTTTTTTCAATACGCTGGCGCGAGGGCGTCCAGATCGGCAGTTCATCGGAGTTGGTGGTCATGGATTACGGCAGGGGGCGGAGCAGGTTACTGTTGTCACAGACGCACGCATATTATGATTATCCAACTCAAACGGCACGTCGGATCCGGTTTTAACGCAACCAGGTCGGCATAACTAACGGCTACGCGCGCGTCAATTGACAGCCCGCGCCCGCAGCGCCGCCGGCCTCGCCGGGATGGTGTATCGTCTGAGAATTGTTGCGTGGATAGCGCCGGAGGAGACGTATGGGCGGGCTTTACTTCGAAGAGTTTCGCGTCGGGCAATCGTTCAAGCATGAGCTGCGCCGTACGTTAACCGAGACCGACAACCTGCTGTTTTCGGCCATGACCCACAATCCGGCCGCGCTGCATCTCGATGAGGAGTATTGCCGGGCCAATTCCGAATTCAAGACGCGCATCATGAACAGCTGCTTCACTTTGGGTCTGATGGTAGGCCTCTCGGTCGGCGACACGACCCTGGGCACGACGGTCGGTAACCTTGGCTGGGACGAGGTGCGTTTCCCAAAGCCCCTGTTTGCTGGCGATACCGTGCGCGTAGAAAGCGAAGTGCTGGAGTGTCGCGAGAGTAAATCGCGGCCGCAGAACGGCATTATTATCTTTGTGCACCGGATGTTTAATCAAAAGGGCGAGTTGGTGGCGCATTGCAAGCGTTCGGCGCTCATGTTGCGGCACCCGAATCAATGACCGCGCGCTCGTTGCTGTTCGTTCCGGGTGATTCGGAGAAGAAACTCGCCAAGGGCGAAAGCGTCGGCGCGGACATCCTGATACTCGATCTCGAGGATGCCGTCGCTCCTGAGCGAAAATCAACGGCACGTGGCATGGTACGCGAATACCTCGCAGCGCGAACCAATCCCAGCGGACCCAAATTGTGGGTGCGCGTGAATCCGCTCGGCACCGAGGAATGTCAACTGGATCTGGCGGCGTTGGTCGCTGCCAAACCCGATGGCATCATTCAACCCAAGACCCGGTCGGTCGACGATGTCGTTCGTCTGGGGCAGCACCTGGATCGGCTGGAGGCGTCCAACGGCATGCCCGCCGGCAAAATCAGAATAATGCCGGTCGCTACTGAGACGCCGGAAGCAGTATTTGGGTTGGGTAGTTATGCCAGGTCCGCGCCGCGGCTCTATGGCATGACCTGGGGCGCGGAAGACCTGAGTGCCGCCGTGGGAGCGCTAGCTAACAAGGATGCTGCGGGCGCGTGGACTTTCCCATATCGGCTGGCTCGCGCGCTGTGTCTTTTCGCGGCGAGCGCCGCCGGCGTCGCTGCAATCGATACCATATTCGTGGATTTTCGCGACCCGGTCGGATTGCGCGACGCCTGCGCGGAAGCGTGTCGCGACGGCTTCGCAGGCAAGCTGGCGATCCACCCGGACCAGGTCGCCGTGATCAACGAGTGTTTTGTTCCCAGCGCGCAGGAAATCGCCCACGCCCAGCGTATTGTGAAACTGTTTGCCGACAATCCGGGCGTCGTCGCGCTGCAGCTCGATGGCACGATGCTGGACATGCCGCACCTGCTGCAGGCTCAGAAAACGCTGGCACGCGCATCCGGGCACTAGCGGACGCCGGGCTGTCCGTGCGACGTTCGACCGATCTAACGCCCTCATCAATCGACATCGATGTACAGGTCGTCGCCCGTTCGTTGAACTTGAAACGTCCGCAACGGTTCCGTGCACGGAGGGGCGCAGGGTTCGCCCGTCCGAATGTCGAATTTGCCGCTGTGCCAGCCGCACTCAACGACGTAGCCGCTCAGGTCGCCTTCATCGCTCAGCGACGAACCGCCGTGCGTACACGTGTCCGCGCTGCAGAAATACTCATTGCCCATCCGGTAGACCGCCAATCTCGGCAGGCCGTCGAGTTCGACGCTTTTCATTGCGCCCGGCTCGAGTTCGTCTGCGGAGCACAATCGTATGCGTCGCCAGCGTTCGGTCATAAAAAGCATCGTTCCTGATTGTTGTTCGACCGCATACTACCGCAGGAACCTCGCTACTGCAGCCACGGCTCCCGGCTGTTCGTCGCGAGACTCGTTACCCGCCGCTGTGAGCGATCTCGCTGCCGGTTGCGGCGGCCATTGCCGCCCTGGTGTTGCGCAGCCAGAGGATCGCCGGGATCGCCAATAGCCCTGCGCCAGCTAACATGAAATAGACGTTGGCGTAGGCCAGCGACAGCGCCTGTCGTTGCACTTCCGCGATCAGCAGCGCAGTCGACGCATTGGCGCCCGGCAGACTGCCGATGGTGAGCCAGCGATCAAGCGAATAGGGCGTGAAAAACTCGCCCAGATATGCCTGATTCATCTGCGCCGAGCGCGCTAACTCGGCCACGCTGAGTGAGATCCCGACGGAGCCGCCTACGTTGACTGCAAGTCGCAATACGACGCCTGCCTCGGTCCGGTACTCCTCCGGCAGCGTTGCAAAAGCGATCAGCTGTGTCGGCAAGTACATCAATGGCATGCCGATTCCTAACACAATGCCGGATAGCACGATAAGGCTGGGAGGGGTGTCGACACTGAACTGCGCGACCACAGCCAGAGATGACGACATCAGCAGAGCGCCGATGATCATGCTGTGCCTGGCATCCAGCTTGTTAGCAAAGCGGGCCGACAGCATCATGGTAAACATGGAAGCGGCGCCGCGTGCGGCCATGAGCCGGCCTGCCTGAGCCGGCGTGTAACCCTGCAATTGCTGCAAAAATGGCGGGAACAGCACGCTCGGCGACATCATGAACGCGCCGACCAGGCATTGCGTCAGCATGCACAGGGAAAAATTCCGGTCGCGAAACAGCTTAAGATCGACGAATGCGTGTTTGTGATGGCGTGCGTGCGCAAGGTACATCCAGAAGAACACGGCCGTGAATAGCGCTTCGGCGACAATCTCCAGCGAATTGAACCAGTCTTTCGTCTGGCCACGATCCAGCAGCAGCTGAAAGAGCCCGATGGCGAATGACAGGAACACGAAACCGGGAAAATCGAAGGGTCGATTGCTCTTGTCGTGGTGCTTGGGCATTGCGGCGCTGATGCCCAGCCAGGCGAGGATTCCGATCGGTAAATTGACATAAAATGCCCAGCGCCAGGAAAACGAATCCGTCAGGTAGCCGCCCAGCGTTGGCCCGACGATCGGTCCAACCATGGCGGCGGTGCCCCAGATCGCCATCAGTCGGGCGTAGCTCTGCCGTGGAAAGTCGCGCAGTAACGTTACCTGCGCGAGTGGAATCAATGCCGCACCGAATCCGCCCTGCAGCGCACGAAAAACCACCATCTGCGGTATCGATGTCGCGACTCCGCACAGAATCGAGCCGCTGGTGAAGCCAATGATGGACGCTAACAGAATTGGCCGCAGGCCAAATCGCATTCCAAGCCAGCCCGCCATGGGAGTCATGATCGCGCCGACGACGATATATGCAGTGGCGATCCACGCGGCCTGGTCCTGTGTTGCCTGCAGACTGCCTTGAATGTGTGGCAGGGCGACGTTAACCACAGTCGAGTCGATCGAATACAGCAACGTCGACAGTACCAGCGACGTCGACAGAAGAATGCGCGTTCTGACGGATTCGATAGTCACCAAAGGACCGAATCAGCCGCGCTTGCCGAACCAGCGGTCGAAGCGCGTATGTGGCCCCGTATCGATGGACACGGCGGCGCTCATGCCGTCGCGCAGTGGGGGATCGTCAGGGCGCAATTTGATCGCAATGCGCACGGGAATTCTTTGCACGACCTTGACCCAATTGCCGGTTGCGTTTTGTGGCGGTAGCAGTGAAAAAGCGGCTCCCGTGGCCGGGGAAATACTCTCAACGCGCCCCTGCCAGCGGTGCTGGCTGTAGGTATCGATGTCGAACTCCACCGGTTGGCCGACACGCACCCATTCCAGATCTGTTTCCTTGAAATTCGCGTCGATCCAGAATTCTTTATCGCTCACGATTGCGCAGGCAGGGACTCCCACGTCGACCCTGGCGCCAACCTTGGGCAGGTGGCTTGCAATACCCGACTGCGGCGCAACGATCACCGAGAACATGACATCATTTCTTGCGCGTTCAAGATCCGCGAGCGCAGCGCGTACCAACGGATATTGATCGACCGGCAGATTCGGATTGCCACCCAGCCGCGCAGCGGTCTGCATGAGCTGCAAGTGCAGCACGCCGATGCTTCCCTCGGTCAGGGCCACTGTGCGATCTGCGGTGTCCAGCGCCTGTGCCGACACCAGTTTCTGGCGCGCCATCTCCGTTTGCCGCGCCAGTTCACGGTGCGCAAATTCAGCGGCGCGCTTCGCGACTTCAACCTCGCCTTGCTTTGCGAGGTAGGCCGCCTTCAGCGCGCCGATGTCGGTGCGCGCACTGGCAAGGCGCGCCTCCGCAGCCGCAACTTCATTCAAGAAAGTTAGGTCGCTGAGTTTGATCAGCGGTTGATTCAGCGTGACAGGAGCATTTTCGCTGACATACACCGCCGTAACGATGCCTGCGACACGGGCGCCGACATCGACCCGCTCCTCATGCAAATAGGCGTTGTCCGTGGAGACGAACCGTCCCGCGCTGCCATAAAAATAAACTGCGCCCGCGACGACCGCGAGCGGCAGTATCCACACCAGGAAGCGGCGGACCCATGGCGATTCTTCATCGTCCGCCATGGCGTCCGCACCGTTGCTGCCAGTGTCAGACATCATCGTTGGCAAGGTTGCGGCACAGGATCGTAAGTTGGCGCGCCAGCTGCGCCTGCTCTTTCTTGCTGATACCGTGCAAGGCACGCGCCGTGGTTTCCAGTGAGAGCCGCGTCATGCGGCCGATCAACGGCTTGCCGGCGCGTGCCAGCTGCAGGCGATATACCCGCCGGTCGGCCGGGTCCGCCATGCGGCGCACGTATCCGGACTTGACCAGACGATCAACCATCCGGCTCAGGGTAACCGGCGTCACTTCCAATCTGGCAGCCAGATCGACCTGCGACGATCCTGGATTGCGCACGATGTAAAACAACAGGCGACCCAGGGCGGGCGTCAGCTCCAGGCCCTGTGCGCGCTGGTAGAAATCCCTGCGCAGCAGGCGCACCGAGTCGGTGAGCAGGGTGCCCAGCCGCAACTCTTTGGGGAGCGCCTCACGGATTCGATGAGCAATCATAATAATTATAGATGCACATAGTGTGCATCGCTAAGTATATACGCAGGAACGCCGGCTTCGAGCATGAGCCCATGTTTTTTTGATCTCCGCAGCGGCAGGCGATGGTAGTGAGTTGCGATTTGTCCGGCGGAATACCGCGTTTTGTGCAAATATCCTTGACAGGCAAGAGGGACAGCCATGAACAGACGAGATTTGGCGTTGACGGCGGGTGCTGCCTTATGGGCTGGTCTGGGCGGCGCGAAAACAGGCGGCGTCGCCGATCTGTTAGCAGACCGGGTCCTCACTCACGTCCGCATGCGCGCGCATCCGGATGGTCGCCCCTGTCACACCTGGTACCGCGGCACGTTCTATGGGCAACGCTCGGGGATGCGGACCCAGGCCCTGCTGTTCATCGAAGGCGCCAGCACGTCGACCACCAATCGGCAGGCGGATGGGCGCTGGACATACCGGATGCGCGAGGCCGGTTGGTTCTGCGACCTGCAGACGCACCAGGCCGTGAACGAATGGCGTAACCCGCTGAATGACCGTGTTGTCAAGCCGGCGCATTACAACTCGAAGCAACAGCTGACATTTGCGCCCGATGGCAGCGTGACGCCGCTCACTGCAACGCCGCCGCCGGGTCTTGAGTGGCAGGGCACGCTGAGCGAACCGGCAATCGTTGGTAACGACGTGTGGTCGGCTGAGGAATTATTGGTGCGGGTTCCGCCGCCGCCCGCCGGCGGCAGTGCCCGCGTACAGACCTCGCTTGCGACCCTGCATTCGGATCTGCGGGATCTGCAGAAGCCGCAGCGTGCGTGGGTCCCTGCAACGCTCGCTTACCAAACCCTCGGAAGCTGGCAGCCGTGGCTGGAGATGGGCGACGCGACCGGGGTCGTGAGCTGGCGACTGGCAGGACGCAAATGCGCCATGCTGGCCGAAATACCGGAGTCGATTCGTGAGCGAATCGAGCGCGAGCATCCGGAGGTGTTCCAGTCCGTCGCGTAGGCAGCGCTACGCCGGTGGCGCCGCGCGTGTTAGGGACGATGGACTCATGCAGCGCGAGAAATCTCGAGCCCGGATTGGAAAACACATAGTCGATCTGCAGCGACTTGATGACATCCAGCATGAAATCCGAGCGGCATCCGGCGCCTGCAGTATTGACGTCTGTCGCGGATGGCGGCGCTGCCTGATAGCCACGCGCCGACAATAGACTGTATGTCAGCGTTTTTGGCAACCTGCAATCTAGAACGCGTTGATGCCGGTCAACTCGCGGCCAACGCTGAGCTGGTGGATCGTCTCCGTGCCCTCGTAAGTGATCACGCTCTCGAGGTTGAGCCCGTGCCGGATGGGCACGTATTCAGCGCTGATGCCCGCGCCCCCTAACATGTCACGCGCATCGCGCGCCACTTCGATCGCGGCGCGGCAGTTATGCCATTTGGCCAGCGCGACCTGCGTCGGTGTCATCTTGCCGGCCTCTTTGAGGCGTCCGAGTCGCAGCGACAGCAGCTGCGAGGTCGTGATCTTGCGCGCCATTTCCGCGAGCCGGATTTGGATCGCCTGGTTGGCCGCCAGCGGCCGATTGAAAAGAATGCGCGTCTTTGTGTATTCGATGAGCTCGGCAAGGCAGGCCTGCGCCGCGCCAATGACTCCCCACGTGATGCCATAGCGCGCCTGCGTCAGACAGGACAGCGGCGCCTTGATGCCCGCGGTACTTCCCGGCAGCATGTTCTCTTCCGGTACCACGACGTCTTCGAAAAACAGGGCGCCGGTCGCGGATGCCCGCAAGCTGAACTTGTTCTGGATCTCCGGCGTCGCGAACCCCTTCGTGCCGCGCTCAACAATGAAACCACGGAAGCCATCGTCGGTGCGCGCCCACACTACCGCCAGGTCCGCGATCGGGGCGTTGGTAATCCACATCTTCGAGCCGTTCAGCACCCAGTCGCGGCCGCGACGCTTGGCGTGGGTTTTCATGTTGCTGGGATCCGAGCCCCCCTGCGGCTCTGTCAGCCCGAAGCAGCCGATCAGTTCGCCCCTGGCCATGCGCGGCAGGAACTGCTGTTTCTGCGACTCGCTGCCATACGTAAAGATCGGGTACATGCACAGCGAGCTCTGCACCGAGACGAAACTGCGCACGGCGGCATCGCCGCGTTCCAGTTCCTGGCAGATGACGCCGTAGGCTATGGAATTCATGCCGGCGCAGCCGTAGCCGGTCAGCGACGAACCTAACAACCCCAGCTGCGCCAGCTCCGGCACCAGTTCGCGTGGAAAAGTGTGGTTTTCAAAGTGCTGACGGATGATGGGCAGCACCTTGTCGTCCACCATGCGGGCCACGGCGTCCTGCACCATGCATTCCTCGTCGCTGAGCTCGGCGCGAATGTCGAAAAGGTCCAGGGGATTCAGTGACGATTGAGGCACGGCTTGCTCCGCATCTGCATTCAGGGGTGATTTCTCGCCATTATGACTGATCGGCCGGCGTTCGGGATCGCACCTCAGTGACGCCAGTGGACCGTGCGCAGCGCCGCTGCCAGATTGTCGATCAGCGAACGGATTTTGGGCGACACGTGGCGGCGCCTTGGATAGACGGCTACGACACGACCGGCCGCATAATGATGGGGCTTGCGCCGCACCGAAAAAAAAACGGCGCAGTACCGAGCACCGCGCCGCCTTCGGGGGACATTAACCGGCAGCTTAATTGCCTCGCGTCTGGGCGTCGTGCTTCTGTCGATAAATGCGTTTGCTCATGCGATCGGCTTCTGCATGCAAGCGCGCACGTTCCGCGGCTGTGACGTTGCCATCGGCTTTCGCGCGGGCCTCGTTAGCGCGCAATCTGGCTTCGCCAGCGACCAGGCGGCGCGTTTCCGGCCGTGTCAGCTCGCCGCTTTTCACGCCCTGGTGAATGCGTGCCGCTTGATTGCGCTCACGACGGTCAAGAGCGGGCGTACCGGCAAACGCGGTCGCGCCGAGCGTCGCAATAACAAGGCCAGAAACGGCCAGAATCGTGGATCGCTTGAACATATGAGTCTCCAGCTTTGGTAAGAACCGCACGATTGCGGCTGTTGAAACCCAGAACGAAGCAGGGCGCCAGACGTTGACAGTTGCGGTGCGGACGCGTCTTGCAGGGACTTTTAGCTGAATGCCGGCTTAACTGCGCTCAGACCTGGAGTCGCTCGCTGCCGCTATATACGTTGAATCCGCCGGCGCGCAGAAAGCCCACCAGCGTAATACCGAGCGATTGCGCCAGCTCAACCGCGAGGCTGGACGGGGCGCCAATCGCGGCGACGACTTCGATTCCCGCCATCGCGGCCTTCTGCAGCAGTTCAAAACTAGCGCGGCCGCTGAGCAGCAACGCACTGTTAGCCGGACGCTGCATGCCAAGACGCAGCTCGGCGCCAATCAGCTTGTCGGTCGCGTTATGCCGGCCGACATCTTCGTAGACGGCTAACAATTCACCGAGTGACGACACCAGTGCCGCGGCATGCAGCCCGCCGGTGACCGAAAAAATAGATTGCTGCGCCTGCAATTTCCCGGGTAACTGCTGCAGCACCTCCGCGCACAGGCGCAGCTGGTCGCCGACGCGACGCTTGGGCACCAGTTTGGTCACAGCATCGATGGACGATTTACCGCAAATACCACAGGAGGAGGTCGTGTAGAAACTGCGTTGCAGCGCGGGGCGAGGATCGACGACACCAGCCGCAAGCTGCAGCGCCACCACCTGGCCGGTATTGCCACAAGGGCCAATCTGCGCGACATCCTGCATGGAACGAATGAGGCCCTCACCGAACAGAAACCCGAGTGCCAGTTCCTCGTCATGGCCCGGCGTGCGCATGGTGACCGTGACCGGTGTGCCCGGCAGCGGTTCACCGAATGCACGGATGCGGATTTCCAGTGGCTCCTCGACCGCAAGCGTATCGACGGCAGATGTGGTGGAGCTCGCCTTGACGCGCTTGACCTTGGCGGATACCTGGGCGGGTCTTGGAGCTATCACAGTAGCTGGCGCCGCGCTGTCAGCGCGTGTTAGCCGACATTGGAGTCGGGGAAGGAGTCTTTGCGCCGCCTCATGAAATCGAGCAGGGCCTCATCCACAGCGGGGTCGAGCGGCGGCGCGACGTATTCCGCCAGCTGCTTTTTCCACTGGGCGTTGGCGCGTTGCGCGATGTCCTTGCTGCCTTCGGCCTCCCATTGTTCATAGCTGTTATTATCAGCGAGCGGCGAACGATAAAAGGCGCTTTCGAAGTTGGCCTGCGTGTGCGCGCAGCCGAGGAAATGCTTGCCGGGACCGACCTCGCGGATGGCCGACAGGGCCTGACCGTTTTCCGACAGATCGACGCCGGCTAGCAGCGTGTGCATCATGCCGGCCTGATCGACATCCATCATGAATTTCTCATAGCCCATCGCGAGGCCGCCTTCGAGCCAGCCGGCGGTATGCAACACGAAGTTGACGCCCGCGAGGCAGGTCGGCAGCAGGGTGTTAGCCGATTCAAACGCGGCCTGGGCGTCGGGAATCTTGGACCCGCAGAGCCCGCCACCGGAGCGGAACGGCACTCCCAGACGGCGCGCCAGTGCTGCCATGACATAGAGCACCAGGGCCGGTTCGGGCGTGCCGAAACTCGGCGCACCCGACTGCATGGATATTGAAGACGCGAAACTGCCCAAGACGACTGGCGCACCCGGATTTACCAACTGCGTGAGCGCCATGCCGGACAAGGCCTCGGCGAGCGTCTGCGCCACCGTACCGCTGATGGTCACCGGCGACATCGCGCCCGAGAGAATAAAGGGTGTGACGATGGTGGCCTGATTGGCGCGCGCGTAGTGCTTCAGCGCACCTAACATCGTCGCGTCCCAGGTCAGCGGCGAATTCGCATTGATCAAGCTGATGACGATGGTCTTCGGGCGGCCGGTCGCGGGATCCAGGTAGTCCGGGCCAAACAAGATCCGGGCCATTTCTATCGTATCGAGTGCGCGGTCGGGGTGAGTGACCGACCCCATGAAAGGTTTGTCGCTGTGCTTGATATGGCTGTATACCATGTCGAAATGGCGCTTGTTGACCGGCAAATCGACCGGCTCACAAATCGTGCCACCCGAATGGTGCAGCGAGTTAGCCATGTAGGCCAGCTTGACGAAATTGTGAAAGTCCTCGATGGTGCCGTAGCGTCGGCCCTCATCGAGATTACGGATGAATGGCGAGCCATACGCCGGCGCAAACACCGTGTTCTTGCCGCCGATCAGCACGTTGCGCGCAGGATTACGCGCATGTTGGATGAATTCGCGGGGCGCCGAGCGCTGCACGATCTCCCGGCACAGGCCGCGCGGAAAACGCACGCGCTCGTCCTGCACGTCGGCGCCTGCAGCGCGATACAACTGCAGCGCTTCCGGATCGTCGCGAACGTCGACGCCGATCTCCTCCAGAATCGTGTCCGCGTTACGCTCCAGCAGCTCGAGCCCTTCGGTGCCCAGGACTTCGTATTCCGGAATCTTGCGCGTGATGTAGGCGACTGATGCCGCGGCACGGGCGCTGCGGGCTGCGCGTTTGGCGTCGCGGCCGCTGGGCCGACGGTGACTCGTCGCAGCGGCTGTTTCATCGCTCATCGCTCTGACCTCGGTCTGCGGATACGTCAGGGCCAAGTATGGTCGGGCAGGGGGCAAACGTATGCCCAACTGCGGCATACACTTGTCCAGGAGCGTCATCCGGGCGCGGCCGTGGTCCCCGTCCCACCGGCCCGATTTCGATCCAGCGCGGCAAGGATTTCCGCCGGTCCGCAGTAGCCCAGAAACCTGCCATTCTCGGTGACCAGCACCGGGCGCTGGGTGGCGTTGGCCAGCGTGATGATCGTCTGCAGGGACGTCTGGCAGGGCACAGATCCGATGCATCGGGCAATGCTGGCGAGGTCCGTGATCTCTGGACCCTGCATGACAAAAGCGGCATCGCCGGCCCGTGCACTGACAAGCTGGCCTGTTGCGTCAGTTTCAACTCGAATGCGGTGGTCGGCATCCAGCCAATACGCATGGCCGTCGTTTTCGCAAAGTGCCGCCGGCCGCATGACCAGTTCGCCGGTCAGCATTGTTAGCAGATTCATATGGCGAACAAACGCGGCGACGTAATCATTGGCCGGCCGCATCACGATATCGCGCGGCAGCCCGGTCTGCACGATACGGCCGCCCTCGAGGATCGAGATCTGGTTGCCGATCCTGAGCGCCTCATCGAGGTCATGGGTGACGAACAAAATTGTCTTCCGGACCCGAGCCTGCAGCGCCAGCAATTCATCCTGCAATCGTGAACGGATCAGCGGGTCGAGCGCCGAAAACGGTTCATCCATCAGCAGGATATCCGCCTCGGTCGCGAAGGCGCGGGCCAGCCCGACTCGCTGCTGCATACCGCCCGATAACTCGCCTACCGACCGCTCCGCCCATTGCATCAGGCCCACTAGCTCGAGTTTTTCGTCGACGGTTTTTCTACGTTCGGCAGGATCGTCGCCGCGCAGCTCAAGACCGAATCCAACGTTGTCCCGCACGCTGCGCCACGGCAGCAGGCCAAATTGCTGGAACACCATGGCGATGCGTTGCCGGCGCACGCGCCGCAGTTCTCCCGGTGTGCAGTTGGCGACGTCGACCGTCGTCGTGCCGTCCAGCAGCCGCACTTCGCCGCCGCTCACGCGGTTGAGCCCGTTAGCTGCGCGCAGCAGCGTTGACTTGCCCGATCCGGACAGGCCCATGAGCACCGCAATTTCGCCGCTGACAACACTGAGGTTCGCATCGACGACGCCGGCGACAATGCCGAAACGCTTGGTGATATCGGCGCGACTCGCGCCCTCGCGCAGTGCCTGCTGCGCGGCTGGCAATTGTTTTGCAGCGGCGCGATCCCGCGCAAACAGGATATCGACATGCTTGAATTCCAGTGCCGGCGTCATCAGCGATCCTCCGCCGGCCGGGTCATGCGATCGATGACGATTGCCAGCAGTACGATCGCGAAGCCCGCTTCAAAGCCCATGCCGACCTGCACGGTGTTGAGCGCGCGCACCACGGGCACACCGAGCCCGCCCGCGCCGACCAGTGCAGCAATCACGACCATGGAAAGACTCAGCATGATGCATTGGGTGACGCCGGCCAGAATGCTTTTCCTGGCGCTTGGCAACTCGACCTTCCACAACAACTGCCACGGGGTTGCGCCGAAGGCTTCGCCTGCTTCTCGCAGGGCAATCGGCACACTGGAAATGCCCAGCTGTGTCAGCCGTATCGGCGCCGGCAACGCGAATATCACCGTTGAGATGAGGCCTGGAACCACGCCAAGTCCGAACAACACCAGCGTCGGGATCAGGTAAACAAAGGTTGGCAGTGTCTGCATGAGATCCAGCACAGGTCTCAGGCCGGCATTAAACCGCGGGTGATGCGCCGCGACGATGCCGATCGGGATGCCGATCAGAGTGCTCACCACCGTGGCGATAGCAACCAGCGACAGAGTTTCCAGCGTCGCGTCCCAGTAGCCCTGATTCATGATGAACAACAGCGCCGCGGCCACGAACAGCGCCAGTGGCCAGGAGCGTCGCAGCCAATAGGCAAGTGCGGTCAGGCCAACTAACAGCGCGACCGCCGGAATCGCCAACAACAACCTGGTCAATATATTGACCGCCCCGCCAACAGCCAGCGAGATTGCGTTGAAACCGCCGCGGCCATGAGTCTTCACGAATTCGATGGCGCTCGCCATGCGGTCGCCGACCGGCAGCTTGTGTCCGACAATCCACGCCTGCAAACCCGCGGCGTTTTTGGCGGGCCCGCCGCCGGTCGGCGCCGCCGCCAACGGCCGGCCGTCCCGCAAATTTACGTTGTGCAACCACGTCTGAGCTTTCTCCGGATGGCTCTTGAGCCATTTGGCAGCCGCCAACTGCGGCGCTTCCTTGCGATCGAGGATGCCCGCCATCACTTCGCTTTCATCGACCGTCGTGAATGCCAGATTGCGCAGCAGCTGTGCCACGTTAGGACAGGCCTGCAGGTAGCCGGCCCGTACGTTGGTGTAGACCGCGGCGCCGCCGAAATTGGCTCCAAAGCTGTCGTCGCCCCCCGTAAGGTAGTTGATCTTGAAGCGCGTGTTCATCGGATGCGGATCCCAGCCGAGAAACACAATGTGCCTGCGGTCGCGCGTGGCGCGCTCCACTTCGGCGAGCATGCCTTGCTCGCTGGATTCAATGACCCGGAAGTTGCGCAGGCCAAATTGGTCTTTCTTGACGAGGTCTAACAAAATACGGTTGCCGTCGTTGCCGGGCTCGATGCCGTAGATCCGGTTGTTGAGCGCGGCGGCGAATTTCTGGATGTCGGCGAAATCGCGCAGCCCGGCGGCATGGGTGTATTCGGGTACCGCGAGCGTGTAGCGCGCTCCGTCCAGATTCTTGCCGACCACCTCAATCGACTTGTCGGCATCGAAGGTGGCGCGATCCGACGTCTGTGTTGGCATCCAGTTGCCGAGGAACACATCGATGTCCTTGTTGCGCATCGAGGCGAACGTCACCGGCACCGACAAGATCGTGATACGGGTCTCGTAGCCGATCTGCTCGAGCAACTCCGCCAGCACCGCCGTGGTTGCTGTGACGTCCGTCCAGCCGATATCGGCAAGCCGTACCGGGCTGCAGGCGGGCGGGTCCGGTGCCGCGCTGGCGGTAGCAGGCGCCAGCAGCATGCTCGTTAGCAGGGCGCTGGTCAGCATCCTGCGCAGAAAACCTGGCACCTCACCGTTCTCGCATCGCGTACTCACGGCTACCTCAGCGCTGCATCCGGTCCTATTGTCGATGGATGATAGCGGTATTGACCGCTGGTGCGTCGCGCGTTGAAGATGGGCGCCAGAATTGCGATTGCGCGATTGCCTGGCCTCGTCATGATTCAGTGTTAGGTTATAATTATCGCATAAAGTATTGATTTATATACAAATAGTACTGGTTTAATTATGCTTTTCCATGATCGTGCGAGGGTGTCGGCCGTCCGGAGGATGTCATTTTGAAAAAGCGCGCGGTATCCGCACGGCGCAAATTGAGTGCTCGCTCCACGGCTGTTAGCCGCGTGCGCGCCGCGCCGCGCCACGCCAGGCTGGAAAGCCGCAATCCCGCCACCGGCGAGGCGTTGGCCAGTTTTGCGATCAGCGGCCCCGCGGAGATCGACCGCGCAGTTACAAATGCGACGCGCGCGCAAAAAGCCTGGGCGGCGCTGACCGGCACCGAGCGCGGCCGCGTGCTGCGGCGCGCCGCCGATATCCTGCGGCGACAAAATGACGAACTCGCACAGCTCGAGACCTGCGACACCGGCAAGCCGATCCAGGAAACCCGTGTTGTCGATGTCATTTCGGGCGCCGATTGTCTTGAGTATTTCGGTGGGCTCGCTGCCACGATCGCCGGCGAACACCTGGATCTCGGGCCCAGCGCTTTCGGTTACACCCGTCGCGAACCGTTGGGTGTCGTAGCCGGCATTGGCGCCTGGAATTATCCGCTGCAGGTTGCCTGCTGGAAGACTGCGCCGGCGCTGGCCTGCGGCAACGCGATGATTTTCAAGCCCGCGGAGCTAACACCGATGACTGCGCCGCGTCTGGCGCAGGCGCTGCACGAGGCGGGCGCGCCAGACGGCATTTTTCAGGTGGTGCAGGGATTCGCCGCAACCGGGCAACTGCTGACCCGGCATCCTGGCATCCGCAAGGTCTCCCTCACCGGCAGCGTAGCCACCGGCCGCGCGATCATGCGCGATGCCGCCGATACCCTGAAGCAGATCACCCTGGAACTGGGCGGCAAATCCCCGCTGCTGGTGTTTGCCGATGCCAATCTGGACAACGCCGTGTCCGGCGCCCTGTTAGGTAATTTTTATTCAGCGGGCGAGGTGTGCTCGAATGGCACGAGGGTGTTTGTGCAGCGCCCGGTGCTGGCGCAATTTATCGAGCGGCTGGTCGCGCGCACCCGTGCGCTGCGGATCGGCGACCCTCTCGATCCTGCGACCCAGGTGGGCTCGCTGATTTCGCAGGAACACATGGACAAAGTGCTCGGCTACATCAAGGCGGGCAAGCAGGCGGGCGCGCGCCTGCTGATCGGCGGCCGGCGTCGCACCGAGGGCGCGCTGGCGCAGGGATTTTTTGTCGAGCCCGCAGTCTTTGATAGCTGCGATGACAGGATGCGGATCGTGACCGAGGAGATTTTTGGCCCGGTCATGTGCGTGCTCGCATTCGATGATGAAGCCGAAGTGGTGCGCCGCGCTAACGCCACGGAATTTGGTCTCTCAGCGGGTGTGTTCACCTCTGACCTGACGCGTGCACATCGAGTCATCGCAGAATTGCAGGCGGGCACCTGCTGGATCAATCACTACAACATCACACCGATAGAACTGCCTTTCGGTGGCGTCAAGATGTCCGGGTTGGGCCGCGAAAACGGCCGCGCCGCGATCGAGCATTACACGCAGCTGAAGAGTGTCTACGTCGCAATGCAGGACGTGCAGGCGCCTTACTAGCGCGGAGTTTTTCATGAGCGATGAAATTTTCGACTATGTGATCGTGGGCGCGGGATCGGCGGGCTGTGTGCTGGCTAACCGGCTGACCGAGGACGGTCGCTATTCGGTGTTGCTGCTGGAGCACGGTGGCTCTGACCGCTCCATTTTTGTACAGATGCCGACGGCGCTGTCGATTCCGATGAATACACGCCGCTACAACTGGCGCTACCGCACCGAGTCTGAACCGGCACTGGGCGGACGCAGCCTGCACACGCCGCGCGGCAAGGTGTTAGGCGGATCGTCCTCGATCAATGGACTGGTCTACATCCGCGGCAATCCGCATGATTTCGATCGCTGGCAGGAAGAGGGCGCGTCCGGCTGGTCCTTTGCGCAGGTGCTGCCCTATTTTCGCCGTGCTGAAACCCGGCTCGACGGCGGCGATGCCTACCGCGGCGACGCTGGACCCTTGCAGACTCGCTACGGCCTGCTGACCAATCCACTGCACGACACCTGGCTCCAGGCGGGCCAGCAGGCGGGCTATGCCTACACCACCGATGTGAATGGCCGCCAGCAGGAAGGGGTCGGCCGTTTCGACATGACGGTAGGGGACGGCCGCCGCTCGAGCACCGCGAACGCCTACCTGCGGCCAGCGTTGAAGCGCAGCAAGCTGAGCGTTCGCACGCATTCCTTGGTCACGCGCGTGCTGTTCGAGGACAGGCGCGCCAGCGGAGTTGAGTACGAGCGCGGTGGTACGCGCCACGCCGTCAGGGCCGCGCGCGAAGTCATAGTGTCCGGCGGGCCGATCAACTCACCACAATTATTGAAACTTTCGGGCCTCGGTCCGGCCGACGAATTGCGCGGCCATGGGATTCCAATCGTGCATGCGCTCGCCGGCGTCGGCGAAAACCTGCAGGATCACCTGGAATTTTACCTGCAGATGGCCTGCCGCGAGCCTGTTAGCCTTTATTCGGCTTTGAGCACGTGGAGCAAGGCGGGGATCGGCATTCGCTGGATCCTGCGCAAGGATGGTCTTGGCGCCACCAATCATTTTGAGACCGGCGGATTCATCCGCAGCCGCGCTGGCGTGCGGTATCCCGACATCCAGTTTCATTTCCTGCCGCTGGCCATGAATTACGACGGCTCGTCGCCCGCGAAAGAGCATGGGTTTCAGGCGCATGTCGGACCGATGCGCAGCAGGAGCCGCGGCTGGGTGCGGCTGCGCTCGCGCGAACCGCGCGCGGCGCCGGCGATACTGTTCAACTACATGTCTGATCCCGACGACTGGACTGAGATGCGTGCCTGCGTGCGCCTGGCCCGCGAAATTTTCGCGCAACCTGCGTTCGATCGTTACCGCGGCCGGGAAATCCAGCCCGGCGCCGGGGTTACGACCGACGAGGCGATCGATGCCTTTGTGCGTGACAAGACCGAAAGCGCCTACCATCCCTGTGGCAGCTGCAAGATGGGCGCCGACAGTGATCCATCCGCAGTCGTAGATTCGCAGCTGCGCGTGTTAGGTGTTGAAGGTTTACGCGTGGTCGACTCATCGATCATGCCGAGTGTCACCACCGGTAATCTCAACGCGCCGACCATCATGCTGGCGGAAAAAGCGGCCGATCACATCCTGGACCGGCCGCTGCTGGAACCCTCGGCTGCGCCGTACTTCACCGCCGCCAACTGGCGCGACGCCCAGCGCTGAGCAGTGGCTGCAAGCTAACGGCCAGCGCCGATGTGGTAGGTCGCAGTCAGGCCGTAGGTCCGCGGTTTGGCGTAGACGCCGGCGACCACACCTGAGAACAGCGAGCTGTCAAATGCGTACACCCGGCAATACCTCTCCGCTTGTTTGTCAGCCACTCTCGGCCGCGACGTTCAGCAGTCCAATCAGGTAATCCGCATACGAACGCCATACTTCGATGTGAAAATGCCCGGGCGCCTTGCGCCACAGCGTGATTTCAGTCTTCGCAAACACGGTGCGCGTCACCATGCTGACAGGAAACGCCGGGAGATCCAGGTCAAGCGGGCAAGCAGCATTCAGCAGCGAAGCCGCGTGCGGCCCCGTGAGTTCGATGCCGACCTGGCGATGACTGATGTCTACCAGCGAGTGCGGCATATCGCGCAACGCGGTTTCGAGCGCGGCTTCGAAACCCGCCTGCCACTTCACCGCACCTAACAGCAGTTGTTCGTCAGGCCCCTGCCAAAGCGCCGACCAGTCCTGGCCACTGACCGCGCGGCAGGCCACCGCCGAGGGCAGGGCTCCGATGATGGTGCCGGCTGCCTGCATCACAGCGGCATCGCCGCGCAGCACGAAGCGTGCCGCCGGTGCTAACAGCGTGACCACCCGGCCAGGGTCCGCGATTTCCACAATGCGACGCTCTGCGACCCTAGTCATTGAGGCGCGCTCCCTCGCTGTCATAGAACACAGGGGCCGTGATCTCGGCCGCGATATCGCCGCCCGGCATCGGGATGTAGACCGTCTGGCCGCGGCGGCCTCGACCACCCTTGATCATGCCGAGCGCAATTGACCGATTGAGCACTGAACTCCAGTAGGACGACGTCACGTAGCCGATCAGTTCCATCGGTGGCTGCTGATTCGGGCGCGCCGCGATCTGTGCGCCTTCTGCAAGCACCTGTCCTGGGTCGGCTGTTAGCAAGCCAATGAATTGCGGCCGGTCGCTTGCGCGCATCGCCGGGCGCTCCAGTGCGCGCTTGCCGACGAAGTCCGGTTTTTTCCTGCCGATCGCCCAGCCGAGTCCGGCATCGAGCGGCGTGACGGTGCCGTCGGTATCCTGGCCGATGATGACGTAGCCCTTTTCGGCACGCATCACGTGCATGGCCTCTGTCCCATAGGGCGTAATGCCATGGGCCTGGCCGGCCGCATGGATCGCTTCCCAGATTGATTGACCGTGGTCTGCCGGCACGTTGACTTCGAAGCCCAACTCGCCAGTGAAGCTGACGCGAAACAAGCGGCACGGTACGCCGCAGATGTGGCCGGCGACGACACCCATGTGCGGCAAGGCGGCAGCCGTGAGGTCGATGCCCTCCACCAGTCCCTCGAGGACCCGGCGGGCGTTAGGTCCCTGCACAGCAACGACCGACCACTGTTCGGTGGTCGATGTCAGCCAGACCTTGAGCTCCGGCCACTCGGTCTGCAGGTAATCTTCCATCATGCCAAAGACGCGTGGTGCGCCGCCGGTGGTGGTGGTCACGTGAAAGCGATCGCTTGCCATGCGCCCGATGACGCCGTCGTCGTAGACGAAGCCATCCTCGCGCAACAGGATGCCGTAACGCGATCGGTCGGCGGCGAGTGTGGTCCAATCGTTCACGTATAGTCGATTGAGGAATTCCACCGCGTCGGGACCAACCACCTCGATCTTGCCTAACGTCGAGGCATCGAACATGCCGCAGCCCTTGCGCACCGCCAGGCATTCGCGCGCCACCGCCTGCTGCATCGTTTCCAGTGCGCGCGCAAAGTAACGCGCGCGTTTCCACAGGCCGACATCCTCGAACACTGCGCCCTGCGCGGCTGCCCAGGCATGCGTTGGCGTTTTGCGCAGCGGATCGAACAGGTCGCCACGCGCATAACCTGCCATGCTGCCGAACGTCAGCGGCGTATAAGGCATGCGAAAGGTCGTCAGGCCGACCCTCTCGATCGGCGTCGACAACTGCTTCGACACAATGGCCAGCGCATTGATGTTAGAAGTCTTGCCCTGGTCAGTCGCCATGCCGGTGGTCGTGTAACGCTTGACGTGTTCGATCGAGCGGAAGCCCTCGCGGGTCGCGAGCGACAGATCGTTACTGGTGACATCGTTCTGCCAGTCGACGAACGCCTTGCCAATCAGGGCTGAGGGTTGTGGCAGCAGGCCGGAGTGAACGCCAGAGCAGGGCGGGGCGCCGTCTACGCGCCAGCTGCGCGCTGTCGGTTCGCGGCCGCCGGCGGCGATCGCGGCGGCTGCGCCGGCCCGCGCTCCCTCTGTTAGTACTTCGTCGACGACGTAGGTACCGAGGCAGGCACCCGCCGAACGCTCATTTTCCGCCGACTCGCCGGGCACGAAAGTGTTCAGCGCTTCATTCCAGCGCAGCTTGCCGCGCGACTGCGAGAACAAGTGCACCGCGGGCGTAAAGCCGCCGGACATCAGCAGCGTGTCGCAGTCCAGCCATTCGCGCTCCGCGATGCTGCCGTCCGGTTGCACGCGGCCAATTTCCACGCCACGCACTCGCTTGCTGCCGCGCGTACCCAGCGCGGTTGCCCCGACGACAATGCGCAGGTCTGCCGCGCCAAGTAGCGCGCGCGCGGCGTCTGGAACCACGGCGCGCAGGTCGCAGATCGCGTTGATCTTGACACCGGCATCCCACAGGTCTTTGGCGATTCTGTAGCTACTGTCGTTGCTGGTCAGTAGCACCAGCTCGCGGCCTGCAATGACACCGTAGCGTGTCAGGTAGGTATGCGCCGCGGACGCCAGCAGGATGCCGGGCCGGTCATTGCCCGGAAATACCAGCGGCCGCTCATGGGCGCCGGTGGCCAGCACGACCTCGCGGGCGCGGACCTGCCAGAGTCGCTCACGCGGCGCCGTCGCGTGAGGCGCTGCCTGGTGGACGGTCAGGCGCTCCGCAAGACCCAGAAAATTGTGCGGAAAGTAGCCGAAGGCGGTGGTGCGATTGAGCAGCGTCACGCGCGGGTTGCCGCGCAAGCTAGTGAGTGACGCGTCCAGCCATTCACCCGCCGGTCGCCCGTCAATGCTCAGTGAGCCATCGCTCTGCAGGCTGCCGCCTAACGCGGGTTGCTCATCGCAAAGTATCACGCGGACACCGCTGTCGGCGGCAGCCAGTGCCGCGGCCATGCCCGCGGGACCGGAGCCGACGACCAGTACTTCGCAGTGCGCGAAGCGCTGCGCATAGCGATCGGGATCAGGTTCGCTCGGCGCAACGCCCAGACCTGCGGCGCGCCTGATCGCAGGCTCATACCAGGTATGCCAGGCACGCGGCGGCCACATGAAGGTCTTGTAGTAGAAACCGGCGGGAATGAAGCGCGACAGCAGATTATTGATGGCGCCGACATCAAAACCGAGGCTCGGCCAGCGGTTCTGGCTGCGCGCCTGCAGGCCTTCATACAGCTCCACCTGCGTGGCTAACAGATTGGGCGTGTAACGTGCCGCATCGCGCCACACGGTCACCAATGCGTTAGGTTCGTCGCTGCCGGCGCTCAGCACACCGCGTGGACGGTGATATTTGAATGATCGGCCCAGCAGATGCACGCCATTCGCCAGCAGCGCCGACGCCAGCGTGTCGCCGGGATGTCCGCCATAGGTCTGGCCATCAAAATTGAAACGCAACTTGCGGCTCCGATCGATCTGGCCGCCCGATACAGTACGAAACCCACTCATGGCCGTGGCAAGCCCGATTTGTAGGTCACGACAAACTGGTCCGTTGTCGTGTCGCGCAGCGCGTTGAAAAATTTCGCGCAGCCGCGCACGTGACGCCAGCGTTCCGCGTGGATGCCCTTGACGTTGACTCGTTCGTAGAGAAACGCCGCCAGCTCGGCATCGGTCTGCGCGGACGGATCGCTGGCGCGGGTCAGGTGCGCCTGTCCCGCATAGGCAAACTCCAGCTCAGGCCGAGCTCCGCAATAGGGGCAATGGATTACCAGCATGGTCCTGCTCAGTGCGCCACGGCCGCCGCGGCCGCTTCGTCGATCAAACGGCCTTCGCGAAAACGCTCGATGGTAAAGGCTGCGTTGATGGGATGCGGCGCATTGTTAGCTATCGTATGTGCAAACACGTGTCCTGAGCCCGGCGTGGCTTTGAAGCCGCCGGTGCCCCAGCCGCAATTCACGAACAGTCCCGGCACCGGCGTCTTCGCGATGATCGGCGAGCGATCGGGTGTGACATCGACAATGCCGCCCCAGTTGCGCAGCATGCGCATGCGCCGGAACATCGGGAACAATTCGCAGACGGCTTCCAGCGTGTGGGTGCTGATGTGCAACGCGCCGCGCTGCGTGTAGGACGTATAAGCGTCGGTGCCGGCGCCGATCACGAGTTCACCCTTGTCGGACTGGCTGATGTAGGCGTGAATCGAGTTGGACATCACGACGCAGGGGAACACCGGCTTGACGGGTTCCGACACTAGCGCCTGCAGCGGAAAACTCTCGATCGGCAAGGCGACATCCGCCAGCTTCATCACCACGCTGCTATGGCCGGCGGCCACCACGCCGACGCGCGGCGATGCAATGACACCGCGCGTGGTTTCGACGGCGCTGATCGCGCCATTGGCATCGCGGCGCATGCCGGTGACTTCGCAATTCTCGACGATATCCACGCCCAGCGCATCGGCGGCGCGGGCGTAACCCCAGGCCACGGCGTCATGGCGCGCGGTGCCACCGCGGCGCTGCAACGCGCCACCCATGATGGGATAGCGGATGTTAGATCCGGTGTTGGCCGGCGGGCAGAATTCCTTGACCTGCTGCGGAGTCAGCCACTCATTGTCGATGCCGTTACAGCGATTGGCGTGGATGTGTCGTTGCAGTACCTGCACGTCGTGCACCGTGTGCGCCAGCGCCAGCACGCCACGCGGCGAATACATGACGTTGTAATTGAGATCTTCCGACAATACTTCCCACAGCTTGACCGAATGGTCGTACAGCGTGGAACTCTCCTGGAACAGGTAATTCGAGCGGATTACGGTGGTATTGCGTCCGGTGTTGCCGCCGCCGATCCAGCCTTTTTCCAGCACCGCGATATTGCGCATGCCGTGCAGCCTGGCGAGGTAATAGGCCGTTGCGAGGCCGTGTCCACCGCCACCCACGATTACAGCATCGTAGGATTGCTTCGGCTCTGCGCGCCGCCATTGCGGCCCCCAGTTCTGCTGGCGTGCAAAACCGGCGCGCAGCAATGCCCAGGCGGAGAAACGACTCCTGATCACGTCGCCAGGCTCGCGGGTTTGTCAGGCACGCAGGTCATGGTTTTCCGGGTCATAGGGCGAATCGACCAGCACGGTCGCGCGTTTGCGTTCACCGAGAATCTCGATCTGTAATTGGCTGCCAACTGTAGCGAACGCCGGTTTGACGTAGCCGATGGCAAGGCTCCTGCGCAAAGTATGACCATAATAACCTGCGGTCGCACGGCCAATCATGTTGCCAGCGGTGTCGAACAGCGGTTCGTTGCCGAGCGCGTCCGCGTCCTTGACGTCATGCACTTCCAGCGTAACGAATCTGTTGGGTACGCCGCGTGCCTGCTGTGCCTCGAGCGCCGCCTTGCCGATGAAATCGCCCTTGTTCATCCGGACAAAGCGATCCAGGCTGGTTTCAAAGGGCGTGTAATCGCGGGTCATGTCGCTGCCCCACATGCGGTAGGACTTTTCCATGCGCAGGGATTCCATCGCGCGCATGCCAACCATGCCGATGCCGAGGTCGTGGCCCGCGCTGAACAGCGCGTCGAACAGATGATGGGCGTAGACCATGGGGAAGTGCAGTTCCCAGCCCAGGGCACCGACGAAATTCACGCGCAGCATGAACACATCGACTGCGAGGCCGACTTCCAGCACCTTGCCGGTCAGCCACGGAAAAGATGCATTGTCGAGTGGCGTGTCTGTGAGCCGGCTGAACAACTCGCGCGAGCGCGGACCCGCGACCACGAAACAACCGCGCGCCTGCGTGATGTTCTCTAGATGCACGGAGCCGTCGGCCGGCAGTTTTTTCACCAGATAGTCGTGATCGTAGCGCTCGGCGGCGCCGGCACTGACCACGTAGAAACGCTGTTCGGCGAGCCTGGTGATCGTGAACTCGGAACGAATGCCACCCTTGGGAGTCAGCGCATGGCAGAGCGCGATACGGCCGATCTTGGTCGGCACTTTGTTAGCTACGAGGTGATCGAGCCAGGCTTCGGCACCCGGGCCGGTCACCATGTGCTTGGTGAACGGCGTCAGGTCGATCACGCCGACCTGCTCGCGCATGCGCTTGCATTCCGCGCCCACGTGCTCAAAATAGTTGCTGCGGCGGAAACTCCAGACGTCCTTGCGCTCGACGCCGGGCGGTGCAAACCAGTTGGCACGTTCCCAGCCAAAGCGCTGACCCCAAACCGCGCCCATCCTGTCGATCTTGTCGTACACCGGGCTGGTTTTCGCCGGCCGCGCGCCGGGACGCTCCTCGTCGGGGAAGTGAATCGTGAAGACCTCGCGGTAGGTTTCTTCGTTCTTCGCCACCACATAACGCTTGCTGGTGTAGTCGCCGAAACGGCGCGGGTCGACGGCTAACATGTCGATGCCCGGTTCGCCTTCGACCAGCCACTCAGCCAGTTGCCAGCCGGCGCCGCCCGCTGCCGTGATGCCGAAACTATGCCCTTCGTTGAGCCACAGGTTACGCACGCCCCAGGCCGGACCGATCAGCGGACTGCCGTCGGGCGTATAGGAGATGGGGCCATTTACGATGTCCTTGATGCCGCAATTCGCAAGCGCGGGCACGCGGCGCATCGCGGCCTCGACATGCGGCAGCAGGCGATCAAGGTCGCCCTCAAACAGGCTCTTGCCGAACCACTCAGGCACGCCGTCAGCGAACCGCGCCGGCGCGCCGGCTTCGTAGGGCCCGAGAATCCAGCCCAGGCGCTCTTCACGCAGGTAGTACGATTGATCGGATTCACGCAGCACCGCGAGCTCGCGGCCGCCCTGGTCGCGATAGGCCTTCAGTTCTGCAGACTGGTCATAGACGATGTACTGGTGTTCGACCGGAATCGCGGGCACGTTAAGCCCAAACATCAGGCCGGTCTGCCGCGCGTAGTTGCCGGTGGCGCAAACCACGTGTTCGGCAATAATCTCGCCCTTGTTTGTTAGCAGCCGCCACTCACCCGACGGGGTCCGCTGCACGCCGGTAACGTCGGTCTGCTCGTAAATTTCAGCGCCACCTTGACGCGCCCCCTTGCGCAGCGCCATCGTGAGGTCGGCCGGAGCAATGTGTCCGTCGTCCGGGTGGTAGAGCGCCCCGGTGATCTTGGCCTCGCTTGCGCCGTTGCCGAGGTTGACCAGCGGCCAGAGTTTCTTGACGTCGTCCGGCGAGATCACCTGGAAGGGCACGCCGATGGTGTTGGCGGTGCCGCAGTACTTCAGATATTCGTCCATGCGTTCGCGGGAGGTCGCGAGACGCAGATTGCCGGTCACGTGGAAACCGACTTCCTGTCCGGTTTCCTGTGGCAGACGCTTGTAAAGGTCGACTGAATACTTGTGCAGCTGGCCGACGGTGTAACTCATGTTAAAGAGGGGCAGCAGCCCGGCGGCGTGCCAGGTCGAACCGGCGGTCAGTTCCGACCGTTCCAGCAGCACGGCATCCTGGATGCCTTTTTTTGTTAGATGGTAGAGCGTGCTGACGCCTACCGCTCCGCCCCCGATTACGACCACGCGCGCATGTGTCTTCATCTGGGGCAGTTTAGCCACCAGCACGGCCAGTACAGCTCCAATTGCGACAGTCGCCAGCGCGTTTACGCCATATAATCGGACTGAGCCGGGTGCCATTTGCCCGAAAACGACAGCTCATGGTCCCAAATCGCATACTGATGCCTGTTGCAGGACGTTTCGGCCGATGATCACGCTGCGCAAAACCCGTTTCGCATTCCTGACACTGCAGGACTATTCATTTATCGCGCTGGCCAACGCGGTTGAACCGCTGCGGATGGCGAATTCGCTCAGTGGCCAGCTTGCGTACGAGTGGCTCATCGTCAGTCTCGATGGGCAGCCGGTGAGCGCGAGCAATGGCTGGCAACTGACACCGACGGTGGCCCTGGCCGACATGGGCCGGGTGGACATCCTGTTTGTCTGCGGCGGCACCAACGTACGGCGCGCCGTGTCGCCGCGTTTGCTGGCGGCGCTACGCCGCCAGGCTGGAAAGCAGGTCGCGTTAGGCGCCTTATGCACCGGCGGCTATGCGCTGGCGCATGCCGGACTGCTGGACCGTTACAAGGCGACGATACATTGGGAAAATCTTTCGGCGCTGCGCGAGGAGTTTCCGCACGTGCAGTTGAGCGATCAGCTGTTCACCATCGATCGCGATCGCTACACCTGCTCGGGCGGTATTGCGCCGCTCGATCTGATGCTGAATCTGATCCGCGTCAAACTGGGCGCGCGCATTGCGGAGCTGATATCCGAACAGTTCATTGTCGAGCGCGTGCGCGATGACCGCGACAAACAATATGTGCCCTTGCGCGCGCAACTCGGCGTGCCGCAGACGCGGCTGATGAAGATCGCGCAGCTGATGGAAGATAATATCGAGCGGCCGCTGCCGCTGGCTGACATTGCGCGCCAGAGCAACCTGTCGCGGCGCCAGATCGAGCGGCTGTTCAAGCGGCACCTGGACTGCGTTCCGAAGCGCTACTACCTGACCGTGCGGCTGCGCCGGGCGCGCGAATTGTTGCTCCACACCAGCATGCGCATCGATGAGATCACCGCCGCCTGTGGATTTCAGTCGCCACCGCATTTCTCCAAGTGCTATCGGCGCCAGTTCGGGTATCCGCCGAGCGTGGAGCGGCGCAATCGCCCGAGCGGCGGCGGCACCGGGGCGGCGATTGCGACCGAGGTCGCAGGTGCAATCAGCGCTGGCTGACACCCGCGAGCCCGGCGGACGTTGCCAGCTCCAGCCCTTGCGCCGCGCCTGTAACAACTGCAATCTTGTTCAGCGGTGTATTTTGGCAGATCCTTGTCGAGTCCGTAGCGAGGTGCCGCGCGTGCAACGAATCGTAGGTTTTCGCCAGATGAAGGATGGCACCAGGGCGGACTACGACCTGCTGGACGGCTATGAAAAGAACTACGCGTTAGGTCTTGCGGACCGGGTTCTCGAGGCGCTCAGCAAGCTGGGGTCTGCGCTGCAGGGCTATCCTGTTAGCCGGCTCACGCACTCGCTGCAGGCGGCGACCCGGGCGCGCCGCGACGGCGCCGATGACGAGTTGATCGTGGCTGCGCTGCTGCATGACATCGGCGACGAACTCGCGCCCTACAATCACGCGCAGATGGCGGCCGCGATCCTGCGGCCCTATGTGCGCGCCGAAGTCACCTGGATCGTCGAGCAGCATGGTCTGTTCCAGAGTTACTACTACGCGCAGCATCGTGGCGGCGACCGACATGCCCGCAACAGGTTCAAGGACCACCCCTGGTTTCATGCCTGCGCGCATTTTTGCGCGGCCTGGGATCAAAATTCATTCGATCCCGGCTACCGGCACGAAAATCTGGAAAGCTTCGAGCCGTTGGTGCGCCAGATTTTCAGCAGACCGCCGGCGGATCTATTCGAGCCGCCCACATCCTGACGCCGCGGCCGCAGCGCGCGACTACGCGCGCATGCGCGTGCCCTGCGGGTCGACCGCAGCGGCTGTTAGCCTGACCGCCGGGCGCTTCTCGCCGATCAACTCCACCGCAAAATCGCTGGTTTCCCCGGCAACTTCGCGCTCGACATAGCCCATCGCAATGGATTTTTGCACGGTGTGGCCATAGCCGCCGGAGGTTACCCAGCCGACGACGCGGTCACGGTGCCAGATGGGCTCGTCGCCGATGGCATCCGCATCCCGTGCGTCGATTGCGAGCGTGATCAGCCGCCGCGCGCCGCCCTGCGCCTTTTCCTGCGCGGCCGCGTCACGGCCGACAAACGCCGGCTTGGCCAGGTCGACAAACCGATCCAGCCCGGCTTCGAACGCACCGTATATCGGCCGATATTCACGCGCCCAGGTGCCGAAACTCTTTTCGAGCCGCAGGCTTTGCAGCGCTCGGCCGCCAAAGTGCCGCAGTCCGTGCTTGCGCCCGGCCTGGGTCAGCACATCTAACAGCGCGCGCTGATATTCAGGCGCGACCCAGATTTCATAGCCCAGTTCGCCGCTGAACGAAACGCGGCCGACCAGCGCAGGGATCATGCCGACATCGACCTGGCGAAAGGTCATAAACGGAAATGCTGCGGTGCTGAGATCGACATCGACCACCGACTGCAGCAGCGCGCGCGACTGCGGACCCGCGACCGACAGCCCGAGATACTCGAGCGAAGCAGGGCGGATGCGGACGCCTGGCGGCGGCGGATAGCGCTCGAACCAGCGTTTGTAGAACAGCTCCGCCGCATAGGTTCCCACCAACACAAAGCGCTCATCGGTGAGACGGCTCATGGTGAAATCGCCAATCAGCTTGCCGCGTTCGTTGAGCATGGGCGTCAGTGTCATGCGCCCGGCTTTCGGCACCTTGTTTGCCATGATGGAACCGAGCCAGTCGGCTGCGCCCGGGCCGATGACATCGAACTTGCCGTAGTTGGATATTTCCAGCAGTCCGACGGACTCACGTACCGCGAGGCACTCGGCACGGACATGCGCATGCGCGTTCGAGCGGTGGAAGGTAATGTCTTCGCGGGCCGGCGTGCCCTGGGGCGCAAACCACAGCGGATGCTCGAGTCCGCAGTACTCGCCGAACACCGCGTTATCCTGCTGCAGGCGTTCGTAGATCGGCGTGGTCTTGAGCGGCCGTGCCGCGTCCAGCTCCTCGTTAGGAAAGCGGATGCGGAAGCGCCGGGAATAATTCTCGCGCACCTTGGAGTTGGTGTAGGCGCGGGTCGCCCAGCCGCCGTAGCGTGCAATGTCCATGGCCCAGATGTCCGCGCCAGGATCGCCTTCGACCATCCAGTTCGACAGCGACAGGCCCACGCCGCCGCCCTGGCTGAAGCCCGCCATGACGCCGCAGGCGACCCAGAAATTCCGCATCCCGGGCACCGGGCCCACCAGTGGATTGCCATCGGGTGCAAACGTGAACGGGCCGTTGACGACTTTCTTGATGCCGGCAGTGCCAATCCGCGGGAAGTGCTGGAACCCGACTTCGAGACTGGGCGCGATCCGATCCAGGTCGTTAGGCAGCAGGTCCTGGCCGAAATCCCAAGGCGTGGTGTGCGGTGACCATGGCACACCGGCACGTTCGTAGGTCCCCATCAGCATGCCGCCACGTTCCTGGCGCATATAGATTTCACCTTCGAAATCTATCACATGTAATTGTTCTTTAAGGCCTTTTAGCTCTGGAAGATCTTCGGTGATCAGGTACTGATGTTGCATCGCGAGGATCGGCAGTTCCAGTCCGACCATGCGGCCAACTTCGCGCGCCCACAGGCCGCCGGCATTGACGACGTGCTCCGCATGCACAGTGCCGCCGCTGGTCATGACGTCCCAGGTGCCGTCCGCGCGCTGCTTGAGATCCGTGACGCGCGTTTGCTTGACGATTTCGGCGCCGCCCAGTTGCGCGGATTTCGCATACGCGTGGGTCACGCCATAGGGATCGACATGCCCCTCGATCGGGTCATAGATTGCGCCGACAAAGTGCGCCGGGTCCATCAGCGGATAGAGCTTGTGCGTTTCCGCCACTGACAGAAGCTCAAGCTCCATGCCGAGGTAGCGCCCGCGCGCCTGGGTCATCTTGAGCCAATCCCAGCGTTCCGCCGTGCCAGCTAACATCAGTCCGCCAGTGATATGCATGCCGCAGGACTGGCCGGAGATTTTTTCGATTTCGTCGTACAGCTTGATGGTGTACTGCTGCAGCTTGGCGACGTTTGGATCGCCGTTGATGGTGTGCATGCCGCCGGCCGCGTGCCAGGTGGAGCCGGAGGTCAGCTCCAGCCGCTCGATCAGAACGACGTCTTTCCAGCCCTTCTTGGTCAGGTGATAGAGGACGCTCGCGCCCACGACGCCACCACCGATAACCACGACCCTTGCGTGCGTGCGCATGCGATTGCCCGTCCTTCGCGATTTCCGAACCTCGAATGGATGAACCATCGATCCCGACATGACAAGCGGGTCGCAATGCGCAGCGGCCATGTTTGATCACTATCAAGGCAGCGGCGGCTGGGATGACTACTCAATCGGGCATCGCGACACGCCTGAAAGGGACCCCAATGTTGAGGCTCAAGTCCATATTGGCCGGATTGCTGGCCCTGGCCGTGATCGCGGGGGCGGCTACCGCTGCCGACATCGGCTACAAGGACTACGTCAAGGCCGGTGCCTACGACGACATTGCCGAAAACCTGAAAGACGCCATCATCAAGCGCGGCTACGTGATCGACTACGTCGGCCATTTCAACACCATGCTGGAACGCACAGCCGCCGA
>JANMYM010000027.1:0-170084 GCA_031382085.1 Gammaproteobacteria bacterium
TGAGATCGTCAGGCAGCCGCCACGGCAGTCCGCCCGCGCGGCCGATCACGCCGCGCAAGTCCATCGCGACCACGAGTGTCACTGCGGTGGCGGGCGCTGGCGTCAAATTCAGCTCCGGTGGTGCGGGCTGCGCTTGTGCGCGTGGGCCTTTTTCCTTGCGGCCTTGCGCTTTTTCTCAACGGGCCGCTTCGCCGGCCAGAGCATCGTGCCGCGGCATTTGGCAGCGCCGCAGCGGCAGGCATAGATCTCATCGATGTTAGGCGGATCGTCTTTTTCGCGCCCGATCTCGTAGTCGTAGCCCAGTTCTTCGCCCGCGGCAATATCGCGCACGGCTTCGATGTACACGCGCCGTTTCTCGATTGCGGATTCGCAATTGCCGTCGCAGTTGTGATTGATGAATCGCGCCTCGTTGCCGCCAACCGATGCGTCGATGACAGTGCGCAGGTCGACGATGAAAAGGAACGTGTGATTGTCGTTTTCGTCATGATCCTCGTAGCGTTCATCCGCTGCCTTGTGGGAAATCCGCTCGCCTGCGTATTCGATGATGCGCGTGCCTTTGGGGATATGCCGCAGCGCGAAAACGCCGCTGCCGTGAATCGGTGAGTTACGTACTTTGATCATCGGTTTCTTCATTGCAATCCTCGGACTGGCTAAATTCAGCTCACAAAAAAATCAGGCGTCAAATAGCGATGGGCGCCTTGATCGCGGCATGTGACTGATAGCCGACAAGGCGAAAGTCGTCGTAACTGTAGGAGAAAATATCCGGCGGCTTGCGCAGGATCTCCAGCTGCGGCGGCGGCAGGGGATTACGCGACAGCTGCAGATCGGTCTGCTGCAGATGATTCAGGTACACATGACAATCGCCGCCGGTCCACACGAAGTCTCCCGGCTGCAGACCGCATTGCTGGGCGATCATCAGGGTCAACAGCGCGTAGGATGCGATATTGAACGGCACGCCGAGAAATAAATCGGCGCTGCGCTGATAAAGCTGGCAGGACAGCTTGCCGTTCGCGACATAGAACTGAAACAGCGCGTGACAGGGCATCAGCGCCATCTGCTCGAGTTCGCCGACATTCCACGCGCAAACCAGGATACGGCGCGAATAGGGATTGCCGCGCAGCTGCCGCATCACCTCGGCGATCTGGTCGATGTGCCTGCCATCCGGCGCCGGCCAGCTGCGCCACTGGCGCCCATACACCGGCCCTAGCTCGCCCTGCGCGTCGGCCCACTCATCCCAGATCGTCACGCCGTTATCGCGCAGGTACTTGACGTTGGTGTCACCGCGCAGAAACCACAGCAGTTCGTGAATGATGGAGCGGGTATGCAGCTTTTTGGTGGTGACCATCGGGAAACCGGCCGCCAGGTCGAAGCGCAACTGCGCGCCAAAAATCGACAGCGTGCCCGTGCCGGTGCGGTCCTCGCGGCGCGCGCCCTCCTGACGCACCCGATGCAGTAAATCGAGATACGACTGCATGCCGACCTAACGGGCGGGCGCGACTGCGAAATTGCCGCTCGGCGTGGGGCTGCGGTACGCGTACCACAGCATCACGATTCCGCTCAGCAGCATCGGCAAGGACAGCAAATGCCCCATGGTCAGCCAATCGCCCGCCAGATAGCCGATCTGAACGTCTGGCACGCGCCAAAACTCAACCGCAATGCGCGCACAGCCGTAGAGGATCAGGAACAGGCCCGCGGGCGCCATGCGCGGCCGTGGCCTGCGCGTAAAAAACCACAGCACCGTGAACAGCAGCAGACCCTCGAGCGTGGCTTCATACAGCTGCGTCGCATGCCTGGGTACACCATCGACCACCATGGCCCAGGGCACGTCGGTCGGTTTGCCCCACAGTTCGCCGTTGATGAAGTTGCCGATGCGCCCGAAAAACAGCCCCAGGCCCGGCAGCGGCGCGGTGAAATCGATGACATCCACGATCTGGCGTTTTTGCTTGCGCGCGAACCACAGCGCGCCTAACAAGACGCCGACAAATCCGCCGTGGAAGGACATGCCGCCGCGCCAGATCTGGTAGATGTAATGCCAGTCCTCCGCCACCTGCTCGCGCCCATAGATCAGCAGATAGCCGATGCGGCCGCCGAGGATGACGCCCAGCATCAGGTAGAACAGGAAATCATCGACGTCCAGCGGCTTCCAGGTCGATCCCGGCTGCAGCGCGCGGCGCCGCCCGAGCCACCAGGCCGATGCAAAACCTAACAAATAGGTGATGCCATACCAGTGGACCTGCAGCGGTCCGAGTGAAATGGCCACGGGATCAAACGGCACGTAGGGGATCATGGTTTTATTTTCGCACTATTCCTGCGTGACCCGCGCAAAAAAAGCCTTCAGATAGCGCGTCTCCGGGATCGCCGGATGGATCGGATGATCGGCGGACTGGCCGCCGACCGCGATGACCTGAACCAGGCGATCCAGATGGCGCGCGCCCGTCTGGATCGCACCCAGCAGCGCATCCGCCGGCAGATGCCACGAACAGGAGCAGGACACCAGCAGACCACCGTCGGTCAGCAGCCGCATGGCCAGTTGGTTGAGTTTGCGATAGGCCGCCTCGCCCTGCGGCAGGTCTTTCTTGCGCTTGATGAATGCCGGCGGATCGACCACGACCACATCGAAGCGCTCCTTGTTGGCCGCCAGGTCCTGCAGCACGTCAAAGGCATCCCCTTTGCGGACCGCCAGCGCCAGGCCATTCAAACGGCCGTTGGCCTCCGCCGCATCGAGGGCGGCCTGCGAGGAATCCACGCACAGCGCCGAGCCTGCGCCGGCGGCCATGGCGGTCAGGCCCCAGGCGCCCACGTAGCTGCAGACATCCAGCACCCGCGCCCCGGGCCGCATGAAGGCCGCGAGGCGCGCACGATTGTCGGTTTGATCATAAAACCAGCCGGTTTTCTGCGCCTGCGCCAGCGCCACGCGATAACGCAGCAGCTTCGAAGGCGCCACGGTCTCCTCGACTGTTAGCTCCGTGGGCGGGCTGCCGAATGCCGGCTCGACGGATTCCGGCAGCTGCTCCAGGGAACGGGCGCCCGAATCGTTTTTCCAGACCAGCGTGCTAACACCGGGGGTTGCGCGCACCGCGGCGCTGATCACATCCTTGAGCTGTTCCATGCCGAGGGTCGCGATCTGACCGACCACCACGTCGCCAAAACGGTCCAGCACCAGGCCCGGCAGGCGGTCCGATTCGCCGTACACCCAGCGATGAAACACGCCCCGGCCGAGGAAGCTGCGCAGTTCGGCGGCCGCAAGCAACCGCGAGCGCAACAAGGCCGCATTGATCGGCTCACGTTCGTGACGCGAAACAATCCGGATCGCAATCAGGGCGCCGGGATTGACGTAGCCATAGCCCAGGAATTCGCCTTTGCTCGACAGGACGCGCGCAATGGCGCCGGGCGCAAACGTCTTGAGCGGCGTTGCAGCCACGTCGATTTCATTGCTGAACACCCACAGATGGCCGGCCCGCAGGCGGCGTTCCTCATGGCGTTTTAGTTGCAGCGTGGGGCGAGCTTCTGTCACAGTCATTGGCCATTTTACGTGAGCGCTCATGACTGCCTCGAACTATTCCGGCCCCCGCAATCGGCTTGCCGCGCAAACCAGCCCTTACCTGCAGCAGCACGCCGCCAATCCGGTCGATTGGTACCCCTGGGGCGACGAAGCACTGGCGCTGGCGCGCGCCACCGGCAAGCCGATTTTGCTGTCGATCGGCTATTCGGCCTGCCATTGGTGCCACGTGATGGCGCATGAATCGTTCGAAGACGAGGCAACCGCGGCCCTGATGAACTCGCTGTTCGTCAATATCAAGGTTGACCGTGAAGAACGGCCGGACATTGACCGCATTTATCAACTGGCCCATCAAATGCTGACCCAGCGCGGCGGCGGCTGGCCATTGACGATGTTCCTGTCGCACGCAGACCAGCGGCCGTTTTTCGGCGGCACCTATTTTCCAGACACGCCGCGTTATGGCATGCCCTCGTTCAAGGAGCTGCTGGAACGCGTCGCGCAGTACTACCGCGAGCATGGCGATGAGATCCGCAAGCAAAATGCCTCGCTGATGGATGCGTTCGCATCGCTGGAGCCCGCAGCTGCGTCCGCTGGCGTAACGCTCAGCGACGCGCCACTGCGCGCGGCACGCGCACAGCTCGAGCGACAGTTTGACAGCAAGTTTGGCGGCTTCGGCGCCGCGCCCAAGTTCCCGCATGCTAACAACATCGAGCGGCTGCTGCGCGACTGGCACGCCACTGCCCACACGACGGCGCCGGACCTGCAGGCGCTCTACATGGCCACGTTGACGCTGAAACGCATGGCCGAGGGCGGGCTGAACGACCAGCTGGGCGGCGGCTTTGCGCGTTACTCGGTTGATGCGTTGTGGATGATCCCGCATTTCGAGAAGATGCTGTACGACAACGCCCTGTTGTTAGGCGTGTACGCAGATGCCGCGCTCGCCACAGGCGAGGCCTTGTTCCTCGAGGTCGTGCGCGAGACCGCGGACTGGCTGCTACGCGACCTGCGGGCGCCGGAGGGCGGATTTCGATCCAGTTTCGATGCCGACTCGGAAGGCCACGAGGGTAAGTTCTACGTCTGGGATCGCGATCAGGTGCGCGCGCTGCTGACGCCCGAGGAATATGCGGTATTTGCGCCGCGCTTCGGCCTCGATCGCGACCCCAATTTCGAACAGCAATTCTGGCACCTGCATGTGTTCAAGGAGACCGGCACGCTGGCGGGCGAGCTCGGGCTCACGCCCGAGCTACTCGCCGCGCGGCTGCTATCAGCGCGAAAAACATTGTTAGCGCAACGCGTGACTCGCGTACCGCCGGGCCGCGACGACAAGATTCTGACCAGCTGGAACGCGCTCGCAATCCGTGGCCTGGCACTCGCCGCCCGTGCCTGCTTGCGTGAACCCGTGCGCGCCGAACGCTATCGCGACGCAGCGGTCGACGCCGCACAGTTCGTGCAGCGGCAGCTGTGGCGCTCCGGTCGTCTGCTGGCCACATACAAGGACGGCCGGTCGCATCTGGCCGCCTACCTGGACGACTACGCCTACCTGATCGATGCGCTGCTGTGCCTGTTGCAACAGCGCTGGGATTCGTCGCTGCTGGCATTCGCCATCGAACTCGCGGAAGTGTTGTTGCGGCATTTCGCGGCGCCGGACCGGGGCGGCTTCTTTTTTACCGCCGACGATCACGAGCAGTTGATCCATCGTTCGCGCAGCTTCGGCGATGACGCAACACCTAACGGCAACGCCGTTGCCGCGTTCGGCCTGCAGCGTCTCGGCTACCTGGTCGGCGAAACCCGCTATCTCGCCGCCGCGGAGAACGTGTTGCGCGCCGCCTGGGAACCGCTCAACAAGGCGCCCTACGCGCACACCAGCATGCTGACCGCACTCGAAGAAGCCCTGAACCCACCGGAAATCATCATCCTGCGCGGCAAGCAGCCGGAACTGGACGCCTGGCGTTCACAGATCGCAGCACTGTATGCGCCGCGACGACTGGTGCTGGCTATTCCGGACGATGCCGCCAGCCTGCCGACCTCGCTGGCATCCAAGGCTGGGCGCGGCGCGCTGATCGCCTACCATTGTCGCGGCTCGGTCTGTGACGCGCCGATCACCGACCCGGAACTGCTGCTGCGGCGGCTGCAGGCGGCTCTCGAGGACTGACGATCAGTCGGCGCGACCTGCGCGGCCTAACAAGGCGCGCTCGATCTCATCCAGCGCCTGGCAACCGGCCAGCGCCATCGCCACGGAAAATTCGTTGCGCAGCAGATCGAGGACGCGACGCACACCGTCCTCGCCGCCGACGGCCAGGCCCCAGAGCACCGGGCGGCCGATCAGCACCGCACGCGCACCTAACGCCAGCGCCTTGAGAACATCGGTGCCGCGACGGATCCCGCCATCCACCATGACCAGCGCATCGGAGCCGGCCGCGCGCACCACGGAATCCAGCACATCGGCGGTCGCTGGCGCCGAATCCAGTTGTCGTCCGCCATGATTGGAAACAATGATGCCCTGCGCGCCGCGGCCGAGCGCGCGGCGCGCGTCGTCGGGCCGCACGATGCCTTTGACCAGTACCGGCAATTTGCTGGTGGCCACGACCCAGTCCAGATCGCGCCAGGAAAGCGCCGGATCGAGCATCTGATTCACGTAGCCGGAAAATCCGCCCTGCCCCAGATCGGGCATTGCATAACGCTCACCCGCCGGCAACAGATTGCTCATCGGCAGATTCGCCGGGAAGCTGAAGCCATTGCGCACGTCGCGCTCGCGCACGGCGCCAACCGGTGTATCCACCGTGAGCACGATCGCGCCACAGCCGGCCGCGGCCGCGCGCGCGATCAGATCCTGGGTGATGCCGCGATCCTTGTAGCAATACAACTGGAACCACAATCCCCGGGTTGCCGCCCGCGCGACCTCTTCCATCGGTTTGTTAGACAGCGTGGACAGCACCATCGCGGTGCCGGTGCTGGCGGCCGCGCGCGCCGTGGCGACCTCGCCATCCGCATGCGCCATCTGGTGATAGGCGGTCGGCGCGATCATCACCGGCCAGTCGAGTTTCTGGCCCAGCACCTGCGTCGACAGGTCGCGTTTCGCGACATCGCGCAGCACGCGGTAGTGAATCGACCAGCGATCCCAGGCGCTGCGATTGGCGCGCAGGGTGATTTCATCGCCGGCTCCGCCCCGGTAGTAATCGCGCGGGCCGGCGGGCAGCTGCGTCAGCGCCGCCGCTTCAAAATCGAACAGGTTGATCAGGTCGTTCACGAAACTCCCAACGCAGTGCAAATCTGCGCCCGCAACAGACTCAGGGATCGGGCATCGAACGCGCTTGCGTGGGTCCAGTCGTAGGCCCACGGGTGCGCGGTACGCTGCGGCAGGGGCTCGTCCTGGTAACGCGGCACCACATGCGCATGCAATGCCGGGTCCTGGTTGCCGAATATCGCGTAATTGATGCGCACCGCGTTCGTGGCGGCTAACAGTGCATCACCCAGAAGCGCCATGTCGCCGAGAAATGCCGCCCGCGCTGCCGGCAGCAGTGCGTTCAGGTGCGGCACCACCGGGTCCGGCAGCAGCAGGCAATAGCCGCGCAGGAATTGCTGCTCGCCGAACACCGCCCAGCCGGCGCTGAGCTTCGCGATCAGCGTCGGATCGGCGCCGGCGCGCAGCCGCTCGACCCGGGCATGGATGGCCGTCGTCATGATGAACTATGCCATGCCATCCACGGCGCTGCACGGCCTTGATCGCGCTTGTTGTCCATTCGATCTGACATCATATCGTTAGAATCCAATCCCATGAATCATTCGACTCGCCGTTTTTTGCTGATGTTTTTGCCAACGTTTTTGCTGGGTATCGTCAGTATTGCGACTCATGGCGCAACCGCGCGCAAACCCGTCAAGGTGCCGGCGGCGGCGCAGACAGCTGTCGACAGTCTCTACGCCACGTCCGATGCGCCGCTGCTGTGGTTTGCCGCAGGCCAACCGACCGCCAGCGCTCTTGCAGCGATGACCGAGCTGAGCACGGCCGAGACCCGCGGGCTGGACCCCGTCGATTACGAATTGCCGGCACTGCGTGAATTGCTAACAAGTCCAACGGTCCTGGCCGACCCCAAGGCGCTGCGTGCGCTGGATCAGCGCCTGTCGCGCACCGTGGCACATCTGGTCTTGGACCTGCACGCCGGCCGGATCGCGCCCCGCGACGTTGGCCACGACCTCGGGGTCCCGCATGCCGCGCTCGATCTCAGCGTCGCTGTCCGGGCACTGGCGGGAGCGCGCGACCCGAAAGCAGTGCTCGATGATTTCGAACCGGGTTTCCAGCACTATGACCTGTTGAAGGTGGCATTGCGGCGTTACCGGGAACTGGCACTGGACGCGACGCTGACCCGTCTACCGCCACTGCCGACACGCACCGTCAAGCCCGGCGAGAGCTATATCGGCGCCGCCGCGCTGCGTCGCCTGCTGACGGCGCTGGGCGACTTGCCCGCGGCCGCGGCGGTCACGGACGACACCACGTTCGATGCAACGCTGAGCGAGTCATTGGAAAAATTCCAGGAACGCCACGGCGTCAATATCGATGGCGCGCTCGGACCCGCGACGTTCCGCCTGTTGACGACACCGCTCACGCACCGCGTCAGGCAGCTCGAATACTCGCTGGAACGCGCGCGCTGGCTGCCGCCGCGCCTCGACAC
The DNA here is from genome assembly GCA_031382085.1 of Gammaproteobacteria bacterium. Classification (GTDB taxonomy): domain Bacteria; phylum Pseudomonadota; class Gammaproteobacteria; order Steroidobacterales; family Steroidobacteraceae; genus UBA964. Next base: position 8,167 of record JANMYM010000027.1, read on the forward strand.
ACCACCGATCCTGGTCAACATTCCGCAGTTCAGGTTGTTCGCGTTTTCGACCACCTCGGATCGCGAAGACACGCTGCTGCAGATGCGGGTGGTCGTCGGCAAGATCTATCCGCGCTACAACACGCCGGTATTCGCCGAAGACATGCGCTCCATCGTGCTACGACCCTACTGGGACGTGCCACGCACCATCCTGCGGGATGAACTGCTGCCGCGCATCGAAGCCAATCCTGCCTGGCTGCTCGCCAACAATTTCGAAATCGTTGCCGGTGAAGGTGATGACGGACAGATGGTCGCGGCTACTCCGGAAAACATCGCCGCGCTGCGCGCCGGCACCCTGCGGCTACGCCAGAAGCCGGGTGGCGGCAATGCGCTCGGCGTCGCCAAGTTCCTGTTTCCTAACAGTCACAACGTGTACCTGCATGGCACGACCACGCAGGGCCTGTTTGCGGCAGCGCGGCGCGCCTTCAGCCATGGCTGCATCCGGGTCGAAGACCCGCTGCGATTGGCGGAATTTGTGCTGCGCAACGACCCTAGCTGGAATCGCGCCGCGCTCGATGCCGCGGCGGCGAACCCGAGCGCGCGACGTATCAAGCTCGCGACGCCGGTGCGGGTTTTCATCCTGTATGCGACGGCCATCGCGACCGAGGCCGGCAACGTGCTGTTCTTTGAGGATATCTACGGCCACGATGTCAGACTGGGCGCCGCGCTGGCGCGGCATCAACGTCGTTAGCCGGCCCAGCTGCGCACGCGCCCCGTGTCGAGATGCACGAAGTCGGAACTGGCGTAATAACCGACACCGCCGGCGGACGCGGCCAGCGCCGCATCGCGCAGCTGTGCACAATCCACGCCCGCGAGACGCACATCGATGGCGCGGCCTTCGAGATGCAGGCTGTGTTCCGCGACACCATGCCCGGCGGCGCGCAGGGCTTCGTTCGTCTGGGGCGAGCGGTATCCGGAAATGACTTCGTAGCGCGCCGGCACACCTAACACGCGCGCCAGCGCGAGCAGCTGCCGAAACAAGCCCCGATCCATGACATGCACGGCGTCGTTGCGATGATCGCGCAGCAGGCGATCAAACTGGCTCAGGCTATCCGCATTGAAAGCGCCGTCCATGCCGCAAATGTCGGCCGCCAGCGACTCACCGGTGTGGGTGTTGCGGAGCTCAAGCCGAAAATCGTCGCTGGCCCGCGCGCGCGCGGAATACGCCACCGCGCCGGCCGCGAGCAGCGCCTGCACCGCAAAACAGCGGCGCGTCAACAACATCAGCGCAACACCTGCACGACACCGCCAACATCGCCGGCGTCGGCGTTGACCGAGACCACGGTGGCCTTGGGGAAGAAATTGAAATCGCTGGCGCTCGCCCAGGTGTAGGCGCCCATCGAGCGGCCGATCACCAGATCGCCCGCGCGCAATTCCGGCAGCATCAGGTTTTCTGCGATCACATCGATGCTGTCGCAAGTTGGGCCTGCTAACACGGACGGCAGCTTCTCGGCCGCTGGAGCGAAATCCACCGCCGGCAGGGCCTCCACGGGATAGCGCGCGTGATCGTAGATCTGGCCACTATAGGAGCCGTACATGCCATCGTCGAGGTAGTACCACCAGTGGCCTTCGCGTTTCGCGCGGCCAATCACCGTGGCGACGCCGATCGCGGCGGGACCGACAATGTAACGGCCCGGCTCTGCGATGACGCTGATTCTGTTAGGCAGGTCGGCCAGCGCCTTGCGGATCGGTGCACAGAAGCGCCCGATGTCCGGCACGCGCTGCGCGTAATCGATCGGAAAACCGCCACCGATGTCGAGCAGATCGAAGGCGCCGAGCTTCTCGCGCCGGCCCAGGGTCATGAGTCGCGCGCAGACTTCGATCGCCTCGACGTGTTTCGCGGCAGTCTGCGCCTGCGAACCCACGTGGAACGACAGACCCCGTATTTCAACGCCGAGATCCCTCGCCAGCCTGGCGAGCGAGGCGACGTCCTCGGGATCGCAGCCGAACTTGCGTGACAGATCGCATACCGCGCCCGGGCTGCGGAACGAAACCCGCAACAGCAACTGGGCCTTGCCACGATGCCGCGCGAACTTGCGCACCTCGTCATGATTGTCGGCCACGAACATGGTGATGCCGCGGCGCAGCGCCTCAACGATATCGGAATCGCGCTTGATCGGATGCGTGTGTATGCAGCGCTGCGGATCGAGGCCCATGCGCGCCACCAGGTCCACTTCGCCCGTGGTCGCGAGATCCAGATTGCCGCCCATCGCGTACACCGTGCGCACCACCGCCGGATGCGGCATCGGCTTCAGTGCGTAATGCAGCAGCACGCCCGGCAGCGCGCGGCTCAGTTGCCGATACTGCTGGCGCACGCGTTCGCAATCGACGATCAGCAGTGGGGAGCCAAATTCCCGCACCAGACGCCGAATCTCGCGGGCCTCGAAGGGGTCGATCCACCGGGCCTTGCGCGATCGTGACGGCCTGATCGGGACCAGCGGGCGCGCCGGAGCCACAGCCGGGGCTACCGCCGGTCCGCCACCGCGGGCAGTCAATGAATTTGCGCGTTCAACCTTGGGCATGGGCATACCTGAAAGAGAGCCCGGAATTCTAGGGAATTCGAGCCACATCGCAATATCCAGCAGCGGTTTTTGGGCCGGAACCGGTACTTTGTTACATTCCGAGCCCACTTATGGATACAACCAGCCCCGGGAACCGGGCCAAAAGCCCCGCCGAGCCCGGTCCGACCTGGAAAACCTGCTGGCCTCCCGGCTACCCCCGATTGCCATTGCAGAGTCGGGACGCAGCAGCGCAAGCCGGCCCGTGTCAGTGGAATGGCTTTTGCACCGTGTTATCGTTCGGGCAATGATCGTGGAGTAAAGCATGCGTTATCCATCACGCACAGCCAGTCTGTTAGTCGTGATCTGCATTGCGACGCTCAGTTTGGTCGCGGCCGCGCAAGCCCCCAAACGCCTTGACTACCCGCGGCCGGTGCGCGGAGACACGGTTGACAACTACCACGGGACCCTGGTGCGGGACCCCTATCGCGGGCTCGAGGACCTCGATTCCACCGCGACGCGCAGCTGGGTAGCCGCCCAGGCGCAACTCACAAACCGTTATCTCGCCGCGCTGCCGGGGCGCGACCGGTTGCGCTCGCGTCTCGCGCAGCTGGTCAACTACGAACGCTTCGGGGTCCCGTTTCAGGCTGGCGGTCACTATTTCTATAGCCGCAACACCGGCCTGCAAAACCAGAATGTACTGTATGTGACAACTGCGCTCGACGCGCCGCCGACCGTCGCCTTCGACCCTAACACCCTGTCGCAGGACGGCAGGCTCGCCGTAGTCGGTTACGCACCAAGCCATGGCGGCAAGCTGCTCGCCTATGGCGTATCGGTGTCCGGGTCCGACTGGACCGACTGGCACGTGCGCGATCTTGCCACGGGGCTCGACCTGCCCGACGTGATCCGCTTTACCAAGTACTACGCGCCCGCTTTTTCGCGCGACGATCGTGGCCTCGTTTACAGCGCGTTTCCGGCTCCCGCGCCGGGCGCGGAGCTCAGCGCCCAGGACCTCGGCAACGCGGTTTTCTACCACGTGTTAGGAACCCCCGCCTCGGCCGATCAGAAACTGCTCGAGCTGGCAGCACATCCCGATTGGCAGTACCAGCCGGATCTGTCCGACGATGGCCGTTGGCTGGTTGTGACCGTCGGCGAAGGCCAGGTCGGCGACAAGGGCGTGGAGAACGTCTATCTGATCGACATGGCATCGGCAGCCCGCGCGGTGATGCCGGTCGTCGAGGGGTTCGGCGCCGCATATGTCTATGCCGGCTCGGATCAGGGACAACTGTTTTTCCTGACGACCGCCGGGGCTCCTAACGGCAAAGTTGTCGCCGTCGATCCGTTGCGGCCGGCCGCCAATCCTCGCACGGTCATCGCGGAAGGACCGGACGCCATTGATTTAACATCATCCAGCGTCACGCTGGTTGCACACCAGCTTTTCGTGCAGACCATCCACGACGCGCATAGTCGAGTCGGCACTTACGGACTGGATGGCAAACTGCTGCGCGAAATTACGCTGCCCGGAACCGGTACCGCCGTTGGGTTTGGCGGTCAAGCGCAGGATCGCGTCACCTTCTTTCGGTTCACCGATCTTGTAACTGCGTCAACGGTCTATCGCTACGATCCGGAATCCGGCAAGAGCCAGGTGTTCCGGGCGCCGAAAGTGAATTTCGACAGCGGCGCGTTTGAGGAAAAGCAGGTGTTCTACCCGGGCAAGGACGGCACGCGCATTCCGATGCTGCTCGCGTACCGCAAGGGTCTCAAGCTCAACGGCCAGAATCCGGTATTGCTCTATGGTTACGGCGGCTTCGGTATTCCCGTGCTGCCAAGCTTCAGTTTTGCGCGCATCGCCTGGCTGGAACTCGGCGGGGTCTATGCGATCGCTAACATCCGAGGCGGCGGAGAATACGGCGAAGCCTGGCATCGCCAGGCGAACCGTGCGCACAAACAGGTGGTGTTTGATGACTTCATTGCCGCTGCGGAGTGGTTGATCGCCCGGCGTTACACCTCCACTCCCCGGCTCGCGATTCAAGGCGAGTCTAACGGCGGCCTGCTCGTGGGCGCCTGCATCACGCAGCGTCCAGAGCTGTACGGTGCGGCTATCGCGGGTGTCGGCGTCATGGACATGCTGCGGTTTGATCGCTTCGGCCAGGGTGCCGGCTGGACCGGTGAATACGGCTCGCCCCAGGATGCTAACGATTTCCCGGCCCTGTACGCGTACTCACCGCTGCATCGCGTACGCGCCGGAACCCGTTATCCCGCGACTATGATCATCACCGGCGATCACGACACCCGCGTGATACCGATGCATTCCTTCAAGTTTGCGGCCGCGATGCAGGCCGCGCAGGCCGGAGCAGCGCCCATTCTGCTCAATGTCGAATTGTCGTCCGGACACGGGGGCGGGCCCACCGTGACCCAGGCAATCGAGCAAAACACCGATATATTGGCCTTTCTGGCGGACCGGCTGCGCATACCGCTCAAGACCGCGGCGGACGACCGCGAGCGCCCGCCTAACGCCTGGGTGCAGTTTCTTTCAAGAAAGCGCTGACGACGATGCCGAGCATGAGCCCTCCTAACGCTAAACTGAGGGTATGTTGAATGCCGAACCGCTGCGCGATTGCTCCCGCAATTGATGGCGCTATGCCGCCGCCAAAGATCTCACCGGTCCCAATGATAAGGCCGGCAGTTGAAGAGATCAGCCCTTGCGGCGCGGCCTCCGCTGCAATCGGGCCGGTGATCAGGCCTAACAGGCCAAAGCAGAAAAACGTGGACGCAAAAAGTAGTGCAAACAACAGCAGTGGATTGGCTGCTGCCCGTGTAAAGAGATAGAGGAACACGGCGCCAACCGCAAACCCTGCTAGCGAGACGGTTTTGCGGCCCAGGAGGTCTGACGCGCCTGGCAACACGACCTGCCCCAGGAACCCACCGAAACCGATGGCGGAGGTGACGAAACCCATTTGCTGGGTGCTGAGTTTCAGGAAATCGACAAGGTAGCTGGGGACCATGGCGCTAAGCACAAAGATTCCGCTCATTGCGCACAACAGCGCCAGCATGCCAATTGGCACGTTTCGGTGGCTCAGTAGCTGCCTGAGCGGAGCGCGACGCCCCGCGGCTTCGGCGCCGGCGGTCTGCGGATCGCGAACGACCTTCCATATCAGGTAGCCGACGATCAGCCCAGGAATGGCCACAATAAGGAACACCCACCGCCAAGTCACGACTTTGAGCAATTGCGTCGCCAGAATGGGTCCTAGCGCCAGGCCCAACAGCGGGAACGCGCTTTGCTGCAGCCCCAAATTGAACCCCAACCTGGAAGGTCGGGACACGTCTGCCGTGGCGGCAAAACTGGTCGGACAGAATGATCCTTCCGTCACTCCCATCAATGCGCGCAGCACCAGCAACATTGTTAGCCCGCTTGCCAGACCAGAAATCCCCGACAGCAGCGAGAAGCCGATGATGGCTGGAACAAGGACAATGCGGCGTCCGAATCGGTCAGACAGCCCTCCGGCCAGGATTGCAAAGACACCCCAAGTGATGCCCAAAGCACCGACCAGGTTGCCGATGTCCTGATAGTTGAGATGGAGGTCGCGCATGATCTCTGGAAACAATGGGGCGATGATCCAGCGATCCAAACCCACCAGACCGAAACCCAGGGTGAGCAGCGACACGACTCGCCATTCATGCTTGGTGTCGTGAGCCTGAACGCTGCCGTCAATTTTGCTTGCGTTGATCATGAACTGGTTCTCCTGAAAATTCTGTCGGGTCAATAGATTTCACGATTCGAAGCTGACCTGAACGCACTTCAACCGGCACGCGTTCCAGCCAGCAGTTTTCCGCCGCACCTAGCACGCCAAATCCGTCTTCGATGCGGAATTCCGCGAGATGTCGCGAACACCGGATTCGGTCGCCCTTCGCGTTTAAAAATTCGTGAGGTCGGATATTCAGTGCCAACGAGCTGTGCGGACAAAGGTTGAGAAAGCCAAAAACAGTTTGCCCACGGCGCACGACAAACATAGAGAATGCGGCATAGTGACTGCCAAAAGAATATTCCCTGGCGGCGCCGTCTGGAATTTCTTCGAGCGTGCCAAGAACCTGCCCAGGCTCGGGGGCGTTTGGGCGCGTTTGCCAAAAGTCTATGGTGCGCATCATGACGCAACTCTGCCCTTGATGGTGCGCCACGTATTTTCATGATCCGCATGCAGAGCGAAAATCTCAGTTCGAAAAAATAGCTCCGCCCGCGAATACGGGTCGTCGGCCAGGAATGCCTCAACGGCGGCTCGCGTGTCTGCCTCGAGCAGCAACCACGTGCCGCGCATCGTCCCTGAGGAATCGTCCACGATCGGCGCACCTGTTAAAAAGCGGGCAGTCAGATCGGCCCGCCGCAAATAATCGCGGTGTGCCGGCCGGGTGATCGCTCGCAAATCAGCGGTATTTCCACGATCCAATGCCACAACGATCCAGTGCATCGCGTTGATCGCCTAGGGTGCAGTGCCGTGCCAGGCGTGCTCAAGCATGGCGCGAATCGGTTCATAGCTAACGAGTGTCGGATTCCAGTACGGCTTTTCTGTTATCAGCGACGCCGCGCGATCAAGACTATCGTATGCCATGCCGATTGCCTTGAGACCGCGTGGAATTGCCAGTGTTTGCCCTAACGCATAGAGGCCTTGGGCTGCGCTTTGACGCTGCGTAGCATACGCTAGAGGCGCGAGCAGATCGGGCACTGCAGCTTCGTTGTATTGCACTGAATACGGGAGCATAACAGCATGAGTCTCTGCATGCGGCAATTGGAATGCGCCGCCAAGCACATGGCACACTTTGTGATGCAGCGACATGCCTACCGAGTGAAGCGACAGACCACAAAGCCAAGCGGCGTAGAGAACATCGCCGCGCACCTGCTGATCGCGAGGGGTGCGCCTCAACTCAGGTAAGCCGGCTACCAGCAAATCTAACGCTCGGCAGGCCAATGTTGAAATTAGTGGATTTCGATCCTGCGCGTATAGCGCCTCAACCGCATGCGCCATTGCATTTAACCCACTCGTTGCCGTGACCTGATCCGGAAGTTCCAATGTTAGGTTGACATCGTAAATCACTGTTTCCGGCAGTACGCGCGCATCGCGAAGCGTGGTCTTTTGCCCGGCCGTGGTCTCGCCGAGTATCGACGTCGCTTCTGATCCGGCGTAAGTCGTCGGCAGGACAAGCTGCGGAAGGTCCGTGCGCAGTGCAAGCGCTTTTGAAAGCCCGATCGCACTGCCACCGCCAATGGCAACCAGGCAGTCGCCGCGAACCTCAGTCAACTCTTCCAGAGCCCTTTCGGTGACGTCCGCTGGCGTGTGCATGACCGCGCCAGGAAAGCTGCCGGCCAACATGCCATGCAGTTGCACGCACAGCATAGAGGCCTGCTGTAAGCGTCCGGCAGTGCTGATGACAAATGCGCGTTGACCGCCCAGGTTGCGGATCTCCTGCGCCACGTTAGCGATCGTACCCGAGCCGAACAACACGCGACTTGGAAGACCGGAAAAGTTGAACGGCCGTATCATCCCTGTTCGCCGTGCGCGCGGTCGGTTCTAGCTAACAGATCTCGCAGTACGTCGAGCTCAGTGGAACTCGGTGCGGGTGTTACCTCTAGTTCATCTGCAAAGCGCAATGGCCAAGCCGTGGCAGCGCTCACGCGTTCACGAGTCACGCCAGGATGAAGACCGTTCACAACCAACTCCCGACTCTGTGGATCGGGACGCATCACGCAGAGATCGGTGACCAGACAAGTTGGGCCGCGAGTCGTGAAACCGTGCCTGAGTCTATCATCCGCGCCTCGGCCGTGACCAAACGTTGTTAGGAAATCCAATTCACTCACAAATGCTCTTTTGGACTGATTCATGATGATAAAGACCTCGCCGCAATGAGCTGCGATCTCCGGTGCCCCTCCCGCGCCCGGCAAACGCACGTCAGGTCGCGCGTAGCGCCCGATTACGGTTGAGTTCAAGTTCGCGAATCGATCAATCTGCGCTCCGCTGAGAAACCCAACGGAGATACGACCACCTTGCAGCCAATAACGGAAAATCTCGGGCACGGAAACGGTGGTTAGCGCGGTGCTGAATAGTTCCCCATCGCCGATTGATAACGGCAACACTTCGGGTTTTGTAGCGATGGTTCCGGATTCATAGATCAAGGTCACGTCAGGAGCATGCGTGAGCCTCGCGAGGTTACAGGCCGCAGAGGGCAAGCCGATTCCCACGAAACACACCTGAGCGTCGTTCAGGAGCCGTGATGCCGTTACGGTCATCATTTCCTGTGCTGTGTAAGCGAGACTCACGACATAGCCGACGACACGTTAGCTGCCTCGACAGTGCCCGGGCTTTGGGAAACCACATTGTCTTGCATCCACTTCTGGAATTTTTCCCGATCGCGACTGATGGCATCCCAGGATGCATAAAAGCGATTGTCGCGCGGGTAGTAACCTTGCGCGTAGGACGGCATAGCACCACCTGGCACGGCACTCACATAGTCGATGCACCAACTGGGAATAATCACTCCCGTCAACCCGGAGCTGGGTAGCTGTTCTACAATCTCCTCAACCGTGACCAAAACCCGTTTGGCGGCCAGCACCGCGTGTTTTTGTACACCGACGATTCCTTCAATCTGAACATTGCCTTTTCGATCCGCGCGTTGTGCATGAATTATCGTAACGTCAGGACGTAACGCCGGTATTGCAGCGAGCTGCTCGCCCGTGAATGGGCAGCTAACGCTTCGAATCTGTTTGTTATTCGCACGCAAGCCCCCTCCCTGGTAACCACGCAGCACGGCGAACGGCAGAGCCGCAGCTCCTGCGTCATACGCGCTCGCCATTCCTGCGTGACTGTGCTCGTCTATTTCGAGGGCATTCGGCCAGTCATTTTCGATGGCGTCGCGTAGTCGGTGCAATGAGCCCACACCTGGATTTCCGCCCCACGAGAAAACGAGCTTGCGTGCGCAGCCACAACCGATCAGCTGGTCGTAAATCAGGTCGGGTGTCATCCGAATGAGTGTCAGATCGCGGCGCCTCTGTCGAATTACCTCATGCGCAGCCGCAAACGGAATCAGGTGGGTGAATCCCTCCATGGCGACAGAGTCGCCGTCGCGCACCAACTCGGACACCGCCGTTGGCAGCGTCACAATATTGGCACAGCGCACCGCGGTCATCGCGAGTAGAAGGCAGGCAGCTTTGCGTCGACGTTGACCCAAACCGACTTGGATTGGGTGTATTCCCGCATCACGTCGAATCCCATCTCTCGGCCGTAGCCAGATTGCCCGACACCTCCGAATGGAGAGCCAGGATGCACGCGCTTATAGCAATTGATCCAGACCATGCCGGCACGCAAGAGATTGGCGAATCGGTGCGCGCGCTGCAGATCACGCGTCCACAGGCCAGCTCCGAGGCCGTAATCGGTGTCGTTCGCAATTCTTAACGCTTCGTCGTCAGTGCGAAATGTCGTCACACTCACGAACGGCCCAAACACTTCTTGTCGTGCAATAGGACTGTTTGGTGTTAGACGGACAACAGTTGGTTCGATGAAGCACCCGTCGCGCAGCGCGGTCGCCGCCGGAACTTGCCCTCCCGTTAGAATTTCTCCGCCGTCGGCAACCACCTTAGCGCAAAAATCAAGCACTCGCCGCTGGTGCAGGCGCGACGTCAGAGGTCCCATTTCCGTGGAAGCATCGCGCGGATCGCCAAGTTTGATCGAACGCGCCAAGGCTACAAAGCGTGCTACAAATTCGTCAGCAATGCTTTCGTGAATGATCAGCCGAGACCCCGCAATGCAAGCCTGCCCTTGATTGTGGAAGATGGCGAACGCCGAACCGCCGATGGCAGCCTCCATGTCGGCATCTGCAAAAATAATATTGGGACCCTTGCCACCCAACTCGAGCTGCAGCTTTTTAAGATTCCCGGCGGACGCTCTAACAATACTGCGCCCCGTTTCGGTCGAGCCGGTGAAGGATACTTTCGAAATCCGTTCGTGCTCGGCGATGCGCTGTCCTGCTGTTGCACCGTAGCCTGTCACGACGTTGACGACGCCAGCGGGAATTCCTACTTCCAGCATCATTTCGGCAATTCGCAGCGTCGTTAGCGGCGTCAATTCTGAGGGCTTAATAACGACACAGTTACCAGCCGCCAACGCGGGACCGAGTTTCCAGCTCGTGAACATCAATGGAAAATTCCACGGGACAATTTGCCCCACGACACCTAACGGTTCGCGACAGACATAATTGAGAAAGCCGCTATCCACGGGGACGACAGTGCCCTCGACTTTGTCGGCCATGCCGCCGAAGTAGCGGAAACACAATGCCGTGCGGGGGACGTCGAGTGACAGGCAATCACGAATCGGGTGCCCCGTATCCATTGATTCGAGCGATGCAAGCTCGTCTTTTCGCGCCTCAATCAGGTCAGCCAGTTTCAGCAGCAGTCGGCCACGCTCGTGCGCCGCGAGTCGCGACCACGCGGGAAATGCCAGCCATGCCGCTTCAACCGCTTTGTCGACATCGGCGGCACTGGCTTCCGCGATCGTCGCAAGCAGTGAGTTATCGAACGGGTTCACTACGTCGATCGTTTTGCCAGCTGCACCATCAACCCATTTGCCGCCTATCAGCAATCCAGTTGGTGAGCGGTGCAACAAAGGTCTTGCCATAGTGTTCATCAGAACCGCACCGCGACCACCGGGATCTTTTGGTCTCTGATCATTTGAGGTAAATCAGCACGGGCGTTTTCCCACACCAGCAGCATCGAGCGCTTGGGTGAAAAACCCAGATGACGGATATCTGCAGGCATGCAGCAGATGTCGCCAGCTCGCATCGTCACTGTGGCCCGAGGTTTGCCGGTTTTTCCATCGCTGATCTTCCAGACGATCTCGTCCGAAAGCTGTAGAAACCATTCGCAACGATCATTCCCATGTTCAACGGGAAGCATGAATTCTTCTGAGGTCGGACAAAACAAACTGTCTTTCAGCACGGAGCACACTGATGGATTCCACGTCACATCGGATCGCGAGACGTAACCGAACAGGTTGTATGCGCTGATCTGCCCTTCGAATCCGGGCTCTGCATGCACTTCTGGTGCGTCCTGCGCAACGTCGGCAAACATGCGATTCACGGGATAGCCGCTAGCATCGCTGCGCACCGGCGTATCGCCCGGCATACCGACCATTCGCTTCGCCGTGACACGTTGCCGCGTCACCGCGGACGAATTCTTTCCCCGCTTTGGTCCCCAGGGAACTGATGTTTCCATCGGCGCGGCAAACGGGTCATATCCCTCGACGGTCCAATCGTCAATCATCTCCCGGAAAGTTTTCATTAAATCATCAGCGCTGAAGCGCTGGAGGAAGTCGCGCTTGGTGCTCGTGTAAGCTTCATTCATGGATCCCGCAAACATTTCGACTTCACCATAGTGATTGGTCGTACCAAACACACCGTCAAAATTTACCGTGCCATAAAAAAAACCCCATGCTATATCGCGCATGAGTGCGCGCAGGAAAGCGTCGATCGGCATGCTGTGTTTGCCGTCTGGCCAGCTTACGTGTGCGAAATACTCATCCCGCGCAAAAGTGAACGCTCCGGCTTCGAATCCTTTGAACCCTGTGGAAGGGTTCGGGGCTGTTGTTCTGAAATTGCTCTGCAGTGCTTGAGTTTGCATGGTGGCGATCCGGTTACGAGAGAGCCTGGGTGTGACAGATCAGCGCCCAGCGCTCCACCGTGAGTGGTCCAGCAATAGTTTGGATAACGAGACAACTGATCGTTTGCGCATTGAAGCGATACGCTGCACCGACTGGCAACAGGGCCATATGACCGCGTCGAAGACGAACCCAGCCCATTTTTTTTCCCTGAGGCTCGGTTGTTAGCAGCTTCGCACCAGCGGTACCGCCTATCTCCGCATTCACAACATGTTTTACAAACTCCACGGTCACGTCGCCGTCCATGGCAAGTGCAAACTCGTCATGTGGCGCTGCATACCAGGGAGAAATGCCTTCCGCCCGCACTGCTTCAATCACGTACTCCAGATTCTTTCCGACCGCAATGCGCTCGTAAGGCGCTGACTTCCCGGCGACCGCAAAGACATTGGAAAACACATAGTTCTTTGGATCATCGTCGATAGGTTGAATACCACCGGACTGAAAGGCGGCGATCGAGCCAAACTGTGTGGTGTGTGTCATGAATGCTCCCGACGATTTCTACGCACTAAGATAGGGCGACTGGAGCGTGCAGAGCAATGCACGAGTCGTTCAAATTTCTAGACTGTGGGGGGCGCAATAACCGAACAAGCCGGCAAGTGCCGATGCGTATCAGGTTCGATCGCGATCAACCCGAGACAACGGCGGAAAGCCGAGCGCTACATCCCACTGCGGTTCGACGGGAAATCTGGCGCGCAAAAAATCAACAAAGGCTTTGACTTTGGCGGTGGTTCGATGTGAGGTCGGGTACACTGCCGAAAACCACAACGGAGGCGCGGAAAACTCGGGTAGCACTCGCTCAATGCGCCTCTCCAGGAGATCCGGGGCGGCCACCATGGTGGGCAGATAGGCAACGCCAGCTCCGGAGCGCGCAAACTCCAGCAGCAGATGCACGCTGTTAGTCCGCAGCATTGGCTTCAGGATGGTGGGTATACTTTCATTTTCGCGCACCAGAGGCCAGTTGTCTCCCCACGGGTAGCTGGAATAGCAGGCGAAATCATGCAGCGCCAGGTCCTTAGGATGCAACAGTGGCGCGCGCCGTAGCACCGCCGACGTAGCACAGAAGATGCCGCGGACCGGAAACAGGCGCCGTTCCACCAATGAATTTGATGCAGGCGGAAACAGCTGCAATACCAGGTCAAGGCCTTCCTGCACTGGATCGACGACGCGATCGTTAACAGAGATTTCAAAATCAATCTCCGGATAGGCGGCGCGGAAGTCCAGCAGAGCTTTGGAGAAATGGCCTAACGCAAAGCCCGGAAGCACATGCATTCGAATGGTGCCCTTCAGCGCCACCGAATCGCGCTGCGAACGCAATACCAATTCGTTCAGGCGAACGAGCAATTCCGAACATTCCTGGTAATAGGTGTCGCCCATCTCTGTAGGCTTGATCGCCCGCGTCGAGCGATGCAGAAGCGAAGCGCCCAGATGCTGCTCGAGTTGTTTGACACGCGTTGTTACGACCGATCTGGCTACGCCTATCTGTCGCGAAGCTTTTGCGAAACTTCGCGACTCGGTGACCCGGACGAAAGCCTCAATACTTAGCAGGAGGTCCACGACGATCCCCAACAGTGGCGATTGTTAGGCGGATGAGCAAAACAGCACTAGAGCATTTGCTGGCAGGACGCAAGTCATTCAACGGGGCGATGCGGGTGCTTGCGGCTTCGCACCGCGGTCGCTCGGGGATGGGCTGGCGGACGGGACTGCTGGAGACTCTGGCTGTACTGAAAAGACCTTGCCGTCGGCCCGCGTGACTGAAATCAGATAGGCGGCGGGGCGGCCATCCTTCATCGGATTGCCTTTCACCGTCACCTTTGTGCCAAACGGGAAATCGCCCTTGCGAATACCGAGACGCATCAGTGAGCTGGGAGCCAAGGTCTCAAAGCCCCATGTTGTCACTTGGCCGTTAGCACCTTCGACATCCACGATCAGCCACGCATGCGGATTCGTGAATTGAAATTCCTTGACCATGCCGCGGTACACGACAGACTTTGACTCGTCGAACATAACACGCGAGTGATGTGCGAAAGAGGCAACCGGCAGCGCGCAAAACACCATCATTGCGATCGATGTCGCGAAGAATTTCAGCGGCGATTTTTTCAAAAGAAACTCTCCTATTTCGGTGGGCTGTCGGTCGGCGGAACTTGCGGGACGGGTCCTTTGCCGAAGTTAAACTCGGAGAACTGCGACGTGCCGTCTTTGGTCTTGAAAACGTCGTTGTTCTTGTTTTCCTGGCAATACCAATAGCGGATCCGCAGCTGCTTGTCCATGTCATCGACTTTTTCATAACGCTGCCTGACGTACCAGGGTTCGAGCAATGCCATGGGATCATAGACCCAGACATCCACTTGGACAGTGCCGTCGGCGACTTGCTGCCAAACTTCTACGGTTTCTGCTTGTTCGGTGCTGTGAGGCTGCGTGCGTTGATATTCACCAGCCATGAGTTCATTGGTGTGAACGACCAATTTTCGACCGTCCCAGAATCCAATGGAATCGCCGTTGTGCAGCGGATATTGATCCGCTGCCGGCGGATGTCCGCGACCGTCGGTGTAGATACGCCGGATGTCGTTCTGCATCTCATTGATGAGCCACGTTTGATCTTTGGTGACAATGAACTCCCGAAGATAAGGCTCGGTTAGCCATCGCGGATGTTGTGGCGGTGCACAACTGCTCAGTGGATCGTATTCAACGCCTTTCGCGAGCAAAGCGAGTTTTTCGTTGTATCGCTTCTCAAATTCGGGCGTCAATTTCGCGGATGCACGAGCCATCGGGGCCAGATCTGAGTCAAAATTGAGGATGAAGCCCGCTCGTGTGTAAAGACCTTGCCAGCTCGGAACGGTTGCCGGATTGAGTGCGTGTCGACGCTTCGCATCGTCGCGCAGCGCATTGTAAAGGGACACGGCATTCGGATGTGCCTTGCCCAATTGCATCATTGCAGGCCTGGCATCGACCAATGCGGCGTCCGAAGAAACCGCCGCCGCGGAGTACGCGCCCACACACGCGATGCGCATTGCGAAGATCACCGTGGCACCAAATGATGCACGCCGCGCAGCTGAGAAGCTAACGCCGGCCATGTTCACATGCGAATATCTGACCAAGCACCGTCCCAGTGCTCGACGATTTTGGAGCCCTTAATGCGGAAGCATTCAAAATTGAAAGCATCATAGCGCAGTGACTTGTCTTTCGGATGCGTGGCCTCGCGCTTGCGGACAAACGTCACCAGATCGCCGTCCACCAGTGTCAGCACAATATCGGATTTTGGCATTGCACCTGGCGGCAGCGGGAACATCTCTTTCACCTTATTTAGAAATGCGACAAATGCAGGCAAGCCACCGCCGATTGGCAGGTTGGGATTGTGGTCGACATAGTCCGGTGCGAGGTAGTCCTTCGCGCGCTCCGGGTCGCGTGCGAGGAATACATGTTCCCAAAATCCAGTGGCCACGGCCAGATTCTGGATTTCAGTCTTGCTATATCGGCCCGGCGGCGTGGCTGCCAATGTTGCGGCCGCTGCCAGTAACCCGAGAACTACAGTGACAAATCGACTGCTAGAGCTTGGACGCATTTGCAGAGTGCTCCATGGAATGTTTGTGGTTCGCGACGCTCAAAATTTGAACTTGAATGTCGCACCAAATTCACGAGGCCGGCCGACATAGCTCAGGTTGGCTCCGGTCACCACATAAAGTGAATTCAAAAAATAAAACTCGTTGGTCAGATTATCACCATAAAGCGCAAGTTGCCAATTGTTGCTGGGCGGCGTGTATTGGAGACGATAGCTGAGCAATCCATAGCTTTTCTGCGTAAGCGAAACGGTTTGATCGGTGTTAGTCGTGTAGTCGTCCGTCCAACCATAGTTCAAGCGATTGACGAGCGTGCCGCGGTCGCCGAGGGCGGTGTCGTACTGCACGCTAACGCCAAACGACGACTTGGGCGATTCCGCGAGTTGGGAATTCAATTTGATTGTTGTCGCTCTGCCAATTTTGGTGTATTTCGCATCGAGCCAACCACCGTTGAACATGAACGTCCAGGCAGTTGAGGGACGATAGCTCAACTCAATTTCGGCACCATTGATTTTCGCTTCACCGACGTTGGTGGGAACGAAAATAGCCAGGAAACTCCCTGGGTTAGCAAGGTCTGGCAGATTGGCTTCGTTAATCACGATGTCTTTCCATTTCATCGTGAATGCGGTCAGGTTAAATCGCAGGCGCTTCTCAAGGAAATCAGAGCGGAGGCCAGCCTCAATGTTGCTAACGCGCTCCGGATCAACACTCTTTACAAACTCCCGCGCTGCAGACAATCCAACGCCACGAATATATTTGACCGCACCCGGGCCAAATCCCTGTGAATAGCTTGCATAGGTCATGAACTTGTCAGTCCATTGAAACTGAGCGGAGAACTTGCCCGTCGTTGCGTTGAATTTGCCAGGCAATGTGCTGAAATCTGTCCCAGCAAATGGATCAGACGCGAGACGAATACCTAGCGCGGGCGCTGCAGTGACCGGCGTAGCCTGAATGTCGGTGAGACTTTCGCGACTGCGGCGCAAGCCCAGCGTCATTTTGAGTCGATCTGTAACGTCATAGTTCAGCTCGCCGAACAGAGCCCTGCCCTCGTCCTTCAGCCGATTGATGTCGTTTTGATTGGGAACGGGAAACGGAAAGCCCACCCGCTTCAGGTCGCCCTGAATCCATGTAATCATCCGCTGATCCGTTTTTTGACGCCAGCCGTATGCACCGACGACCCAGTCCCAGCGATCTTTGCCACCTAACAATTGCAGTTCCTGTGAGACTTCGTTAGAGCGAAAGAACTGATTGTTGTCGAAAATGTAGGCATCGGTGCCGTCCAGGTCATTTACCGTGAACGTTTCGATTTTGCGATATCCGGTCAGTGACTTGACTTTCAACCAGTCGGTAATCTTCCAGTTCAGGGTTGCTGTTAGCAGTTCGGCATCCTGAGTCCAGGCGTCGCCGTTTCGATTGGATTTGATTGCTGATTTCGAAACTTGGCCACCCGGGAAGCCCGATACGTGTGTTGCAGCGGTTATAGGTTGCAAGCCAAATCTCGGCCCCAGCGTGTTGTATGCCGGGATTAGTCCGCCGGGTCCGAAGCCGCTCAGCACGAGCGCTGAACCATCTTGATCAAATTTGTCAGATTCCACCGTCAGGCGAGCGTCGAAATTGTCGGTTGGAGTCCAGAGAAAATCGCCTCTGAAGTTCTTCCGATTCACGTCACCATAGTCGTTGTTGCCGTTGACCTGATCAACAAATCCATTGCGTTTAAGCAAAGCACCTGTAAAGCGCGCCTTGAAGGATGTTGAAACCGGAAAGTTAACCCATGCAACAACATCGTGTCGGCTGTAATTGCCTAACGTGGCGTCGACACCACCGCCGAGATCAGACTGCGGTTTCGCGGTGATGATGTTGATCGCACCGCCCAGGGTATTCTGACCGTATAGCGTGCCCTGAGGGCCGCGCAGCACTTCCACCCGCTCAATTTCAATGAACTGGTGGTCTAACAGATTGGCGCCGCTGGGCTGCCAGATTCCATCCACAAAAACGCCGACCCCGGGTACGCCGCGGACCCTCACGTCCGCGTTATTGGGGCCTGTGACCGGATGCGATTGGATCGATAGATTGGGAACCATCGCATCAAGGTCTTTCACTGCGGAGAAGCCTGCAAGCGCGATCTGTTCGCTGGAAAACGCGACGACGGAGGTCGGGACGGACTGCAGGTTTTCCTCGCGCCGGCGCGCGGTTACCGTGATTTCATCCAAAACCGCGACGGGCCCTGCAGCATGGAGCGCAACAGGCATGGCGGCGGCGACCCAGGCCAACGCCTGCGCCATTGCAGTGCCAGCTCGTAGCGATTTTCGTATTGATTCGTTCACAGCTTCAAACCCCCTTTTGCAACCGATGCTATTACTCGGACGGTCACTACGCTGTGCTTCAGGGCCGTGCTTCAGGCACTAACGACGCACTGTTAGAGATTGCCTTTGCGCGACCGTCGCCCACATCGTTGCGAAATTACAACGGACGACCAGATTGTGACCATAACTATGAAACTTACATGCTCGACGTCCGTGCAACAATGTCGGAAAACGCGAAGGCCGGTGGCTGATTTCGTCAACCGAGTTGCTACACCGCCATGGCGCGCGCTACCGCCGCGCGCGATCCAATCTGCTGCGCCCATCGCCCCAAGTGGGGTAGATCGTTGCCTATCAGCGAACGCCGCGCGACAACGAACGGATAGACGCAAAGATCAGCAATGGATAGCTCGCCCGCGAAGTAATCGTGCTCGGCCAAATGCGCATCGCAGGCGCCGAAGTATCGCAGCAACCTGCGCTCGAAGAAAGCGACGTTCGCGCTCGATTTCTCCGGCGCCGAGCGCGTAAGTTGATTAATGGCTGTGTTGGTGCCGCCGATGTCGCTCGCCGCCAACATGAGCCACTTGAACATTTCGAAGCGGCGTTGAGCATTCGCCGGAATCAGTGCGCCACTATGCTCGGCTACATAAAGCATGATGGCAACAGATTGTGTTAGCACGAGGCGCCGGCCATTGAAACCGGATGAATCTACCAGCACCGGTACGGCGCCAAGCAAATTAAGCTCTAACAATTCCGGACTAGTCTGCTCGTTTTTGAGCAAATCGACGTTATGACGTTGATACGCCGTGTGCGTCTCTTCAAGAACGAGCAGTGCTCGCTGCGCATGCGGTGTAGGGGCACAATAGAGGTCTAGCATTTCAATTGCGCGCTGCGCTGCGCACGGCTATTTCTGTATCACTACGCCACTCCAAACGAAATGGCTAACGTTGGGAGTGGCTTTCAACAAGCCGTACTTCTTTGCGAGTTCCCATTCCTTCGCCAAGGCGGCCAGATCCTTTTGCTCGAGTTCTGCAGGAAATTCCGCTAGCGTCAACTGCAGACCGCGCAGAATCTGTGGATCGACGTTGTAGCTCTTGCCGACGCTGGCGTAAACGTCCGCAGAATGCGTGCGCATGTAGTCGGCCGACGCTTTGAGCAATCGATTGAATTCGCGGTAGGCCTGCGGCCGCGCGTCGAGCTTCTCCGGATAGCTGACGTTGACGGAAGAAATCATTTGTACCTTGAACCGGTCAAACAGGATCTTGCCTGCAAAGATGGCCGGTCGGAACTCACCACTCATTTTTGCGCGATAGGTGTGTGTTAAGGACATGCTGGCCGCGTCGACGCGATTCTGACTCAATGCGGAGTACATTGCGGCTGGGGGCAGTTCCACCCATGAAAAATCACCGCCCATGACGTCGACGTTGAGCGCCGATACTTCGCCGAGCGCAAATCGCAAATTGTGAAACCCGGTGGATCCAAGGGACGAGACGGCGATTTTCTTGCCTTTGAGATCGTTCACCGTTTTTACAACAGATGACTTCGGCACGAAAAGAATTTGCGCGTCGCCTTCCGGCCGGTAGCGAATTGCGGTTGACAGTATGCGCAGTTCCAGGCCGCGCTCGGCGGAGCGCGGAACTCCAATTGTGTCGGTCTGCACAACGTCGTAGCGCTTGGTCAGTGTGGCCTGAATCAGCGCTGGAATCGCAAGCGGGATCGCTTCCACGTCAATCACGTCGGACGTGACCTTGTTATTCTTTATTCCCCAAAGCACGGCCTCGAAAACAGGATCGACCTGATAGGCAAAGGTGATTTTCTCTTTTGCATGCGAAGCACACGCTGCAACGAGAGCCAGCAGCAAGCCCGCCCATGCGAAGAGCCGTCTGTGAATTGCAGGGCGTAGTCGGTCATGCATATGCGCGGTTCTCAACTTAACTCCACCAGGACTTTGCCTGTATATTTCCCGTTCAACAGACCTAACAGAGTGGCAGGAGCATTCTCGAGGCCTCGTATGACGGTCTCCACTTGCGCCAGCACTCCGCGATCCGCGAGCGACGCCAACTGGAGCACGGACACCTCAAGTTGATCGAGATGATCACGTACATTGAAACCTTCCACTCGCAATCGTCGCATCAGCATCAATTCCCAGCAGGCATCCACACTCTGTGACGGCACCGCCTGATCGTAGGATGCCAGGCGACCGCAGAGAATGATGCGCCCCCTCGGCCTCATGAGCGGGGCAACTGCGTTAAGCGTCACATCCCCGACATTGTCGAAGACGACATCGATTCCGTCGGACACCTTAGCGAGTTCTGCGGCCAGACCGTCAGGCGAATCACGATCTACGCAGAGTTGATAGCCGAAGGATTCCCGACACACTTTGAACTTGCCAGCGCTGGTCGCTCCTATAGTGTGGCAACCTCGAGACTTGGCAATTTGCCCTGCTGCACTGCCGACGCCACCCGCGGCCGAGGAGATAAATACAGTTTCCGAGCGCTGCGGCCGCCCAATCAGGTCAAATGCCAGCAGCGCCGTTACACCAGGCACACCCAAAACGCCTAGTTGCCAGGAGATGGGATAGGGCAATTTCGGCAGCAATCTGAGCGCGTGGGCATCCAATGTCGCAACTTCTTGCCAACCTAGGTCCCCGATCACTAAAGCCCCCGTGGGCAGTTGCGGCGATCTGCTCTCGATCACCTCGCCCACTCCGCGGCCGCGCATGATCGAACCAAGCGCACTGGACGTGCCGACGACTGGCCGCGATCCGATAAGTGTTCGCAAATATGGATCGATGGAAAGAATCTTGACTCGCACCAGCACCTGTCCGTCGCTCGGGGGCTCGATCGGTCCACTGCGCAAGGCAAAAATGTCTTGCGTCAACGATACGCCCGCGGTGCGAGCAACAACAATTTGACGCTGTTCGGTCATGTTCGCGCTTCGCCAAACCGGGTCGCCAACGCTTGAATCACCAGCCGATCGCCCAGCACAAAAAGCAACACAATGAAGAAACACGTTGCTAACACGGTGGTGGAATCGGCCGCAATCTGCGCCTGCAGCATCACATAACCCACGCCGTCGCGCGCCCCGAACAATTCCGCTAACAAAGCAATTTTCCAGGCTACGCCATAGGAAATTCTAAGCGCTCCAACAAAGAATGGCACCAGCGAAGGCATGACGATCCGAAAAAACACGCGGGTACGCCGTCGTGTAAAGCTATGGCCGAGTTCGAGTGCCTCGGCATCGAGGACACGAACCCCTTCTGCGACATTGATCAGGCAGAACGGCAACAGGATTGCTACCTGTATGAATATGACGGTCGTTTCCGACACGCCAAACCAGATCGTCGCGAGCAATACCCACCCAATAGATGGAAATGAATTGAAGAACGGCAAGTTTACTCGCTCAACGACGTAGCGGCTGCCAGGACGATAAAAAGGCAGCAACGCCAATGCGGCACCCAAGAGCATCGCCACAGTCAGTGCGACGGCGATTCGCGCCAAGCTCAAGGCTAGATGTCGCAGGAATGTGGGATCTACCGCAAGTTCCGCCATACGGCGCCCAACGGTGACTGGTCCCGGAAGCACAAACTCCGGCAGGTTCTGCGACCAAAGCCACCACGCGGCGATGATTGCGATCAAGCCGAAATTGGCGATGCGATTCTCGGTGAAAGCAAGTCGTAGAGTTGCAGCGGAACTCATATCAGGCGCTGCGAAACGCTGTGGAGAGTTTGCGCTGAATGCGCTCAAAGCCGTATTTGTCAACGACGCGAACAAAGACAACAATAATCAACGAAATTGCAATCACACGCGTGGTGTCTTGTTCTTGCATCGCAATGTTCATGACATAGCCGAGTCCCCGATCGCCAGCGAGGAGCTCCGCCGTCAGTGCGACTTTCCAACCAACTCCAAAGCTGATGCGCAATGCTGCAATCAAGAATGGCAATAGCAGCGGCACCAAAACCAGACGCGCAGTTCGCAGCGGGCGCTGCGAGAAGCTACGCGCCATTTCGAGAGTTTCGCGATCCAGGCTCGCAAGCCCTTCGCGAATATTGATGAGGCTGAAAGGCAATAGCACGACGGCGACAGTAAAAACAACCGTTAGTTGACTGACTCCAAACCAGAGCACCGCTAACAGCGCCCAGCCGATGCCTGAAAACGCGTTGAAGAATGGAGAAATCCGGTGATGTATCAATGCGCGGAAAATGGGAAAGCGTTCGGCAATGCTTGCGAGCACGCCACCCAGCACAAATGCAAGAAAAACCGCAATACATACGTGAAACAGCGATGCCAGTGCGCTGGATCGTAGCGCCGGCGTTGTTACAAACTGAAGTATGTCGAGTGCGACAGCCCGCGGCCCGGGAATGATATAGACCGGCATATTTTTCGCGGCCAGAATCCAGCACAGGCCGAAACCTAATAAGAATACACATTGCCAAAATAACGCGCGGTTCGGGAGCTGCGACGCTAACGCGCCACGACCGACCGCACGCTTCATGGGTTCGCCTTTGGGTTCGCCTTTGGGTTCGCCGCTTCGGGGTCATCGCGCATGATCTGGTACAAGCGTTTTCGAAGCGCCTGCACTTCTGCATCGTGATCCATATCTCTTGGCCTGGACGGGCCAACTCGAATGGTTTCTTCTACAACAGTCGGCTTGTGCGAAAGCACAATAATCCGATCGGCGAGGAAGATCGCTTCGTCGATGTCGTGGGTGACGAATACTACGGTCTTGCGCTGTTGCTCCCAGAGCGAAACGATCTCGCGACGCATTGCCTCTCGGGTTCGCACATCCAAAGCGGAAAAAGGCTCATCCATGAGCAGCGTTCGCGGATTAACATGCAACGCCCTGGCGATAGCCACGCGTTGTCTTTCTCCGCCTGACAGTTCGTTAGCTCTTTTGTGACCATCCTGAGCCAGCCCCACCAAAGTTAGCAGTTCAAGTGCTTTCTTTTCATTCATCGATCGATCGCCAGAACCGTTCCGCAGCTCTGTGGACAACGTGACATTTCGAATAGCGTTGCGCCACGCGACGAGTCGCGGCGACTGGAATACAAAGGCGAAATCCGCGTAGGCGGCATCGGGACTGCGGCCATCGATGAGAATGGTGCCCGACTGCGGTTGCAGCAAACCTGACATTAGTCGCAATGTCGTAGACTTGCCACAGCCGCTAGGTCCGAGAATGCAAACAAATTCGCCTGCATCAACTGAAAAGCTCAGTCCGCCGAGAATTACGTTCTCATCGTGCGAAACGACTACGTTTTCGAAAACGATGTAAGGCTCAGGCACACTGTTTCTTCCCTGGAACGTCCGTCAGTGACACTGTTGCTTACTGCGCCACTCGCTCGGAGTAGATGCTGTCTGACCGGATCAGGTGGCCGTTTTCAAGGTTAGCATTCCACGCCGCAAACTCGGGGTCGTCGTTCAGTCTTTTCTGTTCGGTCAACATTTGCGCGATGCCGTCGGGAAATTCCATTAACGTAACAACATGCCCGACGTTAGTGCCGGCGAAGCGCGCTTGCAGCACGCGCACTGTTGCGACACTGCGCAGCCTTTTCATAATGGCCCTGCCGCGATCAATTTCCTTGAGGTATGCGGCCGCATCCTTTGCCTCGACGACGAACACCCGAACTGCCGGATCCGCCTGCGCAATTGCCGCCATCAGCGTCAGCAGACACGTCGCAACAATGCGGTTTTTGGTTGTGTTTTTCATAGAAATTTCGTTAGCTCCTGATTACTGTTGTTGATAAATGACGACCATCACACGCAAACAAACTCTGGTGTTAGTTAAAAATGTTAGCCTAAAAGCTCGCCGCAGAGGTTGCCATCCTTGACAACGATTAAATCGTCAAGAGAAACCGAGCAATTGCGCATTGGCAAATCAAAATGACAGGGCGAGAATCGTTCCGCAGACTCATTCGCTCCTGTTGAGTAGAGGAAGTTCCCGGCGAACGCGCGTTGTTCGGTGCCGTTGTGGTCGCGTTTGTCATACATGGCTAACGCGTCCCACCGCGCCCCAGCATTCATTCCCCAGCCAACATGGCTCACTGCGTATGCGTCCTGATCCTGCCAGGCGGCGAAGTAGCTGCGCATCAACTGCGCGTCGAGGCCCGACCCCTCAATGTTGGTCACATAATCATCGTTGATTGTGAGAATGACGACGGATTCCAGGTAGCGCTTAAAGGTGAGATTCAAGTCGCCTGGTGCCAAAGCCAGAGTGCCGTTGACGCTATGGCGCTTTGGGAAACACAGGCACAGTCCAGCGGGCCAATACCCCATCGCGCCAGGACGATACGCCGCCCCCGCACTGCCGCGGCCCACTATGCCTTCAAGGTCTACATGCAAGTCTGTGCCGTGTGCAGACGTGACGTGCATGGCGCGGGCAGCGCTGATGAGTTCTGCGCCACGAACGCAGCGTGCATGCAGCTCGGTGCTGGGACGAAACCGCTCCAGCAATTCCGGGTGTTCGTTGCTAATCATCAAGATTCGCGCACCGCGCGCCAGAATGTCTTTGCGTTCTGGTGAGTGGAGCAGCCCCTCCACCGTGCAGTCGATGACGACGTCTGCGCCAGCCAAGGCGTCGACCAGCGAACGTAGCCCGCCCAGTGCCAGCGACGTGCCGGTGGAACGGAGTGGCGCGACCGGGTTGGCGCGTGGCGAGGGCACCACGACGTGAAAAGTGCGGGCACCCAAGCGCCATAACGCCATTTCAGACAAATCAACCAAAATGCGGCGCGATTGAGACTCCGACAAAATTACTGCGGTTTCGCCGCGCTTGACTTGGCAGAGTTGACCAATGACCTCTTCGAATGTGTCGACCCATTTCGGTTCCATACGATCGTCCAACATCAGGCCTCTCCCGCAAGAGCGACGCGTAGCTGTGCATACCATTCACAGGTCGGATCGCGCAGCCTCATATGCATGTCGAAGTGTCCTGCATCCGGCACCACGTGAGCACTTACGTGCGCGTTCTCGCGTGCCAACGCCTGTGCCATATCGGCGCCAGAACGACTGATGCGCTCGAAGTCCTTAGCGCCCCACGCCAGATGGAACGGAGTACGGTTGCCGCTAACGAAATTGATCGGGCTCGCGCCGAAATCCTGTTGCCGCCGCTTCAACAGGTATTTGTAGACCCGATTTTCTGCGCTTTCAGCGGGCACTTCTCCGTAATGCAGATTAAATGCACTGCTGATCGGAAAACACGCACGCACCGGCGCGATTTCGCGTTTAAGGACGGCCAGCGACGCGAGGTGGCCGCCAGCGGAATGACCGCCGACCACGATCCGGCTGGCATCCCCATCAAAACTCGCAGCGCGCGCTTGCACAGCCGTGATTGCATCGCACACGTCCTCGTATTGATCGGGCCAACGGCACGTCGGCGCCAACCGATAGGTGCCCGCTACAAAAATTGCGGGCAGACTGGTGACTGCCGGGGCCATGAAGCGAAGCCAGGACCGACTGCCGCCAATCCACGCGCCGCCATGAAAAAAAACAAGAATGGGCAAAGGGCGCTGCCTTGCTGACGGCAAATACAAGTCGAGCCTTTGATTGGCGTGAGGACCATATTCAATTTCATCGCTCACAGCGATGGGCGATTCGTCGCCCCAGCTTTCAATGCAGCGTACATACTGCTCTGCGCCTTGCGCCAACGGCGGTGATGCTGCCGATGCGTCGACGCCAGTCCCGCGTTGAGTGGAACTCGTCAACGGTCAGCCGCCGCTGCCGGTGTAAGGCAATGTTCTGCCCAAAATCATCACGACTAACCACGTCGCCATAGATCCTAACGCCACAAGTTTCGCTAACGATCCGGTGTCTGCATCGATTGGCAAGGCCGTTAGCCGACGACGCTCAAAAAACTCAAAAAACAAAGCATTCAAACCACCGAAAACAAACAATGCCATCTTCCATTTGAATGCGGGGTTATGCCAGTAGGTTTCAGGTTGGGCGCAGAAGAAGCTGATGCCCGTGACAACATTGAGAAGGCCTGCCGCGAATGCCAGAGGGATGAACGGCATGACGGACGAAACCGATATGACGTTTTTTCCAAGCCCGAGCACGCGCAAATCCACGACCAGCAACGAACCGAAAAGCACACAGAGCCCGACGAAATGCAGTGATTCGAACGCGGGCCATAGCACACGGCTGTTGCGCGCCACCTCACCAAGCGCGGTCGTATAAAACCAATGCAGAATCTGCGCCTCACTCACGATGAATTCCCCGCCGCACTATAAATAGGCAATGAGTCGACCGGCAACGATCGCGCCGATCCAGAAGAAAATCGAAAGAGCGGCAATCCATTTCGATTTCGTCGACGCAACTCCAGTACGTTCACCGGCGATGTCCCGGTGAATAGACCGTCCCAGCAGCCAAATTGACCAGGCGCCCGCGAAGATCAGCAATATTTTGATTTGGAACGGAGTGCTGAAGGCGAACTTTACTGGATCGCCCGTGAAGAGCAATGCTCCGGATACGGCGTTGAGCGCGAAGCCAAACCAAGCCAATAAATACAACCGATCGAACCAAGCCAATGAAATCTTGTTAGCGAAGCCAAGTACGCGAAAGTCATACATCAACACAGAGCCAACAACGATTCCCATTCCCACGGCATGGGTGCTCAGCACTGCCGGATAGCCCCAGCTCGACTCCTGAACGAACAGTCCAACGGGCGATTTGAAGAGCCATGCCAGGAACTGCATTGTCTATTGACTCGACTTGCGCGAGGTGGGTTCCGAAAGATTCGCCGGCACCATCATTTTGTCGAACGTGCCGTCGCGATTGAAGATGATGTGCTTGAAAACACCCGCGACATGCACGATCACGCCATATGCAATGAACAAGGCGCTGTTGACGTGCACCGCATGCATAAACGTCCGCAGTTCTGGGTGCATGCCGATGGGGCTCGGCAATGCGAACTCAAACACCTGTATCGCAGCCCCTGATGACCACGTCATAACAGGACCAGAGATGAGCATGATTGAAATCGCCAGCAACAGAGCGGTATGCAGGAATTTGCCCAGCGTAAAGCTCCAGCCGCGCTGGCTCGGCTGAGGGCCAGGATGATGCTCGAAAATACGCCAGAAAATTCGACCAATCAGCGCCAAGGACGCCAGCACAGCGACCGAAGTGTGCATCGCAACCGCGGGAGCATTCTCAGCCTGTGACGCCTGCGTGCTGTTGCCGAGAAACCAAACCACCAGCAAGAGCACCGCACCCAACCAATGCAGTACGATGGATATCCAGCCATAGCCGGTGGCAGTGTCGCGCAAACGCATGATCTTCACGCCCAGGGGTCTACCCCAAAATACATGACGGAACCGCCATACAATGCGTCTGCGACCCTATACGATCCAGGTCCAGAATGTAAGCGACGCCTCACAACCTCAGTGTAGTGCGCTGCGAAGGGCCATCGAGCGATAGATTGTTTCGATATTTCGGCACCGCGTGATCGGAATTCATAACCGCCTGTAAAGTGAGCAGATGTACAATTTTTCCGCAGCGAAACGTGCGCGATGCTGGTCCAGCAGGAGATTTACGATGAGACCCTATCGCAGCTTTTTGACACTGGCAACGCTTGCCGCGCTGCCCGCTTTCGCTGCAGACGCAAGCCAAGCGGAAGGCCGGCTAATCAGCCGCGCCCATCAGATTCATCGGTCTCTCATCGTGCTGGATACGCATCTCGATATTCCGCTGAACTTCGGCACCCAGGCAGTCGATCCTTTTAAAAATAATGAGCAGGTGAGCCTCTCTGGAATGATCGACGGCGGATTGAATGCCGCTTTTTTCATCGTTTACACGGGGCAATCCAAGCGTGTACCCGAGAATGCCTTGAAAGCCATGAATGAGGCAATGATCAAGTTCGACGCCATTCATCGCATGGCCGAAGACTTGTACCCCGATCGCATTGCCTTGGCTTACAGCGCAAACGATGTCGTGCGAATTCATCGTTCGGGAAAACTTGTGGGGATGATAGGCGTCGAAAATGGCTACAGCATCGGCCGGAGCTTGGAAACGCTACGGAACTTCTATCGTCTGGGTGCCAGGTACATGAGCCTAACGCATAATGGCCACAACGACATTGGCGACTCCGCAGCCCTGCGTCTTGATTTTGGCGACAAACCTGAGGAGCACGGGGGTGTCAGCGAATTTGGAAAAACGGTGATCGCCGAAATGAATCGTCTGGGAATGATGGTGGATGTATCCCACGCATCCAAGGCGACCACTCTGCAGGCCATGGCGCTTTCGCGCGCACCGGTCATCGCATCGCATTCCGGTGCCTATGGCGTAACCAAGCATCCACGAAATCTCGATGACGAGACTCTGCTCGCACTGAAAAAGAATGGCGGAGTAATCCAAATCATCGCGTTCGATTCCTACACGCGAGAACAGCCGCCCGAGCAGCAGGCGGCAGTGCGCGCTTTGCGCGCCAAATGGGGTGTTGAGAGTCCCAGCTTCATTCCGCTTCTCCCGCCGGACAAACGCGCCGCTTTTGATCAGGGAATGAAAGACATACAGGCTACCTGGCCTCCCGCCACCGTTCGCGATTTGGTCGATCATATCGATCATGCGGTGAAGGTGATCGACATAGACCATGTCGGAATAAGCTCCGATTTTGGTGGTGGTGGTGGCGTCGTGGGTTGGAATGACGTCAAAGAGACTGAAAATGTAACTTTGGAATTGGTCCGCCGAGGCTACACCAAAGCGCAGATCGAGAAACTCTGGGGCGGGAATTTGCTTCGGGTTTGGCGTGACGTGGAGCGCGTGGGCGAGCAAATGCGCGCAAATTCAGTCCGCCACTGAGCGAGGTTGTTGTCTGTGCGCGAAATATTAACCAAGTGCGGGACCTGTCGAAGGCGACACAAGTCTGCGGCGCGGCTACTGCGGCTGAGCGCGTTATTGGCAAGCTGTTTCCTGGGCGCTGTCGCCGTTGCTCACCACGGTACAGCCGTTGAATTTGACGTCAACAAGAACGGACGTATAGAGGGTGTCGTCAAAGAAATCTGGTTCAAGGCGCCTCATGTGCGCTATTACGTGACGGTCGTCGACAAACAAGGTCAACCGGTTACTTGGGATATTCAATCCCAGAGTCCGATCAACCTTCGCAGGCTGGGTTGGTCGAAGGAAACGCTGAAGGTCGGGGACAAGGTGATTGTGGAAGGATTTCTCGGACGTGATGGCAGGAAAATGCTCTATATGAACAAGATCACAACCACTGATGGCAAGACAGTCAAGTTCTGATGGCATTGCTTTAACATCAGGGTATGTCAGCCGGGCGTTTCACCAGATACCTTTCGACTATCGTCGCTTTCTGTTTCGTTAGCGGCGGAGCCAGCGAAGCACAAACCACTGTCAGGTACGACGATACGCCCGGCGGCCAGTTACTTGGCGACTGGATGCTGACGCTGGAGCGTGGCGCAAAACAAATCGAAGGTGGCCTCCTGACAATTCAGCGTCGCGGAGCGGATCTGGAAGCCCATCTGGACGGCGGGCTCGTTGAGATCAGCATCACGACCGAACAGGAACTACACCTGACACTTCATAACCGGATGCCCAGCGGACGAGTGGAGGATATTGAGCTCATTGGCACGCTCCAGGGTGGCGCGATTCGCGGCCTCGTCTACCCCATACCCCGCAACGATCAGACGGGGGTGAAGGCCGGCGATACCAACACTCCGCCGTTCAAGTGGCGTGCTACGCGTTCGTCGCAAGCGATCAAGAAAACCACGGGAAATCCTGCCGCTTTTGGCGGAATTTGGTGGATGCCTCCAGGCGGAATTTCACCGGCGGTGTTAGATCAGACACCGATATCGAAAGCGATTACTGCTGCTTATCAAGCGTCAGATGCGCCGAGCCTGCGCTGTGTCTCGCCCGGCCTGACCGTGTTGTTTCAATGGCCCGACAACCTGATCGAAATTGTGCGTTCTGGTGACCATCTGGTGATGCTTTATGAGGGGCAAAACCAAGTACGCCGAATTTATTTCGGCGGCAGTTTTTCCAAATCAGAGCAGTCGAATGATGAATTTGAACCCGCTGCAAATGGCTTTTCCGTCGCGCGTTGGGAAGGTCGCACGCTGATTGTGACAACCGATCACCTCAAGCCCCATTTCACGTTCGTCAGTGGCGGTTTGCCTGTCTCAGGGAACGCTCGAATTCAGGAGCAGTACTCGCTCAGCGCCGACGGCAATCGAATAGATGCAACGCTGACGCTTGAAGATCCTGACTATTATCGAGTTCCGGTGGTCTGGCGACGTCATTGGGAGCGCGCGTCGAACCGGCGCATCGTCGACTATGAGTGCGATCCTGATTCTTTCTACCGTCAATTGTATGAGAACGGTGAGATGGACAAATACTGGGAAGGCATTCAGCGCCGCTTTTAGCGTCATGTTAGCCAGCGGCGAAAGAGACTGCGAAATGAACAGGCCCCAGAAGCTCGACGAGAAGCTCGACGAGACGCTCGACGTGAGGTACGAATTGCGCACGACACGACGCGAATTTCTGATCGGCATTAGTGCGTGCGCCGGCTCGCTGCTGGTCGCGAAATATGCGCATTCTGCGGAACGCGCCACGTTTCAGCCGCATGCCTTTCTTCGCATTACTGCCGATGACGTTTTCACACTGTTCGTTGGAAAATCAGAAATGGGCCAGGGCATCCACACAGGATTGGCGATGATCCTCGCGGAAGAGCTGGATATTGATCCGCAAAAACTTGTGATTGAGGTCGCCGGTGTGGCTGCCGCGTTCCAGCATCCATTTCTGCCTGCCCAATTCACCGGCGGCAGTAACAGCACGCAAACGCTGTTCGAACCGCTGCGCAAAGTGGGAGCAACGGCACGCAGGATGCTGCTAACCGCCTGCTCGCAAGCGTGGAACGTCGATATTCAAAACCTGCACACTGACAATGGCTTCATTGTTGACGGACAGCGACGTGTGAGTTATGGATCGATGGCAGCCGCTGCGTCGCGGCTCGCTGTTCCAAAAGACGTCACATTGAAATCTCCACAATCCTATAAGTACCTTGGGAAATCACAAAGCCGGCTGGACAGTGCAGACAAAGTGACGGGCAGCGCTCGCTTCGGCATCGATGTACGCCTGCCGAACATGCTCGTCGCGATGGTGGCGCGCGCGCCAACATTTGGTGCATCCCTGCGCAACTTTGATGCGAGCCCCGCAATGGCGATTGTGGGTGTCGTGAAGGTGAAAAAAATTCCATCGGGTGTGGCTGTGCTGGCAACGAATACTTGGGCCGCACAACGCGGTAGAAATGCGCTGATCACCAACTGGGACCTTGGCGACGCTGTACAGCTGTCAACGCGCAGTCAACGCGAAAGCTATCGCAGACTCGCCGCGACGCCGGGAACACGAGCGCGCGACGTCGGCAATGTCGAGGAAGCCCTTGCCGCCGCGGCACGCAGAATCGATGTTTTCTACGAGTTCCCCTATCTAGCCCATGCTTGCATGGAGCCACTGAATGCAACGGTGCATGTCACCGCGGATCGCTGCGATGTCTGGAGCGGGACGCAGGCGCCCTCTTTCGATGCAGCTAACGTTGCCAAGATACTCGGTCGAACGCCGGACGCCATCACGGTGCACACACTGTTTCTGGGCGGCGGATTCGGTCGGCGTGGCACGGGAGACTCCGACTTTATAGTTGAAGCCGCCCATGTGGCCAATGGCGAGGATGTGCCGGTGCAGACGCTCTGGACACGCGATGATGATATGCGCGGCGGCTACTATCGTCCGTCAAATGTCAGCCGCGTGCGTGCAGGCATCGACACTGCCGGCAGGCCTGTGGCGTTTCATCACGTCATCGTTGGGCAAAACGTACACGCCAAGTCGCCGTTTCAGAAATTTGTCGTAAAAAATGGCGTCGACAGAACCAGTGTGGAAGGTTCCGCCGATATGCCCTACCCAATCGAGCATTTGCGCGTGGAAGTTCACAACACCGAGCAAAGCGTACCCATACTCTGGTGGCGCTCCGTCGGGCACTCCATCAACGGGTTCGTGACTAACACGACTCTGGATGAACTTGCAGTGCTGGGTCACCGAGATCCACTTGAGCTGCGCCGCAGTCTGCTCGTCGGCAAGACTCGTCATCTGGCGGTGCTCGACAAGCTCGCTGCTGCAGCCAACTATGGCAAGACTCTCAGAGCAGGCCACTTTCATGGGCTCGCGTTGCATGAATCGTTCGGAACAATTGTAGGTCAAATTGCAGAAGTATCGGTTCGTTCTGGCAATTTGCGCGTGCATCGCGTTACCTGCGTCGTCGATTGCGGCATCGCGATCAATCCAAACCAGGTCGTGGCACAAATGGAGGGCAGCATCATTTTCGCGCTCTCCGCCGCTTTGCACGGCGAGATTGCCATTGAAGACGGCCAGGTGTTGCAACGAAATTTTGATAGCTACCGTGTGTTACGGCTGAACGAAGCGCCCAAAATCGACGTGCATATTGTTGGCAGTGACGCACCGTTAGGTGGTGTAGGCGAACCCGGCGTGCCACCGCTCGCACCCGCCGTGTGTAACGCCGTGTTCCGCGCCACAGGCATTCGCGTACGTCGCTTGCCGATTGCTAACCAGCTGCATGTTTAGAGGCTGGCGATGTGGTACGCTGTGAAATCGACGGTACCCGCAGCATCACCCTAACGCGTGCTGGCCAGCACTGATGCCAAAGCCATTCCTAACAAAGCTATTCCTAACAGGAGAGATGCCCATGTTGAAGACTTTTGCCCTTGCATGCGCGTTCGGTGCGACGCTGCTGGCTGGCGGCTGCGCGCAGCAGCAGCCACCGGCCGCTGCGACCCAGGCCGCAACCCAGGCCGGGGCAGCGAGTCTCTACCAGCCCACGGCGACGTTCCAGGAAGTGATGGACTCCGTGGTCGATCCAGCCGCGGACTACATTTGGCAAGCGGTCTCGACCAAGATCGATGCCCAGGGCACGCACGATTTTGTGCCGCACACCGCTGGCGAGTGGCATCAACTCCGGCAAAAGGCCATCGTGCTGGTGGAATCCGCCAATTTGATCGCGGTGCCGGGCCGCCGCGTCGCTCGTGGCACGACGACCATTGAAGACGTCGCCCCGCTGGAGGTGGACAAGATCCAGCGGCGGCTCGATACGCAACATGACCAGTTGCTGGGATTCGCCGGCGCAATGCGTGATATCAGCCTGACGCTGCTGGCCGACATCGATCGCAAGGACACCGAGGCGATCGTGGAGCATGGGGCCACGCTGGACGAGGTGTGTGAGGCCTGCCACAAGGTTTTCTGGTACCCGGACCAAATCCTGCCGACCGACACGAAGAAGTAGTGCGCGCGCCAACAGGGCACGATCCGGGCTGCGTTGACAGCTATTGGGTCGTGAAGCCGATCCATCGGCCGAAGAACACCACGCCGGTCCACAACGTGATGGACAATGCCCCCGCCAGGCGCACGGCCCGCGGCGGCGGCAGGCGCAGGTCCCACTCGCTGACGCGCCGGTGCATGCCGAACTGGTAGATCGCCATATTGACGCCAGCCAGCGCCATGCAAAGGAACTTCAGGCGGGTCTCCAAGTTGTTCCAGTAGATATCGCCCTTGGCAATAAACATCAGCGAACCGCTGAACGCCGCGATCAGGAACGCGATCCAGGTCCAGGGCAAGACTTCGTCAGCCAGCTTCGACAAACGAACGTCGCGCCAGGTGATGCCGAGCATCCGCAGATCCACCATCGCGATGCTGCCGTAGACGACGGCCAGCGCCATCACGTGCACCGTCTCGACGATCGGGAAGGCCCACTCGCCGCCGGCGCTTTCACCACGGATGAAAACTGCCAGCGCACTGTCCTGCAATGCCAGGATGAATTCCGGTGTCGCCATGGGGTCGCCTTTCCTTACAGGTAATCGGCCCAGACGTAGGCGATGAACCGACCGAATACGATGACCGTGCTCCAGCCAATGATCGACACGACGGCGAACAGTTTCGCTACTGCGGGACGCGTGGCCGGTGCATCCCACGCGGCAACATTGGCGCGCAGCGTGTGCGAGAACCAGAGTGTCAGCAGCGCCAGCGATGCAACCAGCAGCATCTTGAACCAGAAAATCGGCGTAATGAACTGGCGCACGGGCTCAATGAAGGCCTGTAGCATGCCGGTCAGGAGCAACACTAGCAACGCGCGCCACATCCACGGCAACAGCGTACCCGCCACCTGCGAAACGCTGCGACTCCTGGCGCCGACGCCCAGCAATTGCAGACTGATCATCAGCACTGAGGCAAACAACACCGACAGCGCAACGATATGTATCGACTGCGTTAGCGGCACTACCCAGGAGGTATTCTGAAGAATCAGGCTCAGGTTCGAATTGGCGATCTGCTCGGCTAGGGACCTGAACATGGCTACTTGCTGAGATTTCTCTTGAATGCCGGAAGCTTCGCTTCTTCCTCATAAATACAAATATGCTCTTGGATGTCCGTATATTCCTCGCGCGTGTAACGTTTGGTGTTTTTCCATTCGCCCACCCAATTGTCGGGATCGGTCATCGTGAACTCGTTCTGGAGCGTATTTCCATCCGCGCTCAGGCTGATACGTTCCACGACGTGGAGTTTCTCGCCGCCGGGCACCCCATCTGAAACATAATGGCGGACGCCGGTGAAGCCGACCGTATCCACGACGAGTGCCTTGCCTTCCCAGTGACCAATCGAATGACCGTTGTAGGTCAATGCGAGATCCTCCTCGGCAGGATGTTTACGTCCGTCGGTGTAAATCCGCCGCACGTTGCCGGTGACCATTGAAAGGACCAGCACCATCGTCGGCAGCTGAATGAATTGCACGGGCCAATACCGCGTCATGATTTGCGGTACGCCATACGGCCAACAGGTACCCGCGTTCTCGAGGTATTCGAACCCTTTCGCCCTGTAGGCTGTCTTTTTCTTCAAGAACGCAGCAGCGGCGGGCTTCAGCTTGGGATGGGGCAGAAACTCATGACCGTTCGCGTCTGTGCCTTCCACTTTGAAGTTGTAGGTTCCCGTGAAATCGACCGGCGCGGCGGGGCGCGGCTTGGCCAAATTGGCCTTGGCAAGGGCACCTAACGTCTCGCCCTCCTCAGCGGCCTGCACACCGCTCGCGCCCAAGAGAACAACCAAAACGGCGCAGGACCAGAAATTCAACCTCATTTCGGAGTCTCGACTCGGGCAATCAACTTGCGGCCGTCACTCAGTGTCGCTCTGATCAAATCGCCGCCCGGCGCGCCATCGCGCATCGGGTGGACGCGGGCGACGATCACGTCGCCAAACTTCAAACTGTCGCGTTTCCATCCTTGCCTCTTGGCCAGATAGAACGAACCGTTGGTTTCTATAGGGTAGTCCACCGCCTTCCCCTTTTTGTCCTTTACGGAAAGAATGATCCAACTGTGCGGGTTGCCGAAACGAAACTCTTTGACGGTTCCCTTCACCTCCAGCGGATGCTGCAAATCGAACATGGCAAAGGAGTGGTGAGCCCATGCCGTCGCGCCGCAGTTGAGCAGCACGGCCGCCGACAGCCAGGTAATCCAAGAGGTGCGGGTGCGGTGTGCATTGTCCATGGCTATTTCTCCGGTACGTAAACTTGGAGCATAGCGACAGAGGCGGGGCCGGACCAGTCCCGCCTCTGCCTCAACTACATCTTGAATCGCACGCCAACTCGGAATGTACGACCCACGGCGTCGTAGAGCACACGGTTTATCCCCTGGGGCGCATTGCCGATGTTCTGCGATGTCGGGACCGGCGCCGGATCCTTATCCAAAAAGTTGGCAACCGTCACGAAAATCGACGTCGACTCTTTCAACTGATAGCTAAACGCCGCATCCAGATAGACCGAGCCGGCGATACGGTTATTATCCGTGGTGATACGAGCGGGGATCGACGTTGGGCAGCCTGTCGTGCACTCGAGATATTCGTTGCTGTAAACCCCTTTGCTCAATCCACGGCCGGTCAATGTGACCGTTGTCGGCCCATTGTCATAGCTTGCCGAGGCCAAGAATCTCCAGTCTGGAGGGCCAAGGGTCGTGTTTACGCCTACGGTATTCGTGTCCACGGCTAGCGGGTTAGCGAAGTCGGTGAAGTTCTTGAGGTAGTGCGTCGCGAACAAGCGCAGGGTCAAATCGCCGGCCCAGCTGGAGACGAGGGTATCCAGGGACTTCCGGTAGCTGGCTTCGATATCGATGCCGCGCGCCTTCTGCGAATTGGCATTGAAGGGCGACGCATTGACTCGGACGATGCTGCCGCCTGCGTCACGCACAATGGCGCTGCATAAGGTCGTGATCCCCACGAAACAGCCGTTGACGATGGTCGGCGCATCGAAGGCACCGATCGCTCCTTGAATGTCGATGTTGTAGTAGTCAACTGAAGCGGTAAACCCCGGCAAGAACCGTGGCTTAAACACCATGCCAATGCCAGTCGTGTCCGCTTTTTCGGGTACCAGTTTCAGATTTCCGGACGTCACCGTAATGATCGTGGCGCTGACGTTGTTGCGGAACGGATCGGCGAGTGTACTCGTGCCGGCGATTCCGGCTGCGAACAGCTCGGACAGGGCCGGTGCGCGTATGTCACGCGAACGCGTCGCACGAAAGGTAATGTCATCAATTGGCGAATAGGTGAGGCCCGCCTTCCAGGTTGTGACGTTCCCCGAGGTGCTGTACTTCGTGGCGCGCACGGCCGCGTTCAGGTCGAGCTTTTTGGCCCAAGCCTGGTCCACCGCCAGCGGAATCACCGTTTCGACGAAGCCTTCGGATACGTTATAGGATCCGATGGTTGCGTGGAAATTTCCCGCGAAATAGGAGTTGGTCTCGGACAGTGCATCATTGCTGCCGCCGACCTTTTCCCGGCGGTGTTCGAGGCCAGCCGCCAGGGAAATCGGGCCGGCCCAGCTTGAGAACGGTTCACCTTGGAAAGACACCGCAGCCACGTCCTGCACCAGCTGGGTTTTTAGCCAAGCCGTGCCCGTTACATAGTTGATGGCTGGCTGGGAGGCGGTCTCTGTACCGAAGATATTGTAGGGCACGCAGGCAGGATCATCGTTGGTCGTGATCGCATCCGCGTTCACCCGACAGACAATGGCGCCACTGGCATTGCGCACCGAGTCGATCGCCTGGCGATAGCGGGACGTAATGCTGGCCAATGACCGATTGGTGATGTTGGCACGACTTGTCTGCACATAGGCTTTCCACGACCAGTCGCTGCCACCCGCATTAAAGCTACCGTTGAGACCGACCGCATAACGCTGCAACGAGCGGGTGTTGTCCGCAGTGAGTGCGGGGAGATCGGCGTTCAGAGAGCCAGCGCCGTAGGTCGGCTGACCGTCCGCCACCAGTATCGCGGCGAGGTTTGCCGGGAGAAATGCGTTGTCGGGCCGAATCGTCAGATTTCCAAGATTGAACTGATCGATGGCCCTGCTGAAAATATCCGAAGAACCATAGGACGCTTCAGCGAATAGTTCCAGATTGTCGGTCACATCGAAGCTGACGAGCCCAAAAAAGCTCTGGCGCGCAATCCGCGCTTCAAGATCGCCCGTCCGCGCAAAGTCGGCGTACTGCCAATCGCCGCCCACAAAACCGGTGGTTCCGGCCAGTGACCCGGTATTGAGTTGCGCGGGAGTGCCGCGCGGCCCGAAATACGTGCCCCGCAAAGGTCCCGTATTGATGATCAAGCCCGGCGTCGCGACACGGTAGCCGCTGTTTTCACGCACGATCAAAAAGGGCTGACCATTTGTCGTGGTGTATGCGGGATTGACTAGGGTCTTGTAGCCTTTGTACCAATCCCGAGGAAGACCTTCTATGCCGTCGGACTTGGCAATTTCCCCGCTCAGGATGACGTGGCCGCGGTCGTTGGCGAAACCAGTACCTCCGGTCAGCGAGACGTTGTAGCCCCGATTGTCGCCATGCGTCGTGCTGGTGCCCTGAGCGTTACCCTTCAGCCCGGTAAACTTCCGGTCCAGGGTGAAATTGACCACGCCCGCGAGCGCGTCTGATCCCCATGCGGCTGATGCGCCTCCGGTCACCACATCGACGCGCGTGATGAGCTCCTGAGGAAGCGTGTTGATGTCTACCAATCCGGTGGCGGCGGAAGCCGGCACGCGCCGCCCATCTAGGAGTACCAATGTTCGATTGAGGGCGTTGTTACTCAGTCCCCTCAGATTCAATGAATTGATGCCCGCAAGGCCGGCGCCGACGCTGCCCGTCGTGACGGATGGCGTGTTGCTGCCGGCAAACGAAGGCAATTGGTTGACGAAATCAGCGATATTTTTTGGCGCGTTGGCCTGGATTTCCGCTAATCCAAGCACCGAAGTCGGCGTCGGGGCTTCATAGCCATCGCGCACAATACGCGTACTAACAACCACCTCTTCAAGTACTTCATTGTTGGCGGTGGTCGCGCGCGGGGCGTTATCTGTCGCTGGGGTCTGTGCTGCCACCGGCACAATAACGCCGCAAACTGCGACAACGGCGATCATCGGTATGAGTTTCACAATCGATCTCCTTAAACTAAAGCTACTTAAAATTATGCGTGGACAGATATTGAGTTGCGACTCGGTGACCAGTCGTGCACCGGGTTCGTTCTCAAGGTCGTTGACGTGAAATCAGTCTTCATTGTTGCAGACGTGTGCATACTATAGCGTTAAGCGGCTAGCAGATCAAGCGCTGGGTTGAATGATGTCGGTTGAATGATTGCTGGCTTGCTGCGCACCACTGTTTCATTGGACATTGTGGTGAAAATGGCACACGTGTGCACTCATTTCGGTATAATGTCCCAAGGATGCGGTGGCAGGGTGCACGTCGAAATTCTCGAGATGCCAACCGCGGGGATCTTGCCGTGGTACCACAACAAAAAAAGCGGTCGCTCGCAGAGCTGATCGATTCTGTGCCAGATCTCATTGATTATTTTTACAATGACACTGTTTCGCCGCACAGCAGGAACCGGCCTGGATCTTCTCCCGTGCCTGCGGAATATTCGAATTGGCGCAATGAGCAACGCGCGTGGCGGGAGACCGCCGTGCTGTTCGACCAAACGCACCACATGCCGGAATTGTTTTTAAAAGGCAAAGACGCTTTGCGCTTGCTGAGCGATTTTGGCATCAACAGCTTCGCCAATTTCGAACCGGGTCGCGCAAAACAATATGTCGCCTGCAATCATAACGGCCAGGTCATTGGCGAGTCTGTACTGCATTACCTCCGGGACGGAAGCTTCGAATTAATCAGCGGTATGCACTTGCACAACTGGTTGCAGTACAACGCCGAGACCGGTGGCTACGATGTCTCGATTTTTCGCGAAGGACCCACATCGCCCGAAACGCCCACTCGCGTGAATTTCCGCTTTGGCATGGACGGGCCTAACGCGGAAAAAGTTTTTAAGGATGTGGTTGAGGGCAACGTACCCGATATTCCGTTTTTTCGCACCGCGCAAGTCAGGATCGCCGGCGTCAATGTTCTCGCCCTGCGACACGGGATGGCGGGCCACAAAGGCGTGGAGATGTCGGGCCCCGCTGCACAAGGGGATTTGGTGCGTAACGCGTTGTTGCGGGCTGGCGAAAAGCACGGCCTCGTCGCTGGGGGGCGGCTGGCATATTTCAGCACTCTGACTGAAAGCGGTTGGCTGGGATACCCGCTGCCCGCCGTTTACACAGATGAAAAACTCAAAGAATACCGGCAGTGGCTGCCGGCAGACTCGTGGGAAGGGAAAGCACAACTCAGTGGCAGTTTCCGCTCGCGCAACATTGAGGACTACTACGTCACGCCGTGGCACATGGGCGTCGATCGCATGATGAAATTCGATCATGAGTTTGTCGGCCGCAAAGCACTTGAGAAAATGGCGACCGGGCCGCGTCGCAGCAAGGTAACCCTGGTCTGGAATAAAGACGACGTTGCGCGCATCCAGGCTTCCATGTTCGCGCCCGGCATGCCTTTCAAATACCTGGATTTCCCTGTGGCGTCATATGGCTTCCCACAAGCCGATGCGGTTCGCGATCAGGGCGGCAAGGTTGTTGGCATTTCAGGTTTTTGCGGCTACAGCGCTAACGAGAAGGAATTTCTGTCACTGGCCACGATGGATGCCACGCACGCCATTCCAGGAACCGAGGTTCTGCTCACCTGGGGAGAGCCGGACGGTGGGTCGAGAAAACCCCATGTCGAACGTCACCAGCAAACACAAGTTCGTGTCACCGTCGCAACGGCGCCCTATGCGGCTGCGGTGCAAAAAATGAAGCACGAGACGTTAGGCAGGACATAATTTCTGCGAGGTTAGATCAGGGCGTATCCGGCGCCTTCACGCCGAACTTGAGCAACAACAGTGCCGCGAGTAGTGCCGGCGCCGCCATCACGAACGCAACGTTGCTGCGTGACAACCCTTCGCTCATCAGCATGCCTGCCATGATCGGACTGATGGCGCTGCCGATGCGGCCGACGCCGATGACGAAGCCGGTGCCGCTAGCGCGCATGTCGGCCGGGAAGGTGCGTGCGACCACGGCATAGAGACCCATGATGGCAGCCTGCAGGAAGAAGCCCATCGCAGCGGAGCCGAGCGCGAGCAGCACGAACGACGGTGGCAGCAGGCTAAACAGCGCGGTGACAATCGCACCGCCGCACATGGCGGTGATCACCAGAT
This sequence comes from Gammaproteobacteria bacterium, assembly GCA_031382085.1. Lineage (GTDB taxonomy): Bacteria > Pseudomonadota > Gammaproteobacteria > Steroidobacterales > Steroidobacteraceae > UBA964. The sequence goes on from JANMYM010000027.1 coordinate 48,842, forward strand.
TCTTGAGGCCCAGACGCATGCTGCTCGCGCCGAGCAGGGATCCGCCGATGATGCCGCCTACGTTGACGAACACAGCGATCTTGGCGGCTTGGCCAGGGGCGAATCCCAGGCTGGCTACCAGCGATGGCGCCCAGCTCTGCACGAAGAACAGAGTGACAACGTGCATGAAGTAAATGGTAGTGATCAACAGCGTGACTCCGGCCATCCCGGAAGAAAACAGCGCCTTCAATGGTGTGATCCTTGCGCTGGCGGGTGGCGGCGGGAGCGCAGCAATCGTCGGACGGCCGCAGCGTTGCAGATACGCATTGACGCGAGCCAGCGTGTTGTCCTTTGGCCTGGCTATCATCGGCGCGATCGGTTCTGGCAGGTACAGCCAGACGACTGGCAACAGCACCAGCCCAAGGGCCGAAGCCACGTAGAAGATGGCGGTCCAGCCGTACGTCGGCAGCAGCGTGCCGGCAAGCACCCCGCCCAGAAGGCCGCCGATCGGAAAGCCGATGCCAAACATGGTCTGACAGAAATCGCGGCTGCGTGAATTGGCGTACTCGGCGGTCATCGGGCTTATCACGGCGACCATGGCGCCGACGCCGAGTCCAGTGAATACCCGCGACCACATCAATTCGATGACGCTGAGGCAGGTTGCAGTCCATAGCGTGCCGGCGATCATCATCACCAGGCTCAGAAAGATCAGTCGTCGTCGCCCGATGATGTCAGCCAGCGGCGCAAGGAACAGCGATCCCGCGGCCATGCCCAGCAACGCGGACGACAGCACCAATCCAACCTGTGCCTGATTGATGCCCCAGAGTACCTTGATGGCGGGTGCGGCAAACGTGATGGCCATGACATCGAGACCGTCGACCATGCAGAGCAGTACGATCACGAAGATCGCAATCTTCTGATGTGCGCTCATCGGCTGCGCAAGCTGGTCGACGCGCGGATCGAGGGCGCTAATGGACATGGACTATTGACTCCCGAGCTTGCGATACTGGATTTTCAAGTACAATGTAAATATATCTTTTGTAAGGAAAATAGTCGAGCTGGTCTGCTTTGTCACCAGCCGAAACCTAACATATGAATGACTCAGCATCGAATCGTCAGGCCACGGGGCACACGACCCACTTCATCAACGGTCAATGGAGCGCGGCTGGCGGCCGCAGTTTTGTTGATCGCAATCCCTTCGACGGCGCGGTGTTTGCCGAAGTCGCCGCCGGCGGACGGACCGAGGCAGAAGCGGCCGTGGCTGCGGCCGCGGCTGCATTCCCGGCATGGGCAGCGATGTCGCCACGCGAGCGCCAGCACCTGTTCCTGAAAGCCGCGGACATCGTTGAAAAGCGCAGTGCGGATATCGTGCGGGCGTTGGCGCTGGAGACCGGCGGCGGCGGCGCCTACTCGAACTTCCAGGTGAAGTGGGCGGCTGACTTGCTGCGGCAAACCGCCAGCTGGTGTTATCTTCCGGTCGGCGAGGTGCTGCCCAGTGATACACCGGGTCGCTTCGCGATGGTGGTGCGCAAGCCGATGGGAGTGGTCGCGGGCTTCACGCCGTGGAATAGCGCCTTCAGCCTGGGCTTGCGCACCGTCGTGTTGCCGATGGCCTTTGGCAATACCGTTGTGCTGAAGCCCTCGGAAGAGGCACCGTTGTGCGCCGGCATCATGATCGCCGAAGTACTGGAAGAAGCCGGCTTCCCAGCGGGCACGATCAATGTGGTGACGCACGCGCCGGGCGAGGCGGGCGCAATCGCCGATGTATTCTTCGAGAGCCCGGCGGTACGCAGCATCAACTTCACCGGCTCCGCGGCTATCGGGCGCAAACTGGCGGCGCGCGCCGGCCAGGCGCTGAAGCGCATTGTGCTCGAGCTCGGCGGTTACAACCCGCTGCTGATCCTGCGCGACGCGGACATGGAACACGCGGTCGATCTCGCGGCGTTCAGTGGCTTCTTCCATCAGGGTCAGATCTGCATGAATGCGCGCAAGATCCTGATCGAGCGCCCGATTCATGATGAGTTCGTCACGCGCCTCGCGGCCAAGGCTCGCTCACTCAAATCCGGCGATCCCATCTTGCCGGGCGTGGTGATCGGCCCGTTGATCACCGAGCGTGCGCTCAGCGACGTCGATGCGCGAGTCAAGGCAGCACTCGCGGACGGCGCGCGACTGGTCACTGGCGGCAAAGCCAATGGACGCGTCTTCGAGCCGACGATTCTGACGCACGCGCCCGCGAACGCACCAATCTGCCGCGAGGAAACTTTCGGTCCGGTCGTCGTCGTTGAAGCGGTCGACAACGCCGAGGAAGCCATGACCAAGGCGCTGGATACACGCTATGGCCTCAGCGCCGGCATCGTCACGGCCGATCATGAGCGTGGGCTTGAAATGGCGCAGCGTTTCGATTGCGGCATGGTCCATGTCAATGGCGCGACCATGGCCAGCGAACCCTCGTTGCCCAATGGCGGCGTCAAGGACAGCGGCTGGGGACGGTCCGGTCACTATGCGATCGAAGATTTCACCGAGATCCGCCTAACAACCATGACGCGCGGTCGCGGTCGCTACCCGTTCTAGTCATGAAGACGCAGGATCCGCATAGCAAAGACTTGCATTTGAGTGCACGCGTGACGCGTCGCGATTTCGTCGGTACCACACTTGTGGGCGCGGGTGCCGCCCTGCTGCACAGGCCCAGCCCGGCAGCCGCGCAGGAATTGGGGCGTGCCTGGACAGGGTATGGCGGTGTGGGCGACTATCGCTTCTCCAACGGCAACACCGCAAATGTGCTGAGCGCAGCGCACAGTATCCGCGATCGGGTCTACGAAGGTGAGCTGCCCAATGTCATCGACACCCACGAGCACTACGACGTGGTGATCGTTGGCGGCGGGTTCGCAGGGATCAGTGCACAGTACGAGTTTCAGAAACACAGACCTGATGGCAAGTGCCTGCTCCTCGACAACAATTCGATCTTTGGCGGCTTCGCCAAGTCAAACGAATTTGCCGTCGATGGCTACCGCATCGCCGGAGCCCAGGCATCGATCAATTTTCTTCTGCCCAAAGCGACGGATGTGCGCGGCGCAAACTATTGGCAGGAGCTGGGTTTGCCAGACCAGTTCCAGTTCGCGCAGCCTGAAAGTGGCGATCCTTCCATCGTGTTCCCGAAGGCGACGTCAGGACCCTTCTATTACGGTGAGCAGTCCGCCACCGTCGGATATTTTTTTCAGAACTCACTGACTCAAGGTAAAGGCGTCTGGGTCAAGAACATCTGGGATGGCGATTTGCAGCGAGCGCCTTGGCCGGACACCTTCAAGAAAGAGTTACTGGCCTTACGGGATCGCAGGCCACAGCTCAAGCATGACAAAAGCGATGCCTGGCTCGACCGCATCACGTTTGGCGATCTGGTGACAAAGGTCATGGGTCTGAGCTCCGAGGTGTTGCCTTACGTCACTCCCATCATGGGCATCGCCGGTCACTCTGCAAAAGTATCCGCGTACGCAGCGGCAGGCCTTATCCCGGGTGTGGACCGTTTTCCCAATGGAAGCGCCCAAGCAGAATTGGGCTCTCGCTGGATGAGTTTTCCTGGCGGCAATGCCACGCTGCTGCGCCACTTCGTGAAAGCCATCTTTCCGGACGCCATTCAGGGTTCCAAATCCTTCGAAGCGATTGCCAACAACCCGGTGAACTTTTCCGCGCTGGATCGAGCAGACGCAAACCGTCGCATGCGTTTGAGCTCGACCGTGGTCAGAATCAGGCCCGAGGGCGCTCCCAAGACGGCCGAACTTGTTAGTGTCGTGTATGAGAAAGGTGGCCGGCTCTATCGTGTGACAGCCCGCGCCGCAGTGGTGGCCATCGGGAGCTGGGTGGCCAAACACATCGTGCGTGACCTTCCTAACGACTATCGCAGCGCACTGGACCAGTTTTTCTACGAGCCCATCCTCATGGTGAATGTGGCCCTGCGCAACTGGCGCTTCCTCGACAAGCTTGGATTCGGCGCTGGCCGGTGGTTTGACGGCTTTGGATTCTTCGGCACGATCCGGCAACCCATGGTGATAGGTGGTAGCCCCACACCCTTTCACCCTGACAAACCGATCGTTATGACCCTTTATGCGCCGATGCAGAACCCAGACCTGCCCTTGGAAGCAGAGGGCCCTGCCGGCCGCGCTCAACTCTACGGTACTTCGTACGCGGACTATGAGCGGCAGATAGTCAAACAGATGCAGCGAGTGTTCTCGGCCGGCGGCTTCAATGCGCGACGTGACATTGCTGGAATCGTGCTGAACCGCTGGGGGCACGCGATGCCGACACCTCCGCCGGGGTTCTTCTTTGGCACGGATGGCAACCCTCCTCCGCGCGAAGTCCTGCGTAAGCCCTTTGGCCGTATCGCCTTCGGTCACTCGGAGTTGGGAGCACGCGGGGATTGGATAGGCGCTCTGGAGGAAGGCAAGCGCGCGATGATGCAGGTTCTATAACGGAGAATCTGGATTGCGCATCGAGCGCCACATATGCGCCACCGCGCTGTTGTCGTTGCCCAGTCCCAGCTTCGGCTGCTTGAAGTGGCGCCCGATAATATCGAGGAACGGCTCGATCGAAACCTTCACGTTAGGATCGAACGCGTAAAGATCGCAGACCGTCACTTGACGCGCAGCGTCATACCAGCGATGTTTGCGCGCAAAATCGTACATCGCCTTGGTGTGCGCATCGGGCACATAGTCGTGGCCGAACACCCGGTAGTACAGTTCCGGATATTCATAGCCGGCTTTCGAATCCGCGTAGAAGCGCAGCGCCTGGTGGTAGCGAATCGCAAACGTGATGCGCTCCGGGACATACGGCGCGTACATCTGCGCACCCCACCAGCCATGTTCGGTCCTGATCAGCTCCTGCGATGTGTCGTGCAGCAGACAAGCCAGAATGACCTCCTCATCCGCGCCGCGCTGCAGCGCGACATTCGCGCTCTGCAGGCAGTGCTCGCGTTCCCGGTCGAAACGCAACGCGAAGAAATCCACCAGCGTGGGCTGCGCCGGTAACTTCGGGAGCAGCGACACCTTGCCGTTGACTTCTCTGTTGAGAAAAAGAAAGCCGGTTCCGCGCCGCCAGGAGCGCGTGGGAATCTCCGCCTGCAATTCCGCCACCGACGGGAACTTCTGGGGGGCCGCCCCTGCGCTGGCCGGCACATTGGCTGCCTGCGCCTTCAGCACTGCTTCCAGTGCATCGGCCTTCGCCTCGTGGCTCATCAGTCCCACGGCGGTGGCGCCGCCCAGGCTGGTGATGAAGGCGCGTCGATCGATTGGCAGCATAAGTTTTTCGCCCATTGATTTTCCCGAAGCATGCATCCGCGTCGCTCGCGTGGCAAGAAGTAAGGTGCGCGCTCTAATGCCTACACTGCGCCGCTCTTCAGTTGCTGCGCCAGATATTCCGCCTGCCGCAACGCCAGTGCGATGATCGTCAGAGTCGGATTGGCCGAGGCGGACGTCACAAAAAGACTGCCATCGGACACAAACAGATTCTTGATGTCGTGTGTTTGTCCCCACTTGTTGCACACACTGGTCGCTGCATCCTTACCCATGCGCGCTGTGCCCATGTTGTGAGTGGCGCCAAAGAGTGTGGTGAAAAACACCTCGGTTGCGCCGAGCGAACGATACATGGCATCCGCTTTTCCCTGCGCATGTTTGAGCATTGCCAAAGTATTCTTGTGGAAACGATAGTTCACCACTGCAACAGGCATTCCGAATCGGTCTTTTTCCGTGGGATGCAGCGTGATGCGATTGTTCTGCTGCGGAGGATCTTCACCGTTGACGTTGAGACCCGCGATGTTCTTGTATTTGCGCAGCAAAGCTGCGTAATTCTTGCCCCAACCGTTCGGGTCCATGATGGCGGCAACCCGTTCCGGGCCCAGACTCAAAGTGTGCATTTGATAGCCGCCTGAAAATCCACGAGTCGTATCGTGCTTGACCTCATCGCGAATCACGCCGGCGGTCTGTGTGCCCTTGTAAAAGTGTACCTCATGCGGCATCAGTCCAAGAACTGTCGTCGCGACTTGGCGCATGTAATTGCGGCCCACCTGATCGCTGCTGTTGGCAAGGCCGTCAGGGAACCTGGCGGTGTTTGAATGCAACAGCAGACGCGTGGTCTCGACCACGTTAGCAGCGAGACAAACTACGCGGGCTTTTTGCTCAAACGCGTTGCCGTCCTTGTCGACGTAACGCACGCCCGTGGCCTTGCCTTTGTCGTCGGTGAGCACTTGAGTCACCATGCACTCGGGACGCAAATCGAAATAGCCCGTGGCTTCTGCTTGCGGAATGTGCGTGAACAAGGTGGTCCACTTGGCGTTGATAAAGCAGCCGCTGGAGCAAAAACCGGTTTGCAGACAGCCCGCGCGCCCATCGCGCGTCTCTGAATTGATGGCCATGTTGTAAGTGTCAAAGTCTTTGTAGCCGACATTACGCGCACCGGCCGCCATGACCTTGAAGTTGTTGCTTTCCGGAAGACGCGGAATTCCGTGTGTGCCGGTTACGCCGAGCATCGCTTCGGCGCGACCATAAAAGGGCTCCATGTCTTTCAGGGTCAGTGGCCAATCGGCGAGGTTGCAATCTTCCAATTGTCCATAGGTGCTCAAGGCCCTGAATTCAAAATCCCGAAAACGCGGGCAGTTTGCCGTCCAGTGGGTCGTTGTTCCGCCCACGGTTTTGCAGGAGTAAACCGGATTGGTCTTGGGAATATCGCCTTCGCCATAGCGCAGATCCTGCCAGCTCATCTTCGCGCCCATTTTGGGCCCGTCGTTCTCGATGTCCGACAATTGCAGGCGGCGACCTGCTTCGAAACAGACAACTTTAATGCCCCTTGTGGACAGCTCTCTTCCCAGGGCTCCGCCACCCGCGCCGGAACCGACGATCACCACGACGGATTGATCGTTCAAATCGAATCTGGCCGCCATGATTGCGTCCCCTCCTTACTGGTTCTTTGCTGCAGGTAACCAATTGATGTCGTTGAATCCACGACTGATGTAACCGCCGTACTGAATAGTGGAGCCGCCATAGCCGACAATGGCAAAGGTCGCCGGGTCACGCAGCAACACTTTCAGGGTATTGGCGCGCACCACGCCGAAGAATGGACTGTCTTGCAGGGAAGACAGGATCGCCACGCGTTCGGCTTCCGGAACATCTTTCCACGCGGCGTTGTGGCTAGCATCACGCAGTTTCTCCAAACCGGCGACAACATGGTTGTCTTTCAAATCCAGAATCTGCTGCGCTGCCTTGACGTACAACTCCGCAGGCAATTCAGCAAAGGGAAGGATGTCGTAAGCAACGCTGGCTAACAACTCCAGATTGGTATTGCCGGCGGTTGCGGCGGCCTGATCCGCGGATCGGGTGCAAGACACCAACGTCGCGGCGGTTGCCAATTGGGAGATGGCGATCAGCACCTGTCTTCGTGTTGTTAGCACAGTAACGCTCCTCTGGGCTTGCCCCGCTTTCATTGGCGAACGAACCACTCTTCATATGCGTGCCACGGCCCGGACGAAGTCTTCGTGGCCCCGCGACGAACCATTTCCTTGTTGTCCGCGCTGAACGTCCAGAACTGGACGGCGACCAAGTCGCGTTTGAGCCATCGAAGCATTCGATATTGACTGGCGCTGATCTCCTGAAACGAAATCTGGTCAAAATCGCCCGCCTTCCGGTCCGGCACATCCTGGACCGCGCCGTCGAGCTTCGTCGCGAACTCGAATTCCTGCGGCGGTTTGCTCTTGTCAGTGTCATTGACCGACCGATAGACGAAATTGTTCCTTGAAAACTGCAGGATGAGAGCAAGGCTGAAGCCTTTGGGTGGCGCTCCATCGCTCCACCAAGTGCGTGCCTCGACAACGCGCCAAGTCCCCGAGTGCGAGCTGTCGTTGGCGTAGGCGGCGATCGGCAGCACAAAACACATTACAAACGCGACGACCACGGCGTGCACCGGCTTGTTCATCGCCTGGCGCATCCGCAAGCAGTCGCGGCTGCGCTCTTCTTGTTCACGACGGTGCTTCGCTTGAGCCCTTTTAGCTTGATGCCGACCGCAACGGTCACGATGCGCCTGACTGGCTTGCCGCTGCCCGGGTCAACCGTGAGCGGCGCATCGCTCATTCTCTGAAATACTTCGAAGCGGCCTGGCTCGGCAGCCGAATTCGGCGCGATGATCTCGTAAACATAGGTCGGCATTGTCAGGTAGCCTCAAGCCCGTCACTCACTTGGACACCTTCCGCTTCGAGATTGTCGATACCTGAGCACTTCGCCATGTATTCGAGCAAGACGCTGAAGTCCATATCGCCGCGATTACCATGCCCCATCGACTGCTGCATGACATCGCGAGTCAGGTTTGCAACCGGCATTGAAACCTCGAATTGCCGTGCAAGATTCAGCCCCAAATCCATATCCTTACGCATCAGTTCCGGCGTAAAGGTGGTGGTGTAACTCCGATTTACCCAGCCAGGCGTCTTGTACCTGGAAAAGATCGATCCCATCACGCTCTTGTTGATGAACTCGAGGAAAGCATGCCGCGGAACACCCGCTTTTTGCGCAAGAATTGTCAGCTCTGCGAGTGACTGCGTCACAACACCCAGATACACGTTGTGGCATATCTTCATGGTCCGTGCGAGTTCGCCTTCGCCGACGTAAGTTACGCCCAGCCCGGCAATGATCTCCTGGTACACGCGAACTTCGTCAAAGACATCCTTCGGTCCAGACGTCACCAACGCCAGCTTGCCCGCCTTGACGCATTTGCCATTGCCACTCACCGGGGATGCGATGTACTTGGCGCCGCGCGCCTCGACGGCTTTCCGTATTTCGGCCGATGCTTCGACCGAGATACTGGAACATTCAACGAAAATCTTCGGCGTCGCCTTACCGGACAGGACTCCGTTCTCGCCAAACAACACGTGCTTGACGTCGGCCGATGTCGATACCATCGAGAAGACGATGTCGCGCTTGGCAAGGTCGACCAGTTTGTCTACGATCTTGGCGCCATGCTTGGTGAGGGGTTCCGACTTCGATCGTGTGCGATTCCACACCGCCAGATCGGCACCCGCTTTCGCCAGGCGTTCCGCCATCGGATATCCCATTCGACCCATGCCGACCCAACCCAGCGTGTACTTCGACAGATCTCCTGCACTCATGCTCGCGCCCTCCTGATAAAACGCTACGTTGAATTTTTATTTGCTTCCTGCGCACTACTGGTTCGCTGGGCGGTGTGTTAGGGAATGCGCACGTGTGCACCCATCGCCTGTGCGGACACTATCACCCTGTCGCCCCGCACACAAGCATCAACCCTGACGAATGCCTGGGACTCGCGATACGGGCCAGCTCTTGATCTGCTGGCCGCTTGCCGCTAAAGTATGCACACGTCTGCAGCCCGGCGGGCGAGCTGAATCATCGATCCACAGCGCCGATTCACTGGCCGATTTACAAGAAGAGGAACGAGCTCATGTCCGAGTCTACTGGCACGCACACGACAGCCGACGATCTCGATCCGCGTTGGAACTGGGAACGGCCCCTCGCAGCGCCCGGACGCACCAACGTGGATTTTGAAGAACGCGTGGACTTTCGCCGCCTTCATCGATATAGGGTATCCCGTGCGCAGCAGGCGCTGGCCGGCTCTGATCTGGGCGCCATCCTGTGCTTCGACAACAACAATATCCGCTACCTGACCAGCAGTGTTATTGGCGAATGGAGCCGCGATAAGTTCTGTCGCTATGCCTTGTTTACCGGCAAGCCTGATCCCTACCTGTGGGATTTTGGCTCAGCGGCATCGCACCACCGCCTGTTCGCTCCGTGGTTGAAGCCGGATCACTGTCGAGCGGGCATGCTGGGCCTGCGCGGATCCGTTTCCGAAGAAGCTAACCTCTTTAAAAACGCCGCGAAAGAAATTGCCGACCTGCTGCGCTACGAAGGCGTCGCCGATATGCCCCTGGGCGTCGATGTGGTCGAACCGCCGATGATGTTTGCCCTGCAGCGGGAAGGTATCGAAGTCCGCGATGCGCAACAGGTACTTTTGGATGCGCGGCAAATCAAGAGCATGGACGAGATCGTGCTGCTAAACCAGTCTGCCGCCCTGGTGGACGGGGTTTATCACTTGATCGCCGAGCATCTGAAACCAGGAGCGCGTGAGAACGAGATTGTGGCGCTCGCCAACAAGTTTCTGTACGACAATGGCTCCGACGACGTCGAGGCCATCAATGCAGTGTCGGGCGAACGCTGCTCACCACACCCACATAACTTCACAGACAGAATGTATCGACCTGGCGACCAGGCGTTCTTCGACGTGATCCAGTCCTTCATGGGATACCGAACCTGCTACTACAGGACTATGAACGTCGGACTTTCAACCCAGGGGCAAGAAGACGCCTACAAGCGGGCGCGAGAGTGGATCGACGGTGCTATCGCGATGGTCCGGCCCGGGGTAACGACCGACAAGATTGCGGCACTTTGGCCGGCAGCCACGGAGTTTGGTTTCGCGAATGAAATGGAGGCGTTCGGGTTGCAGTTCGGACACGGACTGGGGCTGGCGCTGCACGAGCGACCCATTATCAGTCGACTCGTCTCGCTCGATCGGCCCTTCGAGCTCCAGGAAGGCATGGTGTTCGCACTCGAAACGTATTGTCCCGCCACGGACGGCAGCGGCGCTGCCAGAATCGAGGAAGAAGTCGTCGTGACCAATGACGGCTGCCGCGTCATCACGCGGTTCCCGGCACAGGACCTATTCATCGCGAACAAGTATTGAGCAGGACAATGCAGTGAGCGACAAGCTACTCCGGAAAATACCAACGGGCCTGTATATCGGTGGCAAGTGGCGCAATTCCAGTGGTGGGGAACGCTTCGACGTTTACGATCCTGCGACCGAAGAAGTTATTGCAAGCGTTGCCAGTGCGAACTCCGACGATGCGACAGCTGCGGTAACTTCTGCACATGATGCCGGACCCGCCTGGGCCGCTCGCGCGCCGTTAGCACGCTCAGACATACTCAGAAAATCGTACGATCTCATGCTCGAGCGCCGCGAGGAATTTGCCACCGTCATTTCTCGCGAAGAAGGCAAGACGCTCGCGGAAGCCACAGGAGAAGTGAATTACGCTGCCGGCTTCCTGCGCTGGTTCGCCGAGGAAGCGGTGCGCTTCTCGGGACGCTTTGGTCGCGCACCCGCGGGTGCTAACAACATTCTCGTGTCGCAACGGCCGGTTGGCGTATCACTGTTGATTACACCCTGGAATTTTCCCGCGGCGATGGCCACGCGGAAAATCGCCCCTGCCCTTGCCGCTGGATGCACGACGATATTGAAACCGGCGTCCGAGACACCGCTAACGGCACTGATGATGATGCAGCTGTTCGAGGAGGCTGGTGTTCCTGCCGGGGTCGTGAATCTGCTGCCGTCCCGACATTCATCGCAGATATCAAATACGATTCTTGGCGACGATCGCACCCGCAAACTGTCGTTTACCGGCTCGACCGAGGTCGGTCGAGTGTTGCTGGCAAAAGCAGCAGAAAAAGTCATCAACTGCTCCATGGAACTGGGCGGTAACGCGCCGTTTATCGTTTTGGACGATGCTGATCTCACCGTAAGTGTCGAGGCAGCGCTGGTTGCGAAAATGCGCAATGCCGGCGAGTCCTGCATTGGCGCCAATCGCTTTTACGTTCATGCCAGCCTGATCGATGACTTCGCAGCGCGCCTTGCAGACAGGATGAGCCGCCTGAAAGTCGGGCCCGGGCTGGAACCCGGTGTTGACGTAGGTCCGTTGGTGAATGCAAGCGCTCGTGACAAAGTCGAGTCGCTGGTTGACGAAGCCGTCGGCCTGGGTGCAAGGGCTTTGACGGGCGGCAAGCGCCTCGATCGGCCCGGCTACTTTTTCGAGCCGACGGTATTGCTCGGCATCCCCTCCAAGGCTGAAATCCTGCATACCGAGATCTTTGGCCCGGTCGCGACCCTGGTGCCGTTCGATGACGATGCCGAAGCGATCGCCAAGGCCAATGACACCATTTTTGGCCTCGCAGCCTACGTGTGCGGCAGGAATATCGGCCGGGCACTCGCGGTGGCGGATCGCCTCGAGACGGGCGTGATCGGCATCAATCGGGGTTTTGTGTCTGATCCGGCGGCACCGTTCGGCGGCTTCAAACAGAGCGGCATCGGGCGGGAAGGGTCACAGGAAGGCCTGCACGAGTTTCTCGAAACCCAGTATGTCGCGGTCGATTGGTAGATCGTTTATGGCAACAACAAAAGAATTGAAACTGGCGGCACCGTGGTTGCAGTTCGATGCAACCGCCGCCGACTGGGATGATCTCGGCGCCCCTGAGCTGCGCAGGATGCTCAACCATATGCATATCATCCGCGCGTTCGAAGAGGGGATGCTGCAGCTGGACCGCGATGGGCTGGCGCACGGTCCCGTGCACGTCAGTATCGGACAGGAAGGCGCGATGGTCGCTGTTTTGTCCAGCCTCGGCAGCAGCGATCTGGTCAATGGGTCGCATCGTGGCCATCACGTTTTTCTTGCCAAGTGCCTGTCGCATGTGGGCGACTCGCCGCAGGCGATCGACGAACTCGTCTACCGCACCATGGCCGAAATCATGGGTTTGAGTCCGGGCTTTTGTGAGGGCCGAGGTGGCTCCATGCACTTGCGATGGGACGAGGCCGGCGTTATCGGCACGAACGCAATCGTCGGTGGCGGTGTGCCGTTGGCTAACGGTGCCGCCTGGTCACTCAAACGCGACGGCAAAAATCACGTCGCATTCACCTGCTTTGGCGACGGCTCGTGCCATATCGGAAATGTACTTGAATCACTGAATCTGGCCGCGCTTTACAACCTGCCTATCTGCTTCCTGATCGAGAACAATCAATACGCGGTTTCAACCACTTTGGCGGAAGAAGCGCGCGAGACACGGATGTCGTCCCGTGGCCTTTCCTACGGAATTCCGTCTTTTCGCGTTGATGGTATGAATCCGATCGCCACACGCAAAGCCGCCGAGCATGTCATTGACCTGCTTCGCAAAGGCAAGGGTCCGGCCGTACTCGAAGTCGACGTCTATCGGTATTACCACCATAGCGGCGGGCTGCCTGGCAGCGCATTCGGCTACCGGACTAAGGAAGAGGAGCAGGCGGCACGCGCGCGCGATCCACTGGACATGCTGGAGCGCGGCTTGCTCGAACGACAATGGATCCGTGACGACGAGCTCGAAACCATCAAGAGGAATGCCGCTGCTTGCGTGAACGCCGCGGCGAATCGTCTGACCGAACCGGCCGGCGGCGGCGGCAAACGCAAGATCGTGGACTCGCTCTGGCCTGACGTCAGTTTTCGCGACCAGGGATTACGCGGCGACTTGTCGGAATTCAACGGCATCGAATTCGTCGAGCTGGAAACCTATGGTGGCAAGACGGAGCAAGTCAAGTTCATCGACTTCATGGCCAAAGCGATGGTGCGCCGCTTCGAAACCGACGAGCGCTTGTTCGTTCTGGGTGAAGATGTTCACAAGTTACGGGGTGGTACTAACGGCGCAACCAAGGGGCTCCCGGAACGCTGGCCAGATCGCTGCATACCCGCACCCATCGCTGAACATGGCTTTGTCGGTCTTTGCGGGGGTGTCGCAATGGTCGGCAAGTATCGCCCGATCGTCGAACTCATGTACCCGGATTTCAGCCTGGTTGCCGCCGATCAGCTTTTTAACCAGATCGCCAAGGCGCGGCATATGTTCGGCGGCAAGTCGCCCGTACCGCTGGTCTTGCGAACCAAGGTTGCGCTTGGCAGTGGCTACGGTTCACAGCATTCCATGGATCCCGCAGGTTTGTTCGCGATGTGGCCCGGATGGAGAATAGTCGCACCGTCGACGCCTTTCGATTACGTCGGACTGATGAATTCGGCGCTGCGCTGCGAAGATCCGGTCATGGTCATAGAACATGTGCAGCTGTACAACACCAGTGGCATCGGAACGGTGCAGGACTACGATTACTTCATACCGATCGGCAAGGCCAAGGTCGTGCGTTCGGGCGGGACCTTTACGGTCCTCAGCTACTTGACGATGGTCGACAAAGCGGTCCGCGCTGCGGAACAACTCGGAATTGACGCAGAGATTATCGATCTCCGCTCGCTCGATCGCGGCAGTCTCGATTGGGAAACGATTGGTGCGAGCGTCAGGAAAACCAATCACGTCGTGCTGCTGGAGCAAGGCCCTTTGACGGCGTCGTACGGCGCCATGGTGACCGATGAGTTGCAACGCCGCTTCTTCGACTATCTCGATCACCCGGTGCAACGAATCCATGGCGGCGAAGCGTCGCCCAGCGTCTCGAAAGTCCTTGAGCGATCGGCGTTTGTCGGTGACGAGGAGATTATCCTGGCGTTTCGCAAGATGCTTGCGGACCAAGGTAACGAAGCGAACGCATTGTGAGCACAGCAGCCACTGGCTTGCCGGGTCTTCGGGGAACCGATCATGTCGGCTTCACGGTGCCGGACCTTGAAGCGGCGGTCGACTTCTTTGTCAATGTCATAGGTTGCGAGCCGTTTTACCGGGATGGTCCGTTTCAGTCTGACGATAACTGGATGGCGGTGCATTTGAACGTGCACCCAAAAGCGGTCATTCGGAAAATTCGCTGGCTGCGATGCAAGAACGGGCCGAACTTTGAGCTATTCCAGTATGAAGCACCGGACCAGCTAACAAGCTCACCCAGGAACAGTGACGTGGGCGGACATCATCTCGCTTTTTATGTCGACGATTTCGCTACCGCGTTGCGACATCTTGAGCAGCACAACGTTCGCGTACTGGGCGAGCCCACCGTGCGAACTGCCGGCCCGAATGCCGGACAGACCTGGGTTTACTTTCTTGCGCCCTGGGGCATGCAATTGGAACTCGTCAGCTATCCAGCAGGAAAAGGCTACGAGAAAGACTATGCCACCAGACTCTGGCACGCGGCGAAGCCGTCGGCCTGACAATCGCTTGGAAATTGGGAGAACTAGCAGTGCCTACAGCGATACGACTGTCCGCGATTGCTTCCGGCTTTGAAGCTGGAACGATCGGCAGCTGGCATAAAGCGGTCGGAGATTCCGTCAAGAAAGGGGAAGTTCTCTTTGACGTTGAAACCGACAAGGCGGTTGTTGAAGTCGAAGCCGAGGACTCCGGCGTTCTGGGTGCAATCCGGATACCCGCAGGAAGCGAAGCTGTTCCGGTCAATACCGTCGTCGGCTTCCTGCTGCAGCACGGCGAAACGGCAGCTGATATCCAGGATGACGATGTCGTTCCAGCGCCGAGTCCGCCAGTCGATCGGATCTTCGCAAGTCCGCTGGCGCGGCGCACTGCAGAGCAGAGCGGCGTCGATCTCTCCGGAGTCAAAGGTCGTGGACCCAACGGCCGAGTTCTGAAAGCAGACGTCGAAGCGGCTGCCGGCCAGGCCACGATACCGGCTGCGTCCGCCACATCGGGCGGACGTGACATACCTAACAGCAAAATTCGCAAGGTCATTGCCCAGCGCCTAACGGCTGCGAAACGGGATATTCCGCATTTCTACCTGACCATCGACTGCGAACTCGATGCGCTGCTGAATATCAGGCAGCAGCTGAACGAGCACTACGCAAAGTCGGGTATCAAGATTTCAGTTAACGACTGCGTCGTCAAGGCCGTGGCACTTGCCCTTACCGACGTGCCGGCGGCAAATGTTAGCTGGTCCGAGGATGCGATTCACCAGCATGGAACTGTCGATATTTCGGTGGCGGTCGCCACCGCCAACGGTTTGATAACGCCGATCGTCCGTGATGCCGACGCCAAGACGCTCTCGGCAATATCTCAGGAAATGAAGAAACTCGCAGCGCGAGCGATTGCGGGGAAACTCAAGCCGGACGAGTTCAATGGTGGTGGCTTTTCGGTATCCAACCTCGGCATGTACGGCATCAAGAATTTCAGCGCGATCATCAACCCGCCGCAATCCTGCATCCTGGCGGTCGGCGCCGGCGAAAAACGTGCTGTCGTTCGCGGCGACAAGGTGGCCATAGCGACTGTCATGAGCTGCACCCTATCGGTCGATCATCGCTCGGTCGATGGCGCGGTCGGTGCAGAGCTTCTCAGCGCGTTCAAGAAATACATTGAACGCCCCGCACTGCTGCTTCTGAGCGATGCGTAGGCACTGGTAACCATGGTCAAGAAAACGACACCGACGATCCGCGACGTCGCGAATTACGTCGGCGTTCACCATTCGACGGTTTCACGGGCATTGAACCCCGATCAGAAGCGCAAGATATCCCCTGCCGTCGCACGTGAGATTGAAAAAGCAGCGGAGAAGCTCGGGTATTACCGCAATATCGCAGCGTCGTCGCTAAAGCGTAACAAGTCCTTCGCTGTCGGCGTCCTGATACCCGACATAACAAACCCGGTATTCCCGCCGATGATTCGCGGCATCCAGGATGTTGCCGAAGCAGACGGCTACACGGTCATAACGGCCAGCACGGACGACGATGTCAAGAAGGAACGCGACGCATTCCGACTGATGCGCAGTCGTTCTGTCGACGGCCTCATTATCGCGACGGCTCACCTCGATGATCCTATCGTCGACCTGTGTATTGAAGACCAGATCCCTTTTGTTTTGGTTAACCGAAAGGTCAGATCAGACAACGTAAACGCAGTGATTGTCGACGAGGCGTTTGGAGTAAAGGCAGCGCTGGATCACCTGGTTGCATTGGGGCACACACGAATCGCCCATGTTGCAGGGCAGGAGCACACATCAACAGGCCGTGAACGTCTCAAGGCATTTCAGGATTACATGAAGATTCATGACTTGGATGCGACCCTCATGTCACGAACCGAAAAATTCACGATCGAAGAAGGATTCTCAGCCTGCGAGAAATTACTGAAACGCGACATGATATTCACCGCCATTCTGGCCAGCAATGACTTGATAGCAATGGGTTGCATCGACGCGCTCAATAAAGTCGGCAAGCGTGTGCCGGACGATGTGTCGATAATCGGCGGCAACGATATTCCGTTTCTATCCAGAATGGTTCCTGCGTTGACCACCAATCGTATTCCGAAGTACGAGATGGGTTCGCAAGCTGCTGGTTTGTTGCTGGAATTGATCCATGGAATTGATCGAAGTCCGGTCGTCATACGCATGCAGCCGAGTCTCATTGTGCGAAACTCGACCGGGCCGGTTTGAGCCACGCAGCTTGGCCGTTAGATGCCGAATACCCCCAAAGAGGGGCTTAATGGATAGGCTATTCCAAGCAGGGCGATCAGCAGCAGCGGCATATCCAGCCGCTTGAACTGCCGGTCTTTGACGAAAGTAAAAACCACAGCCAACATGATCGCGGCAGCTAACAGAATCGCAAACCGGGGCACAAATTGCACGATGAGCATTGCAGCGATGCTCCATTCGGCAACACCGACCGCTATATGCAACCAATCAGGATATTTCCATTTCCTGAACTCGTCTGCAATGTAGCTCGGCCCAAACAGCAACAGCCAGCCCGACCAAATAAAAAGGGCTGCAAGTGTGTAACAGATCAGATGATAGGTACTTGGCATCAGTCCGCTCCGGTTATTTCCGCGGGAACACGGCTATACAATCAATTTCCACCCGCGCACCGGGGGTGGACAATTGATTGATACAAATCGTTGTCGAAGCAGGAGACCAGTCGCCAAGAGTTTCACGAATAGTGGCAGACATGCCATCCATATCCCGTATATCCGTCAGGTATTTGGTCATCTTGACGATGTCTGTCCAATGGAGGCCCTGATCGTCCAGGATCGACTTTATGGCAGCCAGGGCTCGCTTGGTTTGATCCCGGATGTCGAGCGGATGATTGTGTTCTGCCGGCACATGGGGATGCTTGTGGTAAAGCGGTGACGAGGTTGCTCCCGAAATGTAAAGCAAGTCGCCCGGTCCCTCGATGCGGATCGCAGGAGCATAGGGCATGTCGGCAACACGATCAGGCTCGGTGTGAATTTCGCCGATCCCCGGATTGGTGGGCGACACTTTGTAGGCTGCTTTGCGTTTAGACATTCTGTCCTCCAGTTTTGAACGTCATTCCCAACAGACGCTCGGCGTTGCGAAAAGCGATGTCCTCATAGTCTTTTTGCGGCAGTTTCAGGTCCAGCAGCCCATCACGTGTTTTCCCGATCGGCCCAAACGGTGTGTCGGAGGCGAAGACGACGTGGGCACTGCCGAAGAACTCCAGGCCGCAGCGCAGTCCGTGATGCCCGCCGAAGAGTGCGGTATCGGCATAGAAACTGCGCAGGGAGTCGAGGTGTGGGCGGCGCAGGCTTGGCAGGATCTGGCTATAGTCCTCGTCTGAAGTTCGAGCGCCCAAAACCTCCAGACCTTGCCCGACGCGGCCGTCAAAATAGGGAATCATTCCCCCCAGATGGTGGGTGATGACCTTCAGCGTCGGGTAACGGTCGAAGAGACCGTTGAACACAAGACGGCACATCGCCACTGAGGTTTCGTAGGGCCAACCAAAGCACCACCACATCTCGAACCGGGATTTTTCCTCACTTGCATAGTCGGGCATGGCCGCTGTTCGGTGCGGGTGCAGCCAGATCGGAAGATCGCGTTCGGCGGCCAGAGCGAAGATAGCCTCGTACGCTCCTCCATCAAGAGGACGGCCGGCAATATTCGTGAAGATCTGAACGCCGCGCGCGCCACAGTCAAAGGCACGTTCAGCCTCGCGGACCGCCGCATCCACATCGTGAAGGTTCACCGCGGCGACGAAGGCCGGGAATCGGTCAGGATGTGCTGCGCAGAGTTCCGCCATGCCTTCATTGGCGATGTGGGCAAGCTCATTGCCGAGCGGCCCCGCGGCGATCTCCTCGATCGATGTCGGCAGCGAAATGATCTGCCGGTAGTCCCCAAACTCGTCCATTTCCCGGAAGCGCACATCGAGATCGAAGAGCTTCTTCACGGACCGCAGACGCTTGCCCATGTTGTCAAGCTTAGGCGCGCTCTGCACCATCGCGTCGAAATAGCGCTGGGGACAGATATGCGTGTAGATGTCGAGCAGCATCAAAGCCCCCTTCTGCCGCAAACATGAGAAAGGACTACTGACGCCTCGACTGCCGAGCGGCCACGCCAGGCGACGACTTGATCGGGGCGAATGAGAGCGAGATCCGCTTCATAGAGATCGCGCGCCTCCACCGCAGGAACGTCGACAATTTTCAAATTGATCCCCATGTTGGCGGCGGTCGAGCGAAACGGCTCCACGTCTGGAGGAGTCGCTCCGAGCCGTAGCAACGTCCAGTCGAAGCCGAAGATATCGTACAGCGACTGTCCCGCGCCATCGAGCCACATATGGGGTGCGCGCCCTCCCGGTGTTGCGGTGGGCACATACAGATTCGGCGTGTCCGGGGGCGCAGACGTGCCGTCGGCAAATATGACGGGCGAGCCGTCATAACGCGCACCGAAAGTGATGCCAGGTATATTGAACTCTGCCTTGGCATGCGCAAGTAGATAGTTCCCCGCATGGACGCGCGCAGCTTCCCCGGCCGGCGAGTCCTCCTCAATTTCAGGCACCGGCAAGAAGTTGCCAATCGAATCGGCAAAGCGACCCGCGAAGCTGGTATTTCGCACCGCGAGTGGCCGACGCTCGATCTCGTAGCTGTCTAACACGGCAGGGCCGAGACTACCGTTCACCGCACCGGCGAGCTTCCACCCCAGATTGACCGCATCGTCAACAGCCGTGTTGTAACCCAGTCCGCCCGTCGTCGTGAAAAGATGCGCCGCATCTCCCCCTATGAAGGCGTTTCCGGTCCTGAACCGGTCCGCAACCAGCGCAGCTCCTGCAAGCCAGGTTCCATAGCTAAGGATCTCGGCATCCACCTGCACGCCAACCGCCATGTGGAACAGCTTAAGCAGGTCGGAGCGCGAAAAGCGGCTTGCTTCCTCTCCGGGTCGAAGCTGGGTATGAAAGGCGAATTCGCCCCTGCCGTTTACCGCCGCCATGAATGCCCGTCTTTCCTGATTAAAGGTCACGTTCATCCATGCGGGAGCGTGGCGTACCGTCTTGTAAAAGGCGGGGCAGTTTAAGTAGAGCGCTAACATCTCCCCACCCAGGAAGTCGCGTTTTGCTCCCCGTTCACCGGAATACTCGATACCGAGCTGCTTGCGGACAGCGCTGCGTGCACCGTCGGCGCCGACAATGAATCGCGCTGTCTTTCGGAAAACTGTGCCGTCCTCCAGCCGCTCTATCTCGGCTTCAATGTGGGTGCCCTTGTCGATGAACCCTATCAGGCGATGCGCGTAATTGACCGAGACAGAAGGAAGTCGCTCGGCATGGCTCCGCAAAACCGGCTCCACGAATTTCTGCGATACCCGATGAGGAAGCTCTGCTGCGCTCCAGGAACCCGTAAGCCCCGCCACCTTCTTTCGCGCTTCCTGCGCCGATGGCATTTTGAATCGCGCCAGCTCGTGGCTGGCAAAACGCGTGAAATAGGCGGTGTCCGTCGGAAAGTCTGGCGGAAGTCCAAGCGACCTGATCTCCTCGGCGAAACCCAGACGCCGGTAGTGTTCCATGGTGCGCGCTTGCGTGGCGTTAGCTTGGGGATTGGTGGCCGTCGAGTCTTTGGCGTCCGCCAGAAAGACACGCACGCCGCGGCGGCCAAGTTCAATGGCGAGTATGAGGCCACACGGGCCACCGCCCACAATGACGACGTCGCAGGAGTCCTTCATGCGGACATGGGCCCGTGAACTACCACCAGCAACACGACTGCGACGAGTCTGTTCGAATTGCGAATGGAGTGCGGCACATCCACCGAATAGCGAGCCGTTTCGCCCTTTCTGGCCCGCACAGTTTCCGTACCTGCCTGTATTTCCACTGCGCCGGACAACACGGTCAGGTGCTCGCGTGAGCCCATTTCATGGGGCTGCGAATCAAGCACTCCGTCTGGCTGCAAAGTCAGTTCGTACCATTCAAATTGTCCGGCGGATTCCAGCGGGCCGAGTATCCGCAGCACGCACTTGCCATCTGAACTCGTGAGTGAAGGGATCGCGTGGGGTGGGACCAAAGACAGGATCGCCGCCTTGCTTCTGCTTCCCAGAAGATCGCCAATGCTCACCCCCAGCGCGTTGGCCAATCGCCAAACGAGTGCAATCGTAGGATTCGCGAGATTGCGTTCAATCTGCGACAGCATTGACTTTGATACTTCGGCTTTCCGCGACAGCTCTTCAAGCGACAGATTTTGTGCTTGCCGCAGAGCCTGCAGTGTGTGCCCAACTCGCGGCGGCTCATCGTTGTTGACCAAACGAAGCGTGTTCATTATAACGTACAGCATGCTTGAAACAGTGAAAAATACAAGATAGTGAACACAAATAATATTGCCGCAGGCAATGCCGGATTGCGAATGAGCAACAATTCGCAAGCATCCGCGCTTTATTGCAGCCAAGCACGCGCCGTCCGGCCCAAGGCAGTTCGCCCGGGTTGAATACACTTTTTGTTAGTTTGCCGCCAGCCACGCGATGCTGTAACCACTGGGAACATGTTTGATGGAATATTTTGTGGGCATGGTCATCGCTTCGTACCATGCGATTTTCAACGTCATCTGCGGCGCATGGCGTGTTCGACGTGTTCCATGAAGGAATGATCCATACTTCCCGGGGTCCGTCGTGGCGGCAGCCTACCTTGCATGGTTGTTAGGTTTTGCAAGGGTTACCGCGTCGTCTAACGCCGGAAAATGACCCCAAGGCGACACGGTGTTGCCTGCTGTGCCTGTTATCGGTAGGAAATTTGCAGATCGGGTCCGCATCGCGGAATCGCCCGACTATCTCTCTTGTCACCGGCTACTGTGTTAGGTTACGCGCCATGCCGCTCAGCGGAGGAAGCGCAGGTACCACCGCGGCTCGCACGCCCGCGTGTAAATCGATGCTCTGCGGTCCAGAGTTCATGTGCTTCTGGTCAGCGCGCGAATCAGCAAGGCCGCGCGCTGCGCCTGTTTCTGCAGGCTGGCCAGCTCGACAGTCTCGCTGACGGTGTGACTGCCCGTGCCAATCGTGCCCAGACCGGTGATAGTGGCGACGTACGGCGAGACCCAGGCCGAGTCGCCGGCGCCGCGCAGCATCGGGTCGAGGTCGAACACCGGCCCGAGACCGGCGGCTTCGCTCTGTGCTGAATACTGCGCGCGCAGCACCTGGTTGCGCGGCGTTGGCGCCATCGGCGGCATCAGGTCATTGAATATGATCTTCGAGCGAGTCCGCGGCAGGCTTGAAGCGACGATCGCCTGCATCTTCTGTTTGACGCCCTCCAGCTGCTCCGGGGTTAGCGCGCGGATGTCGCCAATGGCGCGCGCGTCCGCGGCGACGATGTTGACTCGGCCCGTGGCGGTCGCGGTGCCGTTAGCATCGAGTTTCGCGGCGCCACCACCGACGATCATGCCAGGGTGGTAGGTCAGGTTCGGCTCACGCAGCTCGTCGTGGAAGCGGGCAATGATCCGCGCAATCTCGTAGATCGCACCGTCGCCGACGTCGGGGCGAAACACGCCGGATGAATGCGCCGCCGCGCCCTCCACTTCGAGACGCCAGTCGGTGGAGCCACGGCGCGCGGTCGAGACATAGTCGCGGCCGTCCAGGCTGATGCCGGACTCGAAGCACAGCGTGGCGTCGGCGCGCCGGCCGGCTTCGATGAATTCCGCCCGCGACACGCTGGCGGGTTCGCCCGGCATCTCTTCATCCGAGGTGATGAATATCGTGATGGTCCGATCGTCGAGCGCGCGCTGTGCGTGCAGCGCCTTCAATGACTCAATCATGACCACCAGGCCGCCCTTCATATCATGCACACCGGGTCCGGTGGCGCGCTCGCCGTTGCGCACGAAGCTGCGAAACGGACTGAACGGCTCGAACACGGTGTCCATGTGGCCGATCAGCAGCAGGCGGCGGCCCTTGCGTCCGCGACGTTCGGCGACCAGGTGCGGCGCACGCCCGACCGCGTCCATCGAGACCCAGCGCGTCGTGAACCCAAGCGCTTGGAACTCACTCTGCAACCGTTCACCGACCTGCCTCACGCCGGCGACGTTGAACGTACCCGAATTGAGGTTCACGAGTTCCTTGAGCAGCGCCACCGACTGCGGCGCCGAGGCGTCTATGCTGCGGATCAGTGCCGCGCGCTCACGCTGCGGCACTGGCGCGACTGTCGCGGCATCGGCAGCAAGGACGGCTCGGCCGGATGCGAGCGCAGCAAGGGTGGCCAGCGCGGCGAGCGCCGCGCGCGGGATCGAGGTAGGGGTCACGTTCGGCTCCGAATTGTGGGCGGCCGCGCGATGATCCACCAGTCCGGCGTCGTTGGCCAGAGGTGCGCGGGTTGATGCGGTCGCTGCCGCGGACTAAAGTTGCGACGCGAATGCCGCGCGGCGTCAAATTGTTGTCAACATAGTCATGC
Source organism: Gammaproteobacteria bacterium (assembly GCA_031382085.1). Classification (GTDB taxonomy): domain Bacteria; phylum Pseudomonadota; class Gammaproteobacteria; order Steroidobacterales; family Steroidobacteraceae; genus UBA964. Next base: position 72,162 of record JANMYM010000027.1, read on the forward strand.
CAATTCATGAGCGAGACCCCTGGCGGCGCGCCTATTTTGAACGCGTGGTTTGCCCAGCCCATGTGCACATTCCAACGGATGACAGTGACGCATATCGGTGGAACCCGGCTCACCGGTTTGTCTACAACAAACTGTTTGTCGCTGAATCACAGGGCCTTGCCTGTGCCCCGCACGGTGTCGTCCCCGAGCATTTCCCAGTATTCAGCAAGCCCATCGTGAATCTTGACGGCATGGGGCTGGGCAGTCGCGTGTTGCGTGACGCCTCAGACTATGAACGGCATTGCCAGCCGGGTCATATGTGGATGACGTTGTTAGAGGGCGAGCATCGTAGCAGTGACGTGGCCGTGATCGATGGTGAGGCGTTCTGGTTCGGACACGCCCACGGCCTGCCGCTCAGCGGAGGAATGTTTGACTATTGGGTGGTAGAGGCGCGCGCCCATTCCGAGCTCGAGGATTACTGCTGCCGTTGGATGAAAAAGCACCTGCAAGGCTACACAGGCATGTTGAATTTCGAGTCTGTCGGCGGCCGAATCATAGAAATGCACCTGAGATTTACCGATCAATGGCCTGATCTGTGCGGTGCGGGTTGGGTTGAGGCGGTTGTTCGGCTCTATGCAGAGCAGCGCTGGCAATTTTTTGACACGGGCAGGCGCAACGGTTTCAGCGTCCCTCTTTTTGGCTCGCACGGCCGTTCTTTTGCGCATCCCGCGCCGGATGTGCTGGCTCAAATTCGCGCAATACCGGGTGTTAGCAGCGTGCAGATCACATTTCACGATGACCGACCAGCAGCCAACCATGCCATGCCCCCCGGCGGCTTCAGGCTCGCCGTCATCAATGCCTGGGATCTCTCGGCCGGATTCGCGGCAAGACAGCAATTGGCACGCGCTTTTGAACTCCCGCGCGGCGCGGGCTTCACTCAGTCTGCCAGGGGCAACTGACGGCCGCCAAGTGGTGGAAAGCTTCGACGGGTGCGGTTCCGGCTGTCAGACTTGGTTCGGTTAACGCAAGGACAGATCAATGTATGCAGTACGTGTAGTATTTTTCGCCGCTGCGATGTTGGCATTTGCAACTAGCGGCTTTTCGGCGTTAGCCACGCAGCGCCAGCGAGCACTGCCGCGTGCGTCTGATCTGCCGGGCACCTATGAGTTGGTCGATCGCGTTTTGGCTAGCGGCAAGGTATTGCGGCGACCCGATATCGCCGCGCTGTACACCTTCGGCAACGGACGCGCGAACTTCAACTTATTTGTCCGTAACGCCGACGGGACGCTCGCGTCCGAGTCATCGATTATTCGCTACACACTGAGCGAGAGGCAATATTGCGAGTGGATCGAATATACGACTCGCAACAATCTCGACGCGCCGGGCGTCACAAACGAGGCGCCACCGGTTTCGTCTCACTGCACACTAATCAAGATGGCAGGCGACAAGTTGATTTTTGCTCCGCCAGGCGAGTCAGTGATTACCACGTACGATCGACACGGCTTTAGCGCGGTGATTAAGGGTCAATTCACCGATCACTGGCGGACGATCAACTGAAGTTCGTCTGATCCGGTTGGAAAAAAAACACGAGCCCAAGTGGATCGATTTGGCCAGCATGCGTCGGATGCCGGCCCCGAAACCAGCCGTTCAGCGTGAAAACAGCTCAGGCGCAAAAAATGCGACCGGGAACGGTGGCTGGATCAATCAATCTTGTCGTCGATCCGCTGTGCCGCGTGCACATCCGCAGCCAGAACATCGCGCGACTTGCGCCCTGCGCGCTGGTTGTGCCACCAGCCGTAGCCGACCACAACGGCCGTGAGCAACAGCGGCAGCCAAATAGTCTGGTGAAAAACGGACGGCAGATAAGCGCGCACCGCCGCATCCGAATCGATCATTTCGCCGGCAGTCCAGGCAATCAATCCGGCGCCGATGTACACCACCACGGGAAACCGGTCCATGAACTTCATGACGATTGTGCTGCCTAACACGATCAACGGAACGGATAGCACCAGGCCGATGATCAGCAGGGTCGTGTTTCCCCTGGCCACGCCGGCAATCGCCAGCGTGTTGTCCAGGCTCATCACGACGTCGGCGATCAGGATGGTCTTGACGGCACCGGTGAGGTTTCCTTGGGCGTGGTGCGTCCGGATCGGGTCGTCGCCCTCGATCAGGAGCTTGATGGCAATCCAGATGAGCAACAGCGCGCCTACAAATTGCAGAAACGGAATCTTCAGCAACTGTACGGCGATGATCGTCAGCCCGACCCGCAGGACAATCGCACCCAGGCTGCCCCAGAGAATGGCCAATTTGCGGTGCCCCGGCGCAAGATTGCGGGCGGCCAGCGCGATGACAACTGCGTTGTCTCCCGACAGGACGATGTTGATCAGCATGATTTGCAGCAACGCGCCCAGAAAAGGTCCGGTGAATATCTCCATGGCTTCGGTTTCGGTGTTAGGTAAATGTCATAGCGGGTTGCTGGCTGGGCTGCGACATCGTATCAAGATTGCATATCATGCCGGTCGCACGCTTACAACCCGCCGCCCACCTCGATCACGGCCCGGCCGCGTACCTGCCGTGCTTCGAGGCGGCGATGCAGATCGGCCACGGCGGCTAACGGCACGACTTCACTGATGGGCAGTTTCCAACGACCGCTGAGGATCGCGGCGACGATTTCTTTATCTACGGCGCCGCCCGCCGGTTCCTCGACATGGCGCAGGCTCATACCTGCGACGGCAATACTTTTCAGAATCAGGGTCGCGACCGGGATCGGCGCCGGGTCGGCGCCGGCCGTTGCGCCAATGTAGACGATGCGCCCGAGCCGCGCTGCCAGGTCGATGTTGTGCGCGGCGTTAGGTCCACCATTGCCGTCGAGAATCACGTCAAATCCGAGTCCGGTTGTCAGTTGCATTGCTTTTTGCGGCCAATCGGCGCGCAGATAATCGACAACTTCGTTGCAACCAAAAGCGCGCAGCCACGCTGCTTTGTCAGGCCCGCCGCACAAGCCAACCGCCTGGCAACCCGTGTCCCGCGCGATCTGCATCGCCATGCAGCCGACCGCGCCGGCCGCCGAATGCACCAGCAGCCGCTCGCCGCGCTGAAGGCGGCCCACTTTATGCAATGCATGCCAGGCCGTATAGGTGCAGCCGCGGTAGGTGCAGCCATCACGCAGCGACATGCCCTGCGGCACTGCTAACAAACCCGCCACGGGTGCGAGTGAATAGTCGGCATAGCCGCCGAACCCGAGCCGCGACAATACCCGCCGTCCGATCCATTGTGCATCGACATCCGGACCGACCGCATCGACGATGCCCGTGTGCTCAATGCCGGGCGTAAAAGGCAATTTGATGGGCAGCCAGTCAAGCGGCTGGCGCCGGACGACCGCGTCGAGCGGGTTCATGCCGGCAAAAGCGACGCGGATGCGCAGCTGTCCGGGTCCGGGCGTCGGCAGCGGCAACTGCCGCATCTGCAGCACCTCGGGTGGACCGTGCGCGGCCATGACGACGGCTCGCATGCCACTCATCGCGGCGCCACCAGGATTGCGAGGCCGTCGCTGCCCGGTATGGCGACCTGCAACCCGACCGTGTTTTCCAGGCCGGGTACCGCGCTGAGGTCGAGCGCGCTGCTCGCCACGCCTGCTAACAGACGTTTCGTGGTCGCAAGTTCCGGCAGCTCGAATCCCTGCGCCAGGTACCCGACGTTAGGTGCCCGGGCACGTTCGACACGTTCTGGAACGATGAAATTTTGCGGCTCGTTGAGCGCCACCTTGCCAAAAAAATGCCCGCCGGCGACGAACACCGTGTGAGTCCGCGCATCGGCCGGACGCGCCAGGAAACGATTGGTCTCCGGGCGCCCCAGATATTCATCCAGCACGACCTTCATACCTAACACGCCGGTATAGAAAGCCTGCGCGGCGCCAAGATCGCGCACGCAATGCGCCGTGGTGGCGACCGGCGTGAAGCCAGTGCCAGTCTTGCCGTGACGGGCCACCTCAGCACGCACCCGGCCGACGAAGGTATCCGGCCCGCCCAGCGGCTGGACCAGGTTGATCGCGACGCTGTCGGGACCCTCGAACACGACTTCGGTGGCGGTGCCGGCCGCTGCGCCGACGTTGTAGGTCACAGGATCGCTCCAGAATTCGTAGCCGAGCGCACGCAGCAGGCGCGTCGCGGCCTCGATGTCATCGACATAAAAATTGAGATTCCAGAAGCCGCGCGTAGTGCGATCACCGGGCTGCCGCACGGTTTCGCGACGCGCACCGGCGAATTCAACCAGCAGCACCCGACCAACGCCGACACCCGGTTCGCCACACAGCGCCAGCCGCGCCGCGCGCGGCTCGCCATCGACCGCGCCACCCTTGAATGCCGGGACTGTCACGATGTCGCTGCGCGTCAGGCCAATGACATCGCAATAAAACTGCAGCGATCGTTCGAGAGAATGAACGCTGATCAACGCGAAGCTCAGCGGCGCGCCGCTGGCAAAGTCACCCTGGCGGGTCATGGCGAAGCCCTGGCAACGGCGATATTCCGGACCAAATCCGCTTTTCAGGAACCGCCGAACCAGTTGTATCCCTGATCTTCCCAGTAACCACCCGGGTACGAGTTGGTGACTAAGATCTCGGTGATGTGTTTCGGGTTCTTGTAGCCGAGCTTGGTCGGCATGCGCAGTTTCATCGGGAATCCATATTGCCGCGGCAGAACCTGGTCGGCGTAGCTCAGGGTCAGCAAGGTCTGCGCGTGCAGGGCCGTTGGCATGTCGATGCTGGTGAAGTAGCCATCGGCGCACTGAAACCTGACGAATCTCGCTGTTAGGTCTGCGCCACAACGGCCCAGGAAGTCGCTGAAGCGCACACCGCCCCACTTGCCGATGGCGCTCCAGCCTTCGACACAAATATGGCGTGTCACCTGGCTGGTCTGTGGCAGTGCATACAACTCCGGCAGCGACCATCGGGCCTTGCCGGTCAGCGCGCCGCTGAGCTTGAGTTGATAGCTGTCGGCCGCGACCACGGGCGCCTTGTCTATTTCATAAAAGGCATTGAAAGGAAATGGCCTGGTGATCATAGACTCCGGGTACGTCGGCGCCAGATCGTTCGGATTGAACAGGCCTGCCTGGACCCGGTCATTGAAGCGCGACATCCCTTTGAGCATGCCGTTGACGCCAGAGATCTCGTCGAGCCGGCAGCCGCTGAGCAGCGACAGCGTGCCCAGGCTGACGAGTTGCTTGCCAAACAAACGCCGCGCCGGCGCGTCCAGCTCGGCGAACGCATCCTTGATGATTTCCTTCCTGTGGGACACGACCGCCTCCAGATTCTCAGGCGCGACCGCGCAGCATCGCCACGAAGGTGCGCGGCACCAGCGCAACCATCACGACATGCACCACAACGAACAACGCCAGCGCCGTCATTGCCACGAAATGCACCACCCGGGCGTTGTCGTAACCGCCCATGAGCACGCGCAGCCAGGGAAACTGCACCGACTTCCATATGGCCAGTCCGGACACGACTAACAACACGGTGTCGACGACGACAAACAGGTAAGCGAACTTCTGCACCGTGTTGTAGCGAGTCAAATCGTCATGTGCGAGCTTGCCTCGCAAGGCCGCGCCCAGGTCGGCGAAGAAACCGCGCACCGACAGCGGAAAAAATTGCCGCCGCAGGCGGCCGGAGAACACATTGATCGCGAGGTACAGCAGGCCGTTCAAAAACAACAGCCACATGGCCGCAAAATGCCACTGCAAGGCGCCGCCAAGCCAGCCGCCCATGACCAGAGAATCCGGAAACTTGAACGCGAATAGCGGCGAGGCGTTATAGATGCGCCAGCCGCTGAAGACCATGACCAGCGCCGCCAGCGCGTTAAGCCAATGGGTGATACGCAACCACCCCGGGTGAGTCGTCGCTGCAGTTGCGTTAGGCATTCCGCCGACCTTACGCCAAAAATGGGGTTCTGGCCAGACGCCGAAATTCCCACCCGACCGCCAGGATGCGAGAGAATGCACGGCCCGCCGTAATGGCCTATTGACCCGGTGCCGTCATGATCGAAGTCCACCATCTCAACAGCTCGCGTTCGCGTCGCATCACCTGGTTGCTCGAAGAACTCGGGGTCGAGTATCAAATCGTCATGCACCAGCGCGACAAGGTCACGAGCCTCGCGCCACCGGAGCTTAAGTCGATACATCCGTTAGGCAAGGCGCCGGTTATCCGCGACAACGGCACCGTGATCTTTGAATCCGGTGCAATCGTTGAGTACCTGATCCGACGCTACGGCAAGGGCCGTCTGGCGCCGCCGCCGGATACGACCGACTACGATCGCTACATCCAGTTTCTGCATTACGCCGAGGGCTCAGCGATGCTGCCGCTGATGTTGAAACTCTATGTCGGGCGGCTCGGTGAGGCCGGTTCGCCGCTGCAGCCGCGCATTCAGAGTGAGCTCGACAACCACCTGGGATTCCTCAATGCCGAGCTGGTCAACCGCCAGTACATTCTGGGCAATGAAATTAGTGGCGCAGACATTCAATTGTCATTCGTCGCACAGCTTGCGCTGCGCTTCCTCGGCCGCGATGCATTTGTGAATCTAACCGCGTACGCGGATCGCATCGAGGCACGCCCGGCGTACCAGCGGGCCATCGCGCGCGGCGGCGCCTGACCGGCAGCTGTTAGCTGCGTGCGGGCCAGGCCACGGGCTCAACGCGCCGGACGATCATCCCGAAGGCGAACGCGCCGGCCAGTGTGACCACGGCGGCGATGACGAACGCCCAGTAAAAGCTGCCGCTGCGGTCGATCACGACACCGGTGATAACAGGTCCCAGCACGCCCGCCATGTTAGCCAGCAGATTCTGGATGCCCATCCATTGACCCGCGGCACGCGGACCGCCGAGCGTTTGTGAGATCGCACCGAGGCTGGGGCTCTGCAGGCCAAAAAACACGCCTGTTACAAACAACATCACGATCGTCAGTGTTGGACCGGTGACGGTGCACAAGGCCATCGTTGCTGCTGCGCCGCACATGCCGGTGACGATCATCGGCTTCCAGACGCTGTGCGGATCGGCGCCGGCCCGGATGCGGCGATCGCCAAGCCAGCCGGCGGCGGCCGCGACGACGGCATGCACGGCATAGACGCCGGCGCCGATGACCGTCATTTTCTGGATGCTGAATCCATAGGTCTTGACCAGCAACAAGGGCAGCCAGGTCAGCATGAAGTAATAGGCGTAGTTACCGCAGAAGTGCCCGATCCCGGTGCCCCACAAAGCGCGCTCGCGCAGCAGCGCGCGGTAGCTGACCGGTGGCACGCCCTGCAGCGAGCCGGTTGTGGCCGAGTCGCGGGTCGCCGCGCGCCAGGGAATCAGCCATAACAAAGACAGCGCGCCAAAGAAAATGAACATGGCACGCCAGCCGTAGCGCGCCATTATGAATCCACCGAGCAGCGTGCCGCAACTTGGCCCCAGTGCCTGGCCCACTGCGACGAATCCGTTAGCACGTCCACGCTGCTGCACGGTGGCGCGCTGCGCCAGCAATTTTGCGTTGCAGGGATACGACACGCTTTCGCCGATACCCAGCAGCAGGCGCAGACCGAAAACCATGACGAAGGTCGTCGCCAGTCCGGTCAGCAGCGTCGCCAGCGCCCACAGCGCCAGCCCCGCGGCCAGCACGTGGCGTACATCGAAGCGCTGCGCGATCCAGCCCGCCAGCGGCTGCAGCGGCGCATAGGACCAGAAAAATGCCGCGAACAAAATTCCCATTTCCGAGTTCGAGAGCTGCAGTTCGTCCTTCAGCAGCGGACTTGCGAGCGCCAGGCTGCCACGATCGATATAGTTGATGAATATCGCTGCGGCCAGCAGCAGCACCATGCGTCCGGAAATGCCGGCGTTAGCGGGCGTCATGCGCGGCGCGCTGCAAGCGGTCGCGAATCGCCTGCCATTCTGGTTTCGATGGCGGCTCCTCGACCAGGATGCGGCTGACAGCACGGGTTTCCAGATCATGCAGCACTGCATACAGGTCGTGCGCATAGGCGGCGGCGTCGCCGCCGATGGCCGACCAGAGCAGCGCGCCGCTATCGACCCTCGGCCGCAGCGCCGCCGGCGGCGGCGTACGTGCGATCACCGCAACGCCCTTCGCGGCGTCAGCGAGCGACTCGAGCAATGCCATAAGCGCTTCCCGGCCTAACACAGACATCGGCACCACCGGCGCGTAATGCGAGGCCGTGGAACCCGGGACGCGGGGCGGGTCCACAGCGGCGCCCGCGACCAGGCGCACGCCCGGCAAGTGCCTCAGCGCCGCGGCGATGGTCTCGGTGCCTAACATCCCGGGCCGCAGTATGCGAACGTTTGCGTCGCGCGCATCGACTATCGTCGACTCGATGCCGACTGCGCAGGCGCCGCCGTCCAGCACCAGCGGCGCGCTGGCGCCGAATTCGCTCTGTACATGCGCCGCGGTGGTCGGGGAAAGGTGCCCATAGCGATTGGCGCTGGGCGCGGCGATCCCACCGCCAAAGGTCCTGAGCAGCGCCTGGGCCAGCGGATGCGCGGGCACGCGCAGGCCGATGCTGTCCTGCCCGCCGGTAATTTGCGAGCTCACATGCGCGGCCTTGTCGACGATCAGCGTCAAGGGGCCGGGCCAGAATTTCCGAGCTAACAAGTCGGTCGCGGGAGTCACGCTAGCGGCCCAGCGCCCAAGATGGCTGACGTCCGGCAGGTGCACGATCAGTGGATGGCTCGACGGCCGGCCCTTCAGCGCGAAAATGCGCCGCACGGCCTCGGGATTGCTGGCGTCGGCGCCGAGGCCGTACACCGTCTCGGTCGCAAACGCCACCAGCTCACCGGCGCGCAAACGCGCCACCGCGTCCGCCAGCAATGCGGGCGCGATTGCCGGGCTCTCAGGGGTCAAGCTCTTTGCGCTCCCAACCGGCGGCGCCGCGGCGCAATTCATAGGTCGGAAAATAGTGCTGGTCGAGCTTGAGGGTGATCACTTCCGGCGCGTTGTTCCAGGCAATGGTGCGCAGGCGCACGGCGGCCCGGTCGGGCTTGCCGGCCACCACGCTCAGGAACGTGTCGAGATCCGGGGTCGCGACGCCGTCCACTTCGACGATGCGGCGTCCGGGAAAAAGGCCATAGCGCGTTGCCGGCGAACCGTAGGCAAAATAGCCGACGTAGACGCCCTCGGCAGGCATGCCGCGTTGCGCCAGCATCGCGCGATGCGGTTTTTGCAGCGTCGCGCCGGCCCACATGACGATGCGGTCGATATCGAATCCGGTCAGCTCCGTGGTACGGATATCCAGGACTCGCTCCTCAGTGCCGCGCCACACGGTGACCTTGACCGAGGCCTTGTCCGCCACCGCGCGTTCGACCTCGCGAAACTGCGTCACCACCGCGCCATCGATTGCCAGCAACAGGTCGCCCTGCCGCAGTTGCCGGAATGCGTCCGAGCCGCCGACCATGCGCGTTACAGTCAATACCTGCCGTTCGGTCGGGCTCGCCGCCTCGATGCGCTGCAGCCATGCAGCGGGCAGTCCGAGGCGCGAGGCGCTGGCCAGTGGCGCGGTCGCGAACTCGGCATCCAGCGAATGCAGCGGCTTGTTAGCACGGAGCCGGTCGATCATGTCGGCAACGACATCGATGGCGATGCCGCGCGACAGCTGCTGCATCTCCCGGCCATTTTCATAGGCGAAGCTCGACCACATGCCGAGCACCTCGCCCTTCTTGTCGACAATGACGCCGTCATCCGTCCCGACCGACGTGGTCAGCGATGCGCCTTCGATATTGCTGTCGCGGAATTGCAGCGTGCGCGACAGCGGCAGCGTGATCGGTTCGATATCGCCAATCTGGGTTTCCCGGACTTTCAGGTCGCCGTCGCGGCCGAGACCCACCACCCAGACCGGTTCGGCCGTCGGGAAATCGCGCCGCGCGAGTATTGCTGCGCGCGCCGGCGTCGCGCCGATCAGTTTCGGATCGAACGACACCACCGCGAAATTGTGCAGCGGGTGCACGTACTCCACCTTGCCGGGTACTTCCAGCGCTCCTGCGAAGGTCAGGCGCACATCGCCGACGCTGACCGGCACGGTGTTGCGGTCGACCACGACCAGGCCGCGTGCGGCGTCGACCAACAATCCGGTGCCGTAGTAATTGCGGTCGGTAATGCCCGAAATCGAATATGGCATGTCGAAGTTCACGCCGACCAGTGCCGGCGCCAGCCGCACGGCACGCGGATCGGTGGCCTTGCCGAAACTGGTCGTGCCGGCAGTCGCTGGTTTGGATGCCGGGGCCGCAGCTAACGGGCGACACTGCCAGGTGCCGGCCACATCGTCGCGGTCGCAGTGGCGGGCGAGAAACCAGCGACGGTCAACGCGTGCCGAGCGCAGCTGGCCGCCGTTAGGATCGTCCATCGTTGAGAAACGGATCGAAACGCGGTCGCCATCGCCGAACTTGCTGATCTCGCGCTCGAAATCCTCGATGTTGGCGATATCGGTATTTTCGAGCGAAGTGATGACCGCGCCGCGCGGCACGCCTGCTGCGGTCAGCCAGTAGCCAGGATTGGCGACGTAGGCGCCGCGCACCGGGAGATTGAAATGCCGCGCCTGCTGCCAGGACAGCGTGTGCACGATGCTGTCACCGATATCGAGATAGCGCGCCGGCGTGATCATGCTCAGATCGCCGACCGACAAAGACGCCTTGACCGGCATGCCGCCCCGCAGCACCGTCAGGTTGAGCTTTTCGCCGACCCGCGTATCCATGATCTGCGACAGCGGCTCGAACTGCGTGACCATCTGGTCGGCCACTCGAGTCAGAATGTCGCCCGGCTGCAGCACCGCGAAAGCCTCGGACCCGGGTTGCACTTCGCTCACCGCCAGCATGCCGGTCGCGTCCGGCAGCAGCTTGCGAGCCGCCTCTTCGGTGGCACTGTCCAGCCCCAGGCGCCGCAATTCATCGTAGGGCGCGTAGGTAAATACGACCTGCAGCGTGCCGCGCGACACAGGCTTGCCCTGCTGGATCAGGTCCAGCGCGCGCTTCACGCGACCTAACGGCAGATAAAAGCTGGACGCTGCGCCGGTCGCGCCGCCCGCGTTCAAGCCGACCACGCGACCCGCGATGTCGATGACCGGCGATCCCGACGAACCCCCGGACGTGCCCGAGGCGGCCTGCAGGTAGAAGGTGTTGAAGTCGTTATATTTGCCGACGCCGTACTCGGGCGCCGGGCGATCGAGCTTGGCGATCGTGCCCTGCAGGATCGCGAGCTGTTCGCCGGCATTGTTGCCGACCACGCGGATCTCGAGCCCGCTCTGCGCGCCTTCGGGATAAAGCGGCAAGGCCTGCGGCTTGATGTAACGCAGCTTGCCGGGATCGTAGCGATAAATGCCGAAATCATGCACCGGGTCGCGATACACGGGATACAGCTGCACCTCTTCGCGGTTGAGGAAAACCGCCTCGGCCGTGACCGGTCCCGGCGTCACCACGTGCCTGTTAGTCAGGATCAGCCCGCGCTCGGCATCGACGACAAACCCCGTGGCCTGCGCCGACGCATTCCATTCGGTATCAAACGCGCGTGTCTGGTCGATCTTGATCGACACGACGCTGCCGGCAATCCGTTCCAGGGTCGCGGCCCAGAGCGCGTCCTGGGTCGCAGCCGCCGAGGGCAGCGCGGCCGCCGCGGCGCGAGTAACGCCGTGCAAGGATGATGTCAGCAGGGCCGCGAGTGTGACGCAGGCAACAGCGCTGCTTGGAAATTTGTTAGGCATGGATGCTCAGATTGGAACGAATCAGGGAAGTTCCGCGCCAAAGTTGGCGCGATAGGCGCTGCGGAACTGGTCCATTGAGAAGCGGTGAGTCTGCGTGCCGTGATGCTCGATCTTGAGTGCGCCCATCAATGAGGCGATCCGGCCGGTCGTGTGCCAGTCATAGCCGCGTTGCAGGCCAAACAGCAGACCGGCGCGATAGGCGTCGCCACAACCCGTTGGGTCCGCTGCCTGCGCGGGCTTGGCCGCCGGCACGTCGATACGTTGGCCATCGGCGTAGATATACGAGCCTTCGCCGCCACGCGTGACGATCAGGGCCTTGACGCCGGGCGCGATGTCCTCGATGCGCTTGCCGACCCGCTCGGCTAACAAACTGGCCTCGTAGTCATTGGTCGCGACCCAGGTCGCCATCTTCAGGAACTGCCGCAACTCCGCGCCGTCAAACAGCGTCATCGCCTGGCCCGGGTCGAATATGAAAGGAATTCCCGCGGCCGAAAACTCCAGCGCGTGCTGCAGCATGCCGTCGCGGCTCTCCGGCGCGACGATGCCGAGACTGATGCCAGCGTCACGCGGTACGTGATTCATCGAGGCGTGGTTCATCGCGCCGGGATGAAACGCCGTGATCTGGTTGTTGTCTGCGTCGGTGGTGATATACGCCTGTGCGGTGTATTCGGCGTCCAGTTGCCGTATCAGGTCGGTCGAAAGGCCGCAGTCATACATCCAGGCCTTGTACGGCCCGAAGTCGCTGCCCACCGTCGCCATCACCCGGCCCTTGCCACCTAACAACTTGAGGTTGTAGGCGATGTTGCCGGCACAACCGCCGAAATTGCGGCGCAGCGCCGGCACCAGGAAGGCGACGTTCAGCATGTGAATGCGGTCGGGCAGGATATGATCGCGAAACCGTCCGTCGAAAACCATGACGGTGTCGTAGGCGACCGAACCACAAATCAATGCTGTCATGAGGGTGTCCCGTTCAAACAGAGGTGTCTAACAAAATAAGCAGCCAGGTTGCGCCCAGCAGGAGAAAAGCAACAAACACTGCAGCAGAGCCGATATCCTTGGCCTGGCCCGAGAGCGGATGCTGCTCCAGGCCGATACGATCGATGGCCGCCTCGATGGCGCTGTTGAGCAGCTCGACGACAAGTACTAACAACATGCTGCCAACCAGCAGCGCGCGCTCGACGCCATTCTTCCCCAGCCACACGCCGGCAGGTATCAGGACCGCGCTCAGCAGCAGTTCCTGGCGCACGGCCGCTTCGTCGCGCAGCGCAGCGCGCAGCCCCTTCAGGGTGTTGCCATAGGCAAGCCAGATGCGGCGCAGGCCGCCTGGGCGTTGCGGCCTCGAATCGGGAATCGTCATCCGCGCATGTTATCGCAGTCATTCACCCCGTGACGCGCTTCGCGCCAGGTCGTCACGCCGCCGGTTTCCAGGTCAGGTCCAGTTGCTTGGCCGCCCGCACGTCATCGAGGCGACGCACCGGCATTGTATATGGGGCGCCCTTGAGTTGTTCGGCGTCGGTCGCCGCCTCCTTGAGGATCGCAGCCATCGCGTCCACGAACCCGTCCAGCGCTTCCTTGCCCTCGGTTTCAGTCGGTTCGATCAGCAGGCATTCCGGAACCAGCAGCGGGAAATACGTGGTAGGCGCATGAAAGCCGTAGTCGAGCAGGCGTTTCGCAACGTCCATCGCGGTGACTCCCAGCTCCCGGGCCTGGCGGCGCAGCGTCAGAATGAATTCGTGGCTGGCGCGGCGGTCCGGGTACGCGGCATCGAAGCCGATGCTTTGCAGGCGCTTGAACAGGTAGTTGGCGTTCAGCGTCGAGTACTCGCCGACGCGCTGCATGCCATCGCGGCCTAACATGCGCATGTAGATATAGGCACGCAGCAACACGCCCGCATTGCCGGCGAAGGCCGACAGGCGCCCGATGCTGTGTGGCAGATCCTGTTCGCTGAGCCAGCGATAGTTGTCCCCGTCCCGCCCAACCACCGGGATCGGCATGAAGGGCAGCAGGCGCTCAGCCACGCCCACGGCGCCCGCACCGGGCCCGCCGCCGCCATGCGGCGTCGAAAAGGTCTTGTGCAGATTCATGTGCATCACATCGAATCCCATGTCGCCCGGGCGCACCTTGCCAAGGATGGCATTCAGATTGGCGCCATCGTAGTAAAGCAGGCCGCCGGCACCGCGCACGATGCGCTCGACTTCCTCGATGCGGCGTTCGAACACGCCTAACGTGGAAGGGTTGGTCAGCATGATGCCCGCGGTGTTAGGTCCGACGGCTTTGCGGAGCTCATCCAGCAGCACGTCGCCATGGACGTCAACGGGAACTTCCCGCACCGTGCAGCCGCACATCGTGGCGGTCGCGGGGTTGGTGCCATGCGCTGCCTCCGGCACGATGATCTCGTTGCGCTTGAGATCACCGCGTGCGCGGTGATAGGCGCGGATCATCGCGACGCCGGCGAATTCACCGTGCGCGCCGGCCATTGGGTTGAGCGACACGCCGCGCATGCCGGTCACTTCCTTGAGCATTTCCTGCAACTCATGCATGCAGGCCAGATACCCCTGCCCCTGGCTGTCCGGCGCCAGTGGATGACGGCCGATGAATTCCGGCAGCATCGCGTACTGGTTGCAGGCCTTCGGGTTGTATTTCATCGTGCACGAGCCGAGCGGATAGAAGTGCGTGTCGATCGAAAAATTGAGTTGCGAGAGCCGCGTGAAATGCCGCACGGCGTCCAGCTCGCTAACTTCCGGCAGCCGCGGCGGACTCTGACGACGCAGTGCCGCCGGAATATCCGCCAGCGTTGCCTCCGGTTCGGCCGCGGGCCATTGTCCGTAGGCACCCCGCCCCGGGCGCGAATGCTGGAAAATAACCGGCTCGGCCTTGCTTTTGGCAGGATCAGCTTGCATGTTTCACCGGTCGCAGTACGTTGGCAAAAGCGGCCGCACACTGGGCAATATCGGCCGCGGTACGTGTCTCGGTGGCGCAGACCAGCAGCGCCGCTCCCAGTTCCGGATAATCATTCGCAAGATCGAAGCCGCCTAACACGCCGGCCGATTGCAGTGCCTGCAGCAGCGGCTGCACCGGACGATCCAGCAACAGCACGGCCTCGTGAAACCGCGGCCGGCTGAAAGCCAGGCGCACGCCTCTAATCGCCGTGAGTTTGCCGACCAGTTCGGCGGTGCGTGCATGACAGGCGGCGGCGACCCGTGCGAGCCCTTGCGGTCCCATCAGCGACAGGTAGATCGTCGCCGCGGTCATCAGCAGCCCCTGGTTGGTGCAGATGTTAGAAGTGGCCTTGCCGCGCCGGATGTGCTGCTCGCGCGCCTGCAGCGTCAGCGTGAAGCCCTCGCGGCCATTGAGATCCACGGTGCGCCCGACGATGCGTCCCGGCATCTGCCGCACGTATTCCATGCGGGTGGTCATGAAGCCGAAATAGGGCCCGCCTGAGGACAGCGGCACACCGAGCGGCTGGCCTTCGCCCACCGCGATGTCGGCGCCTTTCGCGCCCCACTGCCCCGGCGGCTTCAGCACTGCCAGTGAGGTCGGGTTGACGACCGCGATGACCAGCATGTTGTTAGCGTGCGCCCAGTCCGTCAGCGCATCGACATCCTCCAGCGCGCCAAAAAAATTCGGCTGCTGGATCACCAGCGCCGTGATGTCCTGCCCCGCATAGGCTTTGAGCGCGGCCGGGTCGGTTATGCCGCTGCCACGCTCAAACGGCAGCTCCTCGAATTTCAGTCCCTGGTTGCCCGCGGTCGCGACCGCCACCTTGCGGTAGTGCGGGTGCATGGTTCGCGGCACCAGGATGCGCCGGCTCTGGGAACGGCGATGCGCGCGCACCGCCATCAGTGCCGCCTCGGCCACGGCCGACGCGCCGTCATAGAGCGTGGCGTTCGAGACCTCAAGCCCGGTCAGGCTCGCCATCATGGTCTGGAATTCATAGATCGACTGCAGCGTGCCCTGGCTCGCCTCGGCCTGGTAGGGCGTGTAGGCGCTGTAAAACTCGCCGCGCGACGTGATCGCCCACACCGCCGACGGGATATGGTGCTCGTAGGCGCCGGCGCCTAACAAACAGATCGGCCGGCCGTCGCGCGCCGCGCGTTCGCTCATCAGGCGGCCGATTTCCTGCTCGTTCAGCGCCTCCGGAACACCCGGCAGGCCATCGCAACGCAGGTTGCGCGGAATTTCGTCGAACAGGTTGTCGATCGCCGGCACGCCGATGGTCGCGAGCATGTCGCGCACTTCCGCTTCGGTATGGGGAATGAAAGGCATGTCAGCCGCCTTGCGCCGTCAGCACGGACTCATAGTCCGCCGCTGTCAGCAGTGTTGCGGCATAGTCCTTGTTAGCCGGACGCAGGCGCATTATCCAGCCTGCGCCGTAACAATCCTGGTTGATGAGTTCCGGCGCAGCCGCGAGCGCCGCGTTGCCTTCCAGCACGGTCCCGGCGACCGGTGCGTAGACATCCGAGGCGGCCTTGACCGATTCGACCACCGCGCAGGCGTCGCCCACCGCGAGTTCGCGGCCGCCTTCCGGTACCTCGACAAATACCAGGTCACCCAGCGCGTGCTGCGCATGATCGGAAATGCCTATCTCCACCATGCCGTTGTCGAGCTGGCGCACCCATTCGTGGCTCTTGGTAAAAAGTAAATCGCCGGGAACCTGGGTCATGGATGCTCCTTCACAGTGCTAACAGAATTTTGCCGTTGCGGACGAACGGCAGTTTCACAACGCGCGCCGCCAGCAGCTTGCCACGGATATCGACCTGGACCTCGGACGCCGTGGCACGCGGCACGCGCGCAAACGCGATCGAGCGCTGCAGGGTCGGTGAGAATGTGCCACTGGTGGTTTCGCCCTCGCCGACGCCGGGCACGAGTACTTTCTGGTGCGGGCGCAACACGCCGCGATCGCTCAGCAGCAGGCCCACTAGCTTGCGCGACAGGCCGCGCGCCTGCAGCGCCTCGAGCGCCGCGCGGCCGATGAAGGTGCGCTCCCCGGGCTCAAGCGCAACCGTCCAGGCGAGGCCGGACTCCAGCGGATTCTGCGTCTCATCCATGTCGTTGCCGTAGAGATTCATGCCGGCTTCCAGGCGCAGCGTGTCGCGCGCGCCCAGTCCGCAGCAGGCAACACCCGCGGCCTGCAGCGCCTGCCAGAACTCCACCGCATCGTTGTCAGGCAGGATCACCTCGAAACCGTCCTCGCCGGTGTAACCGGTGCGACCGACAAACCACGCGCCGCAATCGCGCGCAAAAAATGGCTGCAGCGCCATGACAGCGCCGCGATCCTCGGCTGGCAGCAGCGCGGCGACTTTCGCGCGCGCCTGCGGACCCTGGACAGCAACGATGGCGAGGTCGCTGCGTTCTGCAATAGCCACCGTAAATCGCGCCGCCTGCGCGCGCATCCAGGCGAGGTCCTGGTCGCGCGTGCCGGCATTGACCACGACGCGAAACCAGTCTTCGCGCAGGAAATACACGATGAGGTCGTCGATGACGCCACCGGCCTCATTCAACATGCAGCTGTAGAGCGCCTTGCCGGGCAGGCGCAGCCTGCCGACGTCGTTGGCTAACAAATACGACAGGAAGACGCGGGCATCCGGGCCGGTCAGATCGAGCACGCACATATGCGAGACATCGAACATGCCCGCGGCGCGGCGCACGACGTGGTGCTCCTCGATCTGCGAGCCGTAAAGCACCGGCATGTCCCAGCCGGCGAAATCGACCATGCGGGCGCCCTGTGCCACATGGAGGTCGTAAAGCGGTGTCCGTCTGCCCATGGCGCCTCATTCAAACCGCGCACGCCCGGCGCAAAAAAAAGGGCGGCCGCTGCAACTTAAGGCAACGGCCGCCCCTCTGTCCTTTTACCTGAGAGATCAGGCGCACGAGTCGCCGCTCCCCTTCGGTGGATACGAACGTCGGACGTTCGATCGCTCTCCAGAGCCCGTATTGATCCCGCCGTTCAGGTGCCTGAGCGTTTCCGGGCGGAACTTGCGCCTTCGGCGGTGCGCAGCGCGCACTCTCTCCGGTCGGGATCATGTTTAAACGGACCCTCGTATCATACCCGCATGCGGTGGCCGTGAAAACCGCAAAGCGGCGCGCTATTGTTACCTCCCCTGTAGATTGAGCTCCGGAGACCCGTATGCCTGCTGATCGATTTCTCGCCCTGCTGATCGCGATCTGCGCCCTGACACCCGCGCTGGCCGCAAGCCCCAAAATAACCTCCGACGAATTGCTGAGCATCGAAGCGGATCGGTTTCGCTCGACGGTGGCCGGAGATCTCGTTGCGCTCGATTTCCGCTTGGCCGAGGATCTGAGCTATTGCCACTCCAACGGCAAATGCGAGACCAAAACCGAATATCTTGGCAACCTGCGCAGTGGCTCCACCAAATACCGCAAGCTCGAATTGATCACCGCCCGCGTGCGCCGCTACGGCGAGATCGCCATCCTCAACGGCCAGGTACGCGTCGACGCCGAGATGGCCGGCAATCAGCTCAACCGCGTCCAGCTGGCCTATACCGACGTTTACCGGCGCGAACGCGGTCGCTGGCGCCTCATCGCCTGGCACTCGAGCCGCATGCCGTGATGCGCAACCAGTTACTTTTGTTAGCTCCATGATGCAGCGCAGGGTCAGCGTCGCAACGCCAGTCGGCGGCCGCGTCACCATCGGCGGTGGCGCACCCATCGTCGTGCAGTCGATGACCAACACCGACACCGCGGATGCCGAAGGCACGGCGCTGCAAGTGCACGCGCTGTGGCGCGCTGGCTCGGAGCTGGTGCGAATCACCGTCAACAGCGACGAGGCCGCCGCCGCCGTGCCCACGATCCGCGAGCGGCTCAACCAGCTGGGTTGCGATGTGCCGCTGATCGGCGATTTTCATTTCAACGGTCACAAGCTGCTGAAAGCGCATCCGGGCTGCGCCGCGGCGCTGGCCAAATATCGCATAAATCCTGGCAATGTCGGCCGCGGCAGCAAGCGCGATCCACAATTTGCCGAGATGATCGAATCGGCGTGTCTGCATGCCAAACCTGTACGTATCGGCGTCAACTGGGGCAGCCTCGACAACGATCTGCTGACAAGGCTGATGGATGACAACAACTCGCTGGCAGCGCCGCGCAGCGCCAACGAGGTCATGCGCAGCGCCGTGGTCGAGAGCTGCCTGCAAAGCGCGGCTCGCGCCGAGGAACTCGGGTTGCCGCATGATCACATCGTGCTCTCGGCCAAGGTCAGCGGCGTGCAGGACCTGATTGCCATTTACGGCGAGCTCGCCGCGCGCTGCGACTACCCGCTGCACCTCGGGCTAACAGAGGCCGGCATGGGCAGCAAGGGCATCGTCGCCTCGACCGCCGCCATGGGCGTGTTGCTGCAGCAGGGCATCGGCGACACCATCCGCGTTTCGCTGACTCCGGAACCGGGTGGCGACCGCACGCAGGAAGTCCTCGTCGCGCAAGAAATCCTGCAGACCATGGGTCTGCGCTCGTTCACGCCCATGGTGATCGCCTGCCCGGGTTGCGGCCGCACGACCAGCACCTTCTTCCAGGAGCTGGCGCAGCAGATACAGGCCCACCTGCGCGAACGGATGCCGCAGTGGCGGCAGAATTATGTCGGCGTGGAAACGATGAACGTCGCCGTCATGGGTTGCGTAGTGAACGGCCCGGGCGAAAGCAAACACGCCAACATCGGCATCAGCCTGCCTGGCACCGGTGAGCGCCCGGTGGCGCCGGTCTACGAAGACGGCGAAAAAACCGTCACGCTCAAGGGCGAACAAATCGCCGCAGAATTTCACCAACTGGTCGAACGCTATGTCGAACGAACTTACCCGAGAAAAACGTCATGAATGATCTTGCCCAGAAGAAATGCGTACCCTGTGAAGGCGGCGTGCTGCCGCTGACGCGCGCCGAAAGTGAGAAATACCTGGCCCGGCTCGCGCCGGCCTGGACGCTGAACGCCGCGGCCACAGAAATCCGCAAGGAATTCAAGTTTGTCGATTTCTACCGCACCATGAGTTTCGTCAACGCGCTCGCGCACATCGCCAATCTTGAAGATCATCATCCGGATCTCGAGGTTGGCTACAACTACTGTCACGTGCGCTACGCAACCCATTCCATCAAAGGCCTGTCCGAAAACGATTTCATCTGCGCCGCGAAAATCGACCGCATTGTCAGTTAGGAAGGCATTGCATGAACAAACTGCCAATTATTCTGTTAGCCGGCGCGCTGTCATTGACGCTGCCCGCGCTGGCGGCGGAAGAAGAACCGCTGGCCAGCAGTTTCATGCGCAGCATGGTGGTGGTGCGCAACCTGGAGACCAGCAAGCGCTTTTACAGCTACGCGTTTGGTTTTCAGGTGCAACGCGAAACTGAACTCGCCGACGCGCTGACCAAGTCGCAGCTCGGTATTCCGATGTCGCGCAAGGCACGGTTCGTACTGCTGGTGGCCGACGGCGCGATCAACGGCCGCAAACGGCCATCAGCCAGCATCGGGCTGCTGCAGCTCGACAACCCGCCGTCGGCGCCGCTGGCGCGCCCGGTGAACGAGGTCCTGGCGGCTGGCGAACATGCGATGGCGCTACGCACTAACAACATTGCCACCGTGCATGCACGATTGCAGGAGCTTGGCGCGCGTTACGCGGTGCAGCCGGTCAAGACGCCGGATGGTTCCGCCACCGAGCTGGTTGTCTACGACCCGGATGGCGTGCGCATCCATGTCGTGCAACGTCCGGACTCGCCGCGCGACTTCTGAGCTTGACCGAGTCCGTTGCCGCGGGTCCCTTCGGCGCCTGGCTGGCGCGGGCGCGCGCCGCGTTGCGCGGCGAAGCCGGCAACGATGTGCCCTGCGGCGACTGCGTCGGCTGCTGCACCTCGTCCTACTACATCCCGCTGCGGCCCCGCGATGTCGCGGTGCTGGAGCAGGTGCCGGCCGCTTTCCTGGCAAGATCGCAGAACCGCCCCGAATCGCACTGGTTGATGGGCTACCGGCCTGACGGCCACTGCCCGATGTTTGCCGGCCAGGGTTGCTCGGTCTATGCGATGCGCCCGCAGACCTGCCGCGACTACGACTGCCGGGTCTTTGCGGCCGCAGGAATTGACGCCGGCAACTCGGACAAGGAGACCATCAACCGCCGGGTCAGGGCCTGGGTCTTCACGTACACAAACGATGCGGAACGCGAGGCGCATGCAGCGGTCAGGCAGGCCGCGTTGTTCATCCACGCCAACCGCGACCTGTTTCCCGGGGGCTTCGTGCCGGCAACCGCCATGGGCGTCGCGGTACTCGCCATCAAGGTCTACTCGGTGTTTCTGACCGTTAGCAGCGAAATTGAACCTTCCGCGCGCATCGCACGCGCGATCATCGATGCCAGCGACGCATTTGATTTCCTGTGACGAACCGGTGTGCTACTTGCGCTGCATCCGCCGCCGCACGAGATCACCGGATTCCTTATAGGTCTCCGGCAGCTGCTCGAGGAAAGCGTTAGGCTGGAATATCGGCTCGTACTGCGACAGTACGGGCAGCAGCAACTTCATCGGCAGCTCCGCCACACGCCGCGTCTTGCGAAAGTCCGCGATCGGGATACGAGCGCTGGCAAAGTCCTCATGGTGATTGTCGGTACTGGCAATGGTCGTGCCGCGTGGATCAACGACCACGGTGCCCTCATCGTGCGTGCCCGAGGCCTCCGGGAACCCAAGGTTACCGGGCGATACCGAATTGCCGACGCCCACGGTGTAAACACGGCTGGCGCGCGCGGTCGCGACCGCCGATTCGTTGTTAGATCCGCCAGTTACCGACAGCACGATGATTTCGGCGCCCTTCATGGCCAGGCATTGATACAGCAACGGCTCGCCGCCCACCGCGGTGATGGCAATATTGCCGATGTCGGTGCGCGCTACTGGCAGCGTCGCATCCCAGCCGTACATTTCGACATAGCGATCGAGCACGTCGTAGACGGTGGTGCCGATCAGCGCGCCTTCGCCGAACAATCCGAGGATATTGCGCCCTTTCCACTGCTTGCTGGCGATGTTGCCGTCGGGTCCGACCAGCACCGACATGTTGATGACATGGCGCGGCCAGTCTTTTTCCTTCGCATAACAGCCAAAGGAAATATAACAACCATATTTCCTGGCTCGCGCGCCAATCGCGTCAACCTCTGGCCCCGGCAGATCGAACGCCACGCGGTTGAGTTCGGTCCGCGTCCAGGGTTGAAAGCCCTGGATCGGAAATTCGTGCATGCAGATCAGGTCCTGTTTCGCGCCCCAGAGCCGCTCGCCACCCCATTCTTCGGCCGAACCCTGCGCTTTGTCGATGAGATCGGTCACATGCGCGAGATTGGCTTTCATGGTCGACGCAAGATTGCGCATGTCAACAGAACGCACCACCGACTGAATGGCCGTCACATTGATCGAGTCCTGTCGCAACGCGACTTTCGCGTATTCACCGCGCTTGGCAACCTGCACGCTATTACCGGCCGCGGTGGCGGCGCCCTGTTGTGCGCCGGCAGCACCGCTCGAGACCATGCCCACACCGGCGCTCCCGGCGGTCAAGGCGAGGTTCTTCAGAAATGCGCGCCGCAGACGCAGACGATTCTGGGTTTCTTTTTTACTCATGAGATCTCCCCTGTTTGGATTACAGTCAATTGGTCAGCTGGAAACGTATCGGCAATTCCTTGAAAGTGCCCGGACAGTTGGTGGTAAAGGTCATGCGGCTCGCAGCTAACAAAGCGCTGCGGTCGATACGGTAGAAGCCGCTCGACTGCGTGATGCCAAGCGGCACCGGCATACCGTTCCTCGCGGTGAATACCACCCGCACGCGCGCCAGCCCCTGTTCGTCCGCGGCACGGGCCGCGTTGGCATAAAAATCGTCCAGCGGCGGCGTGGCCGCGAGTTTGAATTTGCAGGGCGCGGGCGGCACCTTGGCAAATGACGGGTCGCCGCTATCGGCTTCATCGCGTTCCGCCGTGGTGTTGCAGATCACAAAACTGCGCGCCGGGTCGATCGCCGCGTCGATCTCGAACTCAAACGGAGTTTCCTTGCCGCGCGGCGCCACCAGCGTGCCGAAATTCTCGACGTAGCCGGTTTTTTTCTCGCCTAACAACAGGTATACCTGGCCGGCGCAGGCGAGTTCAGCGTCGGAGTTGTTGCTGATCTCGACACGCGTCGATGGACAATCCGCCTGTTGCAGGATCTTGCAGGGCTGGCGCTCACCGAGCCGGACAATCGTGTACGACCAGGCCGCCCTGGTGAGGGTCAGGCCATTCCCGGCCGCAAGTCCCTGGTTCGCTGCGCCGGCGCGGCCCGCACCGCACAGCAACGTCGCGGCTGACAAAAATGTCGTCAACGGCGTTTTCATCATCAATTCCTGTATTCGTGGCGAATTTTCCGCCAGCCACATTATCGCAGCGTTCGGGCCGCACGGGGCAGGTCGCCCGCGGTGCCCAGCGCCCGCTCCGCGAACCAGCGTCGCAGGATCGCGTTGTCACCCACCACGCGCATGCCGCGGCGCGCCAATTGCGACCAGGAATCAGTGCCCGTCGCCAGGAAGCGATTGAAGGCATCAACGGCCTGACTCATCAAGCCGTTTTCCGACTTGCGCCAGCGTTCATAGTTCCGCAGTACCCGCAACGCACCAAAATCCTCGCCAGCACGCCGCGCGTCAGCCAAAGTGTCTGCGAGGGCCGCCGCATCCAGCAAGCCGAGATTGACGCCCTGACCCGCAAGCGGATGCACGACGTGCGCGGCATCGCCGGCCAGGGCACAGCGTTCGCGGACGTAGCTGTCGACCGACTGGCGCTGCAGGCTGAAGCTGACGCGCTGGCTGCACAGACTCGACGCACCTAACACGTGTGCCGAATCCGCGGTCAGCCGCGCAGAAAAGTCCTGCGGCGGGAGCTGCACGACCGCGGCGGCGTCGGCCACCGGCAGCGACCAGACAATGGAGCACTCGCCACTGGCCAACGGCAGCAACGCCAGCGTTCCAGTGCCGAGGAAGCGCTGCCAGGCGGTGCGCTGGTGCGGGCGCTCGGTCGCTATATTGGCGACAATGGCTGTCTGTTCGTAGGAGCCTGCAATTGCGTGCATGCCGGCCAGATGGCGGACCGGCGACTGGGCGCCATCCGCGCCAACCACGAGGAGTGCGGACAGCGACCGGCCATCCGCGCAACAGCGCGCAACAATGCGCTCGGACGCAAAATCGAGCGCCGCCAGCGAGCCGTGCTCGAGCCGGCCGCCCAAGGCGACAAAAGCCCGCAGCAGCGCCCCCTGCAGCAGGTTGTTAGGCACGATATAGCCCAGGTTGGCCTCTGCCTGTTCGGCGGCGTCAAAGACCAGCGCCGCGTTACCGCGCGGATCTTCGGCACCCGACCACACCACCATACGCTCGTAGGGCCCGACATCCGAAGCGCGTATGCCCTCCCAGGCGCCACAGGCGCGCAGGATCTGCTCGCTGGCGCGCGACAAGGCGAATACCCGCAGATCGAGGGGCAGCTGGGCCAGTGGTTTTGATAAATCCGGCAGGCGCGCGTCCAGCAGGACCACGCGTCCGGGCGCGACGGTGCCGTCGGCCAGCAACAAGGTGCCTAACGTGGCGCCGACCGGTCCGGCGCCGACTATCAGGATGTCGCAATCTGTTAGCAGCGTCTTCAAGTCAGCGGCACGCCGCGGGTCAGCTTCGGCCGCTGGCCATCCCAGCCCCAACTGAGGCGCGACAAGGCGCTCTTGGCCGGCGGCAGCAAGTCAAATGCGATGAGACCCAGACTACGCACGAGGCCCGCGCCCGGCCGGACATCGGCAAACAGCCTCACCAGGCCGTCGGTAAAGCGAATGATGCCCTGGCGATCGGCGCCGCGAACGCGATCAAACTCCTGCAGGAGCGCCGCCGCGCCGGCGTCGCCGCCGTCCTGCAGCAATGTCTCAGCTAACAACGCAGCGTCGCGCATGCCGAGATTGAATCCTTGCCCGGCGACGGGGTGCAGGGCCTGCGCGGCATTGCCGATCAGCACACAGCGCGGCGCCAGGGTCTCTGTGGCTCGTTGTAAACGCAGCGGATAGCTGGCGCGCTTGCCGGCGCGCTCAAAACGCCCGGCGCGCCAGCCGAACGCCTGCTGCAGCTCGCGCAGAAAATCCGCTTCCGGCAATGCCAGGGCGCGCGCAGCGGCATCCGTCGCCAGCGTCCAGATGAGTCCGCGCGCGCCATCGTCCAGCGGCAGCAGCGCAATCGGCCCGGCCGGTGCAAATCGCTCGTGCGCCACCCCCTGATGCGGCTCGGCGGTTGCGACATTGGCGATCACCGCAGCTTGCTCATAGTCGACCGTCGTTGCGCCGAGGCCGAGCGCCGCGCGGACCGCGGAGTCCGCGCCGTCCGCCGCCACCACGACTTGCGCGCGCAGCATGCTCGGCAAACTGTTAGCTGCGCCAGGCGAGACTTCCAAAGTCGCGTAGGCCTCATCCACGCCGAGCCAACGGGCGCGCGCCGGCATGTATCGCTGCACGGTCGGTTGCAATGCCAGCGCTGACCACAATGCTGCACCCAGGACTCGATTGGTGATGACGTAGCCCAACGCATCGACGCCCTGCTGGTCCGCTTTGAGGCGCGCGATGCCAAATCGTCCGGCGTCGGTCACGCAGATTTCACGGATTGGCGCGGCGCGCGGCGCAATTTGCTCCCATAGGCCCAGCGTCTCGAGCATGGCGCGGGTGCCATTGCCGATTGCGGTGGTGCGATCGTCGAAACTGGGCTGGCTGTTCGCACCGGGCGCGACTCCCTCGATCAGCGCCACGCGCCTGGCACTGCCACACAACGCCATCGCCAGCGAAGCGCCCACCATGCCGCCACCGACGATCGCGATATCGACCGTCTCGGACATCCGCTCAGGCCGCCTGCATCAGGTTTTCAATTTCATCCGGATCCTTGGGTGCATCGCAGGTCAGGACTTCGCTGCCACCCCGGACGACGGCGACATCGTCTTCGATACGTACGCCGATACCGCGAAATTCCCGCGGCACGCCGCGCCGGCCCGGCGCAATGTAAAGACCAGGCTCGACGGTCAGGACCATGCCCGGCTCCAGCACGCGCCATTCGTCGCCCACTTTGTAATCACCGACATCGTGCACGTCCATGCCGAGCCAGTGCCCGGTCCGGTGCATGAAGAACTCCCGGTACGCTTGCGCCTTCAGCAGCGCGGGCACTTTGCCTTTGAGCAGCCCCAGCTTGACCAGCCCCGCTGTTAGTACGTGAACTGCGGCCTCGTGCGGCTGATTCCAGTGATTGCCCGGCTTGACGCGCGCGATGGCGGCGCGATTGGCCTCCAGGACGATGCCATAGACGGCGCGCTGCGCGGCCGAATAGCGCCCGTTGACGGGAAAACTGCGGGTGATGTCCGACGCGTACAACTGGTATTCGCAGCCCGCATCGATCAGCACCAACTCGCCGTCCATGAGTTGGGCGTTGTTCTCAACATAGTGAAGAATGCAGGCGTTATCGCCGCCGCCGACGATCGGCTGATAGGAAATATCGGCATTCGCCATGTGGAATTCGTGCAGCAGCCCGGCCATCAGCTGATATTCAAATCGGCCCGGGCGGCATTCACGCATCGCGCGGATATGCGCGCGGGCGCCAATCCGCGCCGCCTCGCGCATCAGGCTGAGCTCAGCCTTGCTCTTATAGAGGCGCATGTCATGCAGCGCGTGCTCCAGCGCAACTATTTCATGCGGCGGGTGCCGACCGTTGCGTGCCTGGTTACGCAAATCGTTGACCCAACCCACCACGCGGTGATCAAACTCAGCCTGGCGGCCCATTGTGTAGAAAACCCGCACGCGATTTTCCAGCAGCCCCGGCAGGATGTCGTCGAGATCATCGATCGGAAATGAATCGTCAGCACCGAAATCACGCGTCGCGCCCTCGGGCCCGGCGCGCCGGCCGTCCCAGGTTTCGCGCGTCGGGTCGCGATCGCGCACAAACATCACGAACTCTCCCTGCTCGCGCCCTGGTATCAGCACCGCGACTGCGCCTGGCTCGCCGAACCCGGTGAGATAGTGGAAATCGCTGTCCTGGCGATAGGCGTAATGCGTGTCGCTGCTGCGAGTGCGCGCCACGGCCGCCGGCAGGATGGCGATGGAATCGCGCCCCATGATGCGCATCAATTGCTTGCGGCGCCGGGCGTATTCAGCTTGTGTGATCGGCAAGGCGCGCGCTGGCATCTAACATTCCTCAGCGGTGGAGAGCACTGGCGTCAATGCAGTGGTGCGTCGGTCTTGGCAGCGGGCGCATTGGCCGTGCGGTAGGGCGCAAGTTCCTCAAACAGCAGTTGTACGCCGATACGGACAAATTCGACCAGTTCGGCATAGGCGCTTTCGTTAGCTTCTTCGTCCTCTGTCTCGTCGACACCCACCTGCACAATCGACGACAGGTCGCGCACCACTTCGGCGACATCCGCTGGCAGCGCGTCGGGGTGCGGGATCGGGTTGGTGCCGAGGCCGTAGAGGAATCCCTGGCACCATTGCCCCAGCGCTTCGGTGCGCGCCGCCAAGGGCTCGTCATCATCCGGCAGCACGGCGGAAAATCGCAGGTCATCCGCGTGCAGGCTGGCGCGCGTGTGATTGAACATCTCGCGCAACACATCAGCCGGCTCCCCAGCCGCGCTACCGTCGGCAAACAGCTCCGCCAGCCAGCTTTCGAAGCGATAATCGTCTGCGGAGCAAAAAGCCCCCGCCAGAGTGCCATGAGCCTCCGGAGCGTCTGTCAAGGCCCCTGCCTGGCTCAAAATCCGCTGCATCGCGGTGTAGGCGACCGATTCCATGCGGAAATTATGCCAAAACTGGCAGGTCGACATTGACCGCTCTTGGACCCAGAGCCCATAATTTTCACTATGCATAACAATCAAAATAGCATCGTTGAGCAGGAACTCCAGCAACTCGAAAAACGCGTCGACGAACTAGTCTCGCAAATCGAGCTGCTGCGCAATGAAAATCGCGCCCTGCGCGCCCGTCAGGAAACCATCGCGGCGGAGCGCTCCACGCTCATGCACAAGAACGAGACCGCCCGCGCGCACGTCGAAGCCATCATTGGCAGGCTGAAAACCCTGGAACACAGTGCCTGATCCAGCACCCGAGTCATCCCAGTGAGTGATCGAGACGTCTCTCGCGTCAGCGTGCGTATCCTCGACAAGGATTACGTGATCGCCTGCCCGCAAAACGAGCGCGCTGACCTGTTGGATGCGGCCGAACACCTCAGCCAGGCGATGCGCGCCATCCGCGACACCGGCAAGGTCGTGGGCCTGGACCGGATTGCGGTCATAGCCGCCCTCAACCTGGCTAACGACATGCTCAAGTTGCGGGCTACAAAGCAAAGTGTTGATGAGCAAATGCTGCCGCGCGTACGCAGCCTGCGCAGCAAGGTCGAAAAAGCGCTGAAGACCGCACCGCTTGATCTTTGAATTTCTGCCAACTTGCACCAGCAATCAGGCAATCAAATGTTGTAGAGTCGGAGCTGCGTCACCTGCGGTGTTCGACAGTGGATCGGGTTACCTCTCGACCCTAATTTGGAACGCCCAGGGGCATATGGGCTTGTTGGTAGCACTGTGCAAGTCCGCCTTGAGCGGAAAGCCTTACCTGCCGCAGCTCGCCCCACTTGTTGCTCTGTGTCGAGAGCAACGGTTCGCACCGGCACAGGCAGGTGACGCATGATTTCTCGACCCGCGCAACGCCGCGCCGCGCGGGCCGCGCGCCGCAACATACCACCGGCCATCCGCCGCCACTCTGCGCGCCAGATTGCGCGCCACGTCCTGCGGCTGCGTTGTCTGCGACCCGGGCAAAGCATCGCGGTCTATCTGCCCATCGGCGCCGAACTCGATACCCGCGATCTGATGCGCGGTCTGCTAACGCGCGGTTGCCGGCTGTACCTGCCGCGAATCGGCTCCTTGCGCAGTCGCAGCATGCGTTTCATTGCGGCCGATTCCGGACCGTTGCGCCGCAATCGTATCGGTATATCCGAGCCCAGTGGCCACCGTCAGTTGGGTGCCCGATGGATGAATATCATTGTGCTGCCGCTAGTCGCTTTTGATCGTCGAGGCACTCGACTCGGCAACGGCGCTGGCTACTATGACCGCGCGCTCGCGTTCCGTGCGCGGCGCCGCTACTGGCGCGGACCCTTGCTGCTGGGACTCGCGTTTTCCGCACAAGCCGTGAATCACATCGATCACGAGCCCCACGATATCCCGCTTGATGGCGTGATCACTGAAAAGGGACTAACGCTGTTTGCCCGGGAGCCTCTATGAATTACTGGCTGTTGAAAACAGAACCGGACACGTTCAGCGTCGACACGCTGGCGGCAGCGCCCCGCAAAACCACGTCCTGGGACGGTGTGCGCAACTACCAGGCGCGCAACATGCTGCGCGATCAGATGCGGATCAATGATCGCGCTTTGCTGTATCACTCAAGCTGCCCAGTGCCTGGCGCCGTAGCAATCATGAAAATCGTCCGCGCCGGATATCCCGATCGCACGGCGCTGGATCCGAAACATAAACACTTCGATGCCGACAGCGATGCGGCGAATCCGCGCTGGTACATGGTCGATGTGCAACTTGAACGCCGCCTCAATCACATCATCACCTTGCCCGCGCTGCGCGCGCATGCCAGAGGATCATTGCAAGACTTCTGCTTGTTGCGCGCTGGCAATCGACTCTCGGTGATGCCAGTCAGTGCAGCGCACTGGAAGTTCATTTTGTCGCTTGAGACGCGGGGCGACTGATAATCCGGAAGTTGCCGAGGCTCACGATGTCAAGCGCTAACGCTTGTTTTTTACAATATCGTGTATATACTCGACCTCGGACTAACCCACAGGAGATTGTCATGGCGAAAGCCAAGAAAAAGAAAAAAGCTGCCAAGAAGAAGTAAGGTAGCTTTTTTCTAAGCCTAAGGCGGGCGGGGAACTCAACATTTCTCGCTCGCCGCTTCCAAAAAAAGGCCCGCGCAAGCGGGCTTAATCGTTTCTGGAAACCCTTGTTTTAAAGGGTTTCCGCGCACATCAGAGCTAACATGAGTGCCGGAAAAAAAGCTGCCGCCGAAACCGCGTTGCGATTTGTCCGCGAGGGCAGCATCGTTGGTATCGGCACCGGATCGACCGTCAATTTCTTTATCGACGCCCTCGCGCGCGACTTTGGCGGCGGTCGTATCAAGGGCGGGGTATCGAGTTCCAATGCCTCAACGGACCGCCTGCAAGCTCATGGGATACCGGTTTTCGATCTCAACGACGTGGAATCCATGGCCGTGTATGTCGATGGCGCCGATGAAACCAATTGCGCCCGCGAACTCATCAAAGGCGGTGGCGGCGCTCTGACACGCGAAAAGATCATAGCCGCCGTGGCGCGCCAGTTCGTTTGCATCGTTGATGAGAGCAAGGTGGTCGAAGCGCTCGGCAGGTTCCCATTGCCGGTCGAGGTGATCCCCATGGCGCGGGCGCATGTCGAGCGACGGCTGGTCGCGCTGGGCGGCCGACCTGAATTGCGCGGCGGTTTCATCACCGACAACGGCAACCAGATCCTGGATGTGCGCGGGTTCACAATTCACGCGCCCCGGGAAATGGAACGCCAGATCAACGCGATCGCGGGGGTCGTCACCGTCGGTCTGTTCGCAGAACGGCCGGCGGACATCGTCATCGTGGGCAGCGACAGTGGCGGCGTCCGCCAGTTCTGAGACCCTGACCTAACAACCGCGCTAGCGCACCCGTACGCGGAATGTGACGGTAAAACCAGGGTCGCCGACGGCACTGGAGCCAGCCAGTGTTCCAACCGGCGCGATGCGCAATCCCGTCGCGGCGGGGTCCACGCCGTTGGCGTTCGCGGTCGGGGAATACGTGTAAGGACTGCCGCCGCCCACCTGATTGGAGAATCCGACATTGGCGGGATAAGTAAACGTCAATCCGCTGGCGACCGCGCCATTCGTGAACGTGATCGGCGGGCCGCCGGCGCTTGATACGAACAGCTCTGAATTCGCCGGCACCGGATCGGTGATGGCAACCGAGTTCGCATCGACCGAGCCTGCGCCTGAGTTGGTCACGGTGACCGAATACTCGACGATGCTTCCTGGAATGCGCTTCGGATTGGTCGTGCCATTGGCCGGATCGCTGACGACCGCGGACGTCTTGGTAATACGCAGCGCCGGAACATTGGGCCTGAAGCGCCAACCCGAGTTAGTGGCCGGCAAGCCGCTCTGCACCAGGACATAGTCGGTCGTTGTTAGCTGCCAGCCAATCTGCGCGGGACCCAGCGTGGTGCCACCCGATACGTTGTTCGAAACGCCGTACATGAAATAGAAATCGCCGTCTTCCGCGAGCTGGATTTGCAGGTTGTACGACGTACCCGCCGCACTCCACTGCGGCACATTCGTCCAGGTCACCACGAAGCGGCGATTGGGTGCCGTGCCGGTGGTGCCGTAGGTGATCGTGCCGCCAGCGCTGACATCCAGGTCGGCGCCGTACACGCGCAAGGTGTTGTTGAGGTTGCCCGAGGGCAGCGCGTCGGGATAGGCACGCGGCGGCCCGACCACTTGCGTGCCGAATCCACAGTAGCTGTTGTTGAACTGCAGACGGCCGTTCGTCATCACACGCAGCTGCGTATAGCTGGTGGCGCCGTACTTGAACGTAAACGGCAGCGTAATGAGTGCCGAGATGCTGTCGTCACCCAGTGTATCGGGGCAGCCGAGCCCGCCCGCCCAGGTGGTGATCGGCGTGTGGCCGGCGGTCGACAGCAAATTGAATGGCGCGGTTTGCGTAACGTACGACGCCGCCAGCGCGCCGCAGGGCGCGCACAGCAATAAGAAAGCCCAGCATGAGCCGCGCCGTGTCATGGGTGCAATGATCGCCAAACCAGCGGCATTCCGCGTGCGATTACTCCCGGATGCGACGAGAAATTGCCCGCAGCCAGGACTATTGTCATATCGCGAAAAGCAAAAAAGGGCCGGTCTTGCGACCGGCCCTTCCTGACATTGGCTGGGGGACTAGGATTCGAACCTAGGTAAACGGAGTCAGAGTCCGTTGTCCTACCGCTAGACGATCCCCCAAAAAGAATCGCGCAACCGGTTAGCCGAAGTCCGGCCCGGATTCCGCTTAGCGCTTCGAGTACTGCGGACCGCGGCGTGCCTTGCGGCGACCGACTTTCTTGCGTTCGACTTCGCGCGCATCGCGCGTGACGAAGCCGGCGACGCGCAGCTGCTTGCGCAGGTTCTCGTCGTACTTGATCAGTGCCCGCGTGATTCCATGGCGAATCGCTCCGGCCTGGCCCGTGATACCGCCGCCCGCGACATTCGCGACCACGTCGAATCGGCCAACCAGCTGTGTAACTTCCAGCGGCTGCATGACAATCATCTGACCGGTCTTGCGGCCAAAGAATTCGTTGATCGGGCGATCATTGACAGTGATCTTGCCCGTGCCGGGCTTCAGAAAGACGCGTGCGGTCGAGGTCTTACGACGGCCGGTGGACAGTTGAGTGACTGGCATCTGCTTCAATTCCTTGTTCAGTATCTTGTTAGCTATCAGCCGGCGAGAGCCAGCGGCTTGGGCTGCTGGGCAGCGTGTGGGTGTTTGGCGCCCGCGAAAACATGTAGCTTGCGATACATGTCGCGACCTAACACGGTCTTGGGCAGCATGCCCTTGACCGCGATCTGGATCACACGCTCCGGATGTTCCTGCAGCAGCTTGTCCAGCGCGATGGACTTGATGCCACCGATGGCACCTGTGTGGTGGTAATAGATCTTGTCCTTGAGCTTGCGGCCTGTGACTTTGACTTTCTCGGCATTGATCACAACGATGTGATCGCCCATGTTCACGTGCGGCGAGTAGTCGGCTTTGTGCTTGCCCTTGAGACGCAGGGCAATTTCCGAGCACAGGCGGCCGAGAGTGCGGCCTTCGGCGTCAATGACAAACCAGTCGCAGCGGACGTTTCCGGGCTTGGCAAATGTTGTGGTCATCTTAAATATGCTCCGCCCGTACGCTCTATAAAGGCTTTGGTTGTCACGCTGGTCGAACAAGGGGGCCGCGCGCCGGGCTCATGTAAAAAGGCGCGCAAGTGTAATGGAGCAGTTCGGCCTTTGCAAAGACGCCCCCGGAAAATACTTAACTCATTGTTTCAATTGATATTTTTGTGGCATTATACGCGTCTATGCCGGACTCCAATCCGCTCGAGCCTTTGCTGATCGCCGCTGACCGCGCCTTGCGCGCGATGTTCGCGCCTGCCCAGGCCGGCCGACCAACACCCACCCATGACGTTGCCGGCTCCAGCAGTCTGACCGAGTCCGACCAACGGGAATCTGCCGCCCTGATGCGGGTCAACCATACCGGCGAAATCGCGGCCCAGGCGCTTTATCATGGTCAGGCGCTGCTGGCGCGCGATCCACAGACCCGCGACATGCTGCGCAAGGCGGCGCGCGAAGAAGCCGATCATCTGGCCTGGTGTGAGCAGCGCATCCACGAACTCGGCGGCCGCACCAGCGTGTTAAATCCGCTGTTTTACGCGGCGTCGTTCGCCATTGGCGCATTGGCCGCAGCCGTCGATGACAATCTCAGCCTCGGTTTTGTCAGCGAAACCGAGCACCAGGTCGAAAAGCATCTTGAAGAGCATCTGCAGAAACTACCTGCGGCCGACACCGGCAGTCGCGCGGTGCTGGAATCGATGAAACACGACGAGGTTCACCACGGAGCCGCGGCCCGCGCAGCGGGTGGCGCAGAGCTTCCCGAACCTGTGAAGGCCCTTATGTTTGCGACTTCCCGTGTGATGACCGTCACAAGTTATTGGATTTGATTGTGAAATGCCTTGCGCCTGCGCTGCGTTATGGTTAAAAAAACATCCGACGACACGCTTGTTACCACTTGTGAGGGGAAATTCGGATGGATGATTCAGTGAAACCGCTCAGCGACATACCGGCAATTAACCGCTTTCTAAGCTATTGCCGTATCCGCACCGTGCCGTCCAAGACGGTCATTATTCATGCTGGCGATCTGCCGGACGTTCTTTACTACATCATCTCGGGTTCGGTCGAAGTCATGATCGAAGACGAGGAAGGCAACGAGATGGTGCTGGCCTATTTAAACAAGGGTCAGTTCTTCGGTGAGATGGGCCTGTTCTATGAACAGCCGACCCGCACCGCCTGGGTCCGCACCCGCGGTCAGTGCGAACTCGCTGAAATGACCTATCCGCGCTTCCGCCAGATCGCTGCGGAAAGCCCGGGCCTGATTTTCGAATTGGCGACGCAGCTGGCCACCCGCCTCGACCGGACTAACAAAAAGCTCGGCGATCTGGCGTTTGTCGATGTCACGGGCCGCGTTGCCCACGCAATCATGGACCTGTGCGGCGAGCCCGATGCGATGACCCATCCGGAAGGGATGCAAATCAAGGTTTCTCGTCAGGAGCTATCTCGTCTCGTAGGCTGCTCGCGTGAAATGGCGGGCCGCGTACTCAAGGTGCTGGAAGATCAGGGCCTGCTGCGCGCCACCGGCAAAACCATCGTGGTGTTTAACGCACGTCCCAAGATGAAAACCCGTCCGGTGGTGGTGCCTGTCAAGGGCACGATGGCCAAGGGGCCGGTCAGCGTCGGCAATACCGCGCTGGCACAGAACCTGGAAGAAGACGCGGACGAGGATGACGACTGGGACGACGAAGCGTAGTTGTTAGCTCGCTGTAATGAATCGGCAGGCCTCAGGCGCTGCGTAGCGCCGCGACTTCGCGCCGCAGTGCCTCAAGTTCACGCTCGAGCGTCGTGACACGCGCCTCCAGGTCCTGATCGGATGGCGGCATCGCGGCTGACGTTTCCGGCTCGGCTGCCAATTCGATGGCGCCCGACAGCAAATGCATATAGCGCGATTCGCGCTCGCCCTTGCTGCGTGGCAGGCGTACGATCAGCGGACTGCTATCGCGCGTCATCATTTCATTGAGGGCTGTCTCAACCTCGGCGAGGTCCGCAAATTCGCACAGCCGATTGGTGCGGGTACGCAGTTCGGCGATGGTCTGCGGCCCGCGCAGCAGCATGACGCAGAGAATGCCGCGTTCCTGCGCTGTTACCTTAATCTCGCTGAATTCGGTGCCCACCAGGCGATGCTGGTATTTCATGACGCGGCTGCCGAAACCGCTTTTTTCGTAGACCAGGTGTTTCTTGGCCAAGCGGTCTAACTCAGCCTGTACGTCAGCATCGCTGACAGCCATCACAGGATCCCGGTTGGTCTTCTGATTGACGGCCGCGGTCAGGGAATTGAGCGACAGCGGATACTGATCCGGCGTGGTCAGTTCTTTCTCGATCAGGCAGCCAATGAGCCGCGCTTCCAGCGCTGTTAGCTCGACCTTCACCGGGCCCTCGTCATCGACCAATGGCCTTGCGCATCGCGGCGATGGTGCCTGCGTAGTCGGGTGTGCTGAAAATCGCCGAACCCGCGACGAACGTGTCCGCGCCGGCCGCGGCGATCGCCGCAATGTTGTCGAGCTTGACGCCGCCATCGATCTCGAGGCGGACCGCGCGCCCGCTTGCATCAATGCGCCGGCGCGCGTCGCGCAATTTATCTAACACGCTGGGGATGAACTGCTGGCCACCGAAACCCGGGTTCACCGACATCAGCAGCAGCATGTCGATCTGGCCCAGGGTGTAGTCGAGAAAATCGAGCGGCGTTGCCGGATTGAACACCAGGCCCGGCTTGCAACCGCACTCGCGAATCAGCGCGATGCTGCGGTCGACATGTTCACTCGCTTCCGGGTGAAAGGTGATGTACGTGGCGCCGGCCCTGGCGAAGTCCGGCACGATGCGATCCACCGGCCGAACCATCAGGTGCACATCAATAGGCGCCTTGACGCCATGCTTGCGCAGCGCCTCGCATACCAGCGGCCCGATTGTCAGGTTTGGCACGTAGTGATTGTCCATGACATCGAAGTGCACGATGTCAGCGCCCGCTGCGAGCACCGCATCGACTTCAGCGCCGAGACGCGCAAAATCCGCGGACAAAATTGAGGGCGCGATCCAGGGGGTTTGCATGGCGCGGGAAGTATAGCCTGCCGTCAGTTGGCGATGCCTCGCCTGGCGCGTATCACGTCCCAGGCCTCGATGATCTGCTGCGTGCGCTGCTTGGCGTGTTCCAGCATCGACTCGGGCAGGCCATTGGCCTTGAGCTTGTCGGGATGATGCCGGCTCAACTGACGGCGATAGGCTTTTTCGACATCCGCGTCCGTGGCTGTTGGCCCCACTTCCAGTACCCGGTAGGCATCGGCCAGCTTCTCGCTGTCGTTAGCCTGCCGCGCGGCGCCGCCGCGTGCGCCCTGGCCGGCGCGCAACCTCAGCACCGCCTCGAGGTGCGCGAACTCGATGCTGCCAATGCCGAAGAGCGTGGCAATGCGCCCGAGCCGCCGACGCGCCGTGCCGCGCATGTCGCTGCCCTGCAGCGAGGCGCGCACCTGGATTTCCAGAAACGCCAGCATTAGATCAGGCCTGCCAGCGCAGGCTTTGCGAAGCGCGAGCATCACGGCCTCGAGATTGAAATCCGGCTCCTTGCCGCGCCGATACGCGGTGATCGCGGCCTCGGTCTGCGCGGCATCGAGCCGCAGGTCCGACATCACGGCCCGGGCCGCGGCAATTTCCGCCTCGGAAACATGACCATCCGCCTTGGCGACATGGCCCATGACCTCGAAAGTATTGCGGAAAAATCGCTCGGCAATCGCATCGGCATCGCCAGGCTCAGCCGCGGCGCGCTCAATTTCAGGATCGTGTGATGCGTCGCTCGAAGGCCGCTGGTAATCGAACCAGTGGCCGACGATGATGCCAATCACTGCGCCCAGTGGCCGGCGCGTAACCAGCAGGCCAACAAGTCCACCCAGCAGTTTCCCCGTCCAATTCATCCTGCAATACTAGCGGAATGCAATCTGACACCAGTCCCGTGCACAGCACCAATCTGCACGCACTCGAAAAAATTCACACCGGCAAGGTGCGCGATATCTACGCGGTCGACGCCGACACCATGTTGATCGTGACCACGGACCGGCTGTCCGCCTTTGACGTGGTCATGCCCGACCCGATCCCGGGCAAGGGCCAGGTACTGAACGAAATCAGTCTGTTCTGGTTTGCACGCACCGGGCATCTGGTTGCCAACCACCTAACACACCGGACCCTGGATAGCCTGCCGCTGGATACCGCGGAGCGCGCCATGCTGACAGGACGGGCCGTGCTGGTGCGGCGCCTGAAGGCCTTGCCACTGGAGGCCGTAGTGCGCGGTTACCTCATCGGGTCGGGCTGGAAGGACTACCAGCAAACCGGCGCCATCTGTGGCATCCAGCTGCCGGCCGGGCTGGCGCAGGCCGCCAAGCTGCCACAGCCGATTTTCACGCCAGCGACCAAGGCGGCCGCCGGCGAGCATGACGAGAATGTGTCCTTCGAGGTCATCGCTGGCGTGATCGGCGCGGCACGGGCCGCGGAGGTGCGCTCGGCCGCGATACGTCTGTACGAATTTGCCCGCGATCACGCCGCCGCACGCGGCATCATCATCGCCGACACGAAGTTTGAATTTGGCATCGATACCGCGGACCAGCTGACCCTAATCGATGAAGTACTAACGCCAGACTCCTCGCGTTTCTGGCCAGCGGATACCTACCGGACCGGCATCAGTCCGCCATCCTTCGACAAACAGTTTGTGCGCGACTATTTGGAGACGCTGGACTGGAACAAGAAAGCGCCGGGACCGAAACTGCCGCCCGACATTATTGCCAGGACCAGCGCCAACTATCAGGAAGCCTTGCGTCGTCTGACCGCCTGAGCGCGCTACCTAACGGCGCGCCCAGGCGGCGATGACCTGATGCAGGGCGCGCACACCGTCGGTCAGCGCTGCAGGACCCGGCTGCAGGATGATTGACGACTTGATCTCGTGCAGTTCGCCGTCGCGCACCGCCGGCACGTCCTGCCAGCCTGGCCGCGCGCGCACCCGCTCGGGCCGGAATTTCTTGCCGCACCAGGAGCCGAAAACGATATCCGGCGCGCGTCGCGGCACCTCGAGCGGATCCGCGATGATGCGATTCTTGCCTAACGACTCGCGCGCCAGTTCCGGAAAACAATCGTCCCCGCCGGCAAGAGTCACCAGCTCGGAGACCCATTGGATGCAGGAAAACTGTGGCTCGTCCCATTCCTCGAAATAGACCCGTGGCCGGCGCGACAAGGTGCGCGCCGCGGCGGCGATGTCATCCAGTCCCAACTGCAATTGCGTGGCGAGCCCGCGCGCCCTGGCGTCGCAGCCCAGCAGCCCGCCGATCGCCAGGATGGAGCGAAAAATACCGGCGATGCTGCGCTGGTTGAACACATGCACATCCAGCCCCACGCGCACCAGACTGGCCGCGATATCCGCCTGCAAGTCGGAAAAAGCTAACACCAGGTCGGGCCGCAACGCGACGATTTTTTCGATCTTGGCGGTGGTGAAAGCCGATACGCGCGGCTTTTCGCGCCGCGCCCGCGGTGGGCGCACGGTAAAGCCCGATATGCCGACAATCCGGCGTTCTTCGCCCAGCAGATATATCGTCTCGGTTGTCTCCTCGGTCAGGCAGACAATACGTTGCGGGTAATGATCCGGAGCAGTCATTTTTCGAGTATGTCATGCTTGCCGGCGCATGTTCGAACCGCTCTGGACGCTGCTGGATCGTGTGCTTTTTGGCCCTCTGTCCGCGGGCCACGGAGCGCCTGCGCAGCGCGCCCTCACTTTGATGTTGCGCATTCTGCGCTACCCGTTTGCCGTGCTGCGCGACCTGTCGCGCGGGCAGATAAATTTGCATGCGATGGGCCTGGTGTACACCACCCTGCTGTCCATCATCCCGCTGATCGCTTTTACATTCGCGATTCTCAAGTTGTTTGGTGCGCATCGCGAACTCGAGCCTGTAATCTTTGAATTTTTCCGGCCGCTGGGCGCGGACGCCGGGCGGGTCACCAGCAACATCATGCAGTTCGCCGAAGGCGTGTCGAGCGGTCTGTTAGGTTCGGTCGGCCTCGCGCTGTTGCTGTGGACCCTGATCCGCACCATCCAGCGGATCGAAAACAGTTTCAATTTCCTGTGGCGCGTCCAGAAGCCACGCAGCATTGGCAGGCGTGTCGCGGAATATGTTGGCCTGATCGTGCTGGGCCCGTTGTTGCTGGTCACGTTCATCGCGCTGGCACATGCGGCGATTGAAACCGAGGCTGCACAGCGCCTTGCCAACCTGCCCGTCCTGGACCAGCTCTGGGCGATAGGTCTGAGTCTGGCGCCCTACCTGATGGTCACCGCGATCTTCACCGGGCTTTATCACTACATCCCAAACACCCAGGTGCGCTGGATTCCGGCTCTCGCAGGCGGCCTGGGGGCCGGGATACTGTGGGCCGCGGTTGGCAAGGTTTTCACCGCCCTGGTGATTTATACGTCGCGCCTGACGCTGGTCTACGCCGGTCTCGCGGTGGTCAGCGCCGCGCTGATCTGGACCTATCTGGGCTGGCTGATACTCCTGATCGGCGTGCAGTTGAGTTTCTACGTGCAAAATCCCAACTATCTGCGACTCGGCCTGGTGCCGCTGCGATTGTCGAACGTCGAACGCGAGGAACTCGCCGTCAGGATGATGTTCCTGATCGCCAAGGCACACCACGAAGGCGCGCGGCGCTGGACGATTGCCGGACTGACGCAACGCCTCGGTCTGCCAGCGATCGCGATCGCCGACGTCTCAGGCAGCCTCGAATCCAGTGGCCTGCTGACCCAGAACGACCAGGACGAATTTCTGCCGGGGCGCGATAGTGCGGATATCAGGCTCACCGAAGTACTGGACGTCGCGCGCAACCAGCGCGCCGGTCATCTGGTGGCGAAGGACATTGTTATTCCGGAAGTGGATGCCATTCTCAGGGCATTGAGCGTCAGCTGGCACGCCAGCGTAGGCGACAAGACCCTGCGCGACCTGGTGGCGAACGACAGCTAACGAGGCAGGCGCCTGACTATTCGCCGGCGATGGTCATTTCACTGATAAGGATCGAGCCGGTCTGCAGCGCGCCGCGCCGATCGACATCATCGCCCACCGCCGCGATGGCGCGGTACATGTCCTTGAGATTGCCGGCAATCGTGATCTCGTGCACCGGATAGCTGACCACGCCATTCTCGACCCAGAAACCGCTGGCACCACGCGAGTAGTCGCCGGTGACGCCGTTGACGCCCTGACCCATCATCTCGGTGACCAGCAGGCCGGTCCCCAGTTCTCGCAGCAGCGACTGGCTGCTCAGCGTGCGTGCGCCCGCATCGACATACAGATTGTAATTGCCGCCGGCGTTGCCCGTGGTCTTGAGCCCGAGCTTGCGCGCAGAATAACTGCCCATCACGTAGCCATCCAGCACGCCGTCACGGATCAGCTCCCGATCCCGGGTCGCGACGCCTTCGCTGTCGTAGGGCGCGCTGCCGAGCGCCTTGCTGACATGCGGACGCTCGTGGATATTGAAAAACGCGGGCAACACCTGCTGCCCGGCGGCGCCCAGCAGGAAAGTCGACTTACGGTACTGCGCGCCGCCGCGGATCGCGCCTAACAGGTGACCGACCAGGCCGCGCGCAAGTTCCGCCGCGAACAGCACCGGTGCCTTGCGCGTGCTGAGCTTGCTCGCACCCAGGCGGCGCAGCGCGCGCTGCCCGGCCTGCCGGCCGATGCTCTCGGCGTTCTCTATATCGGATGGATCGCGTGCGGTTGAATACCAGTAGTCGCGCTGCATGTCGTCGCCATCAACCGCGAGCAGGACACAGCTGATCGAATGATTGGACGAGACGATGCCGTCGAGAAACCCATGACTGTTGCCGTAAACCCGTACGCCGCGATGCGTACTAACAGACGCACCCTCGGAATTGCTGAGGCGCGAATCGAGCACCCGGCCGGCCGCCTCGCATTGCCGCGCCAGCTCAACCGCCGCTTCGGGCTCGATATCCCAGGGATAATCCAGGTCCAGTTGCGGTACTTCGCGCACCATGTCAGCGGCATCGGCGAGACCCGCGCATTCATCCACGGCGGTGTAGCGGGCGATCGCCGCGGCCTTGCCGACAGACTCGCGAATCGCAGCCGCGGAAAAATCCCCGGTGCTGGCGGATCCCTTGCGGTGACCCAGATAGACCGTGACGCTCATGCCCCGATCACGCTGGTATTCGACCGTTTCCACCTCGCCGAGACGCACCGTGACATTCAGACCCTTTTGCAGGCCGGCGTCGGCATCAGCCTGCGTGGCGCCCAGGCGGCGCGCCTCCGCAAGCGCGATCGAGACGACTTCCTTCAGTTCGGGAATGCGCGAGGCATCGACAGGTTGCGACATGACAGAATTGTAGCAGTGCGCTCTAATGCACCGGCCCGCGCTATGCCCCGACATCGAAACAAAAGTCCTGTTCGTGAATACGAAGCTCCGGCCTACGACGGCCCGAGCAAGAGTGCGCGCAAGCGCGCTGCACTGGACGCTCAGGCCCTCGGCACGGAACTGGTCGATCTGCCTGAGGCGCGCTTGCGGGAATTGCCGCTGGACGAGTCGCTGCTTGATGCCATTCTCGCGGCTCGCGCCATCAAGACGCGCGGCGGGCGCGCCCGCCAGTTGCAATTCATCGGCAAACTGATGCGTAACATCGACGTAACGCCCATTGTCGACAGCCTGGCCGAACCGGCCCGGCTACGCGCGCTTGAAACCGAGCGCGACAAGCGCATAACCGCCTGGCGCGACCGGTTGCTCAAAGACGGCGAAGTGGCGCTGAAGGCGCTGCGGGAATGGCAGCCGGACGCCAATTGCGACTTGTTAGCGCAGGCGCTAGGCCGCGCCCGCGACCCGCGGCTGCCGGAAGCGCAGCAGCTGGGCGCCAAAAGAGAGCTGTTCCGTGCCTTGCGGACGCTGTTACAGGGCTAGCCTGGCGCTCTGGGTTACAATGCCGCGATGACGCACCTGGTCGGCATCATCATGGGTTCGCAGTCCGATTGGGACACAATGCGGCACGCGGCGGACACGCTAACAGAGTTCGGCGTATCCCACGAGGTGCGGGTGGTGTCCGCGCACCGCACTCCGGACCTGCTGTTCGACTATGCAGCCACTGCCGACGCGCGCGGCCTGGAAGTCATCATCGCGGGCGCTGGCGGTGCCGCGCACCTGCCGGGCATGACGGCCGCCAAGACCACCCTGCCGGTACTCGGCGTACCGGTGCAGTCCGCCGCGCTCTCGGGCCTGGACTCGCTGTTGTCGATCGTGCAGATGCCCGCCGGCGTGCCGGTTGCGACCTTCGCCATCGGCAAGGCCGGCGCCACCAACGCAGCGCTCGCCGCCATCGCCATCCTGGCTAACAAACATCCCGGGTACCGCGAAAAGCTCAAGGATTATCGTGCGCGCCAGACTGCCAGGGTCCTGGCGGACTCCGATCCGCGCAAATGACCGTCGGCATCGTTGGCGCGGGCCAGCTGGGCCGCATGCTGGCGCTGGCCGGTTATCCGTTAGGCATTGACTGCCTGTTTCTGGACCGCGCCGCAGACACTCCCGGCGGCCAGGTCGGCCCGATACTGACCGGTGAATTTACCGACCGGAAATTGCTGCGCGAACTTGCCAGGCGCAGTGACGTGCTGACCTTTGACTGGGAAAACATTCCGGTCGATGCGCTGCAGGCCCATTGCGGCAAGACTCGCATCGCACCGCCGCTGGCGGCGCTCGCCACTGGCCAGGACCGGTTGGCGGAAAAACGCCTGTTCGAGTCCCTGGGCATTCCGACCACGCGCTATCGGGCTGTTAGGACAAAAGACGAGCTTGCGCGCGCCGTACAACAGATCGGCCTGCCGCTAGTACTCAAGACGCGGCGCATGGGCTACGACGGCAAGGGCCAGGCGCTGCTGAAATCCGCTGCCGATATCGATCGTGTCTGGCCCGCGCTGGGCGGACAGGAACTGCTGTGCGAGGAATTCATCCGTTTCGATTTCGAAGTGTCGATCATCGGCGCGCGCTCGACGCGCGGCGAGATTGCGGTTTATCCGCTCAATCGCAACATTCACCAGGGCGGTATCCT
Organism: Gammaproteobacteria bacterium; assembly: GCA_031382085.1. Taxonomy (GTDB): domain Bacteria; phylum Pseudomonadota; class Gammaproteobacteria; order Steroidobacterales; family Steroidobacteraceae; genus UBA964. The sequence goes on from JANMYM010000027.1 coordinate 114,848, forward strand.
GCGTCTTACGCGCGCCCCTGCCGCCAGCCCTTTGTTAGCCAGGGCGGCGAGCCGATACCTGCGCAAAATGCTGCGGCACTTTGAATATGCTGGCATCCTGACCATCGAGTTTTTCGTGCAGGAAGGGCGCCTGATCGCCAACGAAATCGCACCGCGCGTGCATAACTCCGGCCATTGGACCATCGAAGGGGCGGTCACCTCGCAATTCGAGAATCATCTGCGCGCGATTCTGGGGCTGCCGCTAGGCTGCACCGCCACGCGCGGCCACAGCGCCATGATCAACCTGATAGGCGCCATGCCCGAGCGGACCGCGTTCCTCGGTATGCCGGACCTGCACTGGCACGACTACGGCAAGAGCCCACGTCCAGGGCGGAAACTGGGGCATATCACGCTGCTGGCCGGCAACGCGGCTGCGCGGGACCGGCTTGCCAACAGGGTGCTGCGGGCCGTTGACGGCCCTGCCTTGGCCATTTAACGTAATATCCAGGCAGGGATTTCCGGGGCAACTCACACCTGGCGGCCCGACCAGCCCGCATAATTCGCCAACTTTATGTATCTCGAGCATTTCAATCTCAAGGAACTGCCGTTCCGGCTGAGCCCGGATCCGGAATTTCTGTATCTGTCGAAAAACCACTCGCGCGCCAAGGCGTATATGGAGTCGACCATCTGGTTCACCGACGGATTCGTGGTGATAACCGGCGAGATCGGCGCGGGCAAGACCACCCTGATCGAGAGTTTTCTGCGCGATGTCGACCAGGATATCGTTGTCGCCCAGATCAACCAGACGCAGATTACCGCGATCGAATTCCTGCAGTCAGTGCTGGTGCAATTTGGTTTCGCACCGTTCAAGATGCGCAAGGCCGAGTTGTTAGCAACTTTCAATCAGTTTCTGGTTGAGCAGTATTCCGCCGGCCGCAAAGTGTTGCTGATCGTCGATGAGGCGCAAAACCTGGCGGCGCGTGTGCTGGAGGAAGTGCGCATGCTGTCAGGGGTGGAAACCACCAAGGAGAAAGTGCTGCGCATCATTCTTGCCGGCCAGCCCGAACTGAATGAGAAGCTCGACTCACCGGAGCTGCAACAGCTTGCGCAACGTGTGCGTCTGCGCTTTCACTTGACAGCACTGTCGCCAAGCGACACCCAAGGCTACGTCCGCCATCGCCTCGAGGTGGCCGGCGCGGCCGGCCGCGAGCTGTTCACGCCCGCTACATTCGACAAGATTTTCCGCTACAGCGGCGGCACGCCGCGACTGATCAACACCTTGTGCGATACCGCGCTGATGGCCGCGTTTGCCACTGGCAAGACCACGGTCGATTTGCCGCTGCTTGAGTCGGCGATCGAGGAATTGCAGTGGGTGGAGCCCAGTGCGCACACCCACAACCAGCCAAGACCCAATTTCGAGCAGAAGAAATCACCTGACACGGACCCTAACGCACCGATCATCGGACGCCTGATCCTGACCAGCGAAGGACAGTTCCTCGGTGAAATTCCATTGCGCCGCGGCCGCAAGATCATCGGCCGCACGACTGACAATGATTTGCAGATCGAGAGCCGGTTCGTCAGCCGCCATCACTGTCAGGTGATAAGTTCAGATCTGGGCTGCGTCATTGAAGACCTTAACAGCACCAATGGCATTTACGTCAAGCGCCGCCGTATGCGCCGCCACAGCTTGAAGGACGGCGATGTCGTGACGATCGGCACGCACGAACTGACCTACGCCGACGAACGGCTTGCGAAGGCGCGCAATCTGAGTGACACATTGCCCGGTGTTGAGACCACCGTACTGGCAAGCGACGTCGAGCACTAACAGGTTGTTGAAAAAGGTCATCCTGACCTTTTTCAACGGCGGCGCGCGAAAAGCTTGGTTTTCACGCGCCTTGCAAAATCAACGCGTTAGGAACGCGTCGATTTTGGCGGTACATCCCTGTACCGCAACGCGGGCTGTTGAAAACTACTTTTTCAACAGCCCGCTAAGGACCGGGAGCGGCGCCCTCAGCCGGTGCCGCCCACTGTCAAGGTGTCGATCAGCAGCGTTGGCTGACCGACGCCCACCGGTACGCTCTGTCCGTCCTTGCCACAGGTACCCACGCCCTGGTCGAGCGCGAGATCGTTGCCGATCATGCTGACTTTTGTCAGCACATCCGGGCCGTTGCCGATCAGGGTCGCACCGCGTATCGGCGCGCCGATACGACCGTCCTCGATCAGATACGCCTCGGCGGCCGTAAACACGAACTTGCCGGAGGTGATGTCGACCTGGCCGCCACCGAAGTGCGGCGCGTACACGCCCTTCTTGACCGAGCGGATGATTTCACCCGGATCGTACTTGCCGGGTCGCATGTAAGTGTTAGTCATGCGTGGCAGCGTCATGTGGGCGAAAGACTCGCGCCGGCCGTTGCCGGTGGGCGCCATGCCCGTGAGCCGCGCGTTCAGCTTGTCCTGCAGGTAGCCCTTCAGGATGCCGTTCTCGATCAAGGTTGTGCATTGCGTTGGCGTGCCTTCATCATCGACGTTCAGCGAACCGCGGCGATTCGCCAGGGTGCCATCATCCACCACGGTGCAATCAGGCGCGGCAACCCGCTCGCCAATGCGGCCGGAGAAGGCCGACGTGCCTTTGCGATTGAAGTCGCCCTCCAGGCCATGACCAATAGCCTCGTGCAGCAGCACGCCAGGCCAGCCCGGACCCAGCACCACGGGCATCGCACCGGCTGGCGCAGGGATGGCTTCCAGGTTCACCAGCGCCTGGCGCACCGCCTCGCGGCCCAACGCGAACGGGCGGTCGCCTGACACGAGTTCCGACAGCGAATAGCGCCCGCCCGCACCGGCGTAGCCGGTTTCGCGACGGCCATTCTGCTCGGCAATTACGGTGACATTGAAGCGCACCAGCGGGCGCACGTCGGCGGCGAGCGTGCCGTCCGATGCGGCGACCAGAACCACTTCGTAGGCCGCGACAACGCTGGCCATGACCTGCAGGATGCGCGGATCGAGCGCACGCGTCGCCTTGTCGACTTTCTCAAGCCAGCCGACCTTGTCGTCATCGGACAAGGTGCCGACCGGATCGATGGGCGCATACAGCTGGTGGCCGGTGGCGGTCCGCAGCGCCAGCGGCTTGTTAGCGCCGCCGCTGGCGGCAATTGCGCGGGCCGCACGCGAGGCCTCCTCCAGGGCCGGCAGCACGATTTCGTCTGAATAGGCGAAGCCGGTCTTCTCACCGGCAAGCGCGCGCACGCCCACGCCCTGTTCGATGTTGCTGCTGCCTTCCTTTACGATGCCGTCCTCCAGCGACCAGGATTCATCGCGCGAGATCTGAAAATAGATGTCGGCCGAATCGACTGCCGAACCTAACACCGTGGCCAGCGCGCGATCGATGCGCGCCAGGTCCAGCCCCGATGGCTCGAGGATCAGTCGCTGCGCAATGGCCAGTTGTTCGGAAGATGCACTCATGAGGTTTTAGTCCAGTCGTCGGTGTTGCAGCGCCGGAAATTTTTCCCGCGCCGATTGTTGCTCTGCCAAATCCACGTCAGCGACCACGACACCGGTACCGCGCGGCAACCGCGCCAGCACCCGGCCCCAGTGATCGATGATCATGCTGTCGCCGTAGGTTTCGCGGCCGTTGGCATGAAATCCAGACTGCGCCGACGCCACCACCCAGCACTGGTTTTCAATGGCGCGCGCCCGCAGCAAAGTTTCCCAGTGTGCGCGCCCGGTCGGCGCCGTAAACGCCGACGGCAGGATAAATCCGTCCATGCCCCGGCGCGCGAGCTGTCGAAACAGTTCCGGAAAGCGCACATCGTAACAAACTGACAGGCCCACGCGGCCCGCCGCTGTGGCCACGACCACGGGCGCGGAGCCGGGCGCGATATGCCGCGATTCACGATGGCTCTCGCTCTTGCCCGGCACGTCAACGTCAAACAGGTGGATTTTGTCGTAGCGGGCCATCAAGGCGCCATCAGGTCCGTACAGCAACGATGCCGCAGCGACTTTGTTAGGCTCGGGCCCCTTGATGGGCAGGGTGCCGCCCACCAGCCAGACCCGAGCCTCGCGCGCCATCGTCGCCAGCGCCTGCTGGATGGGTCCCACGCCCTGCGTCTCGCCCACCGTCAGCTTGTCCGCCTCGCCGAGCCCCATGAAGGCGAAATTCTCGGGCAACGCGGCCAGTACCGCGCCGCGCTGCGCCGCTTCCAGCACCAGCTCGCGCGCCACGCGCAGGTTGGCCGGCACATTGGCCGAGGAGGTCATCTGCAGGGCGGCTAACTTCAAGGCAGAACTCTAATGCACAACCAGATCGAACTGGTCGGGAGCATACAGGGCTTCAACCTGCAGTCGCAGTGGCCGGCCGATCGCGGCTTCGAGTTCCCTGACCGCCGCGGAGTTCTCCTCCAGCAGTCGATCGAGCACGTCCTGATGCGCCAGGATCAGGATTTCGCGGCCCTGCGACTGGCGGCCCTGGCGCAGCACTTCACGAAAAATGTCCTGGCAGACGGTCTCGACACTGCGCACGAAGCCACGCCCCTCGCAGCTCTGACAGGGATCGCAGAGCTGGCGCTGCAGGGATTCGCGCGTGCGTCTGCGCGACATCTCGACCAGACCTAACGGCGACAGGCCCATCACGCGGCAGCGCGCGCGGTCACCAGTCATCGCGGCGGACAACGCCTCCAGCACATTCTGCCGATGCGTCTCTTCCAGCATGTCGATGAAGTCGACAATGATGATGCCGCCCAGATTGCGCAGCCGGATCTGGCGCGCCACCGCCGCTGCCGCTTCGATGTTGGTCTTGTAGATGGTGTCTTCGAGATCGCGGTGCCCCGTGAATCCGCCGGTGTTGACGTCAATCGTCGACATAGCTTCCAGCTGGTCGATCACCAGGTAGCCACCCGAGCGCAGCGGCACCTGCCGATCCAGCGCGCGCGCGATCTCCGCTTCGACCTGGTGCACGGCAAACAGTGGCCGCGGATCGCTGTAGTACTCGGCTTTGCCGGCATCCGCGGGCATGAAGGCGCGCAGGAATTCGCTTACCCGCGCAAATTCGGCTTCGTTATCCACGATGACTCTGCTGACACCCAAGGCGCACTCATCCCGCAGTACCCGCACACCTAACGACGGCTCACCATGCAGCAGCTGGCCGGGTTGCGCTGCCGGAATCGCCGCCGCCAGCTGCTGCCATAGGCGATCGAGATAGCGGATGTCGTCGCGGATCGCCTGTCCGTCGGCACCCTCGGCCGCCGTGCGCACGATGAAGCCGCCCCCGTGGCCCGCGGCGATACTCGGCAGCAGGATTTCCCGCAGCCGCTCGCGCTCCGCCGCATCGGCAATGCGCGTTGAAATCCCTATACCAGAGCTGTTAGGCATGAATACCAGGTAGCGCGACGGCAATGACAAGCCGGTCGTCAGGCGGGCGCCCTTTGTGCCGATCGGGTCCTTGGCCACCTGCACGACAATGTCGTCGCCCGCGCTGATCAGGCGGCGAATGTCGGTTTCATTGCTGTCCGGGTGCTGCTGTATGTCATCAATATGCAGGAAGCCAGTGCGCGCGAGACCGATGTCGACGAACGCGGCCTGCATGCCTGGCAGTACGCGCTGCACATTGCCGCGGTAAACGCGGCCGACCAGCGTGCGATCGTCCGGGCGCTCGACAAACAATTCCTGGACAGCGCCGTCCTCCAGCAATGCCACGCGGATTTCGCCGAAGCCGACATTGATCATGATTTCCGGTTTCACAACTGCCTCGCGGATTGTGCGGCAATGCCCGCACCAGCTAACAACAATGAGGTCTCGTAAAGCGGCAGGCCCATGACGCCCGAGTAACTGCCGGCCAGATGCTCGATAAACGCGGCCGCCAGCCCCTGAATCGCATAACCACCGGCCTTGCCGAATGGTTCGCCGCTCGCGACATAGCGATCGATGTCGGTAGTCGACAGTGACGCAAATCGCACTTGCGACACCGACAAACGCGCCTCACAACGATCGCGGTACGCAAGCGCCACCGCCGACAACACCTCGTGCTGCCGGCCGGCCAGCAGCGACAGCATACGCCGGGCATCGGCGCCATCCACCGGTTTACCCAGAATGACACCATCGAGGATGACGGCGGTGTCGGCGCCTAACACAGGCAGGCCCCCGGCCGCCGGGTCCCTGGACTTGCGTTCGGCCTTGGCCCACGCCAGCCGCAGCACATAATCGCGCGGCGTCTCGCCCGGCACCTGCGATTCGTCGACATTGCCGGGCGCGACACAATGCGCGATGCCAATCTGCTGCAGCAACTGCCGTCGCCGCGGCGACGCGGAGGCAAGACAGATCAGCGGCGCTGTTACTGCGGCTTCAGTCACGGTGATACGGATGCCCCGACATCAGGCTCACGGCACGATAGAGCTGCTCCGCCAGCAGCACCCGCGCCAGGCCGTGCGGCAGAGTCAGGCGCGACAGGGACCAGCGCTCCTGTGCCCGGGCCAGGACCTGCGGCGCAAAGCCATCCGGTCCACCGACCAGAAATGCAACCGTGCCGCCCTTCAGCCAGCGTGGCAGTTGCGCGGCGAGCTGCCGCGACGAGTGCTCGCGCCCGCGCTCATCGAGCGCCACGACACAGTCGCCAGGACCTAACACCGACAGCATGCGTCGCCCTTCGTCAGCCACCAGGCGTTCGACCCGGGCCGGTCCGTCGGCGGCATTACGCCGCGCAACCGGGATTTCTGTCAGTTCCAGGCGATAGCCGCCGCGCAGCCGGCGTGCGTAGTCGGTGTAGGCCTGATCGACCCAGTCGGGCATGCGCGTACCCACCGCGATGAGCCGCAGCGGCATGATTCAAACTGGCTTGCGCCGCCTCGCTGGCGGGCGGCGCTTTGCAGGCGCGGTTGCAGGCGGCGCCACGACCGGAAAGCTAACAAGATTGTTGCCGCGATCCCACAGTTCCTCGAGACCGTAGAACTCGCGGACCCGCGGCAGCATTACATGCACCATGACGTCCGGCAGGTCGATCAACACCCACTCACCGTCGCGTGCGCCCTCCACACCGAGCGGACGCAGGCCGTTGCCCTTGGCCAGTTGCTGCACCCGGTCCGCTATCGAGCGAACGTGCCGGTCGGAATTGCCGCTGGCGATCACCATGTAATCGGTGACATCCGTGAGGCCGCGCACGTCGAGCATGCTCACATTCACAGCTTTGAGATCCTGCAGCGCGGTATGCACGAACCTGAGGCACGGCGGGGTCGCAGACTTGTCTTTGCCAGGTTTTGGAGTTTTCTTCTTGCTCATGGCGTTTGCCGTGAATAACAGCCTGTTTCGATAATGATGTCGCGGACCGCGTCGGGCACCAGGAAGCGCGGATCACGCCCCGTGGTGATGATGTTGCGCAGGTCGGTGGAAGAAATTTCGAGCTGGGTCACACCATGCACGTGAATATGCCCGGCCGGCTTCTGGTGCAGGTCGCGCACCGAGCCCGTGCCCCGGTCCACCATCATCTCACCTAACGGGCCGCTGGTGGGCGCCTTCCAGCCGGGTCGGTGCGCGACAATGACATGCGCCAAATCGACAATTTCGCGCCAGCGGTGCCAGTTTGGCAGGCCCAGAAACGCATCCATGCCGAGAATCAGGCACAACGAGAGGTTCGGGTTTTCCTGGCGCAACTCGGCCAGGGTATCTACCGAATACGATACGCCAGTTCGACGCACTTCCCGGTCATCGACTACAAAACCGGGCTGCTCGGCCACAGCGGCCCGCACCATTGCCAGACGCAGGCTGGGGTCGGCAATCGGCTCATCCCGGTGCCCGGGATTGCCGGTCGGGATGAAACGCAGCTCGGACAGCCCCAGCACCTGCCACATCTCAAAAGCGGTTCGCAGGTGCCCAAAATGGATCGGGTCGAAGGCCCCGCCAAAAATGCCGATCGGATTCACCCGCGTATTGTGCCAGCCGCTCAGCGACGCACCAACGGCATTCGCAATCCGCAAAACTCGGTGGCCAATTGCGCCAGCTCATCCCAGGGATCACCGGCCATGCGACCCTTGATCATGCGATCGACGCGCATCGCGCGAAACGACAGGCGCGCCAGGGGTATGCGCGCCAGGCGCCGCAGCGCCGTTTCAAACGCCTGGGTCAAAGCCGGGGGCCGCCAGCCACGCTTGCCGTTACCCGCCCGCTCGTTGACCAGCGCTTCTATTTCGCGTGCCAGGCTCCACAGCACCAGCGTGGATTCCGTGCCTTCAGCACGCAATCCGGACAGCGTGCGCAGCGCCCGCGCCGCGTCGCCGCGCAAAGCCGCTTCCGCCAGTTGCGACACGTCAAAACGCGCACTATCCGCAACAGCAGCCTGCATTGCGTCCGCCGTGATGCGCTCACCGCCGTGCAACAACGCGAGCTTGTCGATCTCCTGCTGCGCAGCTAACAAATTGCCTTCGACGCGCGACCCCAGCCATTGCAACGCGTTGTCGTCCATATTGAGGCCGGCGCGCTGGCAACGGCCGGCCAGCCACTGCAACAGTCGCGCCCCCTCGGGCAGATACACGGTGACATACACGCCGTTGGATTCGATTGCGCTCACCCATTGCCCGACGGGGGCGCTGAGCCGCTCGGTGAGGACCAGCAGAAACAGGTCCTGATCGGCGCGTCCGGCGACCTCAGATAGCAGCTTGCTGCCCTGGTCGCCTGGCTTGCCGGTGGGCATGCGTAATTCGATCAGTCGTTTATCAGAAAACAGCGACCTTGAATCCAGCGTCTGCCGAAACTCCGACCAGTCAAAACCGCGCTCGACAAAATGCACTTCGCGTTCTGCACAGCCGGCGCGGCGCGCGGCGCCACGAATAGCGTCCGCGCACTCCGCCACCTGCAGCGGCTCGTCGCCAGCGACCAGCCAAATGCCGCCGCGCGCGTTTTGCAGCGTCGCAGCCAGTTTGTCGGGATAAATCTTCATGGATTGGGATTTGTTACCATTCTGCCATGCATCGACATCGCCGGGCGACGCTGATGACCGTGCTGGCAATCAGCTGGGCCGAGCTGGCGCAGGCCGACGATTTCCGGCAGCTGGACGCCCATGACCATGGCCACCTGACACTCAATGTCGTGGTCGAGGGCACGCTGCTGAGCGTGGAGCTGGAAGCACCGGGCATGAATGTCCTGGGCTATGAGCACCGCCCGCGCAGCGCCGCCGAGCAACAGCAGTTCGAAGCGCAGGAGCGCTGGCTCAGGTCCGGGCGCCAGGCACTGGGCGTCCCGCCCGCGGCCGGCTGCCGCCTGGAGAAAGTCATTGTTAGCTCGCCGGACTGGTCACAGGCCAGACCCGGCGAAGATCATGGCGATTACCGGGTCAACTGGCGATTTCGCTGCGCCAATGCCGGTGCGCTCGCCTGGCTTGAGCCCTGGATGCTCGAGAAGCTGCCGGGAGTAACCCAAGTCGATGTCAATCTCATCAACGGCAACCTGCAGACCCGGCTGGCAGCCGGCGGGCCGCGACAGCGCCTGCGGCTGCGTTAGCACATGACGACGCCGGCAATTGAACTGCGCGACGTCGTCTTTGGGTGGCCGACCGGCCCCACGGTGCTGGATATCGCCCGGTTCGACGTCGCGCGCGGCGAAAAAGTCTTTGTGCGTGGCGCCAGCGGCAGCGGCAAGAGCACCTTGTTAGGTATCATCGGCGGCGTGCTGCAGCCCGGGCGGGGTTCGCTGCGTGTGCTCGGCACCGAACTGGCGAATCTGCGGCCGGGCGCCCGCGACCGCTTCCGCGGTGATCACATCGGGTTTATCTTCCAGATGTTCAACCTGATTCCGTACCTGTCGGTGCTGGACAATGTGCTGTTGCCGGTCCGGTTCACTCCGCACCGCGGCGCGGCATTTGTCGCTGCTGGCGCGTTGCGGGCTGAAGCACGCCGGCTGCTCGTGGCGCTCGGGCTGCATGACCCGGCGCTGCAGAAGCGCGCCGTCACCGAGCTCTCGATCGGCCAGCAGCAGCGCGTCGCCGCCGCGCGCGCACTGCTGGGGTCGCCGGAGCTGATCATTGCCGATGAACCGACCTCGTCGCTCGATTACGACGCGCGCGCCGATTTCCTGCAATTGCTGATGCAGGAATGCGCGCGCAGCGCGGCGACCCTGCTGTTCGTCAGCCACGACACGTCGTTAGGCAGCCTGTTCGACCGCAGCGTCTCGCTGCGCGAGATCAACCGCGCGGCCCAGCCGGCCGGGGCTGCCGCTTGACCACCCTATTGCTGGCAATGCGTTCACTCTGGAACCGCCGCGGCACCGCGCTGCTGACCATTTTTTCGATTGCCGTCAGCGTGTCATTGCTGTTAGGCGTGCAGAAAATGCGAGTCGCCGCCCGCGACAGCTTCGCCAACACCGTCTCCGGCGTGCACCTGATCGTCGGCGCGCGCTCCGGGCCGCTGAACCTGCTGCTGTATTCGATCTTCCGGGTCGGCGATGCCACCGCCAATGTCAGCTGGGCGAGCTACCAGAAGATCGCCAGGCATCCGGACGTGGAATGGACCATCCCGATTTCACTCGGCGATTCACATCGCGGTTTTCGGGTGGTCGGCACCAACGCCGATTATTTCGCGCACTACCAGTACGGTGGCGACCGTTCGCTCAGGTTCGCTCAGGGCAAGCCCTTTGCCGACCTGTTCGACGTGGTGTTAGGTGCCGAGGTGGCGCGGCAACTCGGTTACAAGCTCGGCGACGAGATCATCGTGGCCCATGGGCTCGGGCGGGTCAGCTTCAGCCAGCACAAGGACAAGCCGTTTCATGTCGCCGGCATTCTGGCGGCGACCGGGACACCGGTTGACCGCAGCGTGCATGTCAGCCTGGAAGCCATCAGCGCCATTCACCTTGACTGGCAGAACGGCGTTCAGCCCGCGCCCTGGGCGCGCATCGGCGCCGCGCAGGCACGACAGGCCAAGCTGACACCGGACAGCATCACGGCATTTCTGGTGCGCATGAAGGAGCCCGCGCTGATATTCACCATGGAGCGCAGCATCAACCAGTATCGCGGCGAGCCGTTGTCGGCCGTAATTCCCGGGGTTGCACTGACACAGCTGTGGGATCTGGTTGGCATTGCCGACACGGCTCTGACAATCGTCGCAGCCTTCGTGGTGCTGGCCGGACTGCTCGGCATGCTAACAGCCATCCTGACAACGCTGAACGAGCGGCGGCGCGAGATGGCGATCATGCGAGCCATGGGCGCCCGGCCCGCGCACATCTTTTCCCTGCTGATGGCCGAGGCTGGCACGCTGGCCCTGCTCGGGGTCCTCGCGGGTGTTGCACTGACCTTCGCGTTGCTGGCGCTGGCGGCGCCGCTGATTTCCCAGCGCTATGGAATTTTCATGCAGCCGGGCGGTCTCAGCGGCATGGATTTGTCACTGCTGGCCGGCATCGTCGGCGTCGCGCTGTTGCTAGGCGCCTACCCGGCCTGGCGGGGCTACCGAAACACCCTGAACGATGGCTTGAGCATGCGCGTCTGAGCAAGCCGCGTAGAATGAGCACCATGAAGACCTCGCGATCGTTGATCGGATTGACAGCCACGCTGCTCCTCACGGCGATCCCGGGATGGGCGATCGATACCAAGCCCAAGGCCAGACCCGCAACGGCGGCTACCGCACCCGCAGCCACGCCGGCGGCGGCCCCTGGCAGCGCATCCTCAGCGGGCGCACAGACGCCTGTGGCGCCTGCCGCAGGCAGCGCGGCGCTGCGTGAGCTTGATTGGGAGGACCTGATCCCCGCACAGGACAAGACGCACCCGCCTTCGGGCACGCCAGCGCCCATCCATGACTATCTCGGGGAAGGCGGCCTGGCAGCGCAGCAGGTCATGGATTTCTCGGTCAACAAGGCGCTCGATGGCAGCAACGTCAAGCTGCCGGGATTCATTGTGCCACTGGAAGTCAGCAAGGAAGGCAAGGTGACGGAGTTCTTCCTGGTGCCGTATGTCGGCGCCTGCATTCACGTGCCGCCGCCGCCGCCCAACCAGATTATCTACGTGCGTGACGAGAAAGGCCTGGCCCTGGAGAGCATCTGGGAGGCCTACTGGGTGACCGGCAAGCTGTCCGTCACCAATCGCAGCACGCGCCTGGGCGCCGCGGCCTATCAGCTGGCGGCCGACAAGGTCGAAATCTACAAGTTCTGAAACTAACGGCGCGCTAACACGGATTCGATGGCCTGGAAGTGAGCCTCGACGATCGGCGCGTTATAGCGGCCGACCGGCAAGCCGTTGTAGATGATGTGCGTGCCGCCCTCCATGAATTCCCGCGTATAGGGCGCGGACCAGTCGCTGTAGTCGATCGGCGCGTAGCGATCGAAATCCCTGAAACCCTCGAAGTTGAACATCGCATGCGAGAACATGGTGTCGGTGTTTTCGACGAAGAACTCGATCGGCAGGTTGATCACATAGTCAAATTTGTCGCGGATACCGTCCTTGAAAGCCTTGTTAGTCGACAGATAGTGGCCCTGCGGATTGTTGACCGGATCTGCGAAATGATCCTGCGCGAGCACCACCTGTTTGCGGCCGAAGTCGTAGCTGTCTAACAGCACCCTGGCATCCCGGAGCATCGCGTCGCGATACGGCGGCGCCAGTTTCAGCCAGGCTTCCTCGGGCACAAAGTCCCAGGGCATGCCGTGCACCGACACAGCGACTTTGACATCGACGTCCTTGCCGCGGGGCAGCGTATCGAGCCGGTCCCTGAGCATGTTCAGGTAGGCCTGCCGCAACACCGGAAAATCGCCCAACTGCGGCGCGAGGATTACCTTGATCTTCCTGCGGTGCTTTTTTTCCCAGGCCTCGACATCTTCGAAGGCGTGGCGGAACGAGCCGTTAAATTCCTCGTGATGCGAGTAGATCGGCACGGACGGCGCGATGAGCAGAGTGTCGATCCCGCTGTCCAGTAACCCATCGATCGCATCCTGCAGGATGCCGAAATTGTCCGAGGTCGCCACGCGCCAGGGAAACGCGCCATATTTCTCCTGGATCCGCGCCATGGTGCTTGCGGCGATGAGTTTCATGCCGGCCTCGTGCGGCAGCTTGTGGTTCACCAGCCCGCGGCCGTAATAATAGACTGTCGCCTTGGTCATCAGCTTCGCGGCGATCGTCGGGATACCCTGCTTGCGGGTTGTTAGCAGAAAATAGCCATGATCGAGGTGCAGGCGCGGATCGGGTGGCACCCAGCGCACTTCGCCGCGCCGGTATTTTTCCAGGTAACGCAGGCCATCGACGTCGCGCTCGCTGCCGTGCAGGTCCACGAGCTGCGTGGGCCTGAATTCCTTGAACTCGTAAAACCTGACGTTGTCGAGAAGTACGACGCCCCGATCGGCGCTCGCGAAATTCCGGAACGGCCAGGGGATGTACTGCAGGGATTTCAGCGCGATGTTGTAGTAATCGGCGCGCCGGTTGTCTTGCGGCATGATCAGCTCGGTCACCAGCACGCCGACCTTGCCGACGGGTTTGCGGTCCTGCTTGAGGTAATAGCTGTAGTAGTTCGGTTCGCGCAGCTGCGGCGGCGGATTCCGGTACTTGAACAGACCGTAGCCCGCGCCCGCCAGTACTAACAGGCCGAGCAGAATCCGGGTAACCAACCTCTGAATCGGTGCTGTCACGTCGCACTCCTAGAATTGGTAACGCAATTTCACAACGAACTGGTCCTGGTTCGGATTGTCGTTGACGCCGGACCACAGCTCTTGAAAGCCGTCATCGGCGGTGCTGCCATAGACCCCACCGCGCGTGTAGACCACGAAGAAATCCGACAGGGATTTAAGCTCATAGCGATAGCGCAACTGGAAACCGAGTTCGCTGCGCTGAAACGATGTCGCCGGACCGGGGCGCGGCAGCAGTCTCCCGCTGGCTGCGATGTCATAGGCCTGCCGGCCGTCCGCCTGCAGTCCAACCCACTGCAGGCGCGCGCGCAGTTCCTGCTTTTGCGACGGGAACCAGCTGACACCCTGCCGCAGGATCCACTGGCGCTTGCGATACGTGGCCAGTTCCTTGATGCCGGGCACGAACGCAAACCAGTCGGGGCTGTCGATCCAGGTGGCCTGGATGTTGGTGCTGAATTGCGGCGTGAAATAATAAATCAGAAACAAATAACTTTGCACGGCAGCTTTGCCGCGCACGCCTTCTTCAAACACCTTGAATTCCGCCTCGGCGCGCAGACGCGTCGAGGTCTGCTCGGTCGCAAACAGGCTGGCCGCGTAGCGCGCCGGGATGCGTACTGCGGCACCGCCGCGGGTGAGCAGGTCGTCGAACCCGGACGTGTCGTACTCGAACTTGAAGTTGATGCCATGTGGTTTGCGAAAACGCCATTCACGCTCGAGCTTGAGTACGGTGGGCAGGTCCAGACCAAAATCGTTCTGTGCAACTTTGGCGGTCAGATCTAGGCGTGTAAACGCCAACCTGCTGGACTCGGGGAATTTTCGTCGATAAATGTTCCACTCGCCGCGCAGCTGCCGGAGGCTGCGGCGCGGCTGATAGCCGAGATCGTTCAATTCCAGATTGCGGTCATACCAGACCAGTTCGTATTCCTGACCGAGGCGCAGCTGCGGATCATTGCGATAGTTGAGCCACAAGCCGAGGCCATCGTGCGCGCCCGGCGCATCGATGAGGCTTGCAATGGCCTGGCCGCGCAGGCTGACGCTGCTCTTCGGATTGAATTCAAAATCGAGCGACTGCACGGTCGCGGTTCGATCACGCGTCGGCCGGTCGGTGACGCTGCCCAGCCAGCCTAACGACAGTTTCTCGCCGCGGTAGTTGCCGCGCCCCACGAGGTAACGCCGGCCTTTGGCCGCGTCGCTGTCATCTTCCAGCGCCGCGAACGCGCCGAGTTCGAGTTTTTTGATGATGCCGGTGTATTTCGCGGCGCTGATGATTTCGCTCGCGCCTAACGGACCGGCATCGGCGTTGCCGCCAATGCGCCGCGTATTGACCAGGCGGCCTTCATCCGGCAGGCGCAGATCAAACACTCCCTGGTTCTCGGTGAAGAACGGCCGCTTCTCGGAGAAAAAAGTCTCGATTGCGGAAAAATTGACGACCAGGTCATCGCTTTCGACCTGGCCGAAGTCCGGGTTGACGGTGGCGGTCAGCTGCTGCGGGCCCTCGGGCTTCCAGGCGATGTCCAGGCCCGCGCGACCTAACACCCGGTCCTTGAGCCGGTCGGAGTTGACCGACGCATAGGGGAACCAGTCGAGGCGCGCGGTGGAATAACGCGGCACCGTGATCTTGTGCATGCCGTCGATGAAATTGGGGCTGGCGCTGCTGATGGCGGGATACCCGTAGCCGTGCGCCATGCGCTTGATGAATTGCGCGAACCACACGCCGATGACGCGATGATCGCCCTGGCCACTGCTCATGGCGACGCTCGACCAGGGAATCAGCCACTCTGCGCTCCAGCCCCGCTCATCCTCATGTGCGCCGTGAAACCAGATGCCGTCCCAATCGTATACCGGCGCCGTGCGGCCCTTGGTCAGCACACCGTCGCGGATGGAATTGGCCATCGAGATCGTAAATTCGTAGGCGGTGTGCCCCTCGCCTTCGAAGTCGACCACGAGTCGGATCGGATCGGCGTCCATGCGCGCCGCGTCCCGCGGCGAGCGTCCGTGACTGCGAATTTCCGGCGGTACTTCGGCCCGCGCCCACACCGCCAATCCTTCGGGTGTGGCCAGGACCCTGGCGACGACCGGATAAGGTGCCGGCTCACCGGTGAACGGATCGACCGAGGTAAAGCCTGTGATGACCTCCGCCTGTTGCCATTCGGGCTCGTCAGCGACACCGTCGGTGGTGATGGTCGCCAAGCTAACACGACTTAGAATCAATCCAAGCAAAAAAACCGTTAAGCTGCGGCCGAGAACATTCTTGAGAATTTGCGACAAGTGCAGACAGATCCGTGACTGAGTCCCCGCTTTCAATCTTCCATTATTCGCAGGCAGTACACCCGTGAAAAGTTCTCGCAAGGCCAGACTACGGATTCGTACACCGGCCACCGAACTCTATCCACCCATCCGGGTCCGGCGCAGCGGCCACTTGCGGGTCTCCAAATTGCACGAGATTTACTGGGAGGAAAGCGGGAATCCTGCCGGTAGACCGGTAGTTTTCCTGCATGGCGGCCCGGGCGGCGGCACCACGCCGCGCATGCGGCAGTTCTTCAATCCGCGCAGGTACCGGATTGTGCTGTTTGACCAGCGTGGCTGCGGCAGGAGCCGGCCCCATTCCAGTCTTGTCGACAACACGACCTGGCATCTGGTCAGCGACATGGAGCTGCTGCGCGAACATCTCGGGGTCGAGCGCTGGCAGGTCTTCGGCGGCTCCTGGGGCTCGACCCTGGCGCTGGCCTATGCCCAGACCCACCCGGATCGCGTCACTGAGCTGGTGCTGCGCGGCATTTTCCTGCTGCGGCCCTGGGAACTGCATTGGTTCTATGGCGCGCCGGACGGCACTGGCGCGTTGTATCCCGATCTCTATGAAGAATACGTCCGGCCGATACCGCCGGCCGAGCGCTCAGACATGATCAAGGCCTATTACAAGCGCCTCACCAGCCCTGACCGCAAGACCCTGTTGCAGGCGGCGCGCGCCTGGTCGATCTGGGAAGGCGCGACCAGTTTTTTGTTAGGCGATCCGAACTACGTCGCCAAGTTCAAGGATGCCGCGTATGCCGCGGCATTTGCGCGCATCGAATGCCATTACTTCATCAATGGCGGCTTCCTGCGAACGCCGACGCAATTGCTGGACGATGTCGCGCGCATCCGCCATATTCCCTGCGTGATCGTGCAGGGCCGTTATGACGTCGTCTGCCCGATGCGCAGCGCCTGGGACCTTCACCGCGCCTGGCCGGAAGCGGATCTGCGCATTGTCGGCGACGCCGGCCACTCGGCGTTCGAGCCGGGCATCTCCCGTGAACTGGTGCGCGCGACCGCTCAGTTCGCCGACCAACGCTGAACGAAAGCGACCGTCTCGTCCAGCACCGGCGCGCGCCGGCGCAGCGGCACCGAGTACGCAGCAATGGTGTCCGAATGACTGAGTCGCGGTAAAAGCCGCAAAGTCACATCGACACCCTGGGCGCGGAGTGCTGCCGCCAGGGCCTCACTGTTGCGCGGATCTACTGTCTGGTCTTGCTGGCCATGTATCAGCAACGCCGGCGGCGAAGTGGAACTGGCGAAATTCACCGGCTGCCAGTCAGCTGTGGTCCAGGGCGGACCGAACATGATATTCAGTAGCGGGGTGTTAGGCAGCAGCACATGCGGCGCCGACAGGGCGATCAAGCCACGCAACCGGACATCGCCGGCACCTGCCCGGGTCAGATAGCGCCGATCCAGCGCGACCATGCTGGCCAGGTAACCGCCGGCGGAATGCCCCATGAGGAACAAGTGTGCCGGGTCGCCGCCGTACTCAGCCGCGTGATCATGTACCCACTTGACGGCCTGCGCCGCGTCGTCGACGAATTCAGGAAATACCGCCGGCGGATAGACGCGGTAGTCAGGCAGGACGGCAACGAGGCCACGCTGCGCCAGCGCGGCGCCGACAAAGCGGTAGTTCTCACGGCGTCCGTACTGAAACGAGCCGCCGTACCAGAAGACGACCACCGGGGCGGTCCTGGCGCCGCGCGGCACGTAGATATCGAGTGTCCGACGCGGGCCGTCGCCGTAACGCAGCGCCGCTTGGCGTTGATAGTTGCCGAGCAGCGCTGGTGCGTTCGCGACGGCCAGTTTCAGGCTGGTGCAGGAAGCTAACAGCAAAGCCGCGCCGAGCAGCACCAGACGTCTCAGCATCGCAGCGCACCCGTCGGCTGGCCTGATGTATCGACTACGCCGTGCTTCTGAAGCCAGGACCGGGCGTCGACGGCGTCCTCCCGATACCAGGCGCCGGCCGACCCAAGGCGAAACGTATAGCCCCAGGCGTCCATGTCCTGCATGAGCCGCTCGCTGCCCACGCCAGCTATCCCGGAAGCTAACAAAATCTGCAGAAAACAGACCGCATTCTCTTCCGGGTCGTCGCCCCCGGCATCGCGGTCCAGAACGGCCCGGCGCCCGGGCGTGGCGCAGATGTAATGACAAGCTTCGTGCAGCACGGAATGCAGCGGTGTGTCGGGGCGCGCCAGCAAGTGGTTGCCCAGTAATCCTGCCTCCGTATCACCCCAATAGGATCCGGGGATTGCCGTCTCAGGAGCTAACAGCTCAAGCTGGATGCCATAGCCTGCCAGCAGCGTGGCAACAGCGGACGATTCGATCGCAGCCATCCTGAGCACGGCGGGCCTGTGTCAACGCGCGCGCAG
Organism: Gammaproteobacteria bacterium; assembly: GCA_031382085.1. Lineage (GTDB taxonomy): Bacteria > Pseudomonadota > Gammaproteobacteria > Steroidobacterales > Steroidobacteraceae > UBA964. The sequence goes on from JANMYM010000027.1 coordinate 133,063, forward strand.
GCGACTGAGTAGTGTGGCAGCCAGCTCGCGCGCGAGTTCGCCTCGCAGTTGTTCGCGCTCGTGCTCCTTGGCGAGTACTTCCCGCTCATCAAACGTGAAATTACGCGACAGTTCGAGATCCTGGCGTTCGAGCAGCACGCGCTCACCGCTAACCGCGCGCGCGCTGATACGGTATGTCAGCTCGTACTCGCGCGGCAGGTTGTTGCTCGAAACCGCCAGGACCTTTTGCGCAAGCTCATCCCTGTCGATACGCAGCACCATGCTTGCGGTTTTTTCGTCGCTGACAATGGTCGCACCGGAGGTCTGGAGGTTGCGTCGCAAGGCGTCGACAAAATCGCTTTGGCGGTCGGCTGCAACCAGGCACACGCGTTGCAGGTCGGGGGGCAAAGGCTGCCGGCCCTGCAAATGAAATCCACACGCGGACAGGCCAAGCCCGGCTAACAAAGTGATCGCAACAGGCCTAGACAACGACACTGATCAGTTTCCCGGGCACGACCTTCACCAGCCTGGGTTCCTTGCCGGCGACGAACTTCCGCACATTGGGATCGGCGAGCGCTGCCGCACGGATCGCCGCATCGGCGGCATCTGCCGGAACCATGATGTTAGCTCGCACCTTGCCGTTGACCTGCACGACCATGTTGATTTCATCGCGCACCAGCGCCTGCGCGTCCGGCGTTGGCCAGCGCGTTTCAATCAGCGCCTTTTCACGCCCCAGGGCCTGCCAGCACACATGGCTGATATGCGGCACGATTGGCGACAAACCGACGACGGCAATTTCAAGCGCCTCCTGCATGACCGCCCGCCCGCGAGGCGTACGGTCAGCGAACTTCGCCAGTGCATTGAGCAATTCCATGACCGCGGCAATCGCGGTGTTGAATGTCCGGCGGCGCCCGATGTCGTCGGTGACTTTGGCCAGGGTCTGATGCGCGAGACGGCGCAGCTCTTTTTGCGCGCCATCCAGCGAGCTGACATCCAGCGTCACGGCCGGGCCCGCAGCCTGGTGCTCATGAACAGCAGTCCAGACCCGGCGCAGAAACCGGAACGACCCCTGCACGCCTTCGTCGGACCACTCCAGTGTCTGCTCTGGTGGCGAGGTAAACATCATGAACAGTCGCGCCGTGTCGGCACCGTATTTTTCCACCAGGCCCTGCGGGTCGACGCCATTGCCCTTGGACTTCGACATCGTACCGAGGCCATCGTGGATTACCGGCGTGCGCATGCCGCGCTCGTCCTCGTGGTACCACTGCTTCGTGCCGTTGACGACTTCGGGCACCACATCCGCCGGATTGAAAAAGACGCGGCGACCTTCAACGGGTTGCGTGTAAAAGATGTCGTTGAGCACCATGCCCTGGGTCAGCAGGCGCGCAAACGGCTCGCCAAAATCCAGCAGTTTGAGATCGCGCATCACCCGCGTCCAGAAACGCGAGTACAGCAAATGCAGTATCGCGTGCTCGATGCCGCCGATGTATTGATCGACTGGCAGCCAGTATTTCACGCGCTCGTCGACCATCTTGCTGTCGTTATCGGTACAGGCAAAACGCAGGAAGTACCAGGATGAGTCGACAAACGTGTCCATGGTGTCCGTTTCGCGCCGCGCCGCTGCGCCGCACTTCGGGCAGTGGCACTCGTAAAAACCCGGCGTCCTGGCTAACGGATTGCCGCTGCCATCCGGCAGCAGATTTTCCGGCAACACCACCGGCAGTTCCTGATCGGGCACCGGCACCACGCCGCAGTCCTGGCAGTGAATGAGCGGGATCGGACAGCCCCAATAGCGCTGCCGCGAAATGCCCCAGTCGCGCAAACGGAATTGCACGCGCTTGTGCCCCAGGCCCCGTTTGTCCAACGCCGCGGCGATGGCATCGATTGCTGCCGACGAACTCAGGCCGTCGAATTCGCCGGAACCCACCGTGACGCCCTGGTCGGTATAGGCATCAATCCAGGGAGCTACGACTTTCCCGTAGGCTGCGGTGATCGATTTGATCACGCCGACGATCGGAATGCTGTTCTGCAAGGCGAAAGCGAAGTCGCGCTCATCATGCGCGGGCACACCCATGACCGCGCCTTCGCCGTAGCCCATGAGCACGTAATTCGCGACCCAAATCTCCACCTGCGCGCCGGTGAATGGATGCAGCACATGAAATCCGGTCGGGCGGCCTTTCTTCTCCATGGTCGCGACATCGGCTTCCATGGCGCTGCCACGACGACACTCGTCGACAAATTGCTGCAGCGCCGGGCTGCGTGCGGCGGCCGCAAGCGCTAACGGATGTTCGGCTGCGATCGCCATGAAGGTAACGCCGAACAGCGTGTCAGCGCGTGTCGTGAAAACCTTGAGCGCGCCATCTGCACCGGCCAATTCCCGCGTATCCGGCGCATACGGAAATGCGATCTCGCAGCCCGTGCTCTTGCCGATCCAGTTCGCCTGCATGGTACGGACCCGCTCCGGCCATTCCGGCAGGCTATCCAGCGCACCTAACAACTCATCCGCATAGCGGGTGATGTTGAGGTAGTACATCGGGATTTCGCGTTTCTCGATCAGCGCGCCGGTGCGCCAGCCCTTGCCATCGATAACCTGTTCGTTAGCCAGCACCGTCTGGTCGACCGGATCCCAGTTGACGACCCCGGTCTTGAGATAGGCAACGCCCTGCTCCAGCATGCGCAGAAACAGCCACTGGTTCCACTTGTAGTAGGAGGGGTCGCAGGTCGCGATTTCGCGCCGCCAGTCAATCGCCAGCCCAAGCGCCTGCAACTGTTTTTTCATGTAGGCGATATTTTCACGAGTCCACCTGGCCGGTGGCACGCCGTTGGCAATGGCAGCATTTTCCGCAGGCAGGCCAAAGGCGTCCCAGCCCATCGGCTGCAGCACATTGCGGCCGTTCATGTGCGCAAATCGTGTTAGCACATCGCCGATGGTGTAGTTGCGGACATGGCCCATGTGCAGCCGGCCGGACGGATAGGGAAACATTGACAGGCAATAGAACTTATCCCGCGCCGGCAGCTCTTTTGCATCGAAGCTGCCATGGTTGTTCCAATAGTCGCGCGCGGCCTGCTCGACAGCAGCCGGATCGTAGCGTTCCTGCATCATGATTGCGCCCAAGGATACACGAGGCGCGAGTCTCAGCCGCGCAGCGCCAGCACCGCTCCGTTGGCGTCGTGCGCGTGGATACGCAACTCGTCGCCGACCCGTGCTACCGCAACGCCGGCTGATTGCAGGTATTTATGCGCCAGCCCCAGGTCGGCGACGCGCAAGACCACGGCGGCCAGGCCGCCCCCCGCCCAGCGCGGGCCGGCAAACCGTTCGCCCCAGCGCATGCCGGCGGCCGCTGCCGTGAGCAGCGACAAACGGCCCACTTGCAATGGAACTTCGCAGCCATCCTCCCGGACCAGGTCCGCCTCACCCAACCAACTCAACTGCCTGGCCAGCGTACGCGCGGGATTACTAACAATGATGGACACTTCCTCAAGCGCAACGGTGCGCAAAGGATGTGCCATGACGTCAACTTGATACACGAGTGACGGCGTGCGGTTGCGTACCACACATAACAACGCTGCCGGGAACACCGTCGCCGGCAGCATGAACCAGTCAAACTCGGCGTCGCCGTGGGTAGCGCCGTAGCGGATCGGGCGGCTGGCCCGCGCGATCGCAGTCGGCCGCAGCCCGGCCAGTGCGCATTGTTGCCATACGCCCTCAAGATCAACCGCACCTAACGCGAGGATATGCGCACCCGCGCCAAGCGAACGCCATGCGGCCAGATGATGCGCGGGATCTTCGCTCGCGACCGCAGTCAGTTCGAGGTAGCTTGCCGGCATGACCACATGGCAGCTTTGTTGCAGCAGCGAATCCACATTTCCGGTCGCGTTGTTCCGTGACTGCAGCGTCTCAGGTTCGGTAGGCATCAATCCGAGACGCCTGAAGCCGCGGATCAGCTCTGGCAGATCCGAGCCAACGTAGCCAACATGATCAAGCGACACGCTCACCGCTGCCGTACTCGTACTCAAGCCTCGCCACCCACCGGCGTGTCGCGCGTCAGTTCCAGCGGCAGCAACTGACCGGACTTGATAGTCGAGAGCGAAATCGTCGAGCGAATATCCCGCACACCCGGCAGCACGGCGAGCGTATTGCGCAGGAAGCGCTCGTAGGACTCGACGTCATGGGTCACGACGCGCAACAGAAAGTCCACATCACCCATCAGCATGTGGCACTCCACGACCTCCGGTGCGGACCTGATTGCCGCCTCGAAGTTGGTCAGAGTGTCAGGCTGCTCCCGGAAAAAACGCACCTGCGCAAACACTTCGAGATTAAGGCCCAGTTTGCGCCGGTCCAGTACTGCAACACGCTCGCGCACGAAGCCGTCTTTCTCCAGCCGTTGAATCCGCCGCCAGCACGGCGACTGCGACAAACCCACCTGGTCTGCGATTTCGGCGACCGAGACCGCAGCATTGCGCTGCAGCAAATTCAGGATTGCAATATCCGTTGCGTCGAGCCGAGCTGGCATGAGTTACCTCAGAACGATCCGATCTGGAAATTATCTTGCGTCTACGATACAACAGACGCAAGAACATTTTTCCACGTGGGGTTGACCCAGGCGATAAATGCCTCTAAAAACACCGCATGGCACGCCCGCATACCTGTTTTGTACAAGCCCAAATGATCCCCTGGTCACCCGGCCTGTACGGCGGTGCCCGCAACGACGTGGCCCACAAGGTCCTGAGCATCGACGATGCCGACGGCAGCTCAAGTTGCGTCATCCGTTATCCCGCCGGCTGGGCGCGCACTGGCGCGGAAGTGCTGGATGCGCACGAAGAATTCCTGGTGCTGGATGGCAGCCTTGAAATCAACGGCCGCCTTTACGAGCGCCACAGCTACGGCTTCCTGCCGGCCGGTTATTCGCGTCGCGCAGCGCGCAGCAGCGACGGCGCGATACTCCTGAATCTTTTCCATGGCGAGCCGCGCTTGCGCACCGGCGGCCTGGCCAACGGCTTCGATCCTAAACTGCTGGTTGAATACGTCAACCCACTGGCGATGGATTGGGACGCGGGCCTGGTCGATCCGCAGCTTGCCAAGGGCGTTGCGATCAAGCCGCTGCGCACCGACCCGTACACCGGCGAAGTGAGTTTTCTCTACAGCTCGCCCCCGCATCGTGTGCCACCTAACATGTCGAAGCCACAATGGACTCACCCCATGGTGGAGGAAATATATGCACTGGAGGGCGATTACGTGTGGGCCGATCTCGGCCGCATGGGTCCGGGCGGTTACTGCTGGTGGCGAGAGCATGTCTATCACGGCCCGTCAGGCACTGACACCGGATACAACCTGTTCGTACGCACCATCGGCGGCCCGCTGGTAAATATCTTCGCCACCGACAAACAGCCGTTCAGCTGGGCACCGGCGCACCGGCCGGTGCTGCCGCCCGCGCTGCAACCCTACGGTCAGCCGCTCGGCAAACGTGTCAATTACTGATCGTGGCAGCTAACGAATCTGTGACCAACGGCGCTTGGCCCGCGCCCAGACAGGCCTGGTATGCCGTCCTGGTACTCATGTGTGCCTACGTGCTGTCGTATGTCGACCGTCAGATACTGTCGATGCTGGTCGGCCCGATCAAGGCCGATCTCGGTCTCAACGATTTCCAGGTCAGTCTCTTGCATGGTCTCGCGTTCGCGATCTGCTTCACCGTGTTAGGTATATGGCCGGTTGGCCACTGGGCCGACAGCGGCAATCGCCGCAACGTCATCGCGGGCGGCGTGGCCCTGTGGAGCGTGATGACGTCGCTCTGTGGTCGCGCCGCCGGTTTCGGCAGCCTGTTTCTGGCGCGCGTCGGCGTCGGTGTGGGTGAAGCGACGCTCGCGCCGTCGGCGTATTCGATGCTGGCGGATTATTTTCCGCCGCAAAAACGAGGCCGCGCCCTCGGCCTGTTTACCATGGGTGTCTATATCGGCATTGGCGCCGCCATCATGATCACGGGACTGCTGCTGCAGAAAATCGCTGCGGCGCCAACGCTGGAACTGCCACTGTTAGGCACGGTGCGATCCTGGCAGGCGGCCTTCCTGCTGGTGGGTCCGCCCGGACTTCTGGTCGCGCTCTGGATGCTGAGCGTGCGCGAGCCGCGACGCCTTGGCATTGCCGAGCGCAACCCGAAATTCGACGCAGTGCTGGATTTTGTTTTCAGGTCGGGCCATGCAAGGTTCTATGTCGGCATCACCGTGGGTGTGTCGCTGCTGACGATGCTGTTTAACGCAGCAGCATTCTGGACACCGGCGCACCTGATGCGTGTCCACAAATTCACACCAGCGGAAGTCGCCGCAACCTATGGTCCGCTGATGATGATTTTCGGCGCCACGGGCGTGCTGTCGGGCGGTGCGCTCGCCGATCGCTGGCGACGGCAGGGCCGGAGCGACGCCGAATTGCGGGTTGGTATGTTGAGCGCGCTGCTGCTGTGGCCGATCGCCGTCTGGACCTTTCGCAGTGCCGACAGCGGCACGATGCTGTGGCTGTTAGGTCCGATGCTGTTCCTGAGCAGCTTCCCGTTCGCAGCTACTTCGGCAGCCATCCAGCTTGCAACACCTAACGAGTATCGGGCACGCACCTCGGCCATGTACCTGCTGGTATTGAATCTGACCGGCATCGGCTTCGGCTCGACCGCTGCCGCGCTGGTGTCGGACTACTGGCTGCATGACGAGCAACGCATCGGCGACGGCGTCGCCATTGTGGCAGCCCTCGCTGCACCGCTCGCCGCACTGTCATTCCACTGGGCGCGCGCGGGCTTCAAGCAGCTGCAGGCCCGCGACGCTGCCGCCGCCGGCTAGCCGGGCCTGACAGACACGTAGAACTGATTGCCATCGCGCTGAATCAGCAACGCCAGCGAGCCTTTGGCCGCGCGACTCAATTCGCGCCATTCCTTCAGCGTACGGATGCGGCGATTGTTGACACCTAACAAAACATCACCCTGCTGCAGATTGGCCGCGGCTGCCGGGCCACCGGCGTCCTCGACCAGCAGCGAGCCGGTAGTCTCGGCCTGCCGTTGTTCCTCGGGCGTCAGTTCGCGCAGCGCCAGACCAAACCGGTCCGGCTCCTCGGTGGCACCGCCCGGCGCCGAACGGCCGGCGGTTTGCGCGCCACGCTCCGGTACTTCGGCCACGGTCAGCGAGAATGACTTGCTGCCGCGCTCGCGCCAGACATCAATGCTCGCCTTGGAGCCCGGTGTTATCCCGGAAACCAGCACCGGCAGCTCATTGGATCGTTCTATGGCCCGGCCATTCACCGACAGGATGATGTCACCTTCCTTGATGCCCGCCCTGGCGGCTGGACCGTCGGCTTCGACCGAGCCCACCAGCGCGCCGCGCGGACGATCGAGGCCAAAACTCTCGGCAAACTGAGCCGTCACGTCGGTGATGCCGATGCCAATACGTCCGCGACGCACGCGGCCGTTCTTGACCAGCTGGTCGCGCACGCTGTTAGCAATGTCGATCGGAATGGCGAACGACAGGCCCATGTAGCCGCCGCTTTGCGAGTAAATCTGCGAATTGATGCCGACCACCTCGCCACTCAGATTGAACAGCGGGCCGCCCGAATTACCCGGGTTGACGGCGACGTCGGTCTGGATAAAAGGCACATAGTTGCTGTCGCCGTTTGGCAGGGTGCGCGACACGCCACTTACGATGCCGGCCGTGACGCTGTTTTCAAATCCGAACGGTGAGCCGATCGCAACGACCCACTCGCCTGGACGCAGCTGCGCCGGGTTGCCAATCCTGACCGTCGGCAGGTTCTGCGCATTGATCTTGAGCACCGCGACATCGGAACGCGTATCGATGCCCACGACCTTGGCGGAATACTCGCGCCGGCTGGTCATTCGTACGGTGACTTCCGACGCATCGTTGACCACGTGGGCGTTAGTCAGCACGTAGCCGTCCGAGCTGACGATGAACCCGGATCCCTGGCCACGCGGGGTCGGAGTCGACCGCGGGCTGCGCGGCTGCTGCCCGCCAAAGCGGCGAAAAAATTCGTAGAAGGGATCGTCCGGTGACAGGCCGGGAACACCGGTGACGCGCTGCTGCTTGCCAACCACATCGACGTTCACGACTGCCGGGCCCGCCTGCTCGACCAATGCGCTGAAATCCGGCAAACCATGCACCAGCGGGGCCGCTGGCACGGTGCCCGCCGGCGCTGCCGGCGCGGCGGTCACCAGCGGCGCGGCCTGCGTGTTAGCTGCAGCCGCAGCCGTAGATTCCCTGGGCGTGCAGGCGGTAAATACCGCGACCAACAGCACCGTTCCAAAAGCACGACTCATCAACGGGTTTCGCAACATGGACAATGACTCCAACCAAAGACTATTTTGACCGTGCATCGCTAGACCCCCTGACCCTGCAAAAGTTCACGCCATCGCCGCCAGCCGCAAGCCAGCAGCATTGCAGCGCAAAAACCCAATACCCCAAAGTTCCCGCTGCGCGCGAATGGCGTCAAGCCCTTGAGCGGCGTTAGTTTCGACCTCAGTACCGAGGGTTGAAACTCGGGGGCCTGCGCAACCACTGTTCCGAAAGGATCGACCACCACCGACACACCATCGTTGGCAGCCCGCACCAGGTAGCGCCGGGCCTCCATGGCGCGCAGTCTGGAGATCTGCAAATGCTGATAACGGGCACTGGAAGCGCCGAACCAGGCGTCGTTAGTCACATTGATGAGTGCGGTTGCCGTTGCCAGTGCCGGCAACTGGGTCGAGGCATAGGCATCTTCATAGCAGACGCTGGCCGAAATCAACAGCCCTGCGGCCGGCAGCGGCGATTGCTCCGCCGCGCCGTGGGTAAAATCGGAATAAGGCAAGCTCATCAGTCGCAGCCAGTTGCGGACAAACTTTGGTACCGGGAAGAATTCGGCAAACGGCACCAGATGGTGCTTGTCATACCAGCGCACGCCGTTGTCCAGCGCCAGCACCGAGTTGTAATAGTTCTTTTCCTGGTCGTCGGCCCGCAGCGCACCCATCACGATAGCGGACCCGTGCGCCTGAGCCTCATCATACAGCGCGCTAAAATAGCCGCCGAGATTATTCACCAGGTCAGGAGCCGCCGCTTCGGGCCAGACGATGAGCGGCGTGCCGAAGGCGCTGCGCGTGAGATCTCGATAGCGTTTCAAGGTCGCGTCATGATTTTTCGTCAGCCATTTCTCATCCTGCGGGATTGCGCCCTGAATAATGGCAACGCCAACATCGCGGCCAGCAGCCGTGGACCAGGGAATCGCGGACAGGAATTGCCCGGTCAGCACGATTGCCAGCAACAACGCCAGTGCGGCGATTCGTTGCCGCAGCACCGGGCGTCCGACCATGACAACCACGGTGCCGGCGATCACCAGACACGCGAGCGTGATGCCATACATGCCGACAACGGGCGCCAGTCCCGCCAGCGGCGAATCGGTCTGCGAATACCCGAGCGACAGCCACGAAAAGCCTGACAGCAACCAGCCACGTAACCACTCGACTGCGGTCCAGAGCGCGGGCACCCACAACAAGGCGAACATCGGCAGTGAACGCACGCGCCAGCGGACCGCCACCCATCCTAACAAAGCCTGGTAGAGACTCATGATGGCAACCAGCGCAAGCATCAACGTGACAGCGAGCCAGATCGGCGCCTGGCCGAAACCGTGGATGCTGACATAAAGCCAATAGGTTCCAACGCCGAATTGGCCTGCGGCGAACCAGAATCCACGCCATGCCGCGGCGCGCGGCGCGCAACCCACCCACAAAGCCATCTGGACGGCTGGCACCAACCAGGCCAGCCACCAGTAGTTAAAGGGTGCAAAGGCGAGCGGCATGGCCGCGCCGGCGATCAGCGCCAGCAAACCCGCTCGCCAGCCCGTGATGCGCGTCATCCTGGGCCCTGGTCAGCCAGCAGACTCGCCGTCTGCGGGCAGCCGAATATCGCGCGGTGCAAACAGGCGTAGCGTATCCACGCGCCGGCGATCAGCACGCGCAACCTTGAATTCGAATCCTTCGATAGTCACTGCTTCGCCACGGCGCGGCAGCCGGCCGAGTTGTTTGATGACGAGGCCCGCGATGGTGTCGAACTCGTCGTCCGCCAGCGTGGTGGAAAAATACCGGTTGAATTCCTCGATCGGTGTCGCGCCCCGCACCGAAAAATTGCGGGCATCTTCACGCCGGATATTGGTCTCGTCTTCGTCATCGAATTCGTCGTCAATTTCGCCGACGATCTGCTCGAGCGCATCCTCAATGGTCACCAGGCCCGAGACGCCACCGTACTCATCCACCACGATCGCCATGTGGTTGCGATTGCGGCGAAATTCCTTCAGCAGCACATTGACGCGCTTGGACTCCGGCACGAACACGGCCGGTCGCATGCACTCGCGGATGTCAAAGCGGTTTTCCGACGGTTCTTCGCCGGCAAACACGCGCAGCAGGTCCTTGGCTAACAAAATGCCGACGACGTCGTCGCGATCCGCATCCATGACCGGGAACCGAGAATGCCCGGACTCCAGCACGGCCGGCACCAGTTTCTCGGACGGATCATCACGGCGCACGAAGATCATCTGCGCGCGCGGCACCATGATGTCGCGCACCTGGATATCCGCAACTTCCAGCACGCCGAGCAGCATCTCCAGCGCTTCGGAATCGACCAGGCCGCGCTCATGTGCATCGCGCAAATGTTCGACCAGCTCGGCGCGATCCTGCGGCTCGCCGGACAGTGCCTGCGACACCCGTCGCAGCCAGGTGCCGGTTCTCGAATTATCGGTCGACACGGGGTTCGCCATAAGGATTCTTGTAGCCGAGCGCACGCATCAGACGCACCTCGCGCCGCTCCATGCGCTCTGCATCGCGCCCGCGCTGATGATCAAAACCAAGCAAATGCAGAGTGCCGTGAATGACCATGTGCGCCCAGTGCGAGCGCAGGCTCTTGCCCTGCTGCCGTGCTTCGCGCGCGACGACTGGCGCGCAGATCACGAGATCCCCAAGTTGACGATCCCGCAGGCGCGAGGTGCGTGGCGCTGCGAACGACAGCACGTTGGTTGGATAATCGCAGCCGCGATAGCGGCGGTTCAGGGTGCGGCCCGCACCGCTGCCCACGACCCGCAATGAAAGCTCCATGGCCTTGCGCACGCGGCCCGCGGCGCTGAGCTGCACCCAGCGGCTGATTGCACGCGGACCCGGCACGCTGCTGCGCACGCCGCTCGAGACGGCAACACGCACCGGCGCCCTGCGCGGCACGGCTGCGGCGTTAGCTGCCATTGCTCTGTCCCTCATAGGCTTCGACTATGCGTTGCACCAATGGATGACGTACAACATCCCGGGTCTCGAACCACGTGAAGACGCAGCCATTCACGCCGCGCAGCACATCGACCACATGGCGTAAACCCGAGGGCCGCCCGGTAGGCAAGTCGGTCTGTGTCACATCGCCGGTCACCACCGCCTTGGAACCGAATCCGATGCGCGTCAGGAACATTTTCATCTGCTCGACCGTCGTATTCTGCGCCTCGTCGAGAATGATGAATGAATCGTTCAGCGACCGGCCGCGCATAAATGCAAGTGGCGCCACTTCTATGACGCCGCGCTCGATGAATTTGCCGACGCGCTCGAAACCTAACATCTCGAACAGCGCGTCGTACATCGGCCGCAGATACGGATCGATTTTCTGCGACAAGTCGCCCGGCAGGAATCCCAGGCGCTCGCCCGCCTCGACCGCCGGCCGCACCAGCACCAGACGCCGTACTTTTTCCGCCTGCAGGGCTTCGACCGCGCAGGCGACCGCCAGAAACGTCTTGCCGGTGCCCGCGGGGCCGATCCCAAAACAGAGATCGTGCTTGCGAATGTTTTCCAGATACTGCTTCTGGTTGGCGCCGCGCGCCCGGATCGAGCCGCGCGCAGTCCGCACCGTCGGGAAGTCCGCGCTGTCGTCGTCCCGCCGGCCGCTGTCAATTTCGCCCAGCGCCAGATGCACATGCTCCGGCGTCAGCTGCTCGCGCGATGTCAGCGCAAACAGGCGCCGCAACAGGGATTCTGCGCCGGCGGTGTTAGCTCCTGAAATCTGAAACAAGCCACCACGGCGCTTGAGTTCGACCGCGAGGCGTGCTTCGATCAGGCGCAGATGCTCTTCCAGCGGGCCACACAGGTTGGCCAGGCGCTGATTGTCGGCGGGTTCGAGTGCGAACTCCCGGGCGGCGCTCATCCGTTGGCCACCATCGGATCCTGCGCCAGCGTGCCGCGCAGCGTATGCGCCATGACGGTTGTGATATCCACGTCGACAAATTGATGCAGCAAAACCGCGGGCCCCGGGAAATTGACCCAGCGGCCGTTTTCGGTCTTACCAGCGAGCTCGCGAACATTCTTGCGGGCATGGCGCTCGACCAGCACGCGCTGGCGGGTTCCGACCATGCGTTCGCTGAGCACGCGCGCCTGGTCCTCGAGCTGCTGCTGCAAGCGCGCGAGGCGCTGTTTCTTTACAGCCAGTGGTACATCGTCCGGCAGACTCGCGGCCGGTGTTCCCGGGCGACGGCTGTACAGGAAGCTGAAAGACTGGTCGAATTGCGCATCGCGCACCAGCATCAACGTGGCCTCGAAATCGCGTTCGGTTTCGCCAGGAAAACCAACGATGATGTCAGTCGACACGGAAATGTCGGGCCGTACGGCGCGCAGCCTGCGCAACTTGTCCTTGTATTCAAGCGTCGTGTAGCCACGCTTCATCAAAGCTAACACGCGATCCGAGCCTGACTGCACCGGCAGGTGCAGCTGGTTCGCCAGCTTCGGCACCGAGGCAAAGGCCTCGATCAGGCTGTCGGTAAACTCAACCGGATGCGACGTCGTAAAGCGGATGCGTTGCACACCCCGGATTGCGGCAACATGGTGAATCAAAGTGGCCAGGTCTGCCAAAGTGCCGTCCACCATGGGACCGGCATACGCGTTGACGTTCTGACCTAACAGGGTAATTTCCAGCACACCGCGCTCTGCCAGCTGGCGGACTTCGCTCAGCGTGCTGTCGAATGGACGGCTGATTTCGTCGCCGCGTGTATATGGCACTACACAGAAGCTGCAATATTTGCTGCAGCCCTCCATGATCGATACAAACGCGGATGCGCCTTGCGCGCGCGGCGCCGGCAACGCATCGAATTTTTCGATTTCTGGAAAACTGATGTCGACGACCGTGCGGCCAGACTGGCGCAGCTCCTCGATCATTGCCGGCAGCCGATGCAGGGTCTGCGGCCCGAAGACCAGGTCAACATAGGGCGCGCGCTCTGCAATGGCATCGCCTTCCTGACTGGCCACGCAGCCACCAACGCCGATCAACAGCTGCGGCCGCAATTCCTTCAGCTGTCGCCATTCTCCCAGCAGCGAAAACACTTTGTCCTGGGCCTTTTCGCGCACCGAGCAGGTATTCATCAGCAGCAGGTCGGCCTCTTGAGGATCCGATGTGGGTTCATAACCGCCAGCCTCACGCAGTACGTCCACCATCTTGGTGGAGTCGTACTCATTCATTTGGCAGCCGAAAGTTTTGACGAATACGCGGCGGGACATAGGGGGCGCAACTGGGGGCGCAAACAAAGCGCGAGCTTACCGTTTTCGGTGCTCGCCGGGTACCGCCGGCGGCTCAATTGAGGGCCGCCGGACGGCCTATTTTTCTTTATAAATCAATAAGTTACTTAGAATGGGATATCGTCATCGAAATCGGCTTTCTCAGTGCTCGTTTTGACCGGTTCACCATAGTCGCCGCCGCTATCGCGGGGTGCGGCAGCAGCCCGCTCGCCGCTACCGCCGCCCGAACCACCCGCGCCGCCACCACCACCACCGCCGCCGCTGCGGCTGCCAAGCATTTGCATTTCGTTGGCAACAATTTCAGTGGTGTACCGATCGTTACCTGTCTTGTCCTGCCATTTGCGGGTCCGCAGGCGGCCCTCGATGTAGACCTGCGAGCCTTTGCGCAGGTACTCACCAGCGATTTCCGCCAACCGGCCAAACATCGCAACGCTGTGCCACTCCGTCTGCTCCTTCATCTCGCCGCTGGTCTTGTCTTTCCAGCTCTCGCTGGTTGCGATCCGCAGGTTCGTGACCGACATACCCGAGGGCATGGCCTTGGTATCCGGGTCCTGACCCAGGTTGCCAACGATGATGACTTTGTTTACGCCTCTTGCCATGGTTCTTTCCTTTATTGACTTGCTTGGACCGCCACTCACCGTAGCGGCAACTGTTGAAACGAAGCGTAGTTTAATCGCTTGCGCGCGTCCTGCGGGTTCAGAAATTGACGCGAGCAGCCACTTATTGACGGGCTGGCTTAAAATAGCCGACTGCCCTTTGGTAACGCCTCGTTTTGCATATGGCTTCAATCAGGATCCGCGGCGCACGCACGCACAACCTGCGCAATCTCGACATCGATCTGCCGCGCGACCGGCTAATCGTGATCACCGGTCTGTCCGGTTCGGGCAAGTCGTCCCTGGCCTTCGATACGCTCTATGCCGAGGGTCAGCGCCGTTACGTCGAATCACTGTCGTCGTACGCGCGCCAGTTTCTGTCGGTGATGGACAAGCCCGATGTGGACAGCATCGAGGGCTTGTCGCCGGCGATTGCCATAGAGCAAAAAGCCGCATCGCATAATCCGCGCTCTACTGTCGGCACGGTGACCGAGATCAACGACTACCTGCGCTTGCTGTATGCACGCATCGGAATGCCGCGTTGCCCGGATCACGGCATCGACCTCGCCGCCCAGACCGTCAGCCAGATGGTGGACCAGGCGCTCGCGCTGCCGGAAGCTGCGTCGGCAATGCTGTTAGCTCCGATGATCGAGGGTCGCAAGGGCGAACATCAGGACGTGCTGGACAGTCTGCGCGCACAAGGCTATGTGCGAGCACGCATCGACGGTCGTGTGCATGAATTTGACGCGCTGCCGGCGCTGGATGCCAGAAAAAAACACACCATTGCTGTCGTTGTGGATCGTTTCCGCGTCCGGCCCGATGCGGCGCAGCGGCTTGCCGAGAGTTTCGAAACGGCGCTGCGCCTGGCCAACGGCACTGCCATTGTCGCGCCTGCGGGTGATGCCGTTTTCGAAGAACAGCTTTTTTCGAATCAGCACGCCTGCCCCAGCTGCGGTTACAGCCTGCCGCTGCTGGAGCCCAAGATGTTTTCGTTCAACAGTCCGGCCGGCGCCTGCGCGAGTTGCGATGGGCTCGGTTTCCAGAACTTCTTTGATCCACAACGCGTTGTCAGCCAGCCGCAGTTGTCGCTGGCCGATGGTGCGATCCGCGGTTGGGACCGGCACAACAGTCACTATTTTCATTTGTTAGTCTCATTGGCAAAGCACTACAAGTTCGATCTGGAAAAACCCTGGGAGAAGTTGCCGGACAAAGCGTGCCAGGTACTGCTGCACGGCAGCGGCGAGGAAATCATAGAGTTCCGTTATCCCGAAGCCGGCGGCCGGGCCGCCAGGCGCAACCATCGGTTTGAGGGCGTGCTGCCGAATCTGCAGCGGCGTTATGCGGAAAGCCAGTCACCGACCGTACGCGAGGAACTGGCAAAATTTCTCGGCCGGCGGCCCTGCAGCGACTGCGGCGGAGCGCGGCTCAACAAGGCCGCTCGCCATGTGTTTGTCGGTGACCGTGCCCTGCACGATATTTCCCATCTGGCGGTGGGCGACGCGCAGGCATTTGTCGCACAGCTGGCGCCGGCGGGTTGGCGCGGTGAAGTAGCAAGCCGGATCCTGCGCGAGGTTGCTAACAGGTTGCGGTTCCTCGCCGACGTCGGGCTGGATTACCTGACACTGGATCGCAGTGCGGAAACTCTCTCGGGCGGCGAGGCACAGCGCATTCGGCTCGCGAGCCAGATCGGCTCGGGCCTGACCGGTGTCATGTACATTCTCGACGAACCGTCCATCGGCCTGCACCAGCGAGACAACCAGCGATTGTTAGGTACGCTGCATGCATTGCGCGACCTCGGCAACACGGTCATCATGGTCGAACACGACACCGAGGCAATCCAGAGCGCGGACCAGGTGATCGACCTCGGCCCCGGTGCCGGCGTGCACGGCGGCGCGCTGGTCGCGCAGGGCACGCCCGCCGAAATTGCCGCGCATCCGCAGTCTATAACCGGACAGTACCTGTCGGGACGCAAGTCAATTCCGCTGCCGTTGCTGCGCACAACGCGCAATTCGAAACGCGAGCTGGGCATCCGCGGCGCCAGAGCTAACAATTTGCACAGTGTGGATGCCGCAATTCCGCTCGGCCTGCTGACCTGCGTCACCGGCGTGTCCGGCTCCGGCAAATCCACGCTGATCGTCGACACCCTGCTGCGTACCGTCGAGGCGAAACTCAATGGCAATCCAGTGGACCACAGCCTGGCCGCTGAAATTACCGGACTGCAATTCATCGATCGCGTCATCGATATCGATCAGAGTCCCATCGGCCGCACGCCACGTTCGAACCCGGCGACCTACACGGGTATTTTCGGTCCACTGCGCGAGCTGTTCTCCGCGACATCCGAAGCGCGCGCTCGCGGCTATGACCCGGGGCGATTCAGTTTTAACGTCAAGGGTGGCCGCTGCGAGGCCTGCCAGGGCGATGGCGTCATCAAGGTTGAGCTGCATTTTCTGCCTGACGTCTACGTCCCCTGCGACGTCTGCAAGGGCAAGCGCTACAACCGCGAGACACTGGAAATTCGCTGGCGCGGCCTCAGTATCCAGGACGCGCTCGAGCTGACGGTCGAAGATGCGCTGCGACTGTTCGCTGCTGTGCCTGCATTGCAGTCGCGCCTGCAGACGCTGATGGATGTCGGCCTGTCCTACATGCACCTGGGCCAGAACGCGACCACGCTGTCAGGCGGCGAGGCACAGCGCATCAAGCTGGCGCGCGAGTTGGCCAAGCGCGCCACCGGCCGCACGCTTTACGTGTTGGACGAACCGACCACCGGTCTGCATTTTCACGATGTCGCACAGTTGCTGACCGTGCTGCACCGGCTGCGCGATGAGGGCAACACCGTGCTCATCATCGAGCACAACCTGGATGTCATCAAGACGGCCGACTGGATCATCGAGATGGGCCCGGAAGGCGGGGCCCGGGGCGGCAGACTGGTATTTGCCGGCACCCCGGAGGACCTCGCGAAGCACGCCAGCGCCTACACCGCGCCCTACCTGGCGCCCTTGTTAGCATCGCGCAACCGCTGACTTGCGCGACTGGCCGTCAATACCCAGCTGCCTGCCCGTCCTTGCGGCTTTCTGATGCACCGATCCAGACGCCGGACTTCATATCGCGCCCGATGGCCTGGTAGCCGCCAAAATCGCCGTCGTTAGCCACTTTGACCTTGTGACCACGGCGCGCCAGTTCGGCCACCACGGCGGGCGCAAACCCGTGCTCCAGCACCACCTCGCCGCCGCCCGGCT
The DNA here is from genome assembly GCA_031382085.1 of Gammaproteobacteria bacterium. Classification (GTDB taxonomy): domain Bacteria; phylum Pseudomonadota; class Gammaproteobacteria; order Steroidobacterales; family Steroidobacteraceae; genus UBA964. The sequence goes on from JANMYM010000027.1 coordinate 150,415, forward strand.
CCATGGGAGTGCCGTCGGCGTCGCTGGACCCGTCGTGCCGCAGCCGCGGCGCATCGCCGGCCTCCTGCAGATTCATGCCGAAGTCGAGATGATTGACGATGATCTGCACATGGCCCTGCGGTTGCATCGCGCCGCCCATGACGCCAAAGCTCAGGTAGGGCTTGCCATCCCGGGTCACAAACGCCGGGATGATGGTATGGAACGGCCGCTTGCCGGGTGCATAGCTGTTAGGTCTGCCGGGCGTCACATCGAATTGCTCGCCGCGGTCCTGCAGAATGAACCCCAGTCCTGGCGTCATGCCAGAACCCATGCCGCGGAAATTGCTCTGGATCAGCGACACCATGTTGCCGTCCTGGTCCGCGACGGTCATATAAATGGTGTCGCCGCGCAGACTGGCCGGATCGCCCGGCCTCACCTGGGGAGCCGCGTGCTGCATGTCGATCAACTTGCGTCGCTCGGCAGCGTAGGCCTTGGATAGTAATTGCGCCGGCGTCACAGTCATCGCCGCAGGTTCAGCGTAGAAGCGCGCGCGGTCTTCAAAGGCGAGTTTCTTGGCCTCGGCCAGCACATGCAGATAATCAGCGCTGCCCGGACCCATGCCCTTCAGGTCAAAGCCTTCGAGAATATTGAGCATCTGCAGCGCGACCATGCCCTGACCATTCGGCGGCAGCTCCCAGACATCGTAGCCACGGTAATTCACGGCTACTGGCACGACCCATTCGCTGCGATGCGCTGCAAAGTCTGCGGCGCTCAGGAACCCGCCCTGCGCCTTCATGTAGGCGCCGATCCTGGCGGGGATATCGCCGCGGTAGAATGCGTCGCGTCCACCACGGGCAATTTTCGTCAACGTGTCGGCTAACAAAGGATTGCGAAAGATCTCGCCTTTGCGCGGCGTCCGGCCACTGGGCATGTACGTTTCGCGAAAGCCCGGATACTTTTCCAGGGCCCGGGCGTTGAGCTGCCAATAATAGGCAATGACTTCCGACACCGGGAAGCCGTCGCGGGCATAGCGGATCGCCGGCGCCAGCACGTCGGCCATCGGCAGACGGCCAAAGCGGCCATGCAACTGAAACCAGCCATCGACGGCACCCGGAACCGTAACAGGCAAGGGCCCGCGGGGTGGAATGCGGGTGAGGCCGTGGCGTTGCAACTCAGCTCGCAACTGCTCCAGTGTCAGACCCAGCGGCGCGCGGCCGCTCGCATTCAGACCCTGCAATTTGCCCGCCCTGGCGTCCCAGACGATTGCGAACAAATCGCCGCCAATGCCGTTACTGGTGGGCTCCATCAAGCCGAGAGTCGCGTTAGCGGCAATCGCCGCATCGATTGCATTGCCGCCTTTTCTCATGATGTCCAGTGCGACCTGCGTCGCCAAAGGCTGGCTGGTCGCTGCCATGGCGTGGGGTGCGAATATTTCCGAGCGTGTCGCAAACTCCAGGCCCACCGGCCTGTCTGCCAGCGCGACGCGACCGCCACCAAGGAGCGTTGCCAGGAGCAATCCCACACCTGACAAAATTGCTTTTCGATTGTGCATGCCGTGGTTGTCCCTCAAGTTGGCCGCCGCGCCGGGCCGGTGCTGAAACGCTGGCGAACTTCGCCGTTGACTAACCGCTCTTCAAACTTGCCGTGCGTATATTCCGCAACGACCCGCCGCCAGAAGCTGACGGCCGCTCGATTGCTTTGATGTTCGAGAATCTCCCAGCAGCCCGCGAAGCGGTCAAATATCAGCGGCGCTGCCGTCGCGCCCACACCGCCGCGACGCGCCTGGCGGCTAACAAAAAATTCCGCCATCCGATAATCGGGGCGCTGTGCCGCACCCTGTGCGTCGCCGGGCGCGACGACAGCGAATCCCGCCGGCCGATCGGCGCGCAGAATTGTCAGCACATGAACCTTGCGGTCGGCAAACCAGCGCACGAAATGCTCCGCTGCGCCGTGGCCAATCTCACCAAGAGCTGGAAAGAGCCCGGTATGCGGCGCGGACAAGTCGTCCAGATACTCGCGGTAAATGCCTTCAATCCACACACGATCAGTCGCCACGCCGCGGGCGTCCCGTACTGCAACCGTCATGACCTGTATTTGCGTATCAGCACGTCCAATAAAAAAGCCCGGGCGAATGGCATTCCATCGCACCCGGGCTTCGTAATTTCCCTGGAAGGAATATTACTGTTTCGGCGCGTCCGCAGGAACGGCAGCGGCGGCCGCGTCCGTCGCGGTCGCGGCAGCGTCCGTCGCAGTCGCGGCAGCGGTCGTGGCGGCAGCGGCAGCGTCCGTCGCGGTCGCGGCAGCGTCCGTGGCAGCAGCGGCAGCAGCGTCAGCGGCCGGAGCCATGGCGTCAGCAGCCGGAGCTGGAGCAGTTTCCTGCTTGCTGCAAGCGACCAAAGCGAGGGCCGCAATGGCGGCTGCAAGTGCAAGTTTCGTCTTCATTTTCTCAGTTCCCCGAAAAGTTAATGGATTGATCGTAAATCAAACAACCTAGCTAGTTTGTCTGGCAATCGAAGGATCGCGAGCGGATTCTAAGGATAGTCGTTCCGGTTGAAAACCCGTCCAGCGAAGAATGTCTGTGTTGGGCGACAAAGCCGTTAATTCGATGCGTCCGCGCGACAGCTGTCAAGGCGGGGCCCGGCTGCGTAGAATGCTGGTAACGGCTCACGCCGCTCCGAATACCAGAAAAACAGGGTCGTTATGGAATCCCACCCCGCGGCGGGCCAGTCCGCTCCCTTTGCCGACCACCTGTCGGTTGTTACAGCTCATACCGCAAGGGCACTGGCGGCGAGTGGCTACGACTCCCTGTTGCTGTGCTCAGGGACCCGCAGGCTGGTGTTCCGCGACGACTTCCATTTCCCGTTCCGGGCCAATGCGCCGTTCAAGGGATTCCTGCCTCTCATCGATGCGCCGGAATCGTTTGTCTATTTCGTTCCCGGTGCGAAGCCATTGCTGATTTTTCAGCGTGACGACGACTACTGGCACAAGCCCGCCCGGTTGCCTGCGGCGGAGTGGGTCGCATCTTTCGACGTCCGTGTTGTTAGCAGCCGCGCGGCCGCCCGCGCGGCCCTGCCCAGGGACCTGAGCCGCAGCGCTTTTGTCGGTGAAGCGTTCGCTGAGCTAACAAACTTCGGAGTGGGCGCGGTGAACCCGGAACATCTGCTGATCCGTCTGGAGTTCCCGCGGGCCGTCAAGACACCCTACGAGGTGGCGGCAATGCGAACTGCCAACCTGCTGGGAGCGCGTGGTCACACGGCCGCTGCAAAAGCCTTTGCAGCGGGCGGTTCCGAGTTCGACATCTCACTGGCGTTCCTGCGCGGCACCGGGCTGCGCGAACAGGAATTACCGTACAACCCGATCATCGCGCTGAACGAAAGCGCGGCGGTATTGCACTACCAGGTGCAGGAGCGTGAGTCACCGCCTGCCCGGCATTCCCTGCTGATCGACGCCGGTGCCGAGTTCGCCGGCTACGCCAGCGACATCACGCGTACCCATGCGGCGGCGCCGGGCGACTTCGCAGACCTAATCGTCGCCATGGACAGGCTCCAGCTGCAGCTCTGTGACCGCACGCGCGCCGGTGTCGATTGGCGCGATATTCACCTGCTGTCGTACCAGCGAATAGGCCAGTTGCTGATCGATGCGGGGGTGCTGCGTTGCAGTCTGGATGAAGCCCAGGCGCGCGGCGTGATTCGCGTTTTCTATCCGCACGGTATCGGTCATTTGTTAGGCCTGCAGGTACATGACGCAGGCGGCCTGTGGGCCGATGACAGTGGCCGGACGATCGCGCGGCCGGATGGTCACCCGTTCCTGCGCCTGACCCGCGTGCTCGAGCCTGGTTTCGTGGTCACCATGGAGCCCGGCCTGTATTTTATCGACGCGCTGTTAGCGCAAGCGCGCCAGGATGAACGTGGCCCGGCCATCGATTGGTCACGAGTGGAAGCGCTGCGGCCCTTTGGCGGCATCCGGATCGAGGACAATCTGGTGGTGCAGCCGTCAGGCCCGCCGGAAAACCTGACCCGTAACGCATTCCGGGCGGCGGCCTGAGGCCGCCACCCGGAATGGTTAGCTGAAAATTCGCGCGGTTGACTATTTTTTCAACAGATCGCGAATTTCGCCAAGCAGCACTTCAGTCGCGGACGGCGGAGGTGGCGGTGCGCTCGGGGCGGGCTTCTTGAGCTTGTTCAGGGCCTTGATGGCCATGAAAATTACGATGGCAACAATCAGGAAGTCGAAAATCGACTGCAGAAATACGCCGTACTTCAGCATGATTTCAGTCTTGCCGTCGGCGGCCATGCCCAGGCTCGCGGCCAGCGTCGAAAAATCGACCCCGCCCACGATCTTGCCCAACAAGGGCATGACGATATCGCCGACGAACGACGCCACGATCTTGCCGAACGCGACGCCGATGATGACGCCGACTGCGAGATCGACCACGTTGCCTTTCATGGCAAACTCTTTGAACTCAGACGCGAAACTCATTCCAGGTCTCCCCGTTGCAAAATGATTAAAACGAAAGGCTAACACAGAAATGCAATATGCAGACTACGTCAGATTGGTTGAGGAAAGGTACTTCGGCAACGTTAGCCTGAACAGGCAGGCCGAGGTGCTGGCCTGCTTCACACAGGACGCCGAGATACTGATTCGTCACGGCGACATCCCCACGCGAATCCTGAAGGGTCAGCCCGGCCCCGGTGAGTCTCATATCAGCGATTTCTGGCAGCACTTGAACAGTAATTTCCAGGCGGTTTTCAGGAACTTTGCGCACTTCGTGGATCTCGAGCAGCGGCGCTGCGCGGCGACTTTCCAGGTCACGCTGACACCGAGGCCCGGCTCAGGCTTCGAGTCTCAGGGCGTGCAGACGCTGCAGAACTGCAATTTTTTCTGGCTGCGTGGCCCGCTCATCGAACGGATGATTGTCTATTACGCCAACCCGGGCGTGGCCAGTGGCGAGCCCTCAACAGCAAACCGGCCGACGGGATACCCGCCGGCCGGCTATGCTGGCTAACAAACGTGACGGTCGCGCGAACGATCAGCGTTTTGACTTGGTCTTGGACTTCGCTTTGGCTTTAGCTTTGACTTTGGCCTTGGCTTTCGGCTTCGCCCTGGGCTTGGCGGCTGCTTGCGCCTTGCCGTCAGCTGCCTTGGCCGGCGCGGCTTCCGCCTTGGTTTTTGCCGGGTCTTCCGTCGCCGGAACACTGACCGGGCCCGTGCGCTCAACCAATTGCATCAGCGCCATCGGGGCGTTATCGCCAGGACGCGGCATCATCCGCAGGATACGCGTGTAGCCGCCAGGTCGGCCGTTGAATCGACGGCCCAGATCGCTGAACAGCTTGCCCACGACTTCGCTGTCACGCAAACGCGCAAATGCAAGGCGACGACGCGATTCGCTGTCAGTTTTCGCAAGCGTGATCAGCGGCTCAACGACGCGACGCAGTTCCTTGGCCTTGGGCAAGGTGGTCTGGATGGACTCGTAGCGCAATAAGGCGACGCTCAAGTTGCGCATCAACGCGTGTCGATGCGGTGCCTTGCGCGAAAGCTGACGCCCGGAAAGTCTGTGTCGCATGATCTAACAACCTCTAATTCTAAATCAGACTGCGGGGCTCGTCGTGTCGCAATCCCGCCGGCGGCCAGCCGTCGAGCCGCATGCCCAGCATCAAGCCATGGCTCTGCAGGACTTCTTTGATTTCGGTGAGCGACTTCTTGCCAAGATTCGGCGTGCGCAGCAATTCGACTTCGGTGCGCTGCACCAGATCGCCAATGTAATGGATGTTTTCCGCCTTCAGGCAGTTCGCGCTGCGCACGGTGAGCTCGAGCTCGTCCACGGGACGCAGCAGGATCGGATCGAACTGCATTTCGGTGGTCTTCGGGCTGGCTTCGTCTTCACCCTGCAGATCGACAAATACCGACAACTGATCCTTGAGGATGCTGCCTGCGCGACGGATGGCTTCTTCCGCATCGATCGTGCCGTTGGTCTCGATGTCGATGACCAGCTTGTCGAGGTCGGTGCGCTGTTCGACGCGAGCGGATTCGACCGTATAGGTCACACGACGGACCGGGCTGAACGAAGCATCGAGCTGCAGACGGCCGATCGGGCGCGACGCGACCTCGTCGAAGTTGGCGCGCTGCGTGGCTGGACGATAGCCGCGGCCGCGCTCGATCTTCAGCGTCATGTTGAGTTCGCCCGCCTTGGTCAGGTTCGCGATCACCAGTTCGGGATTCACGACTTCGATGTCGTGGTCCGTCTGGATGTCGCCGGCCGTGACCGGGCCCGGGCCCTTCTTGGACAGCCGCAATTCCGCGACGTCGCGCGAATGCGCACGCAGCGCCAGCAGCTTGAGATTCAGGAGCACGTCCACGACGTCTTCCTGGACCCCTTCGATGGAGGTGTATTCGTGCAGAACGCCTTCGATCTCCACCTCAGTAACGGCGGCGCCCGGCATGGACGACAGCAGCACGCGCCGCAGCGCATTGCCGAGCGTATGTCCGAAGCCGCGTTCGAATGGCTCGATGACAACCCGCGCCTGGCGCGGGCCGATCGGAGTCACTTTGACAACGCGGGGCTTCAGGAACTCAGTAACGGATCCTTGCATGGCCGATTCCTTAACTAACAAACTTGAACAAACAAAAATTACTTCGAATACAACTCGACAACCAGATTCTCATTGATGTCCGGGAGAATGTCGTCGCGCGCCGGTACCTGCCTGAGGACCCCGCGCATTTCCTTGTCATTCACGTCGACCCAATCAGCAAACCCGACCTGCGTGGCAATCTGCATCGCACTCTGGATGCGCAGCTGCTTGCGGGCTTTTTCGCGCACCTGCACCACATCGCCCGCCTTGCACTGATAGGACGCGATGGTCACCACCTCGCCATTGACGTCGATGGACTTGTGGCTGACAAGCTGGCGCGCTTCGGCACGCGTGGACGCAAAACCCATGCGATACACCACGTTGTCGAGCCGACACTCGAGCAGCTTCAACAGGTTCTCACCCGTCGAACCCGAGCGGCGCGCAGCTTCCGTGTAGTAGTTCGAGAACTGACGCTCGAGCACGCCATACATGCGGCGCAGCTTCTGCTTCTCGCGCAGCTGCAGGCCGTAGTCCGACAGGCGCTGCTTGCGCTCGCCCTTGATGCCACCCGGTGGCACCTGCAGCTTGCACTTGCTCTCCAGCGGCTTGACGCCACTCTTCAGAAACAGATCTGTGCCCTCGCGGCGAGCGAGTTTGCACTTGGGACCAATGTATCGAGCCATCTTGCTTACCTTTAAATTAGACGCGCAAATTAGACGCGGCGCTTCTTGGGCGGACGGCAGCCGTTATGCGGGATCGGCGTGACGTCCAAAATGCTGGTGACTTTCAAGCCGCAGCCATTCAGGGCTCGTACCGCCGATTCGCGGCCGGGGCCCGGGCCACCGACACGAACTTCAACGTTCTTGACGCCGTGCTCCTGCGCAGCGACGCCGGCCTTCTCGGCCGCAACCTGCGCAGCAAACGGCGTGCTCTTGCGCGAGCCACGGAAGCCGCAGCCGCCCGAGGTCGCCCAGGACAGCGTATTGCCCTGCCGGTCGGTGATCGTGATGATCGTGTTATTGAACGACGCATGCACGTGGGCAATGCCGTCCAGCACGTTCTTGCGCGCTTTTTTCGGCTTTTTGGCGCCGCCGGCCGCTGCCGCTGCGCTATCCGTTGCCGGTGTTTTCTGCTCTGCCATAAATCTCCTGTCAACCCTTCTGTCAGCGTTTTGTTAGCTAACGCGACCTGTATTGCCTGCGCCTAGACCTTGCCCGGAGGCGCGTTCAACTTGACTGCCTGGCGACGCGGACCCTTGCGGCTGCGCGCGTTGGTGCGGGTACGCTGACCGCGGACCGGCAAACCCTTGCGATGACGCATGCCGCGGTAGGTGCCAAGATCCATCAATCGCTTGATGTTCATGGACACCTCGCGGCGCAGATCGCCTTCCACCAGGCCCTTGGCGATTTGCGAACGCAGCGCATTCACTTCCGGCTCGGTCAGGTCCTTGACCTTGGTGTGCGGATCGACGCCAGCCAGCGCGCAGACCGTGCGCGCGCGCGTGCGGCCGACGCCGTAAATATGGGTCAAGCCGATCCAGATGTGCTTGTTCATCGGAATGTTGATGCCAGCGATACGTGCCATGTTAGCTTCCTGTTATCCCTTTTAACCCTGGCGCTGTTTGTGGCGCGGGTCTTTGCAAATCACGTAAATCACGCGTCGGCGACGCACGATCTTGCAGTCTTTGCAGATTTTCTTGACGGACGGACGGACCTTCATTTTGCGTTCCTCTTAACCCTTGCTTTTGCCATCGTCCCTGCCGGTGCCAAGCAGGTTGGCCTTGTTCAGCAGGTTGCCGTACTGGTGCGACATCATTTGCGCCTGCAACTGCGCCATGAAATCCATCGCGACGACGACGACAATCATCAATGACGTGCCGCCGAACTGGAACGGCACACCACCCTTTGAAAACATGAACTCGGGCAACAAGCACACGCTCATGACATAGAGCGCGCCCCACAGTGTCAGCCGTGTCAGCACCTTGTCGATATAGTCGCCGGTGTGCTGACCGGGACGGATACCCGGCACAAATGCGCCCTGCTTCTTGAGGTTATCGGCGGTCTCGCGCGCATTGAAGACCAGCGCCGTATAGAAGAAGCAGAAAAACAGGATCAGGCTGGCGTACAAAACCAGGTGCAATGGCTGGCCATAGCCGAGCGCGTTAGCCAGGTTCTGCATGAAATCCGCAACCGGCCCTTCCCTTCCCGTGGCAAAGAAGCTCGCGATGGTTGCCGGGAACAGCAGCAGGCTTGACGCGAAAATCGGCGGGATAACGCCCGACATATTGAGCTTGAACGGCAGGTGCGTGGTTTGACCGCCCATCATGCGCCGGCCCACCTGGCGCTTGGCGAAATTCACGGCGATGCGGCGCTGTGCGCGTTCAACGTAGACGCAGAAGGCCGTTACTAAAAGGACCATCAGGATCAGCATCAAGGCGAAACCCGGCCCCATCTGGCCGCTGGAAATCTGCTCGAGTGTCGTACCCAGGGCGCCCGGCAGGCCCGAGACAATGCCGGCGAGAATGATCATGGAAATACCGTTGCCGATGCCGCGCTCGGTGATCTGCTCGCCGAGCCACATCAGGAACATCGTGCCGGTGGTCATGGTCAGCGTCGCGACAAACAGGAAGTTCCATCCCGACACAATCGTGAAGGCGTTGTTCTGCAACGCCAGGGCCGCGCTCAGGGACTGAACGATCGCGAGCCCCAGCGTGCCGTAGCGCGTGATCTGCGTGAGCTTGCGGCGGCCTGATTCGCCTTCCTTGCGAAACTCTTCCCAGGGCGGATAGACCATCGACACCATCTGCACGATGATCGAGGCAGAGATGTAAGGCATCACGCCCATCGCGAAAATGGACAGGCGCTCCAGCGCGCCGCCTGAGAACAGGTTCGCGATGCCGAGGATCGTGCCCTGATTGTCGCGGAAGAAGTTGGCAACCTGCTCCGGGTTGATACCGGGCACCGGAATGAAGGTGCCAATGCGGTAAACGATCAACGCCCCGACCAGGAAAATGAGGCGCGTGCGAATCTCGCTGAAACGCGATGCATCTGCCAGCAAAGCCGTCGGATTGTTAGGATTGTTAGCCATTCGTTGTCTTAGTTGGTCCGTTCCGGACTAAGCAATGCTGCCGCCAGCAGCTTCGATCGCCGCGCGCGCACCCTTGGTCGCGGCCACACCCTGCAGGGTATAGGCGCGGTCGGCCTTGCCCGAGAGCACCACCTTGGCCTGCAGGGCACCGGGCGATATCACGTTGGCAGCCTTCAATGCCGCCAGGTCAACGGTCGTGCCCGTCAGTTTCGCCAGTTCGCTCAGGCGCACTTCGGCGCGGGTCACCTTGATCTTGGACCGGAAGCCGACCTTGGGCATGCGGCGCTGCAAGGGCATCTGGCCGCCTTCGAAGCCGACTTTGTGATAGCCGCCTTTGCGCGCGCGCTGACCCTTGACGCCGCGGCCACAGGTCTTGCCCTGGCCGGCAGAAGCGCCACGTCCGACACGCAGCCGGTTACGGCGCGCGCCAGGCGCGGGTTTCATTGTATTGAGGCGCATGTCAGGTTTTCTCCACTTTCAGCATGTGGGTCGCTGCATTGATCATGCCGAGATTTTCCGGCGTTCCCGTCACCACCACGCTCTGATGGATGCGGCGCAGACCCAGGCCGCGGACACTCGACCGGATGGCCTTGAGCTGTCCCGCGACACTGCGCTTCAGCGTGATTTTCAGTTTTGCTGCCGTCGCCATATCTTTAGCCTGTGATTTCATCGACCGTCTTGCCACGCTTCGCCGCAATGTCGTCGGGCGAGCGCAACAGCGCCAGAGCGTTCATGGTGGCGCGCACGACATTGATCGGGTTGCGCGAGCCATAGCTCTTGGCCAGCACGTTGCGGATCCCTGCGCACTCCATCACTGCGCGCATACCGCCGCCGGCAATGACGCCGGTACCTTCACTGGCCGGCTGCATGTAGACGCGGGTTGCGCCATGCGTACCGTTGACCGCGTAGTACAGCGTGTCCTTGCGCAACGCGACATTGATCATGCTCTTGCGCGCCGCGGACATCGCCTTGGAAATTGCGACCGGCACTTCACGCGCCTTGCCGAACCCAAAACCAACTTTGCCGGCACCGTCGCCCACGACCGTCAGCGCGGTAAAACCGAATTGACGTCCACCCTTGACAACCTTGGCGGTGCGATTGACCGCGACGAGTTTTTCCATGAACTCGTCTTGCGACTGGGTTTTGTTATCCATTCTTGCCATGTGTTAGATCCTAAAACTCAAGACCGGCTTCACGCGCGGCGTCCGCCAGCGCCTGCACCCGACCGTGGTACATGAAGCCGGAACGATCGAATGCGACCTTGGAAATGCCGGCGGCCTTGGCCCGTTCGGCAATGGCACGGCCGACAGCCTTCGCGGCCTCGACATTGCCGGTGCCCTTGAGGTCCTTGGCGACGGCTTCCTGCACGGTCGAAGCGGCGACCAGAACCTTTCCGCCGGCGTCGTCCACGACCTGCGCATACATGTGCTGCGGTGTGCGATGCACAGTCAGGCGCGGCACGCCGAGGCGACGGATCTGCGCCCGGGTCTTGGTTGCGCGGCGCTTGCGCCGCTGCTTCTTGGTGATCTGCATAGTTGTTACTGGTTCTATATCTCTGGGGGCTACTTCTTCTTGCCTTCTTTGAGCGTGATCTTCTCGCCGGCGTAGCGCACTCCCTTACCCTTGTAAGGTTCGGGCGGACGAATGCCGCGGATCTCGGCCGCCACCTGACCCACTTTCTGCCGATCGGAACCCTTGATCAGGATTTCGGTCTGGCTGGGCGCTTCGATGGTGATGCCATCGGGTGCCGGGAAATTGACCGGGTGCGAAAAGCCCAAGGTCAGGTTCAACGTCTTCCCTGTCACGGCTGCACGGTAACCTACACCCAGCAGTTCGAGCTTGCGCTCGTAGCCCTTGGTGACGCCGGTCACCGTGTTAGCCAGGTGGGCGCGCAACGCGCCGGCTTGCATCCGATTGCTGCCGTCGAACTGCACGACCAGTGTCTTTTCCTGCTGCACGACCGTAAGGCCGTTGCGGAGCACCACGGACATGGTACCCCTGGCGCCCTTGAGCGCAACGGCATCGCTACTGATGGTGGCGGTCACCCCTGGCGGCAAATCGACCGGCTTTTTGGCTACACGACTCATGGCTAGGCCACGATGCAGAGCACTTCGCCGCCCTGTCCTATGGCGCGTGCCTGCTTGTCGGTCATCACACCGCGCGGCGTCGACACGATCACGGTGCCCATACCACCTAACACCTTGGGCAATTCGTCCTTGCCACGATAGATGCGCAGTCCAGGGCGACTGATGCGTTCGAGACGGTCGATGACCGGCCGGCCCTCGTAATACTTCAGGTCGATCGTCAATGTCGGCTTGCCCGCATCGCTCGCGATACGGTAGTCGGCGACATAGCCTTCGTCCTTCAACACTTTGACGACCGCCTGCTTCAGCTTGGATGAACCAAGCGACACCTGCTCCTTGCGCGCGGTTTGCGCGTTGCGGATGCGGGTCAAGAGGTCGGCGATTGGATCGGTCATGCTCATTGTTGCGCGCTCCTCACCAGCTCGACTTGCCGAGACCCGGGATCTCGCCACGGCTGGCTGTCTCGCGAAGCTTCACGCGCGAGAGTCCAAATTTGCGGTACACACCACGCGAACGGCCGGTGATCGCGCAGCGGCGGCGGCCCCGCGACGGACTCGCGTCACGCGGCAGCTTTTGCAGCGCTACCTGAGCCGCAGCACGATCGTCCTGAGACGTCTTTGGGCTACGTATCGCTTCCTTGAGCTTCGCGCGCCTGACCGCATACTTGCGGACAATTTCTGCGCGGCGCTTCTCACGCTCGACCATGTTTGTCTTGGCCATTGCTTACTCTCGCCTCTGCCCTTAACGACGGAACGGGAAACTGAACGCGTCGAGCAATGCCCGCCCCGCCTTGTCGTCCCGCGCGTTGGTGGTGAATGTGATGTCCATGCCACGAACCTGATCGATCTGGTCGTACTGGATCTCGGGGAAAATGATCTGTTCCTTGATGCCAAAGCTGAAATTGCCCTGGCCGTCAAACGAGCGCGCTGAAATTCCGCGGAAGTCACGAATACGCGGGATCGCGATGCTGATCAGACGATCGAGGAATTCGTACATGCGCACGCCGCGCAGCGTGACCTTGCAGCCGATCGCCTGGTTCTCGCGCAGCTTGAACGACGCAATCGACTTGGTCGATTTGCACAGCAGCGGCTTCTGACCGGTAATCTTGGTCATGTCCGCGACGGCCGCGTCCATGATTTTCTTGTCCGCAACCGCTTCGCCCACGCCCATGTTGACCGTGATCTTGAGAAGCTTCGGAATCTGCATGGGATTTGCAAGCCCAAGCTCTTTCTGGAGCTTGGGCATGATTTCCTTGCGGTAATGTTCCTTGAGTCTGGCCATATCTTCTATAACCTTGTTAGTCGCCTTGGGTCAGGCGTCAACCACTTCGCCGGTTGACTTGAAAAAACGCACGAACTTGCCATCGGTCAACGTCTTGATGCCGACGCGATCGCCCTTCTTGGTCGCCGGGTTAAACAACGCGATCTTGGAAATCGGCAACGGCATTTCCTTTTCGATGATGCCGCCCGGGCGGTCCTGGCGTTGCGGATTGGCGCGGGTATGGCGCTTGACCCGATTGACAGCCTCGATGAGCACCATATTGCCCGGCAGCACTTGCGTGACAGCGCCCTTGCTACCCTTGTGCTTGCCCGACATCACGATCACGTTGTCGCCTTTGCGAATCTTTTTCATGTCACTTATCTCTTAAGGCACTGCTTAAAGTACTTCTGGCGCCAGCGAGATGATCTTCATGAACTGCGCATTGCGCAGCTCGCGCGTCACGGGCCCGAAAATACGCGTGCCGATCGGTTCCAGCTTGTTAGTCAGCAGCACCGCAGCATTACCGTCGAATTTGATCAGCGAGCCGTCGCTACGACGCACGCCGCGGCGCGTGCGCACCACCACCGCGTCGTAAACCTCGCCCTTCTTGACCTTGCCACGCGGGATCGCATCCTTGATGCTGACCTTGATGACATCGCCGACCTGGGCGTAACGGCGACGCGTGCCGCCCAGCACCTTGATGCACATCAGCGTGCGCGCGCCGCTGTTATCAGCGGCATGGAGCAGGGTCTGTAGTTGAATCATGGCTGCGTGTTCCTTGGCGTGCGGCGTTGCTTTACTGCGCAGCCTTGCTGTCGATCGACGACTTGTCGATCGAAATAAGGCGCCAGTGCTTGCGGCGCGACATCGGGCGGCACTCGGCGATCGTGACCTGGTCACCGGGGCGCGACTCATTCTTTTCGTCGTGCGCCAGCAACTTGGTGGTGCGGCGGATGAACTTGCCGTACTGCGGGTGTTTGACGAGACGCTCAATCTCGACCGCAATGGTCTTGTTCATCGCGTTGCTGACAACTCTACCCGAGAGGGTATTGGCGGATTTTTCGGTCATTACTTTTTCTCACTCACAAGCTTCTCGCTCACCAGCTTCTGGCCCATGACGGTCTTCAGACGCGCGATGCTCTTGCGCACCCGCCCATACTCGCTGGGCTTGACCGTCTGACCGGTGGCCGCCTGCATGCGAATCGAAAACTGCTCTTTACGAAGCTTCAGCAACTCGTCCTGAAGGTCCGCGGCCGATTTGGCCCGTAAATCTTTGGCGTTCATGGTTAGCGCACCATCCGCTTCACAAATGTAGTCTTGACCGAGAGCTTGGCGGCGCCCAGGCGGAAAGCCTCGCGTGCCGCGGCCTCTTCAACACCGTCGAGCTCAAACAAAACCTTGCCCGGTTTCACCTTGGCGATCCAGTATTCAACGTTGCCCTTGCCCGAGCCCATGCGAACTTCGAGCGGCTTCTTGGTGATCGGCACGTCGGGGAAGAGGCGGATGAAGAGCTCGCCACCACGCTTGATGGAGCGGGAAATCGCGCGGCGTGCCGCTTCGATTTCGCGTGCCGTCATACGCGCGCGTTCCTGCGCCTTCAGGCCGAATTCGCCGAAGGCAACGAAGTTGCCAGCGGTCGCGTAACCGGCGTTGCGGCCCTTAAACTGTTTGCGAAACTTGGTTCGCTTCGGTTGCATCATGACTGTTAGCTCTCAATCAGGCCGTGGCGGGCGCCGCAGCGTCGGGTGCCGGAGCAGCAGGCTTGTCATCGGCCTTGGGCACCGCTTCAACTTCCACTGCCTTGCTCAGCTCTTCCTTGTCGAACACTTCGCCCTTGAATACCCAAACCTTGACGCCGATGATCCCGTAGGTCGTCAGCGCTTCGGACAATCCATAGTCGATGTCGGCGCGAAACGTGTGCAGCGGCACACGCCCCTCGCGCGACCACTCGGTGCGGGCGATTTCCGAACCGTTCAACCGGCCGGACACGCGCACCTTCACGCCGAGCGCGCCACTGCGCATCACGCTCATCACCGCACGCTTGATCGCGCGGCGAAACATCACGCGCTTTTCGATCTGCTGCGCAATGCCATCCGCAACCAGCTTCGCGTCCAGCTCAGGCTTGCGGATTTCGGCGATGTTAAGGCGCACGTCATTCTGGTTCATGCCGAGCATCTTCGAAGTCTCGGCGCGCAGCTTGTCGATGTCCTCGCCCTTCTTGCCGATCACGATGCCGGGACGGGCGGTGTGGATGGTGATGTTGACTTTGTTAGCTGCGCGCTCGATCGTGATGCGCGAAACCGAAGCCTCGGCGAGTTTCTTGCCCAGGAATTCGCGTACGCGGAAATCCGTGTGCACATGGCGCGCGAAATGCTTCTTGCCCGCATACCACTTGGACACCCAATCGCGGGTGATGCCAAGACGAATACCGACCGGATTGACCTTTTGACCCATGCTGTTTCCTTGAAGACTCTGGCCCTAGGCTTTCTGGCCGTCGCTGACGACGACCGTGATATGCGAATTGCGCTTGATGATGCGTGCGCCACGGCCTTTCGCACGCGACGAAGAACGCTTCAGCACCGGCGCCGCATCGACATAAATCGTTTGCACCTTCAGCTCATCGATATCCGCGCCGTTGTTGTTCTCGGCGTTCATCACGGCCGAATACAGGGCCTTGTGCACGAACTTCGCGCCTTTCTTCGGCAGAATCTTCAGCGTGTTTAATGCCAGATTGACCGACTGACCACGAACCAGGTCCGCCACCAGCCGGCATTTCTGCGGCGAGATGCGGGCGTATTTGATTTTTGCGCTGATTTCCATAAATAAAACCGTAAATTAAACCGCTGCCGCCACTTTCTTGTCGCCCGAGTGCGCCTTGAAGGTGCGGGTCGGCGCGAATTCGCCGAGCTTGTGACCGACCATGTTCTCGGTGACCAGCACCGGCATGTGCTGCTTGCCGTTGTGAACGGCGATGGTGAGACCGACCATGTCAGGAATGACCATCGAGCGTCGCGACCAGGTCTTGATAGGACGGCGGTCGTTCTTTGACATGGCAACCTGCACCTTCTTTGCGAGGTGCAGATCAACGAACGGTCCCTTTTTGAGTGAACGTGGCACTGCTTAAGCTCCTTAGCGGATCTTGTTCTGACGGCGCTGCACGATCATGTGATTCGTGCGCTTGTTACTACGGGTTTTCTTGCCCTTGGTGTGCCAGCCCCAGGGCGACACGGGATGCGGATTGCCCTGCCCGGACTTACCTTCGCCACCACCGTGCGGGTGATCGACCGGGTTCATGGCGAGACCGCGAACCGTGGGACGAATTCCCAACCAGCGCTTCGCACCGGCCTTGCCGTACTGACGCAGGTTGTGTTCGTCGTTACTGACTTCGCCGATGGTTGCGCGGCAATCGATATGCACCTTGCGCGTCTCACCGGATTTCAAACGAATGTAGGCGTAAATGCCTTCGCGCGCGGTGAACTGCACCGAGCCGCCGGCGCTACGCGCCAGCTGGCCGCCGCGACCTGGCTTCAACTCGACGTTATGCACGGTCGAGCCAATGGGCACGTGACGCAGCTGCATCGCGTTGCCCGACTTGATGGGCGAATCCGCGCCGGAACGCACTTCGTCGCCCGGCTTCACACCCTTCGGCGCGATGATGTATCGACGTTCGCCGTCGGAGTACTTGATGAGCGCAATGTGACCGGTGCGGTTCGGATCGTACTCGATACGCTCGACCAGGCCCTTAATGCCGTCCTTGTCACGCCGAAAGTCGATGAGACGATACTTCTGGCGGGATCCTCCACCCTTGTGACGCACGGTGATGCGGCCATAGCTGTTGCGGCCACTGTTCTTGACCTGCTTGGTGGTCAGGCTCGCGACCGGATCGCCCTTCCATAGATGCGCTTTGCTGATGCGCACCTGGAAACGGGTGCCGGGAGAAGTCGGTTTGAATTTGATGAGTGACATTTTTTCAGACTTCGGGGTGTTAGACCTTCGCCTTGGCTTCGTAATCAATCGTCTGGCCCTGCGCGAGGCGCACATAGGCTTTTTTCGCATCCGAGGTGCGGCCCGGCGTCTTGCCGTAGCGAGCCCGCACCTTGCCGTTGGTGTTCACGAGCTGCACCGACTGCACGTCGACGCCGAACATCGCTTCGACCGCAGCCTTGACGTCCGGCTTGGTGGCTTTGCGCTGCACCTTGAAGGTATAGGAATTGCTGTTCTGCATCGCCAGCGAGGTTTTCTCGGTGATGTGCGGGCCGATCAGCACGCCTAACAGTTTCTCGTTCAGTTTCTTTTCACTGGACTGGGCGCTCACTGCAGTCGCTCCTCGATCATTTTTACGGCAGCCACGGTCATCAGCACTTTGTCGTAGCTGACCAGGGCGAGCGGGTTGAGCGCAGCGGCCGGCAGAACCTCGACATGCGGCAGGTTGCGGGCGGCGAGCATCAGCTTTTCATCGATCGCTTCGACCACGATCAGCACGCTCGACAGCGACCAGCCCTTGAGCTTCTCGACCAGCTGCCGGGTCTTCGCGGCTTCCAGCGCCAGCGAGTCCGTGACAATCAGGCGGTCGGTGCGGGCCAGCTCAGACAGCATCGAGGCAACCGCGCCGCGATACATCTTGCGATTGACCTTTGGTGCAAAATCGCGCGGCTTGGCGGCGAATGCACGGCCACCGCCGACCCAGATCGGACCGCGGGTCGAACCGGCGCGCGCCACGCCACCGCCTTTCTGCGCATGCGGCTTGCGGCCACCGCCACGCACTTCGGCGCGGGTTTTCTGCGCCTTGGTGCCGGCACGGCCCGCATTGCGATATGCGGTGACGACCTGATGCACCAGGGATTCGTTGAATTCACGGCCGAACGCAGCGTCAGAGACCTGCAATTCATTGGCGCCGCCTGCATATTTGAGTTTCATTTGCTCACAACTCATTACTTAATAGCTGGGCTTATTTCTTGGCTTTGCCGGCAGCCGGGGCGGCCGCAGGCGCAGCCGCTTTGGCGCCAGGCTTGGCGGCCACTTTGTTAGGCGCGACGTACTTGCGGTTGGCCTGGCGCGCGGCCTTGACCGACGGCCGAACAACAACCTGGCCGCCCGGCGAACCCGGCACTGCACCGCTGATCAGCAGCACGTTGCGCGCTAAATCAACCTCGATTACCCGCAGATTTTCGATGGTGCGGTTGACTGCTCCCATGTGACCCGACATGCGCTTGCCCTGGAACACGCGGCCCGGCGTCTGCCGCTGGCCGATGGAGCCGGGGGTACGATGCGCCAGCGACACGCCGTGCGTCGCATGGTGGCCGGCAAAATTGTGGCGTTTCATAACGCCGGCGAAGCCCTTGCCGATGGTCGTGCCCGTGACATCGACCAGCTGACCGGCCTTGAAATGATCGGCCTTGATTTCGGCGCCGACAGCCAGCTCGGCATCGCTCTTGCCGATGCGGAACTCGACCAGCGCCTTGCCAGGCGCGCTGTTAGCTTTGCGATAGTGACCCGCGACCGCCTTTGTCAGCAACTGCGGGCGGCGCGCGCCGTAAGTCACCTGGATCGCCTGATAGCCGTCTTTTTCGGACGACTTCACCTGGGTGACACGATTGGGCAGCACTTCGATGACCGTTACCGGCACCGACTCGCCCGCGTCCGTAAACACCCGCGTCATGCCGCACTTACGGCCGACCAGACCAATAGCCATTTCAATTCCTTAAAATCCAAGCTCTTGTTAGACAACAAGAGAACCACGCGAGCGCTTGCCCGTCGTGAATCTCGAGTGGTCTTGGCGTCATTGCATCGGCAATCACACCAACCTCGCTCGATGCCGCAAGCCCCTGATTACTGGGGAGTTTTACGGCCGCGCCCAAGAGGCTTGTGGCGCAAAAGGGCGCGCAGTTTAAGCCTGGCGGCATGCCGCTTGCAAGCGCCATCGGGAAGCCGCTCAGCTGGAGCCGAGGGGCGCCCTAAGTTATTGAATTAATTGAGTTTAATTTGTACGTCTACGCCAGCTGGCAGCTCCAACTTCATCAGCGCATCGACCGTCTTATCGGTCGGGTTGAGGATATCCATGAGCCGCTTGTGGGTCCTGATCTCGAACTGGTCGCGCGCATCCTTGTCGCCATGCGGGCTGACCAGCACCGTGAAGCGCTCCATTTTGGTCGGCAGCGGGATCGGACCCTTCACAGTCGCACCTGTACGCTTCGCCGTTTCCACGATTTCTTTCGCCGATGTATCGATCAGTCTGTGATCGAAAGCCTTCAAGCGAATCCGTATATTTTGATTAGCCATAAATTTCTCACTGTTCGACAACCACGCTAGAGCGGCCTCTTTGCCCGGTCCAAACCCAAAACGAGTCGCTCCCCAGGAGCAATAAATTAGTCTCGCTTTGTCGTTTTGGGTTTGGACCGGACAAGCGGCCGCAGGAGTGTGTTTGCCTAACGTTGTGTGTAACCTTTCAAATTGCTGCTCAGCGCTTTGCTAGGAAGCCGGTCGGCCTCCTGACAGTTCGCTGAACTCCTATTTCAATATCTTGGCAACCACGCCCGCGCCGACAGTCCTACCACCCTCTCGGATCGCAAACCGCAGTCCGTCTTCCATCGCGATCGGCGCAATCAGCTCCACCGTCATCTTGATGTTGTCCCCAGGCATCACCATCTCGGTGTTCCCCGGCAACTCGATCAGGCCCGTCACGTCCGTGGTA
>JANMYM010000001.1:0-61611 GCA_031382085.1 Gammaproteobacteria bacterium
TGCCGTCGGGGCGCGGTCGCAGGTCCTCCACCATCGTGAAGCGGTTGACCTCGGCGCCCTGGATCTGCGCCGCTTTCGCGTAGGCGTTGGTCACGCCCCACGGGTCGACGTGGCCCTCGATCGGGTTGTAGAGCGCGCCGACGAAGTATTTCGGGTCCATCAGCGGGAACCGCCGCGCCGCCTCGTCCATCGGCACGAACTCGAGATCCATGCCGAGATAGCGGCCGCGGGCGCGGACGAGCTTGAGCCAGTCGAGGCGCTCGCGCGTGCCGGCGAGCATCAGCCCGCCGGTGATGTGCACGCCGCAGGACTGGCCGGAGATCGCCTCGAGCTCCTTGTAGAGCTCGATCGTGTACTGCTGCAGCTTGGCGACGTTAGGGTCGCCGTTGACGGTATGCATGCCGCCGGCCGCATGCCAGGTCGAACCCGAGGTGAGTTCGGCCCGTTCGATGAGCAGCACATTCTTCCATCCCGCCTTGGTCAGGTGATAAAGAACGCTGACGCCGACGACGCCGCCGCCGATAACTGCGACTTGTACATGATTACGCATGATGGTTTCGTGAGTGGTTTAGCTAACAGGAGGGGCGCCGCCCGCGGCGCTGCGCCGGGCGACAAAATCATCGAGTTCTTCAGTGATAGCCGGATCACGCGGCGGCGGCACGTAGCGATCGAGCGACTGCTGCCAGAGCGTGTGGGCGCGATCAGTTGCGGTCTTGGCGCCCGAGTCGGTCCACTGGCCGAAATTCTGCCAGTCGGACACCAGTGGCGCGTAAAAAGCCGTGCGATAGCGCGCCATGGTGTGCGCGCAGCCAAAAAAGTGGCCGCCTGCGCCGACCTCGGCAATGGCGTCCCGCGCGAGATCCTCCGCCGTTGCACCCACGGGCTGAAATGTCTCGGCGAACATCTGCAGCATTTCCACGTCGATCATGAATTTTTCGTAGGAGGTTGTCAGCCCGCCCTCGAGCCAACCCGCGGCGTGCAGGACAAAATTGCAGCCGCCCATCAGTGCGCCCCACAGGCTCATCTGCGATTCATAGGCGGCCTGCGCATCGGGGCTGTTAGACGCGGTCGCGTTCGACGATCGCCATGGCACGCCGATGTGCCGCGCCAGTTGTCCGGCGCCAATGGCGGCCTTGGTGTACTCGGGTGTGCCGAAGGCCGGCGAGCCGGATTTCATGTCGACGTTGGAGGTGAAACTTCCATAGATGATGGGCGCTCCAGGCCGCACGATCTGCGCCAGCGCCAGGCCCGCGAGTGCTTCGGCGTGCGCCAGCGTCAGCGCGCCTGCGATCGTGACCGGCGCCATCGCTCCCGCCAGCGTAAACGGCGTGATGATCAACACCTGTCCGGCCGCCGCGTAATCCATGATGCCGTTAGCCATCGGAATATCGAGTTGCAGTGGCGAATTGGTATTGATGATCGTGCTGGTGTAGGGCCGCGAGATGAATTCCTCGCGCGTCAGCCCGTAGGCGATCCGCAGCATTTCGAAATTGTCAGCGTTCTGGCCCGAGCCGCGCGCGTAGATCAGCGGGATCTTGTCGCTCAAGTTCAGCATCGCACGGGTGGTTTCCAGGTGCCGCACCTGCACCGGGATGTCCTGCGGTTCCACGCAGCCACCTAACACGTGGATGACTTCGTGGTTCTGGCAGAGCTTGACGATATTGCAGAAGTCCTCAAAGGTTCCGGGGCGCTTGCCGCGCGCCGTGTCGATGATGTTAGGGGGCCCGGACGTGGGTGCGAACACCACGTGCCGGCCGAAAACCGGCATGTCGCGGTCGCGTGTGCGGCCATGCAGCGTGAGTTCCCGCGGCGTAGAGGCGAGTGATTGTGCGACCAGGCCGCGATCGAACCGCACCACCAGCGTCGACTCATCGACCATGGCGCCGCCGCGCCGGTAAGTCTCGCGCGCCTCGGGCGGCAGGACGCGCATGCCCTGGGTCTCGAGAATCTGCAGCGCCGCCTCGTGAATGGCGGCGACCTGGTCGTCCGAGAAAACTCGCAGCGGTTCGAACGGGTTGGTAAGGTGCCGGTAACTGCGCGAGCGATCCACCGCGGGCGCCGCGGCCGCGCCGGCCGTCGGTCGCCGGCGCGGGCGCCGGTCGGCCGCACTGGCTGTGGGCTCACTCATTCGACACCGCGATGCGCATGTGTTTCTCGTTGTTGTCAGGTCGCTGGCCCAGATGTTCGATCAGCCAGGAACGGAAAAATGCGATCGCCGGATCGCTCAGTGATTCCGGGTCGGTAATCAGGTAGTAGCCAAAACCGTCGTCCAGCCGTACATCGAATGGGCTGACGAGTTTTCGCTGCTCAAGATGGTCCTGGAACAGTTTGAGATCCACCAGCGCCAGGCCTTCGCCGCTCATCGCGTACTGCACCGCCATCAGTTCGGTGTCGAATATCAGGCCACGTTCAACATTCAACGCGCCCAGGTTGGACTGCCGCTTGAACTGCGTCCAGAAATGATGGCGCGGCATGTCATCGATGCGCATGTGGATCAGTTCATTGTCGCGCATGAACTCGGGCAATTCCTTTCCAGCATGGCGGGCCGCGACATCAGGATGGCAGACGATGCCCATGCGCACCGGCCACAGCAGGTCGCTGACCTGTGCCGTCACGGTGGGCCGCGAGTACGTGACTGCGACATCGACATCGGATTGCGGCGGGCCCACCGAGTAGGGGCTCACCAGATTGATTTCGATCTCGCGATTGCTGGCGCGGAAGTCGCGCAGCATCGGCGCTGCCAGCTGCACCGCAAAGGTCGCGGGAAACTGCACATTGAGCGTGCGCAGCGTCGGCGTTTCGACATGGCGAATTTCGTCCATCGCCACCTCGATCCGGTCGAAGGCACGCGCTACGGTTGGCAGCAGGTGCTGGCCAGCGCTGGTCAGATTCAGGGTGTGCGGCCGGCGTTCGAACAGTTGCGTACCCAGCAAGCTTTCCAGAGAAATAACATGCCGCGACAGCGCGCTTTGCGAGCTGCCCAGCGCATTGGCGGCGGCGGTAAAGCTGCCATGCCGTGCAACCGCTTCGAATGCGCGCAAGGCATTGAGCGGCAGCCACCGTCGGTCTATCAATACTCGACTCATAAGTTTGCCCTGGCATCCTGACGCTTTTCGGGCTGGCGCCGCAAATGCCTTTTTACGATAAGCCCATAGCTCGCTCATGGCCCGCCTGGACCCGGGAAGAAACAAAGCTTTCCTGTCGGGCTATTTTTTTTGCTTGTTCGGCGCGCAGGTATGTCGCTAGCCTCCGATTCTGCATTATCCGGACAGTGGGAACAGCGCACGTGGCAGACACAAAAATTGGTTTTATCGGGCTGGGCAATGTAGGTGGCAAGCTGGCAGGCAATCTGCTGCGCAACGGCGTCGACCTCATGGTGCGTGACCTGAACGCGGACCTGGAGGCGGAATTTGTCGCCAAAGGCGCCAAGCGGGGGGCCTCGCCGCGCGACATTGCCAAGGCCGTGGACATCGTCATCACCTGCCTGCCATCACCCGCGGCGTCGGCCGCGGTCATGGAGGCGGCGGATGGCGTGCTGGCCGGCCTGACGCCCGGCAAGATCTGGCTTGAAATGAGCACTACGGACGCCGCCGAAATCACGCGGCTTGCCGCCAAGGTCGAGGCTTTGGGCGCCACCGCGATGGACTGCCCCGTCTCGGGGGGCTGCCATCGGGCCGCCACCGGCAACATCGCTATTTTTGCGGGTGGCGCGCGCGCGGCCTTTGAACGCGTGCTGCCGCTGCTGACGATCCTCGGCCGCAAGATCCTGCATACCGGAGCGCTGGGAACCGCCTCGAAACTCAAGGTGCTAACAAACTACCTGTGCACCGTGCATCTGGTGGCGCTGGCGGAAGCCCTGACGGTCGCCAAAGTCATCGGCCTCGATTTGAACATGGCCTACGACGGTATCCGGATTTCATCCGGCAATTCGTTTGTGCACGAGACCGAATCGCAGGTGATCCTGAATGGCAGTCGCGACATCAGTTTCACGATGGATCTGGTCATCAAGGATGTCGGCCTGTTCGACCAGATCGCGCGCGACAACAAGGTGCCGCTGGAGTTGTCGCCGCTGGTCCTCGATATATTCAAGGACGGCGAGCGCCGCTACGGCGCGCGCGAGCTGTCGCCGAATATCATCCGGCGCCTCGAAGATGCCTGCCACGTCCGCGTGTCAGGCGAGGGATTTCCGGCTGAGATGGTTGACGATGAGCCTGAAGGCCGGGGCTATGAAGTCGTGCCGCGCGGTCGCGGGACGACTCCGGTCAGCTGACGATTGCGCTCGCGGCAAGCCAGTCCATAAAGGCCTTGACGCGCGGGTTGTCGCGCACTTCCTGCTTGCAGATCAGGCCCCAACTGCCGGGGAACACGACGCTGTGGCTAACAGGCATGACCAGTCGGCCAGCGGCCAGATGGTCAGTCGCAAATGGACCGTTGACCAGTGCCACGCCCTTGCCCTCCAGCGCGATCTCCAGCGCCACCGCGAGCGTATCGACCACGATGGCCGGATCGATCTTGAATTCCAGCTGCGCTGATTCGCACCAAAGGTCCCAGTGATGCGCTTCGCTGTAAATTGAAACCAGCGGCAGGGTCAGTACGGCCGCCGGCGTGGGCGACGGGCCCAGTTTTTTCGCGAGCTCCGGGCTGCAAACCGCATGCAACTTGTACTCGAACAGCGGCACCCAGTGGTATTCAGGTCCGGGCGGATTTTCGTAATAAACCAGCCCGACATCGGCGATGCTGTCGTCGAACGCCCAGTCGTACGCATACGTGGTCAGCAGAATCTTGATATCGGGGCGGGTTGCGACAAAGTCCGGCAGCCTGCGCGCCAGCCAGCGGATCGACGCCGTCACATAGGTCTGCACGCGCAATGGCGCATTGGCGCGCGTGCGGCGCACGGTTTCGGCGCCGTCGATCAGAATCTCCAGCGCGTTGCGTACATATTTGTAAAGCAGGCGGCCTTCGGCGGTCGGGGCCAGCGAACGGCCCTCGCGCGAGAATAGTTCGATCCCGAGGTCCCGCTCCAGCACCTGAATCTGATAGCTGACGGCAGGGTGTGTCAGGCATAACTCATCGGCGGCTTCGCGCACACTTTCGCGGCGGGTCGCCGCTTCAAAGCCTTTCAAGGCATTGAGTGGCGGTAGCTTGCGAAGATCAATTTTGATGGCCAATTAGTTCACCCGACCCAGGTTTTGCACCGGCCTACATTGCGCGGCAAATATCGTCATTGATATCTGGCGAATCATAACAGGGGAGGTGGCGTGGCCGGTCGGGTGTAGCGGCGTGCACCAGGGCGCGATTGTCAGAATGCGACAGCATCAGTCACTGGCCTGCGGAGCATTCGGTAAGAAGCATCGACGTAGCGAAAAAAGGCATTTGGCTGCCGTTTTTCCCGATGCCAGAATCGCGCGGCGCAGCATGTTAGCGCGCGCAGGGGCTGTCGCGTAGTGACAAGCTAATGTCGTAACTGCGACAATGGCCACCGCAGCGCAGCCTTAGGATTGAGGATGCGCATCGATACGTCGCAGATCGCTCAGTAGCACGGACCGTCAAGGAGCTTAGTTTATGGCTGAAGACCCGCAAGAGGCTTTCGATCTCAACAGCCTCAGCGACCAGGAACTGACCGAGCAGGTTCATGACGACCTTTACAACGGCCTCCTGAGCGAGGTGGTACAAGCCACGAACATCTTCCTGGCGCGCGGCTGGGGGCCGGACAAAGTGCTGGCGAATGCCCTGGTCGAGGGCATGCGCATAGTTGGTATCGATTTCCGCGACGGCATCTTGTTTGTGCCGGAAGTGCTGCTGGCCGCGAACGCGATGAAAGCCGGCATGGAAATCCTGCGCCCGCTGTTAGCCGAGACCGGTGCCGAGCCGATTGGCAAGGTGGTCATCGGTACGGTTAAAGGCGACATCCACGACATTGGCAAGAATCTCGTGTCGATGATGCTGGAGGGCGCCGGATTCGAGGTCATCAATATTGGCATCAATAATCCGGTCGAGAAATATCTGGCGGCGCTCGAACAGCACCAGCCCGACATTCTCGGCATGTCGGCCCTGCTGACAACCACCATGCCATACATGAAGGTAGTGATCGACACGCTCAAGCAAAAGGGCCTGCGTGATAAATACATCGTGCTGGTCGGCGGTGCGCCACTGAACGAGGAATTTTCCAGGGCGGTTGGCGCCGATGCGTATTGCCGGGACGCTGCCATCGCTGTCGAGACCGCAAAGTCGCTGATTGCGGCGCGTCGCGCTGCTGCGCGCTGACGCGCATGGCGTCCGCAAGCGAATCGATTGCGATCATCGCCTGCGGCGCCCTGGCCCGTGAAATTGTTGCGCTCAAGCGCCTGAACGGCTGGTCGACGCTTGAGGTTGAGTGCCTGCCGCCTGAATTGCACAATCGCCCGGAACGCATTCCGGCCGCAGTGCAGGCCGCTATTCGCGCGGCGCGCGAGCGCCACACCAAGGTCTTCGTCGCCTATGCGGACTGCGGCACCGGTGGTTTGTTAGACGCAGTGCTGCAAGCCGAGGGCGTCGAACGTATTCCGGGCGCACATTGTTATGAGTTCTTTGCGACCGCATCCGCGTTCAAGGAACTAAGCGAGACTGAGCCCGGCACTTTTTACCTGACTGACTTCCTGGTGCGTCACTTCGACCGCCTGGTCATGCAAGGGCTGGGCCTCGATCGCCACCCGCAGTTGCTGCCGGAGTACTTTCGAAATTACCGGCGCCTCGTTTATCTGGTACAAGTGCCGGATCCCGGGTTGAGCGCAGCTGCCCGTGCGGCCGCGCAGCGCCTCGGTCTTGCATTCGAAGAACGATACACCGGCTACGGAACACTCGCCGACTCGCTG
Organism: Gammaproteobacteria bacterium; assembly: GCA_031382085.1. Lineage (GTDB taxonomy): Bacteria > Pseudomonadota > Gammaproteobacteria > Steroidobacterales > Steroidobacteraceae > UBA964. Next base: position 6,852 of record JANMYM010000001.1, read on the forward strand.
CAGCAGGTCGCTGCGGTTCCTGTTAGCAGCATCAAACCATCAAATGCGCGCGCGCGGCGCGGGGAGCAGGGCGCTTGGCTTCGCTGATTGTCATTTCGTGGCGCGATATACCGTCGCAGGTCATTGTCAAGCGTGGCCGCGAGACCGGCAAGGTGCCGCTGTCCGCGCGCTTCCAGGAGGCCATCGACCGCGCTGCGATGCGTGCCGGCAAGGGCAGCTCGGATGCCTATATTGCCGATTGGAAGCGCAGTGCGCCGCTGCCGTGCGGCGAGGATTTACAGGCGGAAGCAGCGGCGGCGGCGGCCGACCTGGAAGCGCGTTATTCCGACGCTGACCTCGAGCGCATGATTCGCGCCAAAGGCATCGACGATCAGGCGGGCAACTGATGTACGCAGTACGCCGCTGGTCCGTGCGTCACGCCCGGGTCTTGTCGCGCTTTTATGCGCAGTTCGAGAATTTGTTAGTGCGGCTGGCGCCGCTATGGCGCGCCCTGGGTTATGAGCGTGTCGAGCGGCCCGTTGCGTTGCTCGAGCGCGCGGTCAAAGGGCTGATGTTCGACTGCACGATGTGTGGCCGTTGTGTGCTGAGTTCCACCGGCCTTTCCTGTCCGATGAATTGCCCGAAACAATTGCGCAACGGTCCCTGCGGCGGCGTTCGTGCCGACGGCAACTGCGAAGTGAAGCCCGAAATGCGCTGCGTCTGGGTCGAGGCTTTCGAGGGCGCCACGCGCATCGACGGCGGACTCGCGTTGATTGCTAACGTACAGGCGCCGGTCGATCGGCGGCTACAAGGTTCATCGGCCTGGTTACGAGTGGCTCGCGAGAAATCGGAGACGGCTCGTGCGGTTTGACGACGAGCCGGTGCCGGGTTATCCCTTGCCGATTCGCCCCGGCCACACTTCGCCGGGGCGATTCGAGCGCGTACTGCGGTCCGGCGCGTTCGCGGTCACTGCGGAGCTGACGCCGCCGGACTCCGCGGATCCGGAAGATGTGTATCGCCGCGCCCGCATCTTCGAGGGTTACGTGGATGCCATCAATGCCACCGACGGCAGCGGGGCCAATTGCCATATGTCGAGCATGGCGGTCTGCGCCTTGCTGACCCGCATCGGCCATGCGCCGGTGATGCAGATCTCCTGTCGTGACCGCAACCGTATCGCGGTTCAGGGCGACATACTGGGCGGCGCCGCGATGGGCGTCTGCAACATTCTCTGCCTGACCGGCGACGGGGTGCAGGCCGGCGATCACCCGCAGGCCAAGCCGGTGTTTGATCTGGATTCGGTCTCGCTGCTGGATATTGCACGCGAGATGCGCGATGACCATCACTTTCATAGCGGCCGCAAGATAACCTTCGCACCGCGCGTATTGTTAGGCGCGGCGGAAAACCCCTGTGGCCCGCCGGTCGAACAACGGGCGCTGCGCCTGAAGAAGAAAGTCGCGGCTGGCGCGCAGTTTGTGCAAACCCAGTATTGCTTTGACTTGCCGCGCCTGCGGCAGTGGTTGCGCGCGATCGAGGACCTGGATTTGCTGGACAAGGTTTATATCCTCGTTGGCGTCGGACCGATTCGCTCGGCCAAGGCGGCCGAATGGATGCGTACGCATGTTCCGGGCATGCATGTGCCGGACAATGTCATCGCGCGTCTGGCCGGCGCCCAGGATCAGGCCCGCGAGGGCCGCAATTTTTGTGTGGAACTGATCCAGCAAATTCGTGAGATGAAGGGTGCGCACGGCGTACACGTCATGGCCTATCGCCAGGAAGAGGCGGTAGCCGATGTGATCGAGCGATCAGGAGTTCTTGCCGGCCGCCAGCCCTGGCGGCCGGATCGTAATTCAGACAATTTGTCAGGCAGGAAAGCAATATGACGGATACCGTTATCAGTTCGGCCACCCGCGAAGTTGTCATCGGGTTTAACCGGCCGTTCGTGATCATTGGTGAACGCATCAATCCCACCGGACGCAAGATCCTGGCTGCCGAGATGGCCGCCGGCGATTTCACCCGGGTCTCGGCCGATGCGCTCGCGCAGGTCGAGGCGGGGGCACATATGTTAGATGTGAACGCCGGAATACCGCTGGCGGACGAGCCTGCGATCCTTGCCAGGGCGGTGCAACTGGTGCAGTCGATTACCGACGTGCCACTGTCGATCGATTCGTCGATTGTTGCTGCGCTGGAGGCTGGCCTGGCCGTGTACAAGGGCAAAGCGTTGGTCAATTCGGTCACCGGCGAAGAAGAGCGCCTCGAGGCGGTCCTGCCGTTGATCAAAAAGTACGGGGCCGCAGTGGTTGCAATTTCCAACGACGAAACCGGTATCTCGGAAGATCCGGATGTGCGCTTCGAAGTTGCCAAAAAGATCGTGAACCGCGCTCAGGATTACGGTATTTCGCCCAGCGATGTCGTCGTTGACCCGCTGGTAATGCCCATTGGCGCGATCAACCAGGCGGGCGTCCAGGTGATGCGACTGGTGCGACGTCTCAAGGACGAACTCAAAGTCAACACCACGTGCGGCGCCTCGAATGTCAGCTTCGGGTTGCCGGGGCGCGATGGTATCAATAGCGCATTTCTCACCATGGCCATCGCCTCGGGTCTCACATCGGCGATAACCAATCCTCTGCATGGCGACATCGTGCGAGCCTGCATGGGAGCCGATGTGATGATGGGCCACGACCCCGACTGCACGCGCTGGATTCGCAAGTTCCGTGACATGGCGCCGCCAGCGACCGGTGCGCCCGGCGAGCTGCGCGGTCGCCGCGAGGGCGGGGCGCGCCGACGCGCAGGCAAGTCGGAGTAACAAGGCTAAAATGAGCGCTGGTGATCCGTTAGTCGTATTTACTCCTTCCGGCAAGCGCGGCCGTTTTCCGCTGGGCACGCCGTTGCTGTCAGCGGCGCGATCCCTGGGCGTGGACCTGGACTCGGTTTGCGGCGGCCGCGCGCTGTGCGGGCGCTGCCAGGTGCTGGTGGCGGAGGGTGAATTCGCCAAGCACGGTGTGCGCTCCAGCGCCGCGAGCCTGTCGCCGATCTCGGATGCCGAGCGTCGCTTCGGGTCCAAGCATCTGTTAGCAGAAGGCCGGCGCCTTTCCTGTCAGGCAAGAGTTGACGCTGATGTGGTTGTCGACGTGCCGTCATCGAGCCAGGTACATCGGCAGGTCATTCGCAAGGCCGCGGAAGCGTGCGATATCGAGCTGTATCCGATCATCAGGCTGCACTATGTCGAGGTGCAGGAACCGGACATGCACGATCCTTCCGGCGATCTGCGCCGGCTCGAAGATGCGCTGCGACGCGAATGGCAGCTGTCCAATCTGCAATGCGATCTCAAGGTCCTGCAGGAGTTGCAACCGGCTCTGCGCACCGGCGCCTGGTCGGTGACGGTGGCGGTGCACGACAACTCGAGAATCATCGCGGTCTGGCCCGGATTCCATGCGGCGGTCTATGGACTGGCCGTCGATGTCGGTTCAACCACCATTGCCGCGCACCTGTGCAACCTGACCAACGGCGAGGTCGTGGCTTCGAGCGGCGTGATGAATCCGCAGATCCGTTTTGGCGAAGACCTGATGAGCCGGGTGTCCTATGCAATGATGAATCCCGGTGGCGCCGCGCTGATGACCGATGCAGTGCGCAGCGCACTCAGCACGCTGGCAGCGGATGTGGCGCGCGCGGCCGGTGTCGAGCGCGAATCCATCCTGGAAGCGACCATCGTCGGCAACCCGATCATGCACCACCTTTTGTTAGGAATCGACCCGGTGGAACTCGGCGGCGCGCCTTTCGCGCTTGCGGTCGACCGGGCCGTGACCATCTGGGCTGTGGAAATCGGCATCGATCTGCATCCTAACGCACGCATCTATGTATTGCCCTGCATTGCCGGCCATGTCGGTGCCGACACGGCGGGTGTGATTCTGGCCGAACGGCCGGACCAGACCGACAAGATGACTTTGTTAGTCGACGTTGGCACCAATGCGGAAATCGTACTGGGGAATCGCCAGCGCCTGGTGGCCTGTTCGAGCCCGACCGGGCCCGCCTTCGAAGGTGCGCAAATCAGTTGCGGACAGCGCGCAGCGCCGGGCGCCATCGAACGAGTTCGGATCAATCCCGAGACGCTGGAGCCGCGATTCAAAGTCATCGGCTCGGATTTGTGGTCCGACGATGCGGAGTTTGCCGCCGTCATCAACCAGACCGGCGTTAGCGGAGTCTGCGGCTCCGGCATTATCGAAGTGATCGCCGAACTCTATCTCGCCGGCGTGATCACGCAGGACGGTGTCATCGACGGCGCCATGGCGGCAAAAAGTCCGCGCGTGATCCAACACGGCCGTACCTTTGCCTATGTCCTGTACGAAGGCGAGCAGGTATTGCGCATCACGCAGACCGATGTGCGCGCAATTCAGCTGGCGAAGGCGGCGTTGTACGCCGGCATCCGTCTGCTGATGGACCGCCTGGGTGTCGATTCTGTTGACCGCATACGACTGGCCGGTGCTTTCGGCAGCCACATCGATGTCAAGTATGCGACCGTGCTTGGCATGATTCCGGATTGCGACCTTGCTAACGTTACCTCGGCGGGCAACGCGGCCGGAACTGGCGCGCGAATAGCCTTGTTGGATTCACGTGCACGGGCAACGATCGAGAAACTCGTCAGCCAGGTGGAGAAGATCGAGACCGCCATCGAGCCGCAATTTCAGGCGCATTTTGTCGCCGCGATGGCAATTCCGCACAAGACGGCGGATTACACCCATTTGCGCAAAGTGGTCGACCTGCCGGCGCCTAAGCAGCTGGTGTCTCCGGGCGCGAGCCGCAGTCGAGCCGGGCGACGTTAGGCGTTTGGAAAGTGGACGCATGATTTGTCAGTATCAGGAGCCAACCCAGTGAGCAGTGTCGCCGGTTCAAGCGCCTGCACTGCCGCGGCCAATGGCTCGATATCGCGTTGGTGGATGCTGGCGGTGTTCGCGATTGCGATCGCCGGCTGTTACTACGAATACGACGTCATCGCGCCGTTAGCAGAATTTCTGCGTACCCAGCGCGGCTTCAGCCACTCGCAAATCGGGATGCTGAACGCAGTTTTCAGCCTGCCTAACATCGTGTTCGCATTGATCGGCGGCATTCTGATCGATCGCCACGGCCCGGCGCGGGTCGCAATATGGTCGGCCGCCTTTTGTCTGCTCGGGGCGGTGCTGACCGCGGTGGGCTCCCCGTACAGCGTCATGGTCGTGGGTCGGCTGATATTCGGAGTCGCCGAAGAGGCCTTGTTCATCGCGCTGCTCGCCGGAATCGCCCAGTGGTTTGTCGCCGGCGGCACCGCGCTGGCGATGGCGCTGTTTTTCAGCCTGGCACGGGTCGGTTCCTACGCTGCGGACACTTCGCCGGCCTGGGCGCGTGGCTTTTACGAAACCGGCTGGCAGCTGCCTTTGTGGCTCGGTGCCGGAATTACCGCAGTCAGTTTTCTTGCCGCGGCAGTTTATTGGTGGGCCGATCGCCGGCGAACTAACAGTCAGCCGCTGGCCGCGGCAGCGGTCCACAAACCATTCCACTGGAGGGAGCTGCGGGGTTTTGACCGATCCTTCTGGTACATCCTCTGGCTCAACGTGCTTTTTGCCTCGGTGTTTTTTCCGTTTCGCAGCACCTTTGCAATCATCTATTTCCAGGACACGCGCGGCCTGACGCTCGCTGAGGCAGGCAACTTGAACAGCTGGGTCTTTTTCGCGGCGATATTCGCGACTCCCATATTTGGCGCCATCGCGGACCGTTTCGGCCATCGGGCGTTGATGCTGACGTTCGGCACGTTGCTGTTGCCGATGACCTTCGTGTTGTTAGGTGCGACTCACTTGAGTGTCTGGGTTTCGACCGTATTGATGGGTATCAGCTTTTCGATGGTGCCGGCGGTGATCTGGCCTGCGACGGCGATGTTGGTCGATCCGAAACAACTGGGCACCGCCTTTGGCCTTATCAACCTGCTGCAGAACCTGGGGCTGACGGTCTCCAATCTCGCGGCCGGTGCATTTAATGATGCGGCCGGGGCGGGCAAGGCGAATCCGGCGGGCTATGACGCGATGCTGTGGTTTTTCGGGCTGGTGAGCCTGATTGCACTGGCTTCGGTGCTACTACTGTGGCGCCGGGAAACCGGACCTAACAGCCATGGACTGGAAACCATTCGGCAGGGCGCATGAAACTCACGATGTTCGCTTTTCTGAATCCCGCCCCGGCGGCAGCGCCGCTCGCGGCGGATCGCGTCGATCCCGAATACCGGCGGCTGCGGCGCCAGGTCTTTATCGGCATCTTCATTGGCTACGCCGCCTACTATCTGGTGCGCAAGAATTTTGCGCTTGCGATGCCGGACATCCTGCACGACTACCCGCAGTATTCAAAAGCGCAGTTGGGCACCGCGATGACCGGGCTGTCTATCGCCTACGGGTTTTCCAAGTTCCTGATGGGCAGCGTGTCCGACCGCAGCAACCCACGCTACTTCCTGCCGTTAGGATTGCTGTTGTCCTGCGCGATACTGTTCGTGTTCGGCTTCGTGCCGGCGGTGTATCTGTCGCTGACACTAATCGTGCTGTTGCAGACGTTGAATGGCTGGTTCGGTGGCATGGGCTGGGCGCCCTGTGGCAAGACCATGGTCCACTGGTTCAGCACCCGCGAGCGCGGCCGCGCCGTTTCATTGTGGAACGTCGCGCATAACGTCGGCGGCGCGCTGGTCGCCACGATCGCGTTTGCCGGCGTAGTGCTCTTCAACGACTGGGGTGCGAAGTTTTATTTCAACGCGATGGTCGCCGCGGTCGTCGCGCTGGTCGCGATGGCCCTGATGCGCGACACACCGCAGAGTTGCGGTCTGCCGCCGATAGAACAGTACAAGAACGATTACCCAAAGCATTACAGTGCCGCCAGCGAACGCATCTTCAGCTTCCGGGAGATTTTTCTCGAGCATGTCCTCAATAATCGCCTGCTATGGATGATCGCCATCGCGAATGCGTTCGTGTACTTCGTGCGCTACGGGGTGGTGGACTGGATTCCGGTCTATTTACAGACTGCCAAGGGTTTTTCGTTTCAGGAATCCAGCACGGCCTGGGCGCTGTTTGAATGGGCCGCGGTGCCGGGCACGATCCTGTGCGGCTGGATGTCCGACAGAGTATTCCAGTCGCGACGCGCGCCGGCCACCATCCTGTTCATGATCCCGACGCTCCTCGGCCTCATTGTCTATGGCCTCAATCGCCACGGTCCGCTGTGGATCGATATGGCTGCGTTGTTCACCATCGGCTTCTTTATATACGGCCCGGTGATGATCATCGGCCTGCAGGCGCTCGATATGGTGCCAAAAAAGGCGGCGGGCACGGCGGCCGGGTTCACGGGATTTTTTGGCTACGTGTTCGGCTCGGCGTTGGCCGGAACCGGTGTCGGCTGGATCGCTGATCACTGGGGCTGGAGCGGCGTTATCATTGCGATGTGCATTTGCTCGGTCCTGGCCATGGCGTTCAGTGCGCTGACACTGGAACATCGCGCTGAAAGTTTTTCCGCAACATGAGCCGCTCACAGGAATCGCAATGAAATGGGTATGGGTATTCATACTGATGACTAATCTTGCACAGGCCGCTGGCATTGTTGTCATCGCCCACCGCGGCGCTTCCGGCTATCTGCCGGAGCACACCCTGGAGGCGAAGGCCCTGGCCATCGGTCTCGGTGCGGATTTCGTCGAGCAGGATGTAGTGCTGACCAAGGACGACGTTCCCATCGTCACCCATGACCTGACACTGGGCGAGGTCACCGACATCGCGGCGCGGTTTCCCGGACGCGCGCGTGCCGACGGCCATTACTACGCGATCGACTTTACGATGGCGGAACTGCGCACGCTAGCCAGGCATGAGCGCCTCAACGCGGATGGCAGCCGGGTGTTCCCGCAGCGTTATGCAAACAGCACGGCGCGCTTTGCGATCGTCACTCTGGCGGAGGAACTCGATTTCGTCCAGGGCGTCAATCGCAGCACTGGCAAGCACGTCGGTGTCTATACCGAGATCAAGAGCCCGGCCTGGCATCGGCAGCAGGGCAAGGACATCACGCGCATGGTGCTCGACATGTTAGCTCGCTACGGCTTCGCCCGGCGCAGCGACAACATGTATTTGCAGTGCTTCGACGCACTGGAACTGAAGCGCATTCGCGGCGAATTGAAGAGCGACTTGAAATTGATTCAGTTGATCGGCGAAAACTCCTGGAAGGAGTCATCGACCGATTACGATGCGATGAGGACCGAGCGCGGCATCGCCGATGTCGCGACCTATGCGGATGGCATCGGTCCGGAAATATCCCAATTGGTGGTGTGGCCGGCGAAGGGCAGTGCGCCGCAGATCAAGCCGCTGGGCAAGATCGCCAGGTCGAACCATCTCAAGATGCATCCGTACACGCTGCGTATCGACAGCCTGCCGGAAAATGCGCCGGATGTTACAGCGGTGCTCGATGCCCTGGTCAAGCAGGTCCAGGTCGATGGACTGTTTACCGACTTTACCGATGTGGTGGTACGTTACCAGTCGCGCGGTCGGCGTTGAGTCGGCTAACGACTCCTTACCAGACCGTGAAAAAATTTGTGAACTGTGCGCACGCGCTATCGTACCGAGTCAGGCCCTCAACCAGGCGAATCTTGCGTGTTATGCTGCCGGCAAATCCGGGAGAGCTCGCTTGAATGCCGACCTGCAGACGAAAGGCACTGAAGCCAGGGCATTGGTGGTCGGCCATTTTATTGACGGCCGCATCGTGGTGCCGCAGAACTCCGCGCGTGCGCCGGTCTTCGATCCTTCGTTAGGAAAACCGGTTCGCGACGTCGCGCTGGCCTCGGCGGCCGACGTTGACCTGGCGGTGCGCAGTGCCAGGGCGGCGCAGCCTGGCTGGGCCAAAATGCCGGCGCTGCAGCGCGCGCGGGTCATGTTCCGGTTCAAGGAGCTGCTGGGCCAGAATCTGCGGGCTCTGGCCGGCGCGATTTCCGGGGAGCATGGCAAGACCGTCGTCGATGCGGAGGGTGAAGTCACCCGCGGCATCGAGGTCGTGGAGTTTGCCTGCGGCGCGCCGCAACTTCTCAAGGGTGAATTCAGCGAGAGTGTCGGCACCGGCGTCGACAGTTACGGCATCCGCCAGCCGTTAGGTGTCGTGGCCGGGATTACGCCGTTCAATTTTCCCGCGATGGTGCCGATGTGGATGTTTCCGATCGCACTGGTTTGTGGCAACGCCTTTATTCTGAAACCGTCCGAGCGCGATCCGTCGGCGGCCCTGATGCTCGCCGACCTGCTGCTGCGCGCCGGACTGCCGCCCGGTGTGTTCAATGTCGTGCAGGGCGACAAAGTCGCTGTCGACGCCATTTTGCAGCATCCGGATATTGCAGCTGTTAGCTTTGTGGGCTCGACCCCAATCGCGAAATATATTCAGTCGGAGGCTATTGCGCATGGCAAGCGCGCCCAGGCGCTGGGTGGCGCAAAAAATCACGCCGTGGTCTTGCCGGACGCCGACCTCGACGCCGCCACTGAAGCGCTGGTAGGTGCGGCTTACGGCTCGGCCGGCGAGCGTTGCATGGCGATTTCCGTAGTGGTTGCGGTCGGCGAAGAAACCGCAAACGGCCTGATCGAGCGCCTGGCGCGTCGTGTCCGCTCCCTGAAGGTTGGCGTGCCTGATGCGCCGGGTGTGGATATGGGCCCGCTGGTGACCGATGCAGCACGCACACGCGTGTGCGGCTACATCGATTCGGGCTTGCAGGAAGGCGCTGCCCTGGTCGTGGACGGGCGCGACGTCAAAGTGCCCGAGCGGCCTAACGGGTTTTATGTCGGGCCCAGCTTGTTTGATCGCGTGCGACCTGACATGAAAATTTATCGCGAGGAGATTTTCGGGCCGGTGTTATCAGTGGTGCGCGTGACTGACTTCCGCGCTGCGATGACGCTGCTGAACAGCCACCAGTTTGCGAATGGCGCCGCCGTGTTTACCCAGAGCGGGGCGCTGGCACGGGCCTTCGCGCGCGAGGCTGAGATCGGCATGGTCGGCATCAACGTGCCGATTCCCGTGCCGATGGCGTTTCACAGTTTTGGCGGCTGGCGCGATTCGATGTTCGGTGACCAGCACATGCATGGCACCGAGGGCGTGCGCTTCTATACGCGGCTCAAGACCGTCACCGAACGCTGGCCGGATCCGGCCACGGTGCGTGCAGATTTTTCAATTCCGACGATGAAATAACAATTTTTAGTCAGGTATTCCATGCTGAGCAATATTGAAATCGCCCAACAGGCCAAGTTGAAACCTATCGTGGGTCTGGCCAGGGATCGCCTCGGTATCCCCGAGGAACACCTGGAACCGTACGGGCGGACCAAAGCCAAGATTTCGTTAGCTTATCTGGATAGCCTGCGCGACCGGCCGGACGGCAAGCTGGTGCTGGTGACTGCGATTTCGCCGACGCCTGCGGGCGAAGGCAAGACCACGATGACCGTGGGCCTCGGCGATGCGCTGAACCGCATCGGCAAGAAAGCCATGGTGTGCCTGCGCGAGCCGGCGCTGGGCCCGGTTTTTGGCATGAAGGGCGGCGCGGCCGGTGGTGGCTATTCGCAGGTGGTACCGATGGCGGACATCAATCTGCACTTCACCGGCGATTTCGCGGCGATTGCGCTGGCTAACAATCTGCTCGCCGCGCTGATCGATAATCACATCTATCACGGCAATGAACTGGGTTTCGACGTCCGGCGCATCAGCTGGCGCCGCGTTGTCGATGTCAATGATCGTTCATTGCGCGAGATCGCGATCGGGCTGGGCGGCACGGCCAACGGATTTCCGCGCCAGGATGGCTTCGACATCGTCGTGGCGTCGGAAGTCATGGCCATTTTCTGCCTGGCCTCAAGTCTCAGCGACCTCAAGGAGCGGCTCGGCAATATCGTCGTCGGCTATACAACAGCGCAAAAACCAATACGCGCGCGTGACCTCAAGGCGCACGGCGCGATGACGGTGTTGTTGAAAGATGCGCTGGCGCCCAACCTGGTCCAGACGTTGGAGAATAATCCGGCGATCATTCACGGCGGACCCTTCGCGAATATCGCGCATGGTTGCAACTCGGTGATCGCGACCCGCGCCGCACTCAAGCTGGCGGACTATGTCGTGACCGAGGCCGGCTTCGGCGCCGACCTGGGTGCCGAAAAATTTATCGACATCAAGTGCCGCAAGTCGGGCCTGAAGCCCGCGGCTGCCGTGATCGTGGCCACGGTGCGCGCGCTCAAGTTTCATGGCGGTGTTGAAGTGCCCGATCTTGGCCGCGAGAACCTCGCGGCGCTACGCAAGGGCATCGTGAACCTGGAGCGGCACATCGACAACGTGCGCGATCGCTTCGGGCTGCCCTGCGTGGTCTCGATCAACCATCGCTCCGAGGACACCGCTGCGGAAATCCAGGAGCTGCACGAGCGCGCCGCGCACAAGGGCGTCAAGGTAATAACTGCGACGCATTACGCGCAAGGCAGTGCAGGTGCAATTGAAGTGGCGCGCGAGGTCGTGCAGCTGTGTGAACATCCTAACTACTTCAAGTTCCTGTATGAAGATTCATTGCCGTTGTGGGACAAGATGAAGACCGTCGCGACCACCATCTATGGCGCCTCGGATATCACCGCGGACGCCAAGGTGCGGGCGTCGATTCGGGCGCTGCAGGACGCGGGCTATGCGCACTATCCGGTGTGCGTAGCCAAGACGCAGTATTCGTTCTCGACCGACCCGAAACTTCGCGGCGCGCCCTCAGGACATGTCGTCAATATTCGGGAAGTACGGCTGGCCGCCGGCGCGGAGTTCATTGTCATGATCTGCGGCGACATCATGACCATGCCGGGGCTGCCGCGTGTGCCGGCATCCTGCAACATCGATCTCGATGAGCACGGCAATATTGTCGGGATGTTCTGATCATGTCTGATGCTCAGGCGGCAACGGCGCTGGATGCGAATCAACTGCAGATCGTGCAGGCCGAGCTCGCCTGCGGCAAGGCCCGGCCTGGGCCATTGCTGGAAGTGCTGCTTGCGATCCAGCAGCGCCTGGGCTTTGTGCCGCCCGCCGCGGTGCCGGTGATTGCCGACGGCTTGAACCTGTCGCGCGCCGAGGTGCACGGAGTGCTGACGTTTTATCACTATTTCCGCGAGCAACCCGCAGGTCGCCATGTGGTGCAGTTGTGCCGCGCCGAGGCCTGCCAGGCCATGGGGGCTAACAATCTCGCACAGCACGCGAAGCGTCAGCTCGGCGCTGATTTCCATGCGACCAGTCCTGACGGTTTGGTCACGCTCGAGGCCGTGTATTGCCTGGGCAATTGCGCGCTGGCGCCGGCCATGTTGGTCGACGGCGAATTGCATGGTCGCGTCACTGCGCAGCGCTTCGATGCTGTGATCAAAGAATTGACGGGGCGGTCATGACAGTGAGGCTCTATCTGCCCCGGGATGCCGCCGCGCGCTCCATGGGCGCCGACCGTGTGGCCAGGGCCATCGATGAGACAGTGCACGCCAGAAAACTCGACCTGCAGCTGGTACGCACCGGTTCGCGCGGCCTCCTGTGGCTGGAGCCCCTGTTAGAGGTCGAGACGCCGCGGGGGCGGGTCGGCTACGGGCCAGTTACAATCGAGAGCGTCGCCAGCCTGCTAACAGACGTGGTCCTGAAGGGCGGCGCGCATCCTCTTTGCATCGGGCTCATCGAGCAGCATCCCTATCTCGCATCGCAGCAACGCCTGACGTTTGCGCGCGTCGGCGTCATCGATCCTTTGTCGCTGCAACAGTACCAGACGCATGGCGGCTACCAGGGCTTGCAACAGGCGTTGCGGCTGAGCCCGGCGGACATCGTGCAGGCGGTCACGGACTCGGGGTTGCGCGGCCGCGGCGGCGCGGCGTTTCCGACCGGCGTCAAATGGAAAACGGTTCTCGATCAGATAGCGACGCCGAAATACATTACCTGTAACGCCGATGAGGGCGATTCCGGAACCTTTGCCGACCGCATGCTGATGGAGGGCGATCCTCTGTGCCTGATCGAGGGCATGACGATCGCCGCGATCGCGGTGGGCGCCACCCAGGGCTATATATATGTGCGTATTGAATATCCCGATGCCATACGCACGCTGCGCGAGGCGATCAGCATAGCGCGGGCCGCCGGGTTTCTCGGTCCCAACATCCAGGGCTCAGGCAAGACCTTCGAGCTCGAGGTTCGCTGCGGTGCCGGCGCTTATATCTGTGGCGAAGAGACCTCGATGCTCGAGAGCCTCGAAGGCAAGCGCGGCGAGGTGCGGGTGCGACCGCCGTTGCCGGCGGTCGAAGGGCTGTTTGGCAAGCCGACCGTGGTTAACAATGTGATTTCGTTGGCCAGCGTGCCGGTGATTCTGGCCAGGGGTGCCGCCCACTACCGCGACTACGGGCTCGGGCGCTCGCGCGGCACCTTGCCTTTCCAGCTCGCGGGCAATATCCGCCACGGCGGGTTGGTGGAGCGGGCTTTCGGCCTGACGCTGCGCGAGCTGCTGTACGACTATGGCGGCGGCTCGGCCAGCGGCCGGCCCATTCGTGCGGTGCAGGTCGGCGGGCCGTTAGGCGCCTATTTTCCGGAGTCGCTGTTCGACACGGTCGTGGATTATGAAGCGTTCGCCGGTGTTGGCGGCATGCTCGGTCACGGTGGTATCGTTGCCTTTGACGACACCGTGGATCTGGCGCAGATGGCGCGTTATGCGCTGGAATTCTGCGCGATTGAATCCTGTGGCAAGTGCACACCCTGCCGCATCGGTTCGACCCGGGGCACGGAGGTCATTGATCGCATCATGCGCAATGAAAATCGCGAGCAGAATCTCGTGTTGTTGCAGGACCTGTGTGAAACGATGCTGCAGGGCTCGTTGTGCGGACTCGGCGGCATGACGCCAATTCCGGTGCAGAGCGCGCTGCAGCATTTTCCTGAGGATTTTATGCGGACGAGGTCATAAGTTTATGTATGCCATCGGTTATCACGACGCCGGGACGCCCGCCAGTGTTAGCACGAAATCCGTGCGGGTCGAGATCGATGGTCAGTCGGTGCAGGTTCCCGAAGGTACCTCTATCCTGCGCGCCGCGACCGCGGCCGGCGTCAGCGTACCGAAACTCTGTGCGACCGACACGCTGAAGTCTTTCGGTTCCTGCCGCTTGTGCCTGGTGGAAATCGAAGGACGCAAGGGCTATCCGGCGTCCTGCACGACCCAGGTTGCCGATGGCATGAAGATCCGTACGCAGAGCCCGAAGCTGAGCGGGCTGCGGCACGGAGTCATGGAACTTTATATTTCCGACCACCCGCTGGATTGCGTGACCTGTCCCGCGAACGGCCATTGCGAATTGCAGAACATGGCCGAAGTTTGCGGCGTCACCGAGACGCGCTATGGCCTCGCCGGCGTCAAACATGCCGGCCTGGAAAAAGACCAGACCAACCCCTATTTTGTCTTTGACCCTAACATGTGCATCGCCTGCTCGCGTTGTGTGCGAGCCTGCGATGAAACACAAGGGACGCTGGCGCTGACCATGGCCGGCCGCGGCTTTGAGTCGCAGATCTCCGCCAGCCAGGGCCAGGACTTCATCGATTCGGAATGCGTGTCCTGCGGCGCCTGCGTCGAAGCCTGTCCGACGGCCGCGTTGTCGGAAACGACGCTTGCGACCCAAGGCCAACCCACGCGATCGGTGACCACGACCTGCGCATACTGTGGCGTCGGCTGTTCATTCAAGGCGGAAATCAAGGACGGCCCCCAGGGCGCCGAAGTGGTGCGCATGGCGCCCAACCGGGATGGACATGCCAATCACGGTCACGCCTGCGTCAAGGGCCGTTTTGCCTTCGGCTACGCCACCCATCCGGATCGGGTCACACGCCCGATGATCCGCAAGCGTATCAGCGACCCGTGGCGCGAGGTCTCCTGGGACGAGGCCATCGGCTACGCAGCGCAGGAATTCAAGCGCATCCAGGCCGAGCATGGCAAGTACTCGGTGGGCGGCATCACTTCGTCCCGTTGCACCAATGAAGAAACCTTCCTGGTGCAGAAACTGGTGCGCGCCGCCTTTGCTAACAACAACGTCGATACCTGCGCGCGCGTTTGCCACTCGCCGACCGGCTACGGGCTCAAGCACACGCTGGGTGAGTCGGCGGGAACGCAGGAGTTCGATTCGGTCATGCAGGCCGACGTCATCATGGTGATCGGCGCGAATCCCACCGAGGGGCACCCGGTGTTTGCGTCGCAGATGAAGCGGCGGCTGCGCCAGGGCGCGAAGCTGATCGTGCTCGATCCGCGGGCGATTGGCCTGGTCAAGGCGCCGCACATCGAGGCGGACTATCACCTGCAGCTGCGGCCCGGTACTAACGTAGCGCTGATCAACGCGCTTGCGCACGTCGTGGTGACTGAAGGACTGACCCGCGACGACTACATCACCGAGCGCTGTGAGGCGGCATCCTACGCCAAGTGGCAGCATTTCATTGCCGATCCGGGCAATTCGCCCGAGCAGACCGCCGCCGCGACCGGCGTCCCGGCGGCGCTGGTGCGCGCCGCGGCGCGCCTGTATGCCGGTGCTAACAATGCCGCCATCTACTACGGCCTGGGAGTCACCGAGCACAGTCAGGGCAGCACCATGGTCATGGGCATTGCCAATCTCGCGATGGCGACCGGCAACCTGGGACGCGCCGGCGTGGGCGTAAGCCCGTTGCGTGGCCAGAACAACGTGCAGGGCGCCTGCGATATGGGCTCCTTCCCGCACGAGTTCAGCGGCTACCGCCATGTGTCAGATACGACCGTCCGTGGATTGTTTGAATCCGCCTGGCAAGTGCCGCTCGAGTCGGAGCCGGGTCTGCGCATCCCTAACATGTTCGACGCGGCGCTGGATGGCAGTTTCCGCGGCATGTATATCCAGGGCGAGGACCTGGCGCAATCCGACCCTAACACCAATCATGTCGTCGCGGCCCTCACGGCGCTCGAGTGCCTGGTGGTACAGGACCTGTTCCTCAATGAAACCGCCAAGTACGCGCATGTGTTCCTGCCGGGCTCTTCGTTTCTTGAGAAGGACGGCACCTACACCAATGCGGAACGGCGCATCTCGCGGGTGCGCAAGGCCATTGAACCGCTGGCGGGGCTGCAGGACTGGGAAGTGACCATGAGACTTTCCAGGGCGCTCGGCTATGAGATGAACTACCGGCATCCGTCCGAGATCATGGATGAGATCGCGAGACTCACGCCGACTTTCACCGGTGTCAGTTATGAAAAGCTGGACCGGCTGGGCAGCATCCAGTGGCCCTGCAACGACACGGCGCCCGAGGGCACGCCAACCATGCACGTGTCGCAGTTCGTGCGCGGCAAGGGCAAGTTCTACGTCACGGAGTACGTGCCGACGGACGAGCGCACCTCGAGCCGCTATCCGCTCATTCTCACCACCGGTCGCGTGCTGTCGCAGTACAACGTCGGCGCGCAGACACGGCGCACGGCTAACAACCGCTGGCATGATGAAGATCGCCTGGAGATTCACCCCGACGATGCGGAATCGCGCGGGATTCGGGAAGGCGACTGGACCGGCATTTCAAGCCGCGCCGGCGACACCGTCATGCGCGCAACGCTGACCGAGCGCGTGCAGCCGGGTGTCGTCTACACGACATTCCATTTTCCCGAGTCTGGTGCCAACGTCGTGACCACCGACAACTCCGACTGGGCGACCAATTGTCCGGAGTACAAGGTCACGGCGGTGCAGGTTGCACGAGTCAGTCAGCCTGAGACCTGGCGCGCACGGTCAATTGCGGCGCGGCAGCGGCCGCGGCCGCGGGTGACGGAGACGCAGTGATGCATATTGATCATCTGGTAAAGATGACCAACGAGATCGCGACCTTCTTTGCGTCCGAGTCGACGCCCGCTGATGCGCCGCGGGAAGTCGCGACCCACCTGACAAAGTATTGGGATCCACGCATGCGACGCGGGATCATCCTGCATGCAGAGCAGGGTGGCGCGGGTCTTTCGGACCTCGCGTCCAGTGCGGTCAAATTGTTGGTGATGCCGACGCCACGCTGAGCACGATCTTGCCGACGTGCTGCTTGGCGAGAAATCCCTCTTGTGCTGCAACGATCTCACGCAGCGGATAGGTTTTTGCGACCAGCGGATTGATTTCGCCGCGCTCGATATAACCGATCAGGTCGGCGAACAGCCCGGCATCCGGGATCGTGCAACCTGACAACCTCAGGTCTTTGAGATACAGCGTGCGCAGATCAAGTTCAACGATCGGTCCAGCGATCGCGCCGGCGACGGCGTAGCGCCCGGCGCGGCGCAACAACTGCAGGTAAGAGCTGAACTGAGCGCCGCCCACGCAATCGATCACCGCATCAACGGATTCCGCGCCCAGTTCGGCGAGCAGGTTCGCATCGCGTGGCAGCACGCGGCTGGCGCCGAGCGAGCGCAGTGCCGCCGACTTGTCACTGCCGGCGATCGCAATGATGCTGGCGCCGCGCCGGCGCGCGAGCTGTACGGCTGCCGAGCCCACGCCACCCGATGCGCCGGTGATGACGACGATCTCTCGCCCCCGGACCGCCGCCCGGGCTAACATGTTTTCGGCTGCGGTGTAGGAGCAGGGAAAGGACGCCAGTTCGACGTCCGACAAATTGCTGCTCACCTGGCAGGCGTTGCAATCGGGTAGCGCAACGAATTCCGCGAAACAGCCATCGCGATCGGTGCCCATGTAGCCAAAGCTGTCAGCCGCGGCGCCGCCGGCACGCAGCACTGGATCCAGCAGCACCCGCTGACCCACGCGACGGGCCGCAACACCCGGGCCGACGACGACAATCTCGCCGCAACCGTCGGCGCCCTGGATGCGCGGAAACGGGATCGCCACGCCGGTCCAGCCGGCATCCTTTGCATTCGTGCTGGCTTGCGCGTTGCTGCCACCCGTCGCTTCCCGGACCGACTTCGAGTACCAGCCAGTGCGCGCGTTGATGTCGGTGTTGTTGACCGCCGCGGCGCCAATCCGTACCAGCACTTCGCCGGCAGCAGGAATGGGTGTGGGTATATCCTCCCGATATTCGAGCCGCTCAAATCCGCCGTGACCTGTTAGCAATACGGCGCGCATTTCAGGTCCATTGCTCCAGTAGATATCCTTCATCGGGAATCGTGTAGTAGTCGCCGCGATCCGCGCAAAATATATGACCTTCGATCGTCAGCCCCGTGGGTCCGTCGAGCGAACCGGCGGCAATAGAAATTTCCTCCCGTCCGTCGGCCTGCCAGAACAGGGTCGAGCCACAAGTCGCGCAGAAGCCGCGTTGCGCCGCGGGCGACGCGCGATACCAGCGCAGGGAGTCGCTGCGCAATAGCTTGAAGTCCGCGAGCCGCGCACTGGTGGCCGCGAGATAGTGCCCGGTCTGCTTGCGGCATTGGCTGCAGTGACAGGCGATTACGTTGCGCAACGGGCCGAGCACTTCATAGGTACAGGCGCCGCACAGGCAGGAACCGCGGAATTGAGCGTCCGTCATGATTTGTCTCCGGTGACCGATGTCCGGCGCGGCGCGAATAATTTCGCCAGCTGTTCAGTCATGGCGGTACCCAACTCATCGGCGCTCCCGACGGCTAACGCGCGCTGGTAGTAATCACTGACGTCGTGGCCAATGCCGATCGCCACGAGCTCGACTGAGGAACGCCGTTCGATCCATTTGACGACGTTGCGCAAATGCTGATCGAGGTAGCTTCCCGGGTTAGCCGACAAGGTCGCGTCGTCGAGAGGCACGCCATCCGATATCACCAGCAGGATGCGACGCTCTTCAGAGCGCTGCAGCAGGCGTCCGTGCGCCCATAACAAGGCTTCGCCGTCGACGTTGTCTTTCAGCAGATCTTCGCGCAGCAGCACGCCCAGATTGCGGCGCGCGCGCCGCCATGACGTATCCGCCGGCTTGAATATGATGTGGCGCAGGTCGCTGAGCCGGCCTGGATTGGCGCGTCCGCCCGCGGCGATCCAGTCCTCGCGTGATTGCCCGCCGTTCCAGTTGCGGGTCGTGAACCCGAGGATCTCGGTCTTGACGCCGCAGCGCTCCAGCGTGCGTGTCAGCACATCCACACACAACGCGGTCAGCAGAATGGGGCGGCCGCGCATCGAACCGGAGATGTCCAGGAGCAACGTGACGATCGCATCCTTGAAATCCGTTTCCTGTTCCTGCCTGAACGACAGCGGCAACAGCGGATCGGTGACGACGCGGCCGAGGCGCGCGGCGTCGAGCACACCCTCATCGAGGTCAAATTTCCAGCGGCGAATCTGCTGCGTCAGCAGCATGCGCTCGAGGCGGCGCGCGAGGCGCGTGATAACGCCGGGCAGCGAGCGCGCTTCGCGGTCGAGTTCGGCGCGCAACTGTGTTAGCTCGTCCGCGTCGCAGAGGCGCTCTGCGGCAATGATCTCATCATGCGCGTGTGTGAACGCCCGGTAGTGGCGATTCGGATTGTCCGCATCGTCATACAGCAGGTCGCGCGACAGGCGTCCGCCGGAGTCGTCGTTCTCAGGCGCGCGGCGTGCGTCGGCATCGCTCTGCGGCAATGTGGCCAAAGGCGTTTCGGCGGCGATCGACGGTTCATCCTGCTCGATCGCGCCCTCGAGCTGCTTGACGCGCAAATTGTCATTTTTCGTGCGGGCGCCTGGCTCAGGTGCGGGCAGCGCGGGCGCAGCAGCGGGTGCACTGTCACGTTTTTCGATAGCTGGCAGGATCTCAAACCCGAGATCCAGCGCGCGCAGCAACTGGTGCTGTTGCCGGGAATAATTGTCCTGGTTGTTAGTAGTGGCCGCCATGCTGCTGAGGCGTTCGCCCAGTTTGGCCTCCAGCGTGGGGCGCCAGCGAGCCAGCAGCTGCTGCGCCGCATCCGGCGCCGGCATGCCGGTGAAGCGCTCGCGCGCCAGCAAGGCCAGCGCCTGCGTCATGCCAGTCGTCGTGTCACCCGAGCCGCGCAGCACGCCACTGCGCTCCAGTTGATGACGCAGTGCCGCCTGCAGGTTATTGGCGACGCCGGCTAACACGTTGGCGCCCAGCGATTGGCAGCGCACATCCTCGAGGGCGTCGTAAAGCGCCCGGGCACGATGTCCGACCGGACGATACTGCGCGTGGATGGCGGCGTCATGATAGGCGCTGCGCAGCGCGAGCTGATCGGCCTGGCCGCGAGCCAGTGCCGCGGCTGCTGCCGTCAGCGGCGTTGGCGGCGGCGCCAGCAGCATGCAAATACCGTCCAGCTTCGGTCCGAGCGGACCAAACGCGACCTGCAATTTCTCGGTGCCAGCGAGCGCGCGCGTCGATTGCAGCAGCGCGCGTTCAAACTGCTGCGAGCCGGCCGCTTTGCGATCTCGCGTCGCCGGCATCAGAGGACTTTCAATCGTGTGACCGCTTCCGGCAGGTCGGTGCCAAACGCACGTTGATAAAACTCGGCGACAGTCGGCCGTTCCAGCTCGTCACAACGATTCAGGAAGCTGACGCGGAAGGCCAGGGCCGGGTCGCGGAAGATCAACGCGTTTTCCGCCCAGGTAATGACCGTGCGCGGGCTCATCACCGTGGAGATATCGCCATTCATGAAAGCATTGCGCGTCATGTCGGCGACGCGGACCATCGCCATCACGGTGCGCTGGCCGTCCGCATCCGCGTACGCCGGCACCTTGCTGACAACAATGGCGGCTTCGGCATCATGCTCGAGGTAATTGAGCGTGCTGACGATGGACCAGCGGTCCATCTGGCCCTGGTTGATCTGCTGGGTGCCGTGATAGAGCCCGGTGGCATCGCCAAGACCGATGGTGTTAGCCGTGGCAAACAGGCGGAAGAACGGATGCGGCGTGATGACGCGATTCTGGTCCAGCAAAGTCAGCTTGCCGCTGGCTTCCAGCACCCGCTGGATCACAAACATCACGTCCGCCCGGCCGGCGTCGTATTCATCGAACACCAGCGCGACCGGTCGTTGTATCGCCCAGGGCAGCAGGCCTTCCTTGAACTCGGTGACCTGCTGGCCATTGTTGACGACGATGGCGTCGCGGCCGACGAGATCGATGCGGCTGACATGGCCGTCGAGATTGATGCGCACCAGCGGCCAGTTGAGCCGCGCTGCGATCTGTTCGATGTGGGTCGACTTGCCGGTGCCATGATAGCCCTGCACCATGACGCGGCGGTTGTGCGCGAAGCCCGCAAGAATCGCCAGCGAAGTCTCGGGGTCAAATTTATACGCGGTGTCGATTTCCGGAACGTATTCGGTGCGCGCGCTGAATGCCGGGACCTGCATGTCGAGCGCAACGCCAAATTCGCGCACCGACATTTCGGAATCGGGCCGCAGGCTCAGCAACGGGTCTGCATCGGTCATGATTTTCCTAGCCAAGATGGATCCACGCGGATTTGGTTTGGGTATAGCTCAGCAGACTTTCCAGACACTTGTCCCGGCCCTGTCCCGACTGCTTGAAGCCGCCGAAAGGCTGGGTCATGTCGCCGTGATCAAAACAGTTCACCCAGATCACGCCCGCTTCGAGATCGCGAACCGCGGTATGCGCGGTTTTCAGGTCGCGAGTCCAGACCGACGCGGCCAGACCGTAGATTGAATCGTTAGCAATGGCCAGCGCATCCGCGAGACCGTCGACTTCGATGGCGGCGGCCACCGGGCCGAAAATTTCCTCGCGTGCGATGCTCATCTGGTTACTAACACCGGAAAAAAACGTTGGGTTGACGTAGCAGCCCGGCAGTTCAGGCGTGTCGCCACCAAACTCCAGTCTCGCGCCGTCGCGGCGGCCCTTGTCGATGTAATCGAGCACGCGCCGGCGATGCGCCGCCGTGACCAGGGGCCCAAGCGTGGTAGCGGGGTCGAGCGGGTCGCCGGCACGATAGGCAGTGCGGCCGCGTTCGATGAAGCGCGCGACAAATTCGCCGGCGATTTTTTTGTCGACCAGCAGCCGTGAACCGGCGTTGCAGACTTCACCCATGTTGCCGAAGATGCCGTTGATCGCATAGGTCACGGCGCGATCGATATCCTCGAGATCGGCTAGGAATATCTGCGGCGACTTGCCGCCGCACTCGAGACTGACGCGCTTCATGTTAGATTGGCCGGCGTAGATCAGCATTTGCTTGCCGATGCCGGTCGAGCCGGTGAAGGCAATCTTGGCGACGTCGTTATGCAGCGCCAGTGGCGCGCCCGCAGCCGGGCCGGTACCATTGACCACGTTGAACACACCGGGCGGACCCCCGGCTTCAACGAACAGCTGCGCCAGCAGCAAGCCGGAGAGCGGCGTCTGCTCGGCGGGTTTCAGGACCACGGAATTGCCTGCGGCGAGCGCTGGGGCGACTTTCCAGGAGGTCATCAGCAGCGGATAGTTCCAGGGGACGATGCAGCCGACCACGCCCAGGGGTTCGCGCAGAATGTAGTGCAGGGCGTCGGACGCGGTCGCGGTCACGGTGCCGTCAACCTTGTCGCAGAGTTCCGCGAAGTAGCTGAAGGTCTGCACCGCCTGCGGCACGTCGATGGTCAGCATGTCCTGGATGGGCTTGCCCATGCTCAACGTATCGAGCAGCGCGAACTGCTCCGCATGGCTGTCGATCAGCTGGGCCAGGCGGCTGAGAACGGCGAGCCGGTCGCGCGGCGCCATGCGACGCCAGACGCCGGACGCAAACGTCCGGCGGCCGGAGGCTACGGCCTGGTCGATGTCGGCTTGACCACCCGCCGCCACCTCGCACAGCGGCGCGCCGCTCGCCGGGTTGATCACCGTCAGTCGTACACCACGGCCTGCAACATGCTCGCCATCGATAAAATGACCGGTGGCATAACGCAGTTCGCGGGCACGTTTCTGCCACTCGCTGCGGGTGTGTTTGCTGGTCATAACCTGATCCTCTGCATGCAGGTAGGATGATATGCCAAGCTATTTCCGACCCACATAAAGTCTTGCCGGCTGGTAGATAATCTTTGCTGTGGCGCGGCCATGGCGTATGCGACGCTACCCTGTGTGATTCGCCTTTGCGGAGTAAGCCAGTGAACGAAAACCCGTCTCTAACACGCCGTCCGTCAGGGCGAGATGCACGGCGCGCGCAACGCAGCGGACCGCTCCCGGAGCATCTGCGGCCGGTCAAGCCGGGCATGCCGAGCGGCCGCTATCAGCCGCTCACGCAGGACGGGGTCGAGCAGATACATCGCACGGCGCTCCGGCTGCTGTCGGAGGTGGGTTTGGCGGACGCGACCGACACCGGCATCGAAGTCATGACCAAGGCCGGTTGCACGATGACCGACACCGGGCGCCTGCTTTTTCCGCGCGCGCTGGTCGAGGACACGGTTGCCAGGGCAGCGCGCAATTTTGTACTGCACGGCCAGGAGTCCAGGCACGACATGGAGCCCTGGGGGAAGCGCGCGTACTTTGGTACCGCCGGCGCTGCGGTCCATATTGTCGATGCGCACGGCGTCTATCGCGAGTCGACGATCCAGGATCTTTACGATATCGGACGTATTGTCGATTTGATGGAACACATCCACTTTTTCCAGCGCGCCGTGGTGCCGCGCGATATTCCCGATCCGTTCGAAATGGACTTCAACACCTGTTACGCGGCGGTGTCGAGCACGACCAAGCATGTCGGCAGCAGCTGGGTGCAGCCGGAACATGTGACGGCCTCGCTCGAAATGCTGCATGTCATCGCCGGCGGTGAAGACAAATGGCGCGCGCGTCCGTTTGTTAGCCAGTCTAATTGCTTCGTGGTGCCGCCAATGAAATTCGCGGCCGATGCCTGCCGTTGCCTGGAAGTCGCGGTCCGCGGTGGGATGCCGATATTGCTGTTGTCTGCGGGGCAGGCCGGCGCCACTGCGCCCGCGGCGCTGGCGGGCGCGTTAGCCCAGGAAGTTGCCGAGGTGCTGGCGGGCCTGGTATATGTGAACGCGCTGCAGCCCGGCCATCCCGCGATCTTCGGCACCTGGTGCTTTGTCTCCGACCTGCGCACCGGCGCCATGTCGGGTGGCAGCCCGGAGCAGGCCTTGTTGTCCGCCGCGGCGGGCCAGATGGCTAATTTCTATGACCTGACCGGCGGCACCGCCTCCGGCATGACGGATTCAAAGGTTGCTGACGCGCAATCGGCGGGCGAGAAGGCCCTGAACCATGCGCTGGTGGGCAATTCCGGCGCCAACCTGATCTATGAATCGGCCGGCATGCACGCCAGCTTGTTAGGCTATTCGCTGGAAAGCCTGATCATCGACAATGACATCATCGGCGCCACGCAACGCACCATCAAGGGCATTGAAGTGACCGAGGAGCGCCTGTCATTTGAAACCATCAAGGATGTCTGTTTGAACGGACCCGGGCATTTCCTCGGCAGCCCGCAGACGCTGGAATTGATGCAGACCGAATACCTTTACCCGACGGTCGGCGATCGCCGCAGTCCTAACGAATGGACCGAGCAGGGTTCGCATGACGTGTTGTATCGTGCGGCGCACAAGGTCGAGGAAATTCTCGGTAGTCATTTCCCGAGCCATGTTTCCGCAGCGGTCGATGCTGAAATCCGCCGCCGGTTTCCGGTGCGGCTCGCGCGTTCCGGTATGCTGCCGGCCGGCGCCGATACGGGCGCCGCCGCCGCGCCCGCGCCCAAGCGGGTTAGCGCCTAGGTCACATGCAGCTGCTGTCGCGCTGAATGTCACTGCCCGGTCACGCAAGTGTCGTCATCGTTGGCGGCGGGATCGCCGGCTGCTCGATCGCCTATCATCTGACGAAAATCGGCGTCACCGACGTGGTGCTGCTGGAACGCAAGCAGCTGACCTGTGGCACGACCTGGCATGCGGCGGGACTGGTGGGGCAGCTGCGCGCTACCCGCAACCTGACGGAACTCGCCAAGTACACGGCCGACCTCTACCGCTCGCTCGAGGCTGAGACCGGGCAGGCCACCGGCTTCAAGCAGAACGGCTCCATCAGCGTCGCGAAGACCCCGGCCCGCTTTGAGGAATTGAAGCGCGGTGCGTCCATGGGCAAGACCTTTGGTTTGGAGATCGATGAGCTGTCGACTGCTGAAATCAAGGAACGCTGGCCCTTGTTAGAGGTCGGTGATCTGGTCGGTGGAATTTTCATCCGCAAGGATGGCCAGACCAACCCGATTGATACGACGCAGGCGTTCGCCAAGGGCGCCAGGATGCGTGGCGCGCGCATTCTTGAAAACACGCCGGTCAAGAGCGTGCGGGTCGACAAGGGCCGGGCGGTCGGGGTCGAGACTGCGTCCGGCTACATTTCCGCGGACACGGTCGTGATCTGCGCTGGCATGTGGTCGCATGCGCTGGGCCGCGCCTGCGGCGTATCAATCCCGCTGCACGCGGCGGAACATTTCTACATCGTCACCGAGCCGATCGCGAAACTGCCGGGCAACCTGCCGGTGCTGCGCGTCTATGACGAATGCGCCTATTACAAGGAAGACGCCGGCAAGTTGTTAGTCGGCTGCTTCGAGCCTGTCGCCAAGCCCTGGGGCATGGAGGGCATTCCCGAGAGTTTCTGCTTCGACACGCTGCCCGAGGACTACGATCACTTCGAGCCGATCCTCAACGCCGCAGTGCAGCGGGTCCCGGCGCTGGCTAACACCGGCATCCAGCTGTTCTTCAATGGCCCCGAGAGTTTTACGCCGGACGATCGCTACTATATCGGCGAAGCGCCGGAAGTACGCGATCTGTTTGTCGCCACCGGGTTCAATTCCGTGGGTATCGCGGCGAGCGGCGGCGCGGGCAAAGTCGTTGCGCAGTGGATTCTGGATCGCCGGCCACCGATGGATCTCGCCGACGTCGATATTCGCCGCGTGATGCCGTTTCAGTCGAATCGCCGTTATTTGCGCGATCGCACCGTCGAGACGCTCGGTTTGCTATATGCGATGCACTGGCCGTACTACCAGTACCAAACCGCGCGCGGCGCACGACGCAGCGCCCTGCATGACCGTCTGATTGCCGCCGGCGCCTGCATGGGCGAGACCGCGGGCTGGGAGCGGCCGAATTGGTTCGGCGCACCCGGATCGACACCGCGCTATGAATATTCCTATGGCCGGCAGAACTGGTTCGAAGCCTGCCGCAGTGAATGCCTCGCGGTGCGCGATGCGGTGACGCTTTTCGATCAGGCGAGCTTTGCCAAGTTCCTGGTCCAGGGCGAGGGCGCCTGTGCGATCTTGAACCGCCTCTCGACGGCTAACGTCGATGTGCCGGTGGGGCGCATTGTCTATGCCCAATGGCTCAATGACCGCGGTGGCATCGAGGCCGACCTCACTATCACGCGGCTCGCCGAAACCCGCTACTTGGTCGTGACCTCGGCGATATGCCAGACCCGCGATCTGCACTGGCTGACCCGTCACATCGAGGACGGTGGCGATGAGCTGCGCTGCGCGGTGACCGATATCACCGCGGGACTCGCCATGTTAGGTGTCATGGGTCCGCGCAGTCGCGAGCTGTTGCAGGCGGTCAGCGGCGCGGATCTCTGCAACGCGGCGCATCCCTTTGGATTTTCGCGCGAAATCGAGATCGGCTACGCGAAACTGCGCGCCAGCCGCATTACCTACGTCGGCGAACTCGGCTGGGAACTGTATATCCCCGCCGAGCAGGTATTCGATGTCTACGAGCGGCTGCTGGAGGCGGGCGGCGTTTACGGCCTGCGTCACGCCGGTTATCACGCGATGGCGGCTTGCCGCGTCGAGAAAGGCTACCGGCACTGGAGCCATGACATCGCCGACGAAGACACGCCGCTGGAAGCCGGTCTCGGTTTCACGGTGGCCTGGGACAAGCCGGGCGGCTTCATCGGCCGCGAAGCGCTACTCGCACAGCGCGCGCGCGGCGTGCTAACAAAGAGACTGGTGCAGGTCATGCTGGACGATCACTGCGCGAGCGCGCCGCTGCTGTATCACGAAGAACCGATCGTCCGTGACAGCGTCATCGTCGGCTCGATCAAGTCAGGCGCCTGGGGTTTTCGCCTCGATCGCTCGATCGGCATGGGCTATGTTGCCTGTGACGCAGGTGTAACGGCGGATTGGCTGCAGTCGGGCCATTGGCAAATCGAAGTCGCCGGTGCGCGTTACGACGCGCGGCTGCAGTTGCAGCCCTGGTATGACCCGAAGAGCGAACGCATCAAATGAAATCGCACGCGCAGGTGGTGATCATTGGCGGTGGCGCTGTCGGATGCAGCGCGCTCTATCATCTGACGCAGCTCGGCGTCACCGACGCGGTGCTGCTGGAGCGCGACGAGCTGACCGCGGGCTCGACCTGGCATGCGGCCGGCAACTGCCCGAATTTTTCGACCTCGTGGAATCTGATCAAGCTGCAGCGCCACAGCACGCGCCTGTACGCGGAGCTCGCCCAGCGCGTCGGCTACGACATCAATTACCACGTCACCGGCAGCATCCGACTGGCGCACACACAGGATCGCGTCGACGAATTCCGCCATGTGGTGTCACAGGCCCGCGCGCAGGGCATCGAATTCGACATGATGACGCCAGCCGATATCCGTGCGCGTCATCCCTTCATCGGTACCGAGGGCATCCTCGCCGGGCTCTACGATCCGCATGACGGCGACATCGATCCTGCGCAGCTGACCCAGGCACTCGCCAAAGGTGCGCGCGACGCCGGCGCGCAGATTCACCGGCAAACGCGCGTGACCGCCATCGAGCGCACCGCGTCGGGCGAGTGGCGCCTGTCGACTAACAAGGGCGTCATCCAGGCGCAGTCGGTTATCAACGCGGCCGGCTATCGTGGCGGCGAGATCGCCGCGATGGTGGGTGAGTACCTGCCCATCGTCACGCTGTCGCACCAGTATCTCGTGACCGAGGACATTCCCGAGCTGGTGGCGCGCGGCGCGGCGCGCCTGCCGCTGGTGCGCGACCCGGATGTCAGCTACTACATGCGCCAGGA
This sequence comes from Gammaproteobacteria bacterium, assembly GCA_031382085.1. Classification (GTDB taxonomy): domain Bacteria; phylum Pseudomonadota; class Gammaproteobacteria; order Steroidobacterales; family Steroidobacteraceae; genus UBA964. Next base: position 34,648 of record JANMYM010000001.1, read on the forward strand.
GCGCCAGGGCCTGATTCTCGGCCCCTACGAGTGGCAGGCCACGGCGCACTGGTTGAACGGCATCCCCGATGAATTTGCCACCCAGCTGTTTGACGACGATACCGGGCGCATCGAGAAATACATCGAGGCCGCCTGCGAACGCGTACCGATACTCGGTTCGGTCGGCATCAAGAGCATCATCAACGGCCCGATTCCCTATGCGCCCGATGGCAATCCACTGATCGGGCCCGCGCCCGGCCTGCCGGGATTTTTCCATTGCTGCGCTTTCACTTTCGGCATCGCGCAGGCGGGCGGCGCCGGCAAGACGATTGCTGAATGGGTCGCACACGGACAGCCGGAGTGGGACATGTGGCCGCTCGATTCGCGGCGCTACATGGACTACGCGAACCACAAATTCACGCTCGCCAAGGCGATCGAAACCTATCAGCACGAATACGGCATCGGTTACCCGGCGGAGGAGCGGCCCGCCGGCCGGCCCGCCAAAGCATCGCCTGCTAACGCCCGCCTGCAAGCCAAAGGCGCGGTGTTTGGTGCGCGCGGCGGCTGGGAGCGCGCGGTGTATTTTCCGTTAGCCAGCGATCCGCAGGATCAACCGCAGTGTTCATTCCGCCGGCCGCGCTGGCACACGGCGATCGCGCGCGAGTGCGAAGCCGTGCAGCAGCGCGTCGCCGTGCTCGACCTGCCCGGTTTCACCAAGTTCGAAGTGTCAGGTCCCGGCGCGGGCGAATGGCTGAACCACATGGTCGCCGGTACGGTGCCAAAAGTTGGCCGCACCGCGCTCAACTATTTCTGCGCTCCTAACGGCGGCATCGTTACCGAAATGACCATCACCGCCTTGCAGCCGCAGCGGTACTGGCTGATCAGCGCCGCCGCCGGCGAGCGGCACGATGAGCACTGGCTGCGTGAGCACCTGCCGGCTTCCGGATCGGCCGTGCACATTGACAATCAATCGGCGCGATTCGGCACGCTGATCGTCGTCGGACCGAGGTCACGCGAATTGCTGTCGCTGCTAACAAGTGCCGACCTGTCAAACGAAGCGTTCCCGTGGCTGTCAGTGCGCCATATCGATATCGGTTACACCAGGGCGATCGCGCTGCGCGTCAACTACGTCGGCGAGCTCGGCTGGGAACTGCACCTGCCGATGGAGCATTTGCTGTCGGTCTACGATCTCGTTTGGGAAGCCGGCGAAAAATTCGGCATCCACGACTACGGCCTCTATGCGATGGACAGCCTGCGCCTTGAAAAATGCTATCGCGCCTGGAAGGGCGACCTGACCACCGAGTACACGCCGTTCATGGCCTCACTCGATCGTTTCGTGAAACTCGACAAGCCCGGCGGCTTCATTGGCCAGGAAGCGCTGCGCCGCGAGGCCGCTGCCGGGCCGCGTGAGCGCTTCGTGCCGCTGCGGGTCGACGCGCAGGATGCGGATGCGGCTGCGGTGTCGATCGTCTACCTGCGCGATGAACCGGTCGGCCTGGTAACTTCGGGCGGCTATGGCTATCGGCTGCAGCAGAGTATCGCGCTCGCCTACGTGCGTACCGATCTCGCGACACCCGGCACTGTGTTAGGTGTCGACATCCTGGGAACGCGCCGCCGGGCGGTGGTCGCCAGTGAACCGTTGTACGATCCGCAGAATTTGCGTCTGCGCGCCTGAGGTTTCGAGAAGGAGCAGAATCATGCGCATGAGAGAAAAGTGGCTTCCAATGGCAGCCTTGCTGTTAGGGTCATTGCTGGCCATCGCAGCTGAGGCGGCGTCGAATGCGTCGCCGTTGCCGGTGGCCAGGCCGGAATCGGTAGGCATGTCCTCGGCCCGGCTGGCCAGCATGGGCGAATTTTTCCGCCAGGAAGTCGAGCGCAGCAGCGCATCCGGTTACGTCATGCTGGTCGCGCGCCACGGCAAGCTGGTTTATTCAGGTGCTGTCGGCATGCGCGATGTCGAAAACAAGCTGCCGATGACGCTGGACACGCGATTTCGCATCTTCAGCATGACCAAGCCGGTCACGGCGGTGGCCGTGCTGATGCTGTACGAAGCAGGGCGGTTCCAGCTCGACGACCCGCTATCGAAGTTTCTGCCGGCGTTTGCGGAGTCACGGGTTTACACCGGCGTCGATGCCGCGGGCAACATCGTCACCGAGCCCCTCAAGAAACCGATTACGATTCGTCACCTGCTGACACACACCAGCGGCCTGGGTTACGGTCCCGGCTACGACCGGACCTCGCCGCTGGCCAAGGCCTGGGCTGGGTTGAACCTCGCCGGCAACGAGCCGACCGCAGACAAGATCGCCAAGTTGGCCAGCATGCCGCTGTACTCGCAGCCCGGTGCGGAGTGGCGTTACAGCTATGCAAATGACGTGCTCGGTTACCTGGTCGAGATCGTTTCCGGCATGCCGTTCGATCAATTCCTCAAAACCCGCCTGTTCGAGCCACTGGGTATGACGCACACGGGGTTCTTTATCCCCGAGGCCGAGCTCCAGTGGCTCGCAGGTTTGTACCGGCACACGGCGGACGGCGGTCTGGAGCGCGTCGATGGCGGCTCGCGCAACGCATCCACCAAGCCGCCGCAGTTTGCGTCCGGTGGCGCCGGCCTGATTTCCACTGCCGGCAACTACCTGCGTTTCGCGCAGATGCTCGCCAACAAAGGCAGCCTTGAAGGCCGGCAGTATCTGTCGCCGGTCACTGTGGAGCTTATGACCAGCAATCAGGTCGGTGACGCGCTGGCGAAATACTATGCTGCGTCGGCCGACGGTGAGATCTGGCGCTGCCTCGGTTATGGCCTGGGCGTTTCGCCCATCATCGACTACCGGACGGCGCCGGAGGCCAACCGCGATGGTGACTACACCTGGCCCGGCGCGCTGGATACCAACTGGATGGTCAGTCCGAGCACGGGCATTGTCGCGGTCGTGCTTGCCCAAAACTTGCGTGGGCCCGACGGCAGGACGCCACGCACCTACCGGGACATGCACACGCAGGTGTACCAGGCGGTCGCAGACCTGGATCGCTGATGATTTGAAACCCGCGCTTGCCTGTTGTGAAAATCACACAAATGCGCAAGGTATCGCAAATATGGATACGCTAATGCTTGCGAAAAAAGCCTTAACGGAAGCCACAAATTGATTTGCTTGTTGATCTGGTTAAGGTAACGTTACGCTCAGATCGTTGGATGATTTCTGCGACATCAGGCCGCTGCAGAGGCGGCCTGTTATTGAGTAGGTACCGGGGCTTTGTGCCGGAAAAAACCAGTTCTTATAAGGGGTGCGGATAGTGAATCGAAAAATTTCATCGGCCGTTGCAGCCATTATTGCCTCACAAGCGCAGTACGTGTTAGCGCAAGAGAAAGCTGACGACAATGTCGGCCTGGAAGAAGTCGTCGTTTCGGCACAGCGCCGCAATGAAAACATCCAGGACGTTCCGATCACGATTCAGGCGCTGACCGGCGACACGATCGCCAATTTGAAAGTCGCGACCCTGGACGAATTCCTCAAGTATCTGCCTAACGTGCAGACCGGCGGTCTCGGCCCCAGCCAGGGCAACATTTCGATTCGCGGCCTCAGCATCGGCGGCGCGATCCTGCAAGGCGGCGGTTCGGTGGGCCAATGGCCAACCGTCGGCTTGTTCCTGGACGACCAGGGCACGGCCATGCCGGGCCGCAACCTGGACGTCTACGCGGCCGACCTGCAGCGCATCGAAGTCCTCGAAGGCCCTCAGGGCACGCTGTTTGGTGCAGGCGCCCAAGCGGGTGCATTGCGCTATATCACCAACAAGCCCAACCACGACAAGACCGAGTCCTATTTCAAAGCGGGCTTCGGCACGACCGCGTCGGGTTCCAACAGCAGCTTGCTGCAAGGCGTGTTGAATCTGCCTCTGTCCGACAAACTTGCGATGCGCGCGGTGATCTACAACGACGCCCGTGGCGGCTACATCGACAACGTCCCCTCGACGTTTACGCGCCGCAGCACCGACGCCGCGTTTGCGCTGCGCACTAACGGCCGTGTGCCCGTGGATTCGATCGCGATCGACAACTACAAGGTCGCTCGCAAGGACATCAACGACGTCACCTACAAGGGCGCGCGGCTCGGTCTGTCCTATAACGTCAACGATGACTGGAACGTGCTGGTTACGCAGAGCTACCAGGATCTGAATTCAGGTGGTGTGTTCTACACGATGCCTTTTGGAACGGACTGCCCGACACCCAGCAACCCGGCCACCTGCTCTCGCGGCGGCCCGACGGGTACGACCATCCAAGGTGTTCCGCTGGGGAAATACGAGGTCAACCTGTTCAGCGACACCAACACCAAGGACAAGTTCTCGAACACCGCGCTCACCCTTACCGGCAAGATCGGCCAGATGGGCTTCGTCTACTCGGGCGGCTACCTGGTGCGCGACAACTTCATCAAGGGCGATTACACGAACTATGCGCGCGGCGTGTACGGCGCTTATTACCAGTGCACGGGTTATTCGGGCGCATCGGTCAATAAGTGCTATTCGCCGTCGTCAGTCTGGACTGACGAAATTAAAAACGTCAACCAGAGCCATGAAATCCGTCTGAGCACGCCGTCGGAGTGGAAGATCACGGCCGTCGGCGGCATCTTCTGGGAGAAGCGCAACGTCAACGACGATACCGAGTGGCTGTACAAGACCGTGCCCGAATGCACGATCGGCGGTCCTGGAAGCTGCTTCCTGGCGCTCGATCCGAAAAACACGCCCAAGTTCGCCAATGCGTCTTTGAATAATCCGAACCGGCGCAATTCGGCTACGGGCTTTTTCGACGACTTCAAGCGTACCTATGAACAGAAAGCCGCGTTCATTTCCTTGGACTGGCATATCACGGATACCCTGACGCTGACCGGCGGCACGCGCTATTTCACCAGCGACAACCAGATGCTGGGCGCCAATGTCGGCAGCTTCTTCTGCAAGAACTACCAGTCGGGGCTGTCAACGGTCACAGGCATTTGCACGGCGCCGGCAGTCAACGGCAGTACGCCTTACGGCTCCAATCTGGATAATCAGTCGGTCAATAGCTTTACGAGTAAGGGATTCCGCAGCCGCGTGAATTTCAGCTGGAAGGCCACTGACGATGTCCTCTTCTATGCGACCTGGTCGCAGGGCTTCCGGCCGGGCGGCTTCAACCGCGGCTCGTCCCAACAGCTGCGTTCGGTAGTTCGTACCGCGGGTGTGGCGAGCAGGGGCGCAACCAATCAGTGGCAGATTCCCTTCGCCTTCGAGTCAGACGATCTGGTCAACAAGGAGATCGGCTGGAAGACCACGCTGTTCAACAACCGCCTGCAGTTCAACGGCGCGATCTATCAGGAAACCTGGGAAAATGTGCAGTCGGCGATCTTTGCGCCGCAGGCAGGGTTTGGCAACCTGACGATAGGCGTGAATGGCCCGAGCTACGAAACCAAGGGCATTTCGATGAGCGCCATCTGGCGCGCCACCGACGCACTGACCTTTGAAACCTCGATGGCGTACAACAAGGCGGAGCTAACAAACTCGCCACAGTTCATCAACAACATTGCTGGCACGCCTGGCTTTGGCACGGCGATCACCGAAACGTGGGTGGGTTCGGCCACCAGTGGTGGACCTGTCGCGGTGGTTAATGTGTTCGGCGTCAAGGGTGACCCTTCAGCTCTGGCGCCGAAATTCCAGGCGAACCTGCGTGCGCGGTATGAGTGGAACCACGGCGACTACGGCTACTACTGGCAGGTGGGTGCGGCCCACCAGGGTGCGCGCGCGTCGTCGTCCAACAGGCTCCAGGCCCTGCAAATGCCGGCGTGGACCGATTTCAGCCTGTCGGCCGGCGCCTCCAAGGGCAACTGGAATGCGGAGCTCGTAGTTTCGAACCTGACAAATATTTACGACAGTCAGTACACGTCGGGTAGCCAGTTCATCACGGTGGAGACCCCGCCACGTCCGCGGACGATTCAGCTGCAGATCGGCTACAAGTTCAGCGAGTAAACCGGGGATACTCACGGCGGGCCGGTAATGGTCCGCCGCTCCCTATAATGGCGGGCCTCGGGCCCGCCATTTTTTTGGACAGGACACATGCAAGCCTCTGACGCCGCACCGTCATCTCCGGATCTTGAGACTCTCCTGCCGCGCCTGCGGGAGGCCCTGGGGCGCGATCAGTTCACGCAGGTCCTGCAAGTTGCCGATGCCCTGCGGGCGGCCCACCTCGGCAGCAGGGAGCTGCTGTACCTGATTGCCGTCTCGCAACGCATGTTGCAGCGGATTCCAGAGGCGCTGACCACGCTGGCGTCGCTGGAGACTTACCACCCGAGGTATTCGCGGGTTTTCCAGGAGCGCGGTCACTGCCACGTGTTCCTGCGCGAGGCACCGAAGGCGATCGAGGCCTTCGAGCAGGCGGTACGCCTCAACCCGGCGCTGCCGGCCAGCTGGCAGGCCCTGGAGCGCCTGTACCGGATCGTCGGCCGGCCTGATGATTCCGCCAATGCCGGCAAGCATGTCGCCAAGCTCGGGTCTTTGCCGGTCGAGGTCGTGACTGCGCGCAGCATGGTCTCGGATGGCGATACCCATGATGCTGAAATGCTGGTGCGCGGCTTTCTGGCCAACAACGCGGACGATGTCGAGGCATTGCGGTTGTTAGCCAGCATCGCGCGCGAGTACGAATACAACACCGATTCCGAAGTGCTGCTGGATCGCGTGCTGGCCCTGGCGCCGCATTACAACGCGGCGCGCTACGACCTTGTACTGACCCTGGTGGACCTGCACAAGCACCAGCGAGCCCGCGAGGAAGCGGAAAAACTCATGGCCGCCGAACCTAACAATCCCGGTGTACGCGTGACCTATGCCGGCATCCTGATGGCGTTGGGCGATGTCGATGGCGCGATCGAGCGCTACCGCAAGCTCATCCAGGAGATGCCCGGCGACTCGGAGCTGCACCAGTCCCTCGGCCACGCGCTCAAGACCAACGGCCAGCAACCGGAGGCGGTGGCGTCGTACCACCGGGCGACCGACATCCGTGCGGAATTTGGCGAAGCCTACTGGAGTCTCGCGAATCTCAAGACCTATCGATTCTCCGACGCGGAACTGGATCGCATGCGGCAATTTGAGGCCCAGCCCTTTATCCAGCGCGCCGACCGTTATCACCTGTGTTTTGCGCTCGGCAAGGGCCTTGAGGATCGCGGCGAATATGCGGAGTCTTTCCGCTACTACGAGCGTGGCAACGCCTTGAAGAAAGAGGCCAGCCGCTACCGGGCCGCGATGCAGGAAAAAGCAGCGCTGCGGCAACAGGAAATCTGCACGCCGGAGTTTTTTGCGGCGCGGCGTGGCTGGGGCTGCAGCAGCGCAGCGCCGATCTTCGTGCTCGGCCTGCCGCGCGCCGGCTCGACCCTGCTGGAGCAGATCCTGGCCTCGCATTCGCAGATTGAAGGCACGATGGAACTTGCTAACGTGCCGCGGCTGGTGGGTTCGCTCGGCAGTCAGAGCAGTTTCGGCGAAACTCATTATCCCGATGCGCTGCAGGACCTCACGGCCGGGCAATGCCAGGCATTCGGCGAAGATTATATCCAGGGCACCATGGTCTACCGCACTGGCAGGCCGTTTTTCATCGACAAGATGCCTAACAATTTTCGCAACATCCCGCTCATTCACCTGATGCTGCCGAATGCCAAAATCATAGATGCGCGCCGTGATGCGCTGGACTGTTCCTTCAGCAACTTCAAGCAGCTCTACGCCAGGGGTCACCAGTTTGCCTACAGCCTCGAGGACATCGGCCGCTATTACCGCTCCTATGTCGGGCTGATGGATCACTGGGACCGGGTGCTGCCGGGACGTGTGCTGTGCGTGAAACACGAGGACGTGCTCGCCGATCTCGAGGGCAGCGTGCGCCGGATTCTCGATTACTGTGGGCTGCCGTTCGAGCCCGCGTGCGTTGAGTTCCACAAGACACAGCGCCGCGTGCATACCGCGAGCGCCGAGCAGGTGCGCCGGCCCATCAACCGCGATGGCGTAGATCAGTGGCGACCGTACGAACCCTGGCTGGGGCCGCTCAAAGAGGCGCTCGGCGACCTGGTCAGCTGACGCGACCCTGCGCTGTCTGGTCGCCAGCTTTGACGCTGTCGCAGCGCCGAAAAGTTACTTCTTGTAGGCCGGGTCGAGCTTGTCGAGCAGGCGCAGCAGGGCGTCCCACGCAAGGTTCAGCCCGTCGGGATCGGCGACCAGGTGAGTTGCCGCGGTAGGTAGCGGCGCGTTGAACTGACGCTCGGCGCGCCGACAGATCTCCTCTGGCGGCAGGATCAATGGCTGGGCGGTGCTCGTGGCGGCGAGCTGGATTTCGCAGGCTTTTTCCAGGTAATACATGCGCAGGAAGGCCTGGGCGACGCTCTTGCCTACGGTCAGCAGGCCGTGATTGCGCAGCATCATCACGGGCTGGTCGCCGAGGTCTCGCACCAGGCGCTTTTGTTCATCGAGGTCGTAGGAAATGCCTTCATAGTCGTGATAGGCAACGCGGCCGAAAAATTCCATCGAGATCTGGTTGACGGGCAGCAGGCCATCGCGTTGCGCGGCGACCGCGCAACCGGCGCGCGTATGGGTGTGGACGATGCACTGCGCGTCGCTGCGCGAGTTGTGGATCGCGCCGTGGATCACGAACCCCGCCAGATTGATGTACGGCTTGCGGGAACCGATCGCGTTACCGTCGCGATCTAACAAGACCAGGCTGGAAGCGGTGATTTCATCCCACATCAGTCCGTAGGGGTTGATCAGGTAGCGATGCTCGGGCCCGGGAATGCGCACCGTGCAATGCGTGTAGATGAGATCCGTCATCCGGAAATGCGCGAGCAGGCGATAGCAGGCGGCCAGTTCCTGGCGCAGGCGCCATTCGACTGGCGAGCGTTGCGCTGGCTTCGGCTTTTTCTTTACTTTTGCCATTCGATCGGCCGGATTTTTGGCAGGATGAAGATCCAGCCTATGATACCTAACACATTGACCGCTGCCGCCAGCAGGAAAGCGCGGTCGTAATGGCCGGTGGCGCCGATGATGAAACCGGTGGCAGCCGGCGCTACGATCCCCGCGACGTTGCCCCACATGTTCTGCACACCGACCCAGCGCGCAGTCGCGGACGGTCCGGCAAGGATCTGCGGGATGGCGAAGGTTCCCGGTGACGCCATGCCGAGCACGAATTCATAAATGTACAGGCAGGCAATCGAGGCGCTCTGCGGCAGGGCGACGATGCCCAGCATGCAGACGATGCCGGCAACGTGGTTGAGTGCCATGATGCCCTTGTAGATGACATTCGCCGAGTGCCCGGCGCGAATCCAGCGATCGGTCAGCCAGCCGGCGCCGTAACCGCCGATCGCGTTCAGCAGGTAGGCGCCGCTCAACACGGTCGCCATGGTCACCATGGAAAAACCGCGCACGTTGATCAGGTAGGTCGGGAGCCAGGTCAGGATCAGATAAAAGGCATAGTTCGCTGCAAAATGTCCGAGCGAGGCGCCCCACAGACCGCGTTGCCGCAGGATCTGCGCAAAGCGGGGGCCTTCGTAATCGCCATCCTTGAGCTTGGTTTCGTACACCACCACGCGGCTCCAAGGCAGCAGCCACAACAAGGACAGCGCGCCGAATATCCAGAACACCGGCCGCCAGCCGAGCTCGGCGATCAGCAAGCCACCTAACAAAGTGCCGACCGCGGGACCTACCAGGTAGCCAAAGGCGACGATGCCATTGGCTTCGCCAAGACCTGCCGCGGGGACACCGCTCGCAATGAGTTTTGACGAGGCTGGGAAGGTCACGCTCTCGCCAAGGCCCAGCAGCCCCCGCAGCAGCAGCAGGGCGATGAAGGAGCCTACGAAGCCGGTTGCCAAAGTTGCCACCGACCACACGAAGAGCCCGGCCGCCATCACCCGATACGCGCCATACCGATCGGCAAGCCAGCCTGCGGGGATCATCATGATCACGTAGGTCACGTAGAACGCCGAGCCGAGCAGACCGAGCTGCTCAGGCGACAAACTCAATTCTTTCTGGATCACCGGCAGCGCGGTCGCGAGGTTGCCGCGGTCGATGTAGCTGATGAACAGCGCGAGCGCGACCATCAGCACCAAGCGCATTGCCGAGGTTGGCGCACGCGCCGTTTGCACTGCAGTCACCGGGCCCCCGAAATGTTCATTTAGCTCCAATAGTCTAACGCCAGTGCATGCGCGGTTTTACGTGATCGGATTCTGGCCCATTTCCAGATGCAGCTGGTTGCCTTTATAGGGGAAACGGCTGATGTATTCCTCGTTCAACTCGATGCCGAGTCCTGGTTCGCTGGGCGGGATGACATAGCCCTCGGACCACTGAATTGGCTTTTTGAGGATGGCGGCATGAAAGCCGCCCCAGGTCTCGATGCTCTCCAGGATCAGGAAATTCGGCGTGCAGGTGGCCAGTTGGATGTTAGCTGCGCCCGCCACCGGGCCGCAGTAGAGGTGTGGCGCGATCTGCACGTGGTCCACTTCCGCCATCGCGGCGATTTTCTTGGCCTCGAGGATGCCGCCGACGCGACCGAGATCCATTTGCAGGATGGCCGCAGCGCCAGCCCGCAGCAGCCGCGCAAATTCATACTTGGTGGTCAGGCGTTCGCCGGCGGCGATCGGAATGCGGGTGGCGCGCGCCACCCTGGCCATTTCCTCGGGCGCATCCGGTGGCACCGGCTCCTCGAACCACAGCGGGTCATACGGTTCCAGGCGCCGCGCCAGGCGAATCGCGCCGGCCGCGGTCATCTGTCCGTGCGTGCCGAACAGCAGGTCCGCCCTGGTGCCGACCGCTTCACGCAGTTGCCTAACAAAACGCTCACACAAATCGAGCGCTGGCAGGCTCAATTGCCGGCCGTCAAACGCCGTGTAAGGGCCTGCCGGATCAAACTTGATTGCTGTGAATCCCTGCTTGACCAGTTCGACGGCGCGCAGTGCCGAGAGGTCGGGGTCCTGGTAGACGTCGACCTTGTCGTCGGGCCGGGCGTAGATGTAGGTGTAGGAACGCAGCCGCTCGTGGACCCGTCCGCCTAACAAATTATAGACCGGCTGCCCGGCTTCCTTGCCGATGATGTCCCAGCAGGCCATCTCGAGTGCGCTCAGCACGCCCATCATCGAAACGTCCGGACGCTGCGTGAAGCCAGCCGAGTACACGCGACGCCAGATGGATTCGATATTGTGTGGATCTTCGTTGAGCAGGTAACGCCCGAAAACATCTTCCAGCATCTGCGCGACGATATCCGGGTGAAACGGCACGCTGTAGGCCTCGCCAATCCCGGAGACGTTGCCGTCGGTCGTCAGCTTGACGAATACAAAATAGCGGCCACCGTTGTGCGGCGGTGGATTGCCCACGACAAACGTTGTGATGTCGCGGAGTTTCATGGTGAAACGGACATCAGGCCGCGTAATAGCCGTTGATGGATTTGAGCTCGAGGAACTCGAGCAGACCGTAGACACCGCATTCGCGGCCATTGCCAGACTGGTGGTAGCCACCAAACGGCTCGGCGTAGCCCTGTGAGGCGCCGTTGATGTGCACGCTGCCCGCCCGCAGCTGGCGCGCGACCGCGTGCGCTTTTTGCATGTCGTCGGTCTGCAGATAGGCGGCGAGGCCGTAGGGCGTGTCGTTAGCAATCAGGATGGCGTCGTCCTGCGATTTGAAGCGCAGCATGCACAGTACCGGGCCGAATATTTCCTCGCGTGCGATCCGCATCTGGTTGTGAACATCGGCGAATACGGTCGGTTGCACGTAAAAGCCGCGGTTGAATCCGCCCGGCCGGCCGAGGCCGCCCGCCACCAGCCGAGCGCCTTCCTCGATGCCCATGGCGATGCATTTTTGGACTTTTTCGAACTGCATGCGCGAGGCGAGCGGACCCATATGCCGGCCCGGCTTGCTGGGGTCGTCGACCCTGGTTTCGCTGGCAACGCGTGCGGCAATCTCGACCGCACGGTCGTAGACGGAATCCTCGACCAGCATGCGCGTCGGCGCATTGCAGGACTGTCCGGTGTTGCCGAAGCAGGCGATGACACCGCGCTTGATCGCCTTTTCGAGGTCGACATCCGCGAACACGATGTTAGCCGACTTGCCGCCGAGTTCCTGCGTGACCCGCTTGACCGTGTCGGCCGAGGTTTTGGCGACATCGACACCCGCGCGTGTCGAGCCGGTAAAAGACATCAGATTAATTTTGGGATGCGCGCTCATCGCATGGCCGACGATCGGGCCGCTGCCGTGGACCATGTTGAACACGCCCGGCGGCAGGCGCGCTTCATCGATGAACTCTGCGACCAGTTGCGCGGACAAGGGGGCCTGCTCGCTCGGCTTGAGCACCACGGTGCAACCTGACACCAACGCCGGCGCCACCTTGGCCATGATCTGATTAATCGGCCAGTTCCAGGGTGTAATCAGTCCGCAAACGCCGATTGGCTCGCGCACGACGTTAGCTGTGCCGATGCGCCGTTCCCAGTCGAGCTGTTCAGCAGCGGCGATCGTACCTTCGATATGGCCTGGGCCGGAGGCGGCCTGGGCGCGCATCGCGAGATCGTGCGGCGCGCCCATTTCCAGGGTAATTGCAGTGGCCATCTCATCGAAACGGCGCATGAAGATTGTGTGGATGCGCCGCAGGATCTCGATGCGGTGCGCCAGCGACGTGGCGGCGAATGCCGGAAACGCGCTATGTGCCGCCTCGACCGAAAGTTCGACGTCGGCTTCCGAGCCCATGTGGATTTCGGCGATTTGTTGCTCATTCGCCGGGTTGACGACCGGATAAATGTTGCCGGGTTTGACGGGTGCTGACCAGCGACCGGCGATGTAGTGTTGCAGAGTTTTCATTTTATTGACTCAGGAAGGCGTGGATGCTGGCAGCGACCGTCGCCGGGTCTTGTTCCGGCAGTGAGTGGCCCAACTGCGGAAAGAGAACGACTTTGGCGGTTGGCAGGAACGCCGCCAACTCGCTGCGATCTTTGGCGCCGAATAACGTGTCTTGGCCGCCAAACACCAGCAGGGTTGGCGCCTTGATGCTGCCGATCGTATAGCGCAAATCCATGGACGAGCCCAGTTGCTGCAACATCGCCCGCCAGACGCTGGCGGGTATGGCGGCGGCCTCGCGTCGCATGATAGCCAGCAGTTCGGGATCAACATCGTGAATGTTCCACCACTCGCGCATGAATGCGGAGTCGGGGTCGATCGGATCTTTGAGGTTCGCAATTGCGGCATCGGTGGCCGCGCCGAAGGTTGATGTCGACTGCGGTTTGCGCGGATTGGCATTGCTGCGCTTGCCTGCGGTGGTTGCAATCAGGACCAGTCGTCGCGTGCGCTCCGGCCAATATGCCGCGAACGTTTGCGCAACGATGCTGCCTAACGAATGCCCGGCGATGTCGGCACGTTCGATGCCGAGCTGGTCCAGGAACAGCTTGATGTCATAGGCGAAATCGATACGCGAATAACAACACTCCGGCTTGCCAGAGGCGCCGTGGCCGCGCTGATCCAGCAAAATGACATGGTGTTCGCGCGCGAGCAGCCGGCCCAGCGGCAGGTAGCCCCGTCCGCTGTTGGTGTAGCCATGCAAATAAATCAGGGGCGGGTTCGTCGGCTCGCCGAGTTCGATATAGGCCAGTGTCATGCCGTTGGCGAGTTGCACGGTCTTCCTGGGCACGTCATATTGTCCGGTAACCGCGCCGCAAACCGCGGGCGACGCCGCTGCCAGAGACAGCGTCACGCAGGCGCTACGGGCTAGCAGGCTTGCAGTTGGCCCGGTCATCGTTAAGGGACCTTGACGCCGGTGGCCCGCTCCTGGTCCTGCACCAGCCGGCGCGCGGACCAGAAATAGTGAAACGTGGCCCAGGCACCGACCGGCACCAGCCACAGCATGGCGGACCGCAGCGATTCGCCGTTAGAGACATGGTCAGGCGCGTACCAATCGCTCAGGAACCCGACCATCTGCGGCGCCACGATCAGGTTGCCGACGTTAGCCACGAACAATGTCGCGGCGCAGAACTGGGCTCGCATGCGCGGCTCGCACAGATTGTTCAGCAGTCCGAAGCAGGGGCCGATGTAGAAATAGATCGATGGGATGAAGATCCACGACAGCGTGGTGGCCAGTGCGAGCGAATGCGTCGTATAGATGAAATACGACACGACGGTGGCGATGCCCACGCCGCCGCCCATCAGCCAGACGATGCGCCGCGGGTCGTTGAACCAGTTCTTGGCTAACAACCAGCCCGTCACGATTGTGGCGGCCGAGCCTCCGATCAAGTGGATGGGACCCAGCAGCGCGCCGGCTTCTCCGACGGTAAGCGCGAAGTTGCGCACCAGGAAGGTCGGCGTCCACCAGACCAGGCCCCAGCCCCAGAGCGCGGTCAGGGCGCTGGCGGTCATCACATGGATTGCCGAACGCTGGGTCCATAGGTACTGCATCGATTCCTTGAAAGACGCAGACGCACCGGCGCGCGGCGCCAGGCCATCGAGCTGGCCGCGGCGTGGCTCGCGGACTGTCAGAAACACCAGCACGCCGAAAACGGCACCGGGAATGCCCAGCCACAAAAAAGCCGCACGCCAGCCGGACTTGTCCGCAATCGCGCCCGCGATATCCGCGCCCAGCCAAGCGCCGATCGATGCACCGAGCGCGAAAATCGTCAGCGCCATGGGTCGCCGGTTGACCGGGAAATAATCGGAGAGGATGGAGTTGGCGCCCGGCGTGCCGCCGGCTTCACCGATGCCCACGCCGATGCGCGAGAAAAGCAGCTGCCAGTAATTTTGGGCGAGACCACAGAAGGTCGTCATTGCGGACCAGACAATCACCGACACGGCAATAATGTTGCGTCGATTGCCACGATCAATCAGCCAGGAAATCGGGAACCCGAAGAACACGTAGAATAGCGCCAGCGAAACGCCTGTCAGCCACGCGATTCCCGAATCGCTCAGTTGCAGCTCGAGCCGGATCGGCTCCAGTACCGTCGACATTACATAGCGATCGGCAATGCTCAGCGTGTACACCAGCACCATCATGACCAGGACGTACCAGCGCAGTGCCAGCGAACTGGTAGCTGCGGCCGCGGGTTGTGCGTCGGTCGATGTATTCATTACGAGGCATCCTTTTGTTCGCCAGGCCGGACTCGCCACTTAAGCATTACAGGCGCTATCCGCGCAACGCGTCATGACGGAATTCGCCGCCATCATAACCGGGACGGGGCGGGCTGCGACCCTCTAAAAACGCCTATTTGAAGACGGCGGTACGGCTGCCGCGGGCTATTATATTATGACCGTTACATAAAAGGATCCCGCGCATGCAAACCGTTCGGACTCTCGGGCTCATGGGTACTGGCGTCATTGGCGCAGGTTGGGCGGCACGCGCGCTGCATTTCGGTATCGACGTGGTAGCCGCCGATGTCCGTCCGGAGATGGAGCGAACGCTGCGCGACGCAATCGCGAATGCCGAACCGGCGCTGGCGCGTCTCACCAGCGCGCCACTCCCTAACAAAGGCCGGCTGACGTTTACCACCGATCTGGCGCTGATGGCGCGCCAGGCGGACTTCATCCAGGAGAATATCCCGGAGCAGCTGGAGCTCAAGCAGCGTGTTCTCGGCGAGGTCAGCCGTCATGCAAGGGCGGATGTCATCATCGCCTCCAGCACCTCGGGACTCATGCCGACGGACCTGCAGGCCCGGCTGCAACATCCCGAGCGCCTGTGTGTCGCGCATCCGTTCAATCCGGTTTACCTGCTGCCGCTGGTGGAGCTGGTGGGAGGCGTGAAAACCAGTGAAGCGACGCTGGTCGCCGCCGCGGATTTTTTCACCTACATCGGCATGCACCCGCTACGCGTGCGCCGCGAAGTCCCGGGACACCTGACTGATCGTCTGCAGGAGGCGCTGTGGCGCGAAATCCTGCATCTTGTCAACGATGACGTCGCGACCACCGGTGAACTGGACGCATCCATTGTCTACGGCCCGGGTCTGCGTTGGGCCGGGATGGGCACCAATCTCATTTATCACCTTGCCGGCGGCGAGGCGGGCATGCGCCACATGCTCGAGCAGTTCGGGCCCTGCCTCAAATGGCCCTGGACCCGGCTCGAAGCTCCGGAGCTAACAGACAAGCTGATCGACCGGATGGTCGAGGGCACGCAGGCGCAGGCGGAGGGGCGCTCGATTCGCGAACTGGAGCGCCTGCGCGATGACTACCTGGTCGCGATCCAGCAGGTGCTGCGCGAGTACGATATCGGCGCTGGCGCCACGCTGCGGGCGCTGGAAAACCGCCTGCTGGCGACTGCGGCCGCGCAGCTGACCGAGGGCCCGTCCGCATCGGGCTTGTCGCGCCTGCCGGTGCGAGTCCGCCCGGAATGGATTGATTACAACGGCCACATGACCGAATCAAGGTACCTGCAGGTGTTTGGAGATGCCATTGATGCGTTGTTCCGCAGCGCCGGCATCGACGAGCAGTATCGCGCGGCCGCGCGGATGTTTTACACGGTGGAGACGCACATCACCCACCAGGCCGAGGCGCTGGTCAACGAGTCGCTGTATGTCACGAGCCAGGTGCTGTCTGTGGACGACAAGCGGCTGCAGGTGTTCCATCGCCTGCACCGCGCCGCCGACTCGACTCTGTTAGCGACCTGCGAGCAGATGTATCTGCACGTCGATACGCAGCGCAAGAAGTCCTGTTCGATCGAGCCCGCAGTGCTGGCTCGGCTGACTCAGCATGCGGCGGCACATGCCAGGCTGCCGAGTCCCCCCGAACGGGGCCGCTCGGTCGGTCAACGTATGGGAGCCTGAGACGTGCCCAAACTTGTCGATCATGACCAACGGCGCGAACAGATTGCGTTCGCAGCCTGCCAGGTGGTGGCGAAGTACGGGTTTGAGCGCGCGACGGTTGCGCGCATCGCGAGCGCGTCTGGGTATACGACCGGCATGGTCGCGCATTATTTCACGACCAAGCAGGACATCATCCTCGCGGCCCTGCGGCTGATCCTGCGTCGTATCGAGACTCGCGTGATACCCGGTGACCCACAGCGTGGCGACCTGCTGTTGGTGTTGTCGGAATCTTTGCCGATCGACGCCGCACGCTTTACCGAATGCGCGTTCTGGACCGCGTTCTGGGGGCAGGTCTGCGCCGATCGCGGTGCGAAACAACTCAACGCCTGGGTCCACCGCGAATACGCGCGGGTCTTTGAGCGCTGTATCGACACTCACTGGCGAGAATGGCGGCGCTGGCCGGCGAGCGTTCGCGACCAAGTGCTGGCATCACTGACAACTTTCATCAATGGCCTGACCGCGAGTGCGGTCACGTTCCGCGGCGACTGGCCGGCCGAGCGGCAGGTGGCGCAGCTCTCATTGCAATTGCAATTGCTGCATGATTGGGCGAGTCAATCCAGCAGCGGCCTGCACAGGCACTCGCGCGCTGCGCGGGCCTCGCAATAGTTAAACCGGAGCGAGCATGAATTTTTCACTGACTGAAGAGCAGCAGCTGATCGTCAAGTCGACCCGCGATTTTGTAACTGCGGAACTGATGCCGCATGAAATGGCCATCGAAGCCAGCGGCGAACTGAGCGATGAGCTGTACCGGACACTGAAAGCGCGCGCCATCGAGGCCGGCCTGTACGCGGCCAACATGCCAACCGACGTTGGCGGCGCAGGCCTCGATACGGTTGGTTGGGTGTTGTACGAAAAGGAGCTGGGCCGCACCAGTTATGCGCTGCATTACAACTGCGTGGCGCGGCCGTCTAACATCCTGCTGGTCTGCGCGGGCGAGCAACGCGAGCGCTACCTGCTGCCGACCGTGCGCGGCGAGCGCGTCGAGTGTCTCGCCATGACCGAACCGGGCGCGGGTTCCGATCTGCGTTCGATGCGAACCTCGGCCGTTGAAAAAGGTGGCGACTTTGTCATCAACGGCAGCAAGCATTTCATCAGTCATACGGATCGCGCCGATTACGTGATCTTGTTTGCTGCAACCGGCAGCACTCCCAGCGAGCGCGGGCCGCGGGCGCAGATGACCGCGTTCCTGATCGACAAGGGGCATCCCGGATTCACCGTCCGGGACGGCTATCGCAACGTGTCACACCGCGGCTATAACAACGGTATTCTTGAATTCCAGGACTGCAGGGTGCCGCATAGCGCGATCCTCGGCGGGTTGCACCAGGGCTTCGAGGTTGCTAACAGCTGGCTGGGCGCGACGCGCCTGCAGGTGGCGGCGACCTGCCTCGGCCGCGCCGAGCGTGCGCTGGATCTCGCCAAGCAGTGGGCGGTCGAGCGCCGGCAGTTCGGTCAGGCGATTGGAAAATTCCAGGGCGTCAGCTTCAAGCTCGCTGACATGGCCGTTGAGCTGCGCGCCGCTGAGCTACTGACCCTGGAAGCGGCTTACAAGCACGATCAGGGGCAGGCCACGGATCTCGATATGGCGATCGCGAAGCTGAAGGCCACCGAAATGCTGGCGATGGTTGCCGACGAAGCGCTGCAGATTCATGGTGGCATGGGACTGATGGCGGACCTGCCCCTGGAACGGATCTGGCGCGACGCGCGCATCGAGCGTATCTGGGAGGGCACCAGTGAAATACAGCGGCATATTATTTCGCGGGCGCTGCTGCGGCCGCTCGGCGGCTGAAAAAGGCCCGGGGTGGTCCTGTTAGCGGCCGGTCCAGCGGGGCGGTCGTTTTTCGCTGAAGGCGCGCGTGCCTTCCTTCAGGTCGTCGGAATGCACGACCCTCTGAACCAGGTCGAGCGAGTCGTGCAGTGTGAATGCTTCATGCTCGGGCACCATTTCCGTATGCCTCAGTAGCTGCTTGATGGCCGGGAACAACAGCGGTGGTCCGGCGGCCAGTTGCGCGGCGATTTCCTGCGCCTTGGCGAGCGCCTGGCCCTTGGGCACGACATGATTCGCGAGGCCCCAATGCTTGGCTTCGGTCGCGTCCATCCAGCGCCCGGTCAGCAGAAACTCCACCGCAACGTGATAGGGGATGCGGCGGCGCAGCTTGATGCTGCCCGCATCCGCCAACACGCCAACATGGATCTCCGGCAATGCGAAACGCACATGCTCCTCGATGACGATGATGTCGCAGCCCAGCACCAGTTCAAATCCGCCGCCACAGGCAATGCCGTTGACCGCGGCGATGATGGGCTTGTTGAGGTTGCGCGGATAGTTGAGTCCGCCGAAGCCGCCAGGCCCCCAGTCCTCATCGGATTTTTCGCCGGCCGCCGCGGCCTTGAGATCCCAGCCCGGTGAAAAGAACCGCTCGCCCGCAGCGGTGATAATGCCCACCCGCAGCGCCGGGTCGTCCCGCAGCTGCGCGACCGCACCATTCAGCGCGTGGCTCGCGGCAAGATCGATGGCGTTAGCTTTGGGCCGGTCGATGGTGATCAGGAGCACCGCTCCCTGGCGCGTCACATGAATTCCGCTGGACATCCTGGATTCCTCCCAATCGCCGTATTCAATGGTCTAGGTTCTGCGGCCTGCCGCCATCCGTCTCGCGAATCAGCGCGTCCACCGCGATGGCGCCCAGTCCGCGTCGACACACGATGATCGGATTGACATCCATTTCCCGCAGTGTGCCACGATGCGCGGTCGCGTATCTGCCGATAGCTAACACCGCTGCAATCAATGCGTCGATATCGGCCGGTGGCTGGCCGCGAAAACCGTTCAACAATGGCCAGCACCTGAGCCTTCGTAGTCCCGCGTCGATGGACTCGCGGGACCAGGGTGGCAGCAGGCGCACCGTGTCCTTCCACAGTTCGGCCTGTACGCCGCCGCCGCCGAGTACCAGCACCTGCCCAAATTGCGGATCGCTGAGGACACCGATCAGTACCTCGGCGACGCCGCCCTCCACCATCTTTTCGATCAGAAGCTGGGACGCGAGTCCGCCTAGTTTGTGTGCCGCGTGCTCGGCCTCGCCGACCGAAAGGATATTGATTATCACGCCGCCCCGATCGCTCTTGTGTGCAAGATCGCTGCCGGTGATCTTCATGACCACCGGAAAGCCCAGTGCCTGTGCCGCCGCAGCGGCCACAGCCGGCGCGACAACGACGGCTGCTGGCACGCTGAGGCCGAACTCCGCAAGGCGCATTTTCGCCGCGCGTTCGCCGATCAGGCGTGCCGGACCAGTCAGGTGGGTGGGCGGTGCGACCAGCGGAAAATCCCCGTGCCACGCTGCCGCTGTGGCTGCGCCATGCTGCAGCGCCTTCAGTCCTTCATCCAGGCCTTGCAGCGGCACGACGCCGCCGGCGACGCAGCGCTCGCGGATCGCGTGGTTCAAGGTCTCGGGCAGTGACGCTAACAAAGCCACCCGCGGTCCGGCATTCGCCGCCGCGGCGATGAATTCATCGATTACCGGCACGAAGGCGGAATCGTCGGCGCGGCCTGGCGGCGGACAGTCCAGCATGAAGGCAACGGCATCGACATCGCTGCTGAATACCTGGTCGAAAATCCTGCGCATGGCGGCATGATCAAACCAGGTGTAGGTGTGGATATCGAAGGGATTGGCGATGGTGACACGATCGCCCAGCAGCGCCTGCAGCGGCGCGGCCGTGGCGGCATCGAAAGCGGGGAAATCCAGGGCCAGCGTTTCGGCGAGATCGGCGGTCATCGCCATGTCACCGCCGGAGCATCCCATGACGATGACGCGCCGGCCTGCTAACGGACCGCCGGCATGCAACAGCTTCAGTGTCTCGCACAACTCGGCGAGCGTGCGGCAGCGGGCAATGCCGGCTTGCTGACAGAACGCATCGAACACCGCATCACTGCCCGTCATGGCGCCGGTGTGGCTGTGCGCGGTTCTTGCTGCCGCGGCACTGCGGCCGCTCTTGATGATGGCGATGGGCTTGCGGCACTCGCGCGCCAGGTGTGCGGCTTTGGCGAAGCGCGTGACATCCTTGATGCCTTCGAGATAGAGGCCGATAGCGGTTACCCGCGTATCTGCGCACAGAGCTTCGATCAGATCTTCGGCCGCGAGCCGTTCCTGGTTGCCGACCGTGATCAGATAGCCGATGGGCAGGGAGCGGTCGTTGAACATCAGTGTCAGTGCAATCGTGCCGCTCTGGCAGATCAGCGCAACGCCGCGCTGCGGTGATTCACCGACCACCTGATCGGGCCAGAGCGCGACACGATCAAAGAAATTGACCAGGCCATAGCAATTGGGGCCTAAATAGGGCAGCGTCCCTGCGGCGCGCCGTAGTTCTTCGCTGAGCGCCGCACCTTGCGCGCTGCCTGTTTCCGAAAAACCGGAACTGAAGCCCACCAGGGCGCCGCAGCCGCGCGCGGCGAGCGCACGCGCCGCAGCGGGTGCGTCCGCTGCAGGCACTGCCAGGAACGCGCAGTCCGGTACTCCCGGCAACTCCTCGACCGAACGGTAGTATGTTTTCTGCGCGGTTGACTCCCGTCGTGGATGGACCCGCCAGATCTGGCCACGGAAACCAAGTTTGTCAGCGCCGGCGGCGACCGCATCGGTCCAGTCGGTTGCGCCAAGGAGCGCGATGCTGCGCGGATTCAGCAGCGGTTGCAGCCACGCTCGCGTCACGGCTTACGACCTAACAGCATCGGGCGCGAGCCCAGCGCGATCAGGGCTTCTGGAATCCGCAGGCTGCGCCAGGCCGCCAATCGCGTCTGTATCGCTTCCGGGAAGGGCGCACTGCTCACGGTTGCTCCCTGATGCACGTGCAGCAGCATCACGTCAACGACAGCCGCCGGATCCGCGCTGCCCGCCGTGCACAACGCGAGCAGCAGGCGCATGCGCTTCGCATCGCAGTCGAGCAGATACTGATGTGAATACACGGCGGCATCGCCCTTGATCTCGCGCAAGTAACGCACGTGCATCTCCACGGTATACAACGTGCACTGCGACTCGCGACGATAGGTCGCGTCGATCCCGAGATCATCCATCAGTGCATCGATGCTGGCGCTGGCGATCAGCGTGTAGTACGCATCGCGCAGATGGCCGTTGTAATCGATCCAGGACGGATCGAGGCGGCTTTGGAAAACGCGCGGCGTCCAGGCCGGCGCGGACTTATCGAAGCCGGAGCCGCTCACGCGTCTCGGCAGCTGTTAGCAGCCGCGCGCCCATTGCTTCGATGATGGTCCGTGCCCGCGTCACCAGTTGCTCGTTGCTGGCATAGACGCCCTTGCTGAGATAGAGATTGTCTTCCAGCCCGACGCGCACATTGCCACCCAGCAGGATCGACTGCGCGACCCACGGCATCTGCATGCGGCTGATCGCGAACGAAGTCCAGATGCAGTTGTCCGGCAGTGAATTGACCATGGCTAACAAATGAGCGGTGTCGGCGGGAACGCCCCAGGGAATGCCGGTGCACAGCTGGATCAGGGTCGGCGCATCGAGCAGGCCTTCCTTGATCATCTGCTTGGCGAACCACAGGTTGCCGGTGTCGAAGATTTCGAGCTCTGGCTTGACGCCCAGGTCGCGCGCGATCTGGGCGCCCTGGCGCAGATACGTGGGAGTCGAGATATAGGCGCGGTTGCCGTCTCCGAAATTGAGGCTGCCGCAATCCAGTGTCGCGATGTCGGGCCGGTACTTGCCCTCGTGGCAGAGCTCGATGACGTGCTTCATGCGCTCTTCCTGGGTCACGAAATCGCTGCCAGGCGCGGGCGTGTCCGCGAGCCCGTTGTTGCCGATTACGATGTAGCCGCCCATGCCGCAGGTCAGGTTGACGATGACATCGACCTTGCTTTCGCGGATATGGCGCACAACCTCGCGGTAATGACGGGTTTCCATGCTGAAGCTGCCGGTGTCCGGATCGCGCACATGCAGGTGTACGATTGCGGCGCCGGCGCGCGCCGCGGCAATGGCCGAGGCCGCGATGTCGGCGGGCGCAATCGGGCAGTGGGGGCTGCGGGTGACTTTGGTATCGTCGCCGGTGATGGCGCAGGTGATGAAGACTTCGGGATTCACGTTCGCAACCTCGGGTAAGCTTACCTGACAGCGACAAATTATATTATAACGCTGATAATAAATAGGCCCAGGCGCCTGCGAGATGCCGATGAAAATCGAAAAACACTCGATTGATTACATTCCGCTCGCGGAGCGCCATGGCAAGGTCTGGCACCTGTGGCCGATCTGGTTCAGTGGCGATGCGCATCTCGCGACGCTGGCCGTAGGCGTCATTGGCATAGGCCTCGGCGGCAATTTGTTGTGGAGCGCGATCGCGGTCACCGCGGGCTGCGCGCTCGGCACATTCTTCATGGCGTTTCATTCCACCCAGGGCCCGCAACTGGGTCTGGCACAGTTGATCCAGTCGCGCCCGCAGTTCGGCTACATGGGAGCGCTGCTCGTCTGGGTCGTCGCCCTGGTGGCCTACATTGGCTACAACGCCTTCAACGAAGTGCTGGTTGCGCAATCGGTACGCCAACTCACCGGCGCATCGCGCGCAATCGACCCGCCTGTGATCATCCTCTTCACCGTGCTGGCGGCCGCCATTGCGGCCGTGGGCTATGACTGGATTCACAAGACCCAGCGCTGGCTGGCCTATCTGATGCTCGCGGTCTTGTTTTTGTTCACGGTGGCGGCAGCGTTCTCGCTGCGCTTGCCGGCGCATCACTGGAACATCGGAGATTTCAAAACCATTCCGTTCACGGTGCAGTTCTTCGCCGCGGCGGCCTACCAGCTCAGCTGGTCGATTTATGTATCGGACTACTCCCGTTATTTGCCACGCGAGGTGTCGGTGCGCGAGTCCTTCTGGTGGACGTACGTCGGCGCTTTCATCGGCGGCATCTGGATGATGCTGCTCGGAACAATCGCAGCTGCCTTGTTTCCGGCCGCCGAAGTGGCGGGCGCGGTGCAGATGGCTGCCGATAGCGTGATCCCGGGGCTGGGCGCGCCGCTGCTAACGGCGGGACTGCTGGGGCTGGTCACCATTACCAGCCTCAATTTCTACGGCGCTTCGCTGGCCTTGCTGAGCATCGCCGATTCGATCCATCCCAGCCCGCCGACGGTTACCAAGCGGCTGGTCAGTCTTGCGCTTGCAACCATAGTATCGATCGGGCTCGCGCTGGTCGCGTCCAAGGATTTCGTGCACCGCTTCGACGATCTGTTAGCCGTGCTGCTGTATCTCTTTACGCCCTGGACCGCGATCAACCTGATCGATTTTTATGTTGTCAGGCGCGGTCACTACTCGATCCGCGAGATATTCAACCCGAATGGCATGTACGGCCGCTGGAACTGGCGTGGCCTGGTGTCCTATGGCGTCGGGTTTGCGGTGATGATTCCGTTTGTCAGCTCGGGCCTTTATCGGGGCCCGGTGGCCGTTCAACTCGGTGGCGCCGATGTGTCGATGCTGGTGGGGTTGCCGGTGTCGGCACTGCTGTATTGGTACCTGTGCCGCGATCTTGACCTGGCTGCTGAGCAGGCTGCGATTGCGGCGGCTGACGCGGGACTCGATCCGCAAACCGCCGCGGGTTAGTCTTGGCGTATTGATGTCACTGCAATCATCGGGGAGAGCGCATTGAGCAGCACTGCTTTGGACGCCCAGTTGGCGAAGGACCGCTTGTCGCACGCACTGCGTCCGCGTCACGTCACCATGATCACGATCGGCGGGATCATCGGCGCCGGACTCCTGGTTGGCAGCAGTGTCGCCATATTGCAGGTCGGCCCCGCAGTCATCCTCAGCTATGCGCTGACAGGTCTATTGGTGCTGCTCGTCATGCGCTGCCTGGGGGAGATGGCGGTCGACATGCCGCAGGTGCGGTCATTTACCGAATTCACCCGCGCGGCGCTCGGCAACTGGGCGGGTTTTTCGGTTGGCTGGCTGTACTGGTATTTCTGGGCGATTGTGATTCCGATCGAGGCCATCGCCGGCGCAGCGATTCTGCAGCAGTGGCTGCCGTACGAGAATTGGGTCATCGGCACGGTGCTGATGGCGGCGATGACAGCCGTCAATTTGATGTCGGCTCGGTCGTTCGGCGAATTCGAATTCTGGTTCGCCTCGATCAAAGTTGCCGCCATCATCGTTTTCATCACCACCTGTCTTGCCTATGCATTGGGCTGGACCTCGCCCACCGGCCCCACCTTTGGCAACCTGACCGAACATGGCGGTTTTGCGCCATTTGGATTCGCCGCAGTGCTAACAGGTGCGATCCCGGTGTTTTTTTCGATGATGGGTGCCGAAGTGGTAACCATCGCGGCGGCGGAGTCGACCGAGCCCGCGAAGTCGGTGGCTCGTATGGTTTCAACGGTGGTCTGGCGTATTCTCGCGTTTTACCTCGGTTCCGTGGCACTGATCGTCAGCGTCGTACCCTGGAACACGGTGAAGTCCGGTGAGTCACCGTTTACTCTGGCGTTGGACTTCATGGGGATTCCGCTCGCCAGCACGCTGATGAGCATCATCATCCTGACCGCGGTGCTGTCCTGCCTGAATTCCTCCTTTTACGTCGCCTCGCGCGTGCTCTACGTGCTGGCGGAGAAGGGCGATGCACCGCGATTCCTCGCCGAGACTAACAAAAGATTCGTGCCGGCGCGTTCGGTCTGGCTGGCGAGCATCGTCGGCTTTATCGGTGTGATTGCGGCTATCCTGTCGCCGGGCCTGGTGTTTGCATGGCTGGTCAAGGCCACCGGCGCGATCATTATCGCCATCTACGTGATGATCTGTATCTCACAAGTGCGCCTGCGCCGTGCGCGCGAGCGCGACGGCAAGCCCGCACCGGCGTTGCCGATGTGGCTGTTTCCCTGGGCCACGTATTTTGCGATCGCGGCGATGCTTGCTGTGCTGGTCAAGATGGCGCTCGATCCCAGGATGGCCAGTGAATTCTGGGCCAGTGCCGGTTCGATCGCCGTGGCGCTGATCGCCTACTTCATCAAGTCGCGACGCGCTCGCTGACCAGGCAGCCGGCGCTTGCAGAAACCTAACATATTGATAGTCATGTTCGATCAGATGAGCGGCGTGCTCTTGGATGACAATCGGATCGCGGCGCTGCGCATACCGAATATGCGGCGGCTGATCTCGCGCGGCGTGAAGTTCGACAACGCCTACAGCAGCAGCCCCTTGTGTACACCCGCGCGCGGCAGTTTCATGACCGGGCAGCTGCCCTCTCGGAGTGGCATTTATGACAACGCTGCGGAGTTCAAGGCGTCTATCCCGACGTTCGCGCACTACCTGCGCCGACTGGGTTATCAGACCGCGCTCGCCGGCAAGATGCACTTTGTCGGTCCGGACCAGCTGCATGGGTTCGAGGAGCGCCTCACCACCGACATCTATCCGGCCGATTTTGGCTGGACGCCTGACTGGGAGCGGCCTCTCGAAAGAGTCGATTGGTGGTATCACAATCTCAGTTCCGTGACCGAAGCGGGCGTCGCCGAAATCACCAACCAATTGGAATTCGACGACGAAGTTGCCTATCAAGCCAAACTGAAGTTGTTCCAGTACGCGCGCCGTCAGGATTCGCGGCCGTTCTGCCTGACTGTTAGCTTTACGCATCCGCACGATCCCTATGTCGCCCGCAGGGAATACTGGGATCGCTATGACCACGATCAGATTCCAATGCCGAAAGTCGCGGCCGTGCCGTATGAATTGCAGGATTCGCACTCGCGGCGGCTTTATGACGCCGTTGATTTCAGGAAATTTGTGGTTGCCGACGGGCACATTCGCAATGCGCGGCACGCCAGTTTCGCCAACATCAGTTACCTGGACGACAAGCTCGGCGAACTGCTGAAGACGCTCGAGCAGTGCGACTTCGATCAATCGACGCAGGTCATCCTGTGCGCGGATCACGGCGACATGCTTGGTGAACGGGGCCTATGGTACAAAATGAATTTCTTTGAAGGCTCGTGCCGGGTGCCGTTCGTGATCGCGGCGCCGGGCCAGCTAACAACGCGACGCGTAGCAGCGCCGGTCGCACTTCACGACTTGCTTCCCACGCTGGTTGAGCTGGCGGGCGGTAACGTCAATGAAATCGTGGGCGAGATCGACGGCAAATCTGTCTTGGGTCTCGCGTTCGGCCAGGAGGAACCGGCGCGTGCTGCCTTCGCAGAGTACTGCGCCGAAGGATCGGTCAGTCCGATGATCATGATCAGGCGCGGCA
>JANMYM010000038.1:0-17042 GCA_031382085.1 Gammaproteobacteria bacterium
TTAGCGCGTCGCGCTACCTGTGCAGAGCTTCCCTAGATCCCACATGAAGCCCGCTGCACGCCCGCTGTCATTCTGGACGTCACTGTTCGCGATTTGCGGCTTCGCAATCTGGTTCGGGTGGCGCGGCCTCGCATCTGTCCAGGTCGAATCGAATCTGCTAGACCTGTTGCCGGGCGCCGGCAGCGATCGCGAAGCAATTGTGGCGATCCGGAAGTTTGCAGAGAGCGCCAGCAGCGAGTTACTGTTTCTCGCCGGCACTCGAGACCCGGAAAATACCCGTGAAGCAGCCAAGGTGTTTGCCGATGCATTGCGCACGTCCCCGGCATTCGATCGGGTGGAATTCTCGCTCGACGCCAACATGCTCGACCAGATCCGTGCGCAATTGGGGCGACGCGCTGCATTGTTGTCGGATCGGCACCACGACATGCTTGCGCGCGGGGACGTGGCAAGACTGGAAATGGAAGCGCAACAGGCAGCCTACACGCCGTTAGGATTCGCGCGGCCATTCGCATTGACGGATGATCCACTTGGCCTGGCCTCCGATACCGTCGACGCTCCATCAGTCAACGGGGCGGCTCGCTTGGAAGATGATTACCTTGCGGTGAGCAGTGGTGGCCGCACCTACGCACTGATACGCGCGCGCCTGGCAGGCAATCCGTACGCGCTTCCGGTCCAGGACCAGGTCCTCGGCGCGATCGACAACGCTCGCGCAGCGGCAAATCGGATCGACAACGGATTCGCGACGATCGGATCGGGCGTGGTGTTCCATGCGGCGCAAGGCGCACGCAGCGCACGCGGCGAAATTACGCGCTTCGGCCTGGCGGGCGTGCTCGCGATCGTTGCGCTGGTCGTGGTGGTATTTCGCTCACCCTGGCCGCTGCTGATGACCCTGGTCGTGCTTGCGGTCGCAACCGCCGCCGCAATCTCGGCCTGTCAGGCTGTTTTCGGCAACGTGCATGTACTGACGCTCACGTTCGGGACCAGCCTCATCGGCGTTGCGGTGGACTACACCCTGCATCACTTCGCGCATTGCCTCGGTAATCCGCAATCTTCATCAAAGGACATTGCTCCCGCGCTGCTGTTAGGTTGCGGCACAACCATCGCTGGTTACCTGGCACTGCTACTCGCGCCTATTTCCGGTCTGCGGCAGATCGCGCTGTATTCGTCGGTTGGATTGCTGGTCTCCTGCGCACTTGTGATACTCGTGCTGCCGCACTTCAATTTTCGTAGCGCGGCCTGCGTTCCCGACTGGGCACAACGACTGAACAATTGGCAGCTGTCGCCGCCAACGCGCCGCTGGTTGCTTCTGGCTGCAATCGTAGTTACCGCCGCAGGTTTGCTCAGAATCAAGACCGAGGACAATGTGCGGACGCTGCAAAGG
Organism: Gammaproteobacteria bacterium; assembly: GCA_031382085.1. GTDB lineage: Bacteria > Pseudomonadota > Gammaproteobacteria > Steroidobacterales > Steroidobacteraceae > UBA964. The sequence goes on from JANMYM010000038.1 coordinate 1,382, forward strand.
CCGTCCGCTGAACTTGCAGCAACAGAGCAGCGCGTGCGGCAGATTCTGCAAACAGGTTTTGAAACGCAGTTTATTCTGGTCGTAGGCGCCTCCGAAGAAGAGGTCTTGGTGCGCGAAGAGGCTACTCGCCGTCGTCTGCAGCCGCTCCAGGACCGCGCCCAGCTCTCCGGTCACTTCGCGGTCACTCAAAGCCTGTCATCGTTGGATCGCCAGGCAGATAACCGCAAATTGCTGGCGCGCTACGTAACGGGCACGGACGGCGCGTTGGCTCGCGCGTTGCTGTCAATTGGATTTCCCGCCACTGAAGTCGCGCGACGCGTTGGCGCTTTTCAGCAGGCATTGCAACGAAACTACCACCCGCAGGATTGGCTCGCTTCCAGCATGTCGGAACCGTGGCGGCCTCTTTGGCTGCAACTTCCAGATGGCAAACATGCCAGCGTTGTTCTGCTGCGCGGACTGACGGACGTTCCTGCGCTGAAGGCAGCCATTGCAAATCTTCCCGGGGTAGGGTTTGTCGATCAAGTCGGGGAAATCAACTCTGTGCTGCGCCATTATCGACAAACAACCTTGCGGGTGTTGCTGCTGGTCGCAGCATTGATTCTCGTTACGTTGCTGGCGCGGTATCGCTCGCGCACAGCGTTCGTGACAGCGTTGCCGGCGGTCGGCAGCGTGGTATTCACGGTTGCGCTGCTCGGTCTGCTCGGCGAGCCGCTCAATCTTTTCAATACGCTGGCGCTGTTGCTGGTGCTTGGCATGGGAGTTGACTACGCGATCTTTCTGCGCGAGGACCAGCAGGCCGCTACGGTACTGGCAGTCGTGTTGTGCGGCGCGACGACGCTGCTTTCGTTCGGACTGTTAGGTCTTTCGTCAGTGCCATTCGTGCGTTCCATAGGCCTGACTATCACGCTGGGCATCATTTGCGCGCTGTCGCTTTCGATACTGCTCAAGAAGCGGTCAACGCCATGATGTTCGACCATCAGGAGCAGTCGGCTCTCGATGCGCGCGAACAGGCACAACGTATCGCATTCGGGCCCAGCGTGTTTCAGGCCACCCGCGTTTTGCGCGATAGCGGCGTACTCGAACGCATCGAGGAAGCTGGCGCCGCAGGCATGACCTTCGATGACATTGTTGCGAGTCATACGCTGACGCGCTATGCACTGCGCGTACTCGTGGAAGCTGCGTTGGGCATTGGTTTGTTGACCACCGGGGCAGATCGCTACCGCACAACCAAGACCGCATGGTTTGTGCTGCATGACCCCATGACCCGCGTCAACATGGATTTCTCGCATTACGTGAACTATCAGGGAATGCATTCGCTGGACATTGCACTGCAGGAAAGTCGCCCGGCCGGACTGGGGGTTCTTGGCGACTGGGCAACGATTTACCAGGCACTTGCAATGTTGCCCGCGCGGACGCGCAGCGCCTGGCTCGCCTTCGATCACTATTATTCTGATCTCGCCTTCCAGCCATCTCTGGACGTGTTAGCAATGGCCGGGCACAAGCGCATACTCGATATCGGCGGTAATACCGGTCGTTTTGCGCGCGCCTGCGTCGAGCGGCAGCCGTCGGTACAGGTGACGATCCTCGATCTGCCGGGCCAGATCGCCATGTCCAGAATGCAGCTCTCGGGCGCGCCAGGGCTGGAGCGTATCGACTGGTATCCCGCCGATTTATTGGATCCGCAGGCAATGCTGCCGACAGGTTACGATGCCATCTGGATGAGCCAGTTTCTTGATTGTTTTGCGGAAGAAGAAATCGTCTCAGTGCTGATGCGTTGTAACTCGGCGTTGCAGGACCCGGGGCGGATTTACATTCTTGAGCCATTTTGGGACCTCCAGAAGCAACCTGCAGCCGCATTTTGCCTGCAACAAACGTCGTTGTATTTCGCCGCGCTGGCGAATGGCAATAGCCGTATGTACACCAGCGATGTTATGGCCGGGCTGGTCCGCCGCGCAGGTCTGGAGCTGCTGGAAATCGTGCACCCAGTCGGTATTGTTCACAGCATGATGATTTGCCGACCATCGCAGACAACTCAACCGTGATTCAGCTGCATCAGACCTACCGGCCGGCCGACCTGTTGCCGCAGCGGCCACCGATGCTGCTGATCGATTCCATCGACGACTACGGCGAGGACTGGTTGCGCGCCAGCGTCGCCATTCGGCCCGAGAGTGTTTTTTACCAGGCGCCGCTGGGGGTCCCTGCCTATGTGGGCCTGGAATACATGGCGCAAACCGCGGCGGCTCATGGTGGGCTGGGTCTTGTGCAGCGCGGCGAGCTCCCGTCAATCTGCCTGTTGCTCGGTTGCAGGGAATACCGCTGCAACGTGGGCCATTTCCCGCACGCGACGATACTGCGGATCGAAGCGCGCCAGTTGCTGCGCGACGACCGGGACTTCGTGGCCTACGATTGCACCATCAGCCGGAATTCCAGCGTGCTCGCACGCTCGACGCTGAAAGCGGTCCAGCCGCAGGACATTGCAAGCGTGGTAGAACGTCAACTGTATGACTGACCGTGTGTTGATAACAGGCTCCAGCCGGGGTATTGGTCGCGCGATCGCATTGCGTCTCGCACGCAGCGGTTATGAACTCGTGCTGCACGGTCGACAGACATCGAAAGAACTGGTTGCTGTCCTGGCGGAAATCCAGAAACTGGGCTGCAGTGCACGCCAGATCGTGTTCGATGTCAGTGACCGCGCGGCGGCTGCAAGCGCCATCGGTGCCGATATTGAAAGTCACGGGGCCTACTACGGCGTCGTATGCAACGCGGGAATCGCGCGCGACGGTGCATTTCCAGCACTCAGTGGCGACGACTGGGATCAGGTACTCAGGACCAATCTCGATGGGTTCTACAACGTATTGCAGCCGCTCATCATGCCGATGATTCGCAGGCGCAAACCGGGTCGGATCGTCGCATTGTCCTCGGTGTCGGGAATTACCGGCAATCGCGGACAGGTCAATTACAGCGCCGCCAAAGCCGGTATCATCGGTGCGAGCAAGGCGCTTGCAGTGGAGCTTGCCAATCGAAACATCACGGTTAACTGCGTCGCACCGGGCCTGATACGCACCGACATGACACAAAACGCGCCGCTCCAGGAAATAATGAAAATGATCCCTGCGGGCCGCGTCGGCGAGCCTGAAGAAGTCGCGGGAATCGTCGCGTTCCTGTTAGGCCCTGACGCTGCCTACATTACCCGGCAGGTCATCGGCGTTAATGGAGGAATTTGTTAGGTGAGGCGCGTAGTCGTCACCGGCATGGCCGCCATCACCTCGCTCGGCAACAGCTGGACGGAAGTACAGCGCAGTCTTCAGGCAGGTGCGAGCGGCGTAGAGCGCATGCCCGAGTGGGACCGCTATCCTGACATGCTGACGCGCCTCGGCGCTCCGGTCCGCAACTTTGTGCTGCCATCGCACTACTCACGCAAAGCGACCCGTACCATGGGTCGCGTGGCGCAAATGGCCGTGCGGGCATCCGAACTCGCGTTGGCTGACGCTGGCCTCCTGGATGACGCGCTCCTCGAATCCGGTCGTGTCGGCGTCGCCTACGGTTCCAGCACTGGCAGCCCTGATGCCGTTCGCGATTTCGGTGCAATGCTTCTGAACGGCGCGGCCGGCAACATCAATGCGACCACGTATATCCGCATGATGAGCCATACCACCGCAGTGAACATCGGCGTGTATTTTGGTCTCAAAGGGCGGGTGATTCCGACGTCGAGCGCATGCACGTCCGGCAGCCAGGGCATTGGTTATGCGTACGAAGCGATCAAGTTTGGTCTGCAGGACGCCATGGTCGCGGGAGGTGCCGAGGAGATCTGCGCTTCCGAGGCCGCGGTATTCGACACGTTGTACGCAACCTCGACCAAAAACGATGCGCCCAAGACTACGCCTGCGCCCTTCGACAAGCATCGCGACGGCCTCGTGATCGGCGAAGGCGCCTGCACCTTGCTGCTCGAGGAACGCGGTCAGGCAATGGCGCGCGGAGCGCGCATTCAAGCCGAAATACTTGGCTTCGCTTCCAATTCCGACGGTGATCACGTTACGCATCCCAACACCAGGACGATGGAAGCGGTGATGCGCCTCGCCCTGGCAGACGCCTGCCTGGAAATACCGGCTGTCCAGTACGTGAATGCGCACGGCACTGCCACGGAAACCGGCGATATCGCCGAATCGCAGGCGACTTTTCGTTTGTTAGGCCAGCAGACTCCCGTCAGTTCATTGAAAGGCCATTTCGGCCATACGCTGGGCGCCTGCGGCGCGCTGGAATCCTGGGCGACGATCGAAATGATGCGCAGCGGCTGGTTCGCGCCCACATTGAATCTGCGCCAGGTCGATGAACGCTGCGGCGACCTGGACTATATCGTCGGGGCCGGCCGCAATCTTGATATTGGCATTGCCATGAACAATAACTTTGCGTTTGGCGGCATCAATACCTCGCTGCTGCTGGCGCGCGCAAACTAGTTCTTTTTGCCACGCTTGTCGGTCTTGACCATCCTGCCCGTGGGGCCACCGGAAACCGCGTCGTAGTTGTTAGCCAAGAAGCCGCTGCAGCATGTCGTTGTCCTGGCCGCCCATCGTCCAGGCGCCGACCCAAAATCGCGACTTGAATCGCCAGTGCGACATGCCACACAATAACAAACATACCTACAACATTCGGCACCCAACATGAACAAAATGCTCAGCGCCTTGATAGCAACCTGCATCACGCTTTCGTCCACGCCGGCAGATGCGCGCGACACGCGGCTTAAAATGCCGATCGCGTCAGCGATGTCAAAAGCCCAGTCATCCGGCAAACTTCCGCAGGGAGTGCGCTTTTTCTTTGGATCGCAAAAATTCGCAAGCCCGAGCAGGTCGCTGGGCCCGGTAACGACGAGCCGCAAGACCAACTTTTTCAATAAGTCGGACAGCGAAGGCTGTGAATGGACATTTCTGTCCGCGATGATGGCGCTCGGCGAACGCGCCCGAGCGCTGGGCGCCAATGCCGTGGTCGGCATCCGCAGCAATTACCGCAATCAGGAATTCAGCAGCGAGACCGAGTATGAGTGCGGCGCAGGCGCTGTTTCCGGAGGCGTCGCGTTCAAGGCGGAAATTGTAACGCTGCCCTAGCCCGATCCCGGCGTCGCAGGCGGTCGCGCAGCCAGGCGTGTGCGACAAATACCGCAACAAAAGGCGCGTACGCATTCCAAAGCGGGTGCCCTAGTCCTGCGAACGACACTGCAGTGGCAATCAGCACCACCAGCAGGAGTATCAGCGAGGCTGCTACTGTCTGCCTGCGCGAGGCTGCTGTGTATCCGGTGAATCCGGCAGGGCGGGCGACGGTTGTGACTATGCCAACGACCGCGACCCATACGAGCATCGCCGCTGCTTCGACTTCGCCATACCAATCGCTCAGCGGCCGATAATCGAGCGCCAGTGCGGTACCGCCACAAATAAAGTACAGCGCCAACGCCAGATAGATACTGTGGCGGATGAGCCCGGTCACCTGCAGCGCGGCCTGGCCCAGAAGCGCCAGGCCCGCACAAACAAAATAGGGTTCGCGCCAAGCACTGCGAATCTCGGGGCGCGCGAATGCGAGGTACAGGAGAAACACGCCCAGTGGCACCGACTCCAGTAGCCGGGTCACGATCTCGACCATCTTGCGCGTGCCCGTCAGGGCCGTATCATCTGATCGCGTCCACATGCCACCACCCCCAGCTCCTTAGATGACCCCAAACTGCGCTACCGAAAACACGCGCGACACGTCGTTCGGCGGATGGTTTCTCAGCACCGACATATGGCTTCGCCATGTGCTAACGCCGGCCATTGACGACCTGCATCAGATGCTGGGATTTCAGGCTGCCGAATTTCACTGTCTCATGGACATAGGTTGCGGACAAGGCATGGCGCTGCCTGTGCTGGCGAATCGTTTCAAGCCGCGGCGTATGATTGCGGTGGATGTCGATCCGCGCCTGGTGCAGCTGGCATCCGGGACAGCAAGGAACTTGCCCTGCCCTTTGCAGGCCATTACAGGATCCGTACTGGCGCTCGATATTCCCGACAACTCAATCGATGGCATATTTTGCCACCAGCTCCTGCATCATGTCGCGCAGCAGGAACGCGCGTTGAGCGAACTCTACCGCGTGCTTGCGCCCGGCGGCTTTCTGTTGGTCAGCGAATCCTGCGAGTCTTTCATCAACAGCTGGACGGTACGCTGGCTGTTTCGCCATCCGCCGAACGTGCAACGACCCGCGAGCGGATATCTGCAATTGGTGCGCAGCGCCAGGTTCAAGGTCGCGGAGCAACAGATCCGCGAATATTCGCCATGGTGGTCATTGCGCGACCTGGGCATCATGCGGCGCATGGGCCTGGTGCGTCCCGAACCGCCACCCACCGAAGTCCTGATGGTTGCCCGCAAGCTAACGAACGAACAGCACCTGCACACGCCCGCCACCTAAAAATTTTGCGCCCGCGACTGCCGCGAAATCATAGATAAGCCCGCCGGACTGCGCCAACCGACTATGCGCCGTGATCACAAGGTCCTCCGCGACGTCGTCCAGTCTTTCCACCCGCAAATCGAGGTCGCGAATCGACACCAGCATGCCGGCGCGCCGAGCCGCGCTGCCCACGGGCTCCCGCAGGATGCCATGCGTGGCCATCGCCTGCGCCCCATACTCGGCGAGGTGCAGCGCACTCAGGCGGCCGGCATGTCGCAACGGATTCGATGCCGCGCGATGTGTGCGGGTGCTGCAGCAAATGCCGTGGCCGTCCAGGGCGACGATGCACTCCAGCAAACACATGCTGCCCGCATGCGGCACCAGTAGTGCGATATCCGGATAGCCGCTCATGCCGGTTGAACCATCACGCGCAGAATCCGGCCCGCATCCATTTTAAGACGGCACTCGCCAGCCTGAGACTTTGCGAGAAGTTCCAACAATGGCAAGCCCCGCAGCGCAGGACAACCGGTACGCAATTCTTCCGCAGCTGCACTGCTGCACACTGACTCACTGCCCGCGCCGGTCTGCAGATCGAGTCTTGCAAGAGTCGCAGGCCCGGGCGTGGCAGCCACCAGTAACGCGCAGCTGCCGCTCGTCATCATTGGTCGCACCGCTAACAATGGTGGCGGCCCTATCACGTCGTAGGCCACCAACAGCACATCGCATCCTTCGATGTTCGCCAGCGTCGCGGCTTCCAGCAGCCCGGCCGCGAAACTGGCATCAAAGGCAGCGACGCTGGTGGTTGTCGACATGCTGCGAATCGCGATGCTGAAATAGCCGCCGGCTGCGTTATGCACGGAGTTATGGAAATCGGTTGGCGAGATCTGCCGTTCAGGCTGCGTCAACGCGTTGCATATCCGGTTGAGCACGGCAAGATCTGCATCGGACGATGCAAACACGGAGGCCAGCCTGGACGGATCCGAGGCATGGTCACGCAGGGCGTCTTCGGCGGCACGAAACGCCTGACGTATTGCGGTCGTGGCACGCCGCCGCTCGTTAGGCGGCAGCAGGGTTGGTGCGTAGGGAGTCTCCGGGTCCTTGTGCAATGGATCGTCGGACACCAGCAGCGTCCTGCCCGCGAGCCAGTTTTTCAGGCCCGGTGCCGCCAAACCCACTGATTGCAAATAGCAGGCAATCACGCGCTGCGGCCGATCAGCAGGCTGCAATTGGCGCCACCAAACCCGAAACTGTTTGACAGCACCCGGCGGACCTGGACGCTGCGTGTCTCGCGCACGATATTGGCCTTGATTGCCGGATCGACCGTGAGTGTATTCAGGCTCATCGGTATTACGCCATGTTCGACTGCAAGGCAGGCGATCACAGCTTCGAGGATTCCGGCAGCGCCTAGTGTGTGTCCGGTCCAGCCCTTGGTCGAACTGCAGGGCATTTCGCGACCCAGCAATTCGACCACGGCACCAGCCTCGGCAAGGTCGTTGGCAGGTGTTGCGGTGCCGTGCAGATTAACGTAGTCGATCACCGCGTTGCCCGGGCCGGCGCGCTCGATCGCAAGACTCATGGCGCGCATGGCGCCTGCGCCATCCGGCCGGGGTTGCGACATATGAAACGCATCGCTGGATTCGCCATAACCTAACAATGCGGGCCGGCCATCGCTGGGCGAGCGCTCCAGCAACGCGAACCCCGCAGCCTCGCCGAGGGAAAGTCCTTTTCGGTCGGTGTCCGCAGGTCTGCAGATGTCGGCGGACACAAGTTGCAGCGAATTGAACCCGTACAGTGTCGTGAGGCAGAGACTATCGGCGCCGCCCACAACCGCCGCGTCACAAGTCCCTGCCGCGATCGCGCGCGCCGCTGACGCAAATACCTTGGCGCTCGATGCGCAGGCCGCTGCAATTGCGACTGTGACGCCCGTCAGACCGAGGCGGCTGCGCGTGAAATCGGCAACCGAGTAGGTGCTTTGGGTGGTGCGATAGTTGTACCAATCCGGCAGATTGCTGTCGTCGGATGCGCGCGCGGCAAACGCAAGTTCCGTCTGCCTGACACCGGATGTGCTCGTGCCCATGAATACGCCGATCCGATCCGGGCCATAGAGCGCAATTGCCGCGGCAATTGCTACCTCGAATCCGTCGCTGCGCAGCGCCATGTCAACCAGCCGGTTATTGCGGCAGTCCCAGTCCCGCCACGGTGCGGGCAGGGTATGCGCCGCGACACCGGCAACCTCGCCAATGAAGCAATCCAGCTGCGCGTCGTCAAATGCCTTGCGCTCAAGACATGTTCTGCCGTCACGCAACGCCGACAGCAGTGCCGCGCGTCCACGCCCGGCGGCGCTGACAGCAGTGTAGGCAGATATGGTCAGTGGCTTCATCGCGGCCAGAAATCGAAAAAGTTCGACCAGTTGTAGGGATTCGCGCGCACCGCCAGCGCAAGTCGATCCGCATAGCCTTGCACGCAAACACGTAACGCGGCCTCGCGTTCGTGCCGGGGCAGGTCAATGCGGTCGGCAAATATTTCGAATCTCAACTCGTAGCGCGCCCCGCCCTGCCAGCTTGCGAATGCCAGAATGACCGGCACGCGCAGCGCCGCCGCGACCAGCCACGGCCCTGCCGGAAACCGGGCGGTGCCACCGAGAAACTGCACCTCAACCAGGCGTTCGCCAACCCGAACCCGGTCAACCATCATGCCAACGATTGCGCCTTGTGAAACGGCTTCGCTGATTTTGAGAACGTGATCAAGCCCGCGATCCGCCGAGTTGATGATGCAGGCAGCGAGCTGCGGATTGAGTTCTGCCAGTGCGGTCATGAAATGGCGCCCGACATTGCCATCAAGCACCACACGTAACGGCAATTGATGCCGCTGCACGGCGCCGACGCGCATGATCTCGAAACTGCCGAAATGCGCAACGAACAACAGCGATCCACCGCGCCGCGCGACACTCACCGCCGCATCCTCGCCCTGCAATTGCAATTCAAAACCCCGCGCCTCCGTCAGCAGGAATACCCGGTCCAACGATATGATCGCGAACGTAAATACATGCCGCATGATGTCGCGCAGTCGCGGCTTGGCAGGCAGCACCCGCGCCAGGTAGTCCCGCGACGCTTTGCGCGTTGTCGCCGAAGTCAGGACGAAATAGGCTGTCAGCGGATACAGCACCCATTGCGCGGTCCTGCGGCCCAGACGTAGCGCAATTGATCGCATCAGGCGCAGCATCAGCAATGTGCCGCGCTCGCGTTGCGATTCCCAGCTCATGGCCCTGAGCCTGAAATTTCCCATTTGAATACCGCAACGGCGATTGTCACTCCGCGCGATTCGCAGTTCACATGTGTGACGCCAGGTGTGTCGCGCCACCTCACATCGCAGACAATTCCAGGCAACAGGCTGGCGTGGAACTTGGCGCTGACAATTCCCGCCAGCCTGCGCCCTTGCGGCAGGGTTGCAAGCGCAAGGTCAAGAATGACAACGCCGGGCACTTGCGGATTGCCGGGGAAATGTCCAGCTAGCGCAGGATGGTCGGTCGGCACGACGAAGCTCGCGCTGCCGTCAGTCACGCGTCGCCACCAGCAGTGCCCGCAAATCGGACTGGACAAGCTTGCCGAGCGAATTGCGCGGCAACGAAGGCACCAGGCGCAATGGCCGCGGAATAAAAATCGGATCAATCAAACCAGCCAGCGCAGCGCGCAATTGCATCTCGGTGCGGCCCGGTGCGACCACCAGCGCCACCGGCCGCTCCTGGTCGCCTTCGCCAGGCATGAAAACCACGGCGTCGTCCACGCCCGGCAGGCCTTTTAGCACGCACGTTATGTCCGTGAGCGATCCGCGCCGGCCCGCCACTTTGATCATGTCGGCGTCCCGGCCTAACAAAACGAATCTTCCGTTGCCCGCAAACTCCAGTTGATCAGGCAGCTGTACAGTCCCGGGAAAATGCTCTGCGGACACTTCTGTCAACTCGCCGCGCATCGCAAGAATCACGCCGGGATAGGGACTGAACTGCAATTCACTGGCAGTGCGGCGGGTCGCCAGGCTGCCTGCCTCCGAGCAGCCATAAATCTCCTGCACGTGGCCGCCGCAGCGACGCTCTGTCTCACGCGCCATTTCCTGGGACAATGGCGCCGTCGCTGTTAGCACGACATCAATGCCCGGCATGTCTTGTTGCCACGACAGAATGTGACCGAGGTGAAACGGGGACGTGATGAGCATGCGGGGTCGCGGCAACTCTTCGAGAGCCGCGACAATCTCGGCCGGATAAAAACTCGGACCATCGTAAATTGCCCAGCCCGCGGCAATCGCCGTTACGACCACGGTCTCCAGCCCGAACATATGTTGCGACGGCACGGTCGCAACCACATTGAAAAAATTGCCGCTTCCGACTTGCCTGCGGCAGTAGTGCGCCGACATGGCGAGCAGCTGCCACGGCTTCGGACAAGCCCGCGGCGCGCCAGTGCTGCCGGAGGTGAATGCGATCGCCACAATATGCGAAGCTGAGCACAGATCACGGCGTGCCGGTGTTCGGGCCCGGCCGCGCATCAGTTCGCATAACACGTCGTCGTCGAGAATCTTCGCATCTGGGTAGCTGCTGCGTAGACTTCCAATTGCGCCGTCGCCGGCGGCGGGCGGGAGAAGATTGGTCGCATCGCGCAGCGCGACGGCCGCGAATGCCACCGCGAAGTTGTAGCGCGATCCACAACGATTGATGAAGAAACTGCCGTCCGGCAGGCCAGCCGCGACGGTGGCCGCCGAGCGCGCAAATTCGGCGCGCGAAATTCTGCGGCCCTCGCGCCACGCGATCGCGGCGTCCGGGTCGGTCATCAATTCAAGCCAGGACGCGGTGTTCACGACCGATGCCGTGGATTTGAGCGCACTACGATGCGTAAATACTCGATGAACCCCGGATGGGGGAAGGCGTCGAATCGCCAGCGTCTGTAGAGGTACTCGACCAACACGATAACTGCAATCAAGCCGACGCAGCGATCATTCTTGGCGACCCGCGGACTCACGTCGTGCGGCGCGCAGCTACCAGATGACTCAACGCCCGCAACGACTCGAAACCCTGGGTTACCTGGGCGTCGTCCGCCTTGAGTTCCACGCGATATTTCTGCTGAATCGCAAGCACGATTTCGAGCGCATCTATGGAATCGAGTCCCCAGCCAGGATTGGCACTGCCAAACATCGGCCAGGACGGATCGACACTGTTCGCATCGACGTGTTCGATTTTGAGGGCACTGACAATGAGTCGCGCCAATTCGCGCTCCGCGTCGCTTGCGATATCAGTCATAAATGGACTCAACCTGGTTTAACAGCAACATATTCGCTCAACATGCCATGCAGCACGTTTCTCTGCACGTTCTGAAAGCCTGCTTTTTCCAGTGCATCCAGGATGGTTGCCGGCGGTACGCAGGCTTCGATCGTGTCCCAGTAGTAGCGCATGAGTTCCTGGGCATCCCGCGAGCGACGCCCCAGCCGCGTCACGATCGGAATCACATGCTTCAGATAGAATTTCAGGAAATGATATTGCAGCCGCCGTTCCGGGCGCGTAATTTCAAGCAGCAGGACCATCCCTCCCGGTTTCAGAACACGGCGATACTCGCAGAATGTTTGCAACAGGTCTTCGACGTGACGCAACGCATAGCCCATCGTTAGCACGTTGAACTCACCATCGGCCACCGGCAGCGCCTCGCCACGGCCAAGGCGCGCGTCTCGCACGCCAGCCTTGCGCGCCTCTCTGAGCATACCCTCGCTGGGATCGACCGCGACCACACGGCCCGAGGGCCCAACCAGCCCTTGAGCCGCAACCGCTATCACGCCGGTACCGCAGCCAACATCGATCAACGCCGCGCCGGCACCAACACCAACTCTGCGCAATACATCCCGGCGGTACCAGCGACCGGTCCCGAAGGACATCGCATCGGTGATCCAGTCATAGTGCGTGGCGGATACGTTAAACAGCTCGTTAACGCGGCGCTTGCGCCCAGGCTCATCGTCGTAATACTTTGTCAGCAACGGATGGGGGGCAACAATCCGGGTGCTTATCGCATCGTTGGAAGGCGCAGTCATGCTGAGGATAATCTCATGAACTTCATCATGGCGGTACCGCCCGGGCGCATGTGCTAAGAGTCAGGACAGGGCAATTCAACCGGCCGCTGCCGGACAACGCGCTGTGCTGTTTTCAGTTTTCGGAGGAAGCCGCGCCGGCTACCGACGACCGCATCATTCAGGTCAATATGAGGTCCTTGACCGCAGGTGCAGACTGCGAGATGTGGTTGGGTTCGGGACCGGTGGAATGCGGACGGCGCGACCAGTACCGGTACGCCCACGACGGCGAAACGATTTTCGCCTCTGTTGTCGTGCCGGCGGAACACGGCCTCGATCTGGACCGGACAACACGCTCGCACTACCTGCGCATGGATGCGATGCTGCGCCACCTCGGCTATCCCCATTGGCAACGGATGTGGAACTACCTGTCGGCAATCAATGATGGCGACGGCGACCAGGAGCGTTATCGCCAGTTCAATTCCGGCCGCCATGCCGCTGTTGCCTTGCGGTCCGACGGCTACCATGCGCTGCCCGCGGCGAGCGGCGTCGGCTGCGCTGGCGGCGACCTTGTGCTTGTGTGCATAGCCGGTCGCCAGGCAGCGATCCAGATCGAGAATCCGCGGCAAGTGTCGGCCTTTTGCTATCCACGGCAATACGGCGCCCATTCCCCGATGTTTTCACGTGCGGCCCTGCTGGCAGGCATGAATGGCGCGCAACTCCTGGTGTCAGGCACCGCCAGTATCGTCGGACACGAGAGCCGGCATCCCAACGATGCAGGTGCTCAGGTCGAAGAGACCCTGGCCAATCTGCGGGCCCTGCTAACGGAAACGCTCAGAGTCCGGGGTTCCGCGCTCGATGCTGCGGAGCTGCAACCGGAATCGCTGAAAATCTATGTGCGAAATCCAGTGGATTTTGCAGAGATTGCTAACAAACTGGCAGAATGGTCGCTGCCGCAGGAGCCGGCGCTGTATCTGCAGGCCGATATCTGCCGCCGCGAACTGTTGCTTGAAATCGAAGGCACGTACCAGCTGCCGCGGATCGCGTGACGGGATTGCTGGAAAAACTGGCGCGGGCGTGGCGTATCGCGGCGACCGGATTCTGCTTTGCTTGTTTTGGACTCGGGGCGCTGGTGCAGGGGCTCAGCGTGTGGCCGCTGCTTTATCTCGTCAGCGGCAGCCGCGAACGCGGTCACTGCCGCGTCCAGCGAGCCATCTCCGCGTCAATGCGACTTTTTGTCCGGCTGATGAGATCCGTGGGTGTGCTTAGCTATGAAATCCACGGGCGGCGATGGCTCGCAACGCGTGGCCAGCTGGTTATTGCCAATCACCCGAGTCTCATCGATGTTGTTTTTCTGGTGTCGTTGATGCCAGAAGTCGTCTGCATCGTTAAAGAAGCGCTGTGGCGCAACCCGTTTCTGCGCTGGCCGGTGCAATGGGCGGGTTACATCAGCAATGTCTCCGACGGCGAGCGCCTGATTGCCAACTGCACCGCCACGCTAGGCGCTGGCCGCTCGCTACTCATGTTTCCGGAAGGCACTCGCACCCGACCGGGAGAGCGTCACCATTTGCAGCGTGGCGCAGCGCACATTGCAATCGCCACCCGGGCGCCCGCACGCACCGTGCTCATTACCTGCAGACCGGCGACGCTGCACAAAGGCGATCCCTGGTACAACTCGCCACCTACACGCCCACATTGGGTAATTCGGGTCTCTGAGCACGCCCTGGAGTTGGAGCGCTATCTGCACGAATCGGTGCCGCTCGGCGCGCGCCATCTAACCTCGCACCTGGAAAAATTGTTCGACCAACAGGTCCCGCCAGCGCCACGTTAGCTGCTCACCCCCGCGCGTTGCGGATTGGCAGGCTATTTGACGATCTTGAGTTGCGGCCGGCGCGCCGCTTCATCAGCGGTGCCCGGACCGGTCTGGTCGGGTGGTGGCGTGGGATCATCGCCACTGAAGGCCATGCCTTCGCCGGTTTCGCGCGCGTAGATGCCCAGAACCGCGCGCACGGGAAAGCGCACGTGGTGAATGATCCCGGCGAAGCGTGCGTCGAAAGTCACCCAGTCGTTGCTGATGTTGAGCCGCTGGGTCGCGTTGTAGCTCGTGTTGAGCACGATCTTGCCGTCCTTGACATGTGCCTGCGGCACTTCCGCGCCGGAAACGTTGACGTCGACGATGATATGGGGCGTGAGCGCAGCGTCGCTCATCCACTGATGCATTGCGCGCAGCAGATAGGGCCGCCGTGGCGGCGGTACCGCAGGCCCGGAATCTTTGGTGCTGGACATAGTCGGTCAGTGAACGTCTTTCCAGTATTCCTGCTTGAGGAAATACGCGATACCGCTGAAAGCTAACAGAAACAGCACCACCCAGACACCCAGGTCGCGGCGCTCGTTCTGCGCCGGATCGGAGACATAATCGAGGAAGTTGACGAGATCGTGCACCGTGCCATCGTATTGCGCAGCGCTCACGCGGCCCGACGTGCCTTTTTCGAACTTGTCGAAGACCGACTCCGTGATCGCGTTGCCGTCCTCATCCTTGCGCTCGCAGTTGCGAAATACCGCGGTTTGCACACCCTGCAGTTCGCTCAGCACGTGCGGCATGGCGGTACTCGGCAACGCCAGGTTGTTGACACCGGTGACGGCCGATTTTTCGTCCGCGTAAAAGGCCTTCAGGAACTGGTAGACGTAGTCCGCCCCTTTGGCGCGCACGATCAGCGAGAGATCAGGCGGCGCCTTGCCGAACCAGCTCTCGCCATCGGCCGCCGCGAGCGCGGGTTTGATGTAGGCGTTCTTGTCGGCACCTGGCGGAAACAGCAGGCCCAGAGCCTGGGCTTCCGGGATCTTGAGGTCCGCGGCCAGGCGCGAATAGCGCATGTACTTGAGTGAATGACAGCCGGCGCAATAACCCATGAAATCGCGCGCGCCGCGTTGCAGCGACGGCAGCGAGTCGGTTTCGCTTTCGGCAGCCCAATGCTTCCAGGCCGGCTTCTCGCCAGGCGCGCAGATATCGACCGGGCCGGATGCCTCCTCGGCCGAGGCCTTGCCGGACGCTAACAAGCCACCGACGAACACGGCGGCGATCAGCGCGTGACTCATCGTCACCCGCGACGGCGGCGTTTTGGTGCGCTCCGCCCTGGTATAGAACGGCATCAGGATAAAAAACGCGAAATACAGCGCCGTGAAGATGCGCGCTAACGTGACATAGAGTCCTTCCGC
>JANMYM010000046.1:0-48004 GCA_031382085.1 Gammaproteobacteria bacterium
GGCGACGTCGCCACCAACCCGTACAACGTCGCCGATTCGGTGCACCGGATCCAGAACCACTACGACGCCTTGCTCGACCACGGACTCATCACGGCAACGATGGGTGGCGACCACACGATCGTGTTGCCGATCCTGCGGGCGCTGCGGCGCAAGCATGGCCCGGTGGGGCTCGTTCATGTGGACGCCCACGCAGACATCAACGACGAAATGTTCGGCGAAAAAATTGCCCACGGCACGCCGTTTCGGCGCGCGGTGGAAGAAGGACTGCTGGATACGAAACGCGTCGCGCAGATCGGGCTGCGCGGCACGGGTTATACGGCGGAAGACTTCGACTGGCCGCGAGCCCAGGGATTTCGCGTCGTGCAGGCGGAAGACTGCTGGTACAAGTCCCTGGCGCCCTTGATGCGCGAAATCGTCGCGCAGGTCGGCGGCGGCCCCGTGTATCTCAGCTTTGATATCGACGGCCTCGATCCCGCGTTCGCACCGGGCACCGGTACGGTCGAGATTGGCGGACTCACGGTGCCGCAGGCGCTAGAGATCATCCGCGGTTGTCGCGGACTCGACCTCGTCGGCGGCGATCTGGTTGAGGTCAGTCCACCCTACGATACAACGGGCAACACCGCGCTGCTGGCCGCCAACCTGCTGTTCGAAATGCTGTGCGTGCTGCCGGGCGTCGAGCATCGTTGAGCGAAGTCGGTATGATCAGGCACAACGTTGTTTCCAAGGACGCCTGGTTGAGGGCTCGCAAAGAACTGCTGGCCGCGATACGAGTTCCTGCGTAAACGGGGCAGGCATGGTGCGTTCACGCGCTGTCATCCCGCGCAATCAGTGGGTCCAGGACGCCATTGAGTCGCAGCAAATTCTCATCGCGTGCCTGCAGGCGCCTGGCGCGCGGCTCGCGCGCCGCGCGATCTTGCAACTCACGCAGCGAATCGAGCAGCTGCTCCGACACTGCCACGGGACTTGCGCCGCGCGACTCGGCAATTCGATTGATAGTTGGCCCAAAACGCGCGAGGTAGTCGGACAGGCCACCTGGCGCATTTAAGTCGCCGACGTGCAACGGGCCCATGAGCGCCCAGCGACGTGCGAGACCCAGGCTAACGACCCGATCGATGTCTTGAGCGGCGATGACCCCTTCCTCCACCAGGCGCAGCGCCTCCGCGAGCAGGGACCACTGCAGACGGTTGAGAACGAATCCGTCGATTTCCTGCCGCAGCAGGACCGGCACCTGTCCCACCTGCGCTAACAAACCTAACGTCCACTGAATCGTGTCGGCCCCTGTAAACGGGGCGCCGCACACTTCGGTCAGCGAAATCAGATGCGGCGGGTTCGCGGGATGAGCCACGATGCATCGGGACCGTCCCGGGAGATCCGAGGCGATCGCGCTGATGGGAAACGAAGAGGTGGAACTGGCCAGCACCACGGTGGCAGGCGTCTCCTGGTCCAGGAGCTGAAACAGGCTGCGCTTGGCCGCGAGCGATTCGACAATCGACTCCTGGACATAGTCCGCATCAGCAACCGCCACAGATCGCTCCGTCTCATACGAAATGCGATCGAGCGACGCTGCCGCCGTGTCGCGCAGCGCGGCCGCTGATTCGAGCGACAGAAGGGTCTGCCGGATCCATGTTTCTGCGGCCCGCAGTTGTTTCGTGTCCTGGTCGTGTACGACCACGGCACATCTCGCGCGCGCAAATACCACGGCCCAACTGCCACCGACCAGGCCCGCCCCGACCACTGTGACCCGGGTACTGTTGCGTGCATCTATCATAGGGGCTGGTCCATAACCCATTAGATCATGACTCGCGACGCTGGGTCTGATTGGCCTGGCCCCGATTTGTCTGGTTTTTGTTCGGCAAAAGAGTTGAAATCTTCGCGTGGAATTGAAACTTTCCCGTACCGCGCTCGAGTCATTCATCAAGTGCCCGTGCTGCTTTTACCTGCAGCGCCGGCTGAAGATGAAAGCGCACGCGATGTTTCCGCTCACGCTCGCGATCGCCACCGATGCCTTGTTGAAAAATGAGTTTAATGTATATCGCACTAACGGCGCCGTGCATCCGTTGTGGGTGCGCCATGGGCTGAATGTTAGGTGCTATGCACATGACAACCTTGAGACCTGGCGAAGCAACTTCAAAGGGATCAGGGTTGTGCACGCCGCCACCGGCGCGGAGATCTTCGGCGCGATCGATGACGTGTGGCAGGACCGGACATCCGGCCAGCTTCATATCGTCGATTACAAATCGACTTCCAAGCGCGACACCCCGACGTTAGACGGTGGTTTCGGCGGTGGCTACAAACGGCAAATGGAAATTTACCAGTGGCTGTTTCGCAGCGCGGGGTTTGATGTTAGCAACACAGGTTACTTCCTGTATGTCAACGGCAGGAAGGATGGCGGCTTTTTCGATCAGGACCTGAATGGCGTGATGCGCTTCGACCCGGTGCTGATTGCCTATCAGGGCAACACCGACTGGGTGCCGGCGGCGATCACGAACGCGGTCGCGTGCCTGCAGGGCGCTGAGATACCCAGCCCGACGGAAGACTGTGACAGCTGCCGGTATTTTCTCGAGCGCGGCGCGACGTTGGCTGCGAAACGAGATCCTGCGTAAACCGGGCTGGGACGCCGCGCCGTATTGCCGTGCTGGATGCAGACGCGAAATGCCAGTTCAAGCAACTCAGGGCCGTCGGGTAGGTTGCTGCGTTAATCCTCGAGCTTGGCGGTGAACCCGATTGGCCGGCGCTTCGGCTCGGGCTCTGCCATGAGTCTGCGGATGGCAACGAACACGATCTTGAATTGTTTGTCGTATTTGCTTTCCAGGTCGACGAGCTTTCGTGCGAGGTCTTTGTGCGTGGAAAGGATTTCACGCAGGCGGACGAAAGTGCGCATTATTTCGACGTTTACGTGCGCCGCCCGCGAGCTGCGGAGCACCGACGAGAGCATGGAAATCGACGAGGGTTGCGCTGGACCTGTCTAACCTGTGCTTTTGTTTCAACCTGATACAAAGAGGCGAGGTCGCTGTCCAACAGGACCTTCAGTCCACGCACAACAAGAATGCGCTGCGCAATCGTCTCGGTGGGCATCCGCGCAGCGTAGTGGCGGTCAGTGCGTTAAACGATGTGCAAAATGATTGCAGGTGGCCAGAAAGACCGGTTGTAACGATTCGCGAACTCGAATCCTCAGCGCAGCTGACTGTCCTTGCTGCCACGCCGGTTGTAGCCGGCATTCGTCGTCGCGCGCTGGTCTTCGGCTTCCTGGCAGGGTACGCAACAGCGCACGCCCGGCAGTGCTGCGCGCCGTTCGGGCGAGATGTCCGCGCCGCACTGCGCGCAATGTGTCAGTGACGGCCCCTGTGGCAGCCGGCTTTGCGCGCGCTTGATGCCATCCTTCACGGTCGCGTCGATCTGTTCCTGCACGGCGCCGTCCTGCGCCCACCCGGTTGCCAAAGTCGTGTCCTCCAGTGCCCGAAAGTACCGCTGACCCGTAGACTACGCAACATGAGTCATCGTTACTTGCTGGTGGATTTCGAAAACGTGCCCAAGGTCGACCTGGCGGCGCTGCCGGACGACGTGACGGTGCCGTTCTTCTTCGGCGCGTCGCAGAAATCGGTCAGCAAGGACTTCCTCAAGACCGCCCTGAAGCTGGGGCCGCGCTTCGTGCCGGTGGACATCGAGGGGCAGGGCAAGAATGCGCTCGATTTTCATATCGCCTTTTACCTCGGCGAGTATCTCGCGAAATACGCCGATGCCGAGTGCGTGATCCTGTCGCGCGACAAGGGCTTCGATCCGCTGGTAAAACATCTGGTCGGACGCAGGTTCAGGGTGCGGCGCGTGGCGGCGATCAGTGAAGCGTTCGGCGCGACAACGGCGCGGCACGAACCGCCGCGGCACGACACCGGCCGGGCGCGCGCGAAGTCAAAGGCGCTGGCGGCACCCGTTGCACCTAACAAAATGGAAGCTGTGCCGAGCGATGTGGTGGCGAAGGCACGCGAATTTCTGACGGCGCTGCCGGCTAGGAACCGGCCGCGCAAGCGCCAGGGACTGGTGAAGCATCTCGTCTCGGGCCTGGGGCGCAAGCATGCTGAGACTGTCGTTCAGCGGCTGGTCGATCAGCTGATTCGCGAAGGCGTGCTGCAGGAAGCGGATGGGCAGATGACGTACCGGCTCAACTGAGAATACGTCGCGCATCTCGCTGAGCTGGGTATGTAGCCGCGTTCAGGGTCGGTTCACCGCGCCCCGGTAGCGTAGGTCTCGTCAGTAAAACTGGCGGGAGGATCTATGTTAAATGCACTACGCGCGGTTGTTTTGTTAGGAATCCTGGCCCTGAGCGGCTGCGCCTCGTTGTCGCGCAATGAATGTGCCGCAGGCGACTGGTATGGCATCGGCCAGCGGGATGGCGCCAGCGGTTACCCGGAAGAGCGATTTGCCGACCATGCCGCCGCCTGTGTCGCGCACGGCGTTAACCCGGACCGCCGGCAATGGATGGAGGGTCGCGAACGCGGTCTGGAGCGTTTTTGCACCGCGCGCCACGCTTTCGACGTCGGCGCCAGTAACAGCAGCTACGCCGGGGTCTGCGCCGGCCCGGCCGAAGACGATTTTCTGCACGGCTACCGCCTCGGCAAGGCCCTGGCTGAAGCGCGCTCGCGCCGCGATCACTGGGACCATGAGATACATCGCCTCAATCACCGGCTGGAGGAGGATAACAAACGCGACCAGCCGCAAGACCAGCCGCGCCTAACAAATACGGAGCGGGTCGCGATCGGATTCCAGCTCGGGGTCGCCATGATGCGGCGCGATGAAGCCGACCGCGACGCCGCGGAGATCAATCAGCTCAGCGCGCGCCTCTGACGGCGTAGACTCCTGCAATAAAAGGTCGCCAGGCCGGGTCTGGACCTATACACCGGGGGTTGCTGCATGGATATGGAAGTCATCAAGGACTATTACGGCAAGACGCTGACGTCGTCAGACGATCTCAAGACCAGCGCCTGTTGCACGCCAGAGGAGCTACCGTCCTGGCTGCGCCGTTTGCTGGGTAACGTGCACGACGAAGTGCTGTCCAAATACTATGGCTGCGGGCTGGTCGCTCCGCCGCTGCTAGAGGGTGCGCGCATTCTGGATCTCGGCAGTGGTTCGGGCCGGGACGCGTATGTTCTGGCGCAGCTCGTTGGGCCCACGGGTTCGGTGGTTGGTGTGGATATGACACCCGAGCAGATCGCGGTCGCGCGCCGGCATCTCGATTGGCATCGGGAGCGTTTCGGGTTTGCGCAGTCCAACGTCAGCTTCGTCGAAGGCAACATCGAGAGTCTGACCGCGTTAGGCCTCGAGGCTGGCGGCTTCGATGTCATCGTCTCCAACTGTGTGTTGAACCTGGCGCGCGACAAGCTGCGGGTACTGCGCGATGCCTATGATCTCCTGAAGCCGGGTGGCGAGATGTATTTCGCCGATGTCTATGCCGACCGCCGCCTGCCCGCAGAGCTGCGCGATGATCCGGTGTTGTTAGGCGAATGCCTGGGCGGCGCGCTGTACTGGAACGATTTCCATCAATTGGCGAAGCGCGCGGGGTTTCTCGATCCGCGCCTGGTGGCTGACAGATCGCTGACCATCTCCGACGAGACACTTGCCGCGCAGCTCGGCGCCGCGCGGTTTTTCTCCGCGACCTATCGGCTCTTCAAGCTCCCGACGCTCGAGCCCTTCTGCGAGGACTACGGCCAGGCGGTTGTTTATCGTGGCGGCATCACCCATCACGACGATGTCTTCGCCCTCGACAAGCACCATGTGATCGAGCGCGGCAAGGTGTTTCCGGTCTGCGGCAACACCTGGATGATGCTGCAGCAATCGCGCTTTGCGCCGCATTTTAATTTTGTCGGCGACTTCACGCGGCATTTCGGCATATTTTCCGGTTGCGGGACCGGCCTGCCTTTCGGGCAGGCCCTGGGCGGACAGTCAACCGAGGGTTCCTGCTGTTAGTGTGCCTGCCGCCCGAATTGCAACCGGGTTGTTACTTCTTCGGTGCTTCCGCAGCAGGCGCGTTGTCCGCGTTCCAGGTGTCGCGGATCAGTTTCCAGCCGCCGTCGCGGCGCGCGATGACGGACGTGAACTTGCCGATCTCGACGATCTTGCCAGCTTTGTCCGTCACGTTGTACGTGCCCCATTCCCAGGCGAGGTCGCCGGAGACGCCTACTTCGGTCGGATCCGCGCCCATGTTATTGGTCAGTCCCGCGGACGACATGGCAGCCAGTTCCTTGGTGAAGTACTCAAGGATCGCCGCTTTGCCGCGCGCGGCCGGCGCGCCCGGCGGACTGACGACCGCATCATCCGCGTACAGCGAGGCGACACCGGCGGCGTCGCCGGCCGCGTGAGCCTTGAACCAGGCGGGGTTGACCGCGCGCACGGCCGCTTCATCGGCGGCGGCGTCATGTTTCGGAGCCTCCAGGGCTGCCGGGGGCGTAGCCGGTGCACAGGCCACGAGTGTCACGGCTGCGGTAGCCCCGAGCAATAGTTGTCGGATGGAGATCATGTTCGTTCCAAGTTGTTGTTAGAGCAGATAAGCATACACGTTAACGAGCGGCGGCGTCCGCCAGCAACTGCTGAAACACGTCGCGCTGGGTATGGCTGCCGCCGATGGCCTGCAGGCGCTCGCGCCGTGGCGCCAGCCAGGCGACCGCCCTGGCGTAGTCGCCGGCGCGATGTGCAGAGATGGCTTCGCACAGCGCGAGGCCGACGTCGCGCGTGACTTCGGCGGTCGTGGTCCTGCCGTTCGCCGCCAGCACGCGCAGCGAGTCCAGCATGAGTTCTGCTTCGGGGGCCCGGTTGGCGGTGAGCGCCAGCAGGAAATGCGCATCGACGAACGCAAAGATGTGTTCGTCGCGCCGATTCTTCACCTTATCTAACAAGGGCTGCCAGCGCGCACCGACGTTGACACCGGCGAGCTCCAGCCGCAACAGCAGCGAGGCGTCGTTGCAGAGATCGAGGTACTCGTCGGAGCGCGGATCCCAGATGCTCTCGTCGTACAGCGCGAGCACCGCGTCGAACTGCCGCAACCCGATCTGGAACAGCGCGCGGTGCCACCACAGGTGGTAGCGGAAATTGTGACTGCTGTCCCAGTCGGCTTCGCGCTCGCTGAGGAAGCGCACGCCTTCTTGGTACCGGCCCTGGGCTTCCATGACATGTGCGACTGCGTGCACGGCCCAGATGTCGAGCGGATCGGCGCTGAGCGACTGGCGCGCGATGGATTCCGCTTCGGCATAGTCGCCGGTTTCCTCCAGTCCAAAAGCTAACAGCGTGCGCACGTAACTGTAGCAGGGCATGCCAGGATCCCAGGAACCTAACACGCGGCGTACCGAGTCGCGCATGCTGACGGACTCGCCGAGATAGAACTGCAGGTAGTTCGCGAGCTTGAGCGCCAGGAAGTCGTGCGGATGCTCGCGCAGGATGCCTTCCCAGCGGGCGATCGCGGTGCGGTAATCGCCCGCGGTCCAGGCCTGCAGCGCGGCGATGTGCGCGCGTTCGCGCGCCGTCGCGTCGTCGGCCTGCGCTTCCGCGGCGGCGGCGGCCTGCGCGGCCCTGGCGAGCAACGGCTTCATGCCCATGTAGTTCATGAAGCAGCCCTTCAGGACCAGCGCCATCGGCATGTTAGGATCGAGCGTCAGCGTTTCCTTCAGGCAATCGGCGACGGTGCGGCGGAAGCTGGCGTATGCGCGAATCGTGCGGTCGAAGGCCTGCACGGCCGCAGCGCTGGAGGCGGTGAATTCCACTCCGGTTTCATTGATGAAGCGGGGCATGCGGGGAAGATAGCAAGAACGTACAAGGTTTCGCTTGCGGTGCTGCATAAAAAGCGCCAACTTAGCCGCGAGGAGCGAGCACATGCCCGATGATTACGAATACGTGGGGTTCTGGATTCGCTTTGCGGCCTCCATGATTGATACGGTACTGGTTTTATGCATAACAACGCCGCTGCTCGCGAAAATCTACGGCTGGGGGTACTTCACGGGCGAGTCGCCCGGCCTAATCGCGGGTCCCGCCGACCTGCTGATTACCTGGGTCCTGCCGGCGGTGGCGGTCATCGCGTTCTGGCTGGCGCGCCAGGCGACGCCCGGCAAAATGGTGTTCAAGGTGAAGGTGGTGGACGCCAGGACGGGCGGGCCGCTGACGTTAGGTCAGTCACTGATTCGCTACCTGGGGTATTACGTGTCGACGATTCCGCTGGGTCTTGGTCTCGTCTGGGTCGGCATAGATGCAAGAAAGCAAGGCTGGCACGATAAGATGGCAGGCACGGTAGTGATCCGTGCGAAGCCGCCGGGACCTGAACCGGTACGATTTGAGAAGCAATGAGTCGTGCGTATCCCTATTGCGGCCGCATTGCTTCGGGGATATCAATATAAGTATGAACCGATTCTTTGCTGGCTTGGTAACGCTTTGCCTGACGGGTCCGGGTCTGGCCACTCCAGCGCGGGCCGAGCCCTTGCCCCAGAGCGACCGCATCCCGGTCGACCTGCGGCGAACGACGCTCGTGGTTCGTGACATCGACCGCTCGCTGCCGCTGTATCGCGATGCGCTGGGTCTGAAGGTAATTTATGACGAGAAGATCGGTGGTGGCAAGGGACCGGACGGCAAGGATATTCCGCCGACGATTCGGCTGGTGTTGTTGCGCGCCAATGACGATTTCATCGGCGTGTTAGGCCTGATGCAGCGTTTGCAGGCGCCGCCAGCGCCGCCACCGGAATTTCGCAAGGCGCAGGCGGGCGGGATGATCATGGTCTTCAACGTGAAAGATCTGGACACGCGCTTCGCGAAGATCAAGGCCACTGCGGGTGTTACGATCTCGCAGCAGCCATCCAACATCGAGTATCCCGCGCCAGGTGGCGGCAAGATCCCAGTGCTGTTCAGCGCGGTGTGGGACGCCGACGGCAACTTCATCGAGCTCAATCGCATTCTGGGCACGCCAGCGGGTCGCAAGTAGCGGGAGTCAGGGTGCGGCAGGCGCATGCTTGCCTGGCTGCCATCCCTGCGTTTGCAGATGATCGCGTCCAAAGGCGAGCGGCGCAGCTTCGAGCGGTGTGGCGAGCGTATCGTTCCAGCGGTTGAGAAAACCGAACAACGCGATCATGCCGACGATTTCGAGGATCGCCGGTTCGGTGAAGTGCTGTCGCAGCTGCGCGAAGTGCGTGTCGGTCGCGGCGTTAGGTGACTGGCCGGCCGCGAGCGCGAGATTCAGCGCTGCGCGCTCGGCCGCGGAAAACAGCGGACTGGTGGCAAATTCCGACAACGCCTCGAGTTTTTCGTGATCAACGCCAACCATGCGGTTCGCGCCGTGTGCCGTATGGGCCTGGCAGTAACGGCAGCCCGACGCGCCGCTGACCACAGTTGCGATCAGGCGTTTGAGGCCTGGGTCCAGCGCCGCTGGCTTGTAGACCACTTCGACCACGCGCTGTATGGCGGCTAACAACTCAGGCCACCTGGCCATGATCAGTGCGTCGTTGGGAATGAACCCCATCAGCTGCTCGGCGTACCGCAGACTCTGGCGGGTCGGTTCGGGCAGCTGGTCCAAGGCCAGTGGTGCTATGCGGATCATCGGGGCATTCCTCCAGTCCAGCCATCCTAACCTTTGCGTGTCGATTGCGAATTGCGGCGCTGCGAGCAGGCCGAATGCGGGTGGATAGTTCCGGGTGATGACCGCGGTGCAAAACAACACATCCCGGAATAACAGCAGATTACTGTAGTTGCCGGTGTAGTGACCGATGCCGTTGTCCTGCGACAGAGCGCGGCCGCTCTGAAGTCGCGGGGGTATTATAGTCGTTGCGCACCGCCAAAACCGCTATGAAGACTGGGGGACTCGCTCCAGACCGGAGAACGAAACATGGAACGCCGCGATTTCTTTTCACTGATGGCTGCCGGTGGCGGCATGTTAGGCGCCAGCGCGCTCGGGATCCCTGAAGCCAGGGCCAACTGGGGCATGGTCGCGCCGGGGCCGGTACCGGGGCACGATTTTGACAGACGGCTGCTGGTCAACAAGGCGCGCGCCTACGCGATCATGGACCGCGAGGGGCTCGACGGCATCGTCGCGCTCAATCCCGTCAACATTTTTTATCTGGCAAATTATTTCAGCTACGAATTGCAGAAGCTGCGTGCGATTCCCAGTTTTGCGGTCATGCCGCGCGATGAAAAACTGCCTACTTTTCTGGTTGCGGCCGGCACCGATCTGCTGTTCCTGGCTAACGGCGACCGCGAATATCCCGAGGTCGTGCCTTACAGCTTTCCGGTTGATATCGAACGCTACATTGAGCGCGGCGACTGGAGCCAGGAGCCCGCTGCTGCGCCGGTTGGCACCTGGCCAACGACGGGCGGCGAATTGCGGCCCAAGGAGCAAAACTGGATCAATTTTGGCAAAAGAGTCAATGAACGCCGGGCGGCGACGCCGGAGTGGGCGCTGGTGCGCGCGCTTGAGCTCGCGGGACTCGGCAAGGGCAGGATCGCGGTCGATGACATGCGCATCTCACTAATATTGAAGACGCTGGACCGCAACAAGATTACCTGCATGGCGGGCGATAACACGTTCCGCAAGATCCGGATGATCAAATCCGAGGTCGAGCTCAAGCACATGCGCACCATTGCACGCATCAATCAGGATGCCTGCATGGCAATGCTGAAACAGCTTCACAAGGGCAGCACCAAGGACCAGGTCGATCAGATTTTCATGCTAGAAGCGGCCAAGCGAGGCGCCAAGGCGATGTGGATCGCCTCAGGCACGATTGGCGGATTCACGGAAGGCAAGCTGATTCCAGGTGAGCCGATGATGGTCGATGCCGTCTGCCAGCGAAATTTCTACCACGGCGATTTCGGCCGCACTTTCGTGTTAGGTGAGCCGTCCAAGGAGCTCAAGGCCTGCATGACCTCCACCAAGGTCGGCTGGGAAACCGCGCTGGCCAACGTGAAGCCGGGGGTGAAGTATTCGCAGATCAGAAAAATGTGCGGCGAGGCAATGCAAAAAGCCTATATCGGCTCGTCCACGATCAAATTCAACGCCAGCCCGCACTCCGTGGGTTTGCAGCACACCGATCAGCCATACCGCGACGGCTTGCCGTTCATGGTGCCGGATGACCTGACGTTCGAGGAAAACATGACCCTGACCGTCGACCTGCCCACGTCTGTGCTTGGCTGGGGCGCGCTGCATTGCGAAGATCTGATTGTCGTCACCAGGACGGGCTGCGAACCATTGGCAACCGCCGACGGACCGCTGGTCGTGATCTAACGGATTCCCGGCGCCTTGAACTCGCGGGTGAGCGCAGCAATGTGTTCAGGCCCGATTCCGCAGCAACCCCCGAAAATTGATGCGCCAAGGTGCTTCCAGTCATGTGACTTCCTGACAAATTCATCCGGCGTGATGACGTCGATGAATTCCCAATCGGGCGACTTGAAGTAGCCGCATTCGGGATAGGTCGCGATCGCGCCGGCCCAGTATTTCCGCAGGATCGCCAGTGCTTCATCGGTGTTGTTAGGTGAGGTGTGCATCACCATCATCACCGCGGGCTTGAGCGCCGCCAGGTTGCGCGCAATGTCATCGAAGGAACAATCTTCGCGGCTCCAGCCCTGCAACTTGCCGTCCTTGCCACGCTCGGCCGACAGGCCGATCCATACCGGCAATCCTGTGGCCAGTGCCGCTTCGCTCGCCCACAGCGCGTAGTCCGTGTCCCGCATCAGCTCCATCATGATGAGATCGCAGCCGCAGGACTTGAGTCCGTTAGCCTTGGCCTGGAAGAGGGCGCGCGCATCGCGCTCGCTGAGCACAAAGTTCAGGTTGTTGCGGTCGGTGCCGGTCGCCATGGGCCTCATCGTCGACATGGAGCCCGCCACGCACACTTCGGTGCCGGCGGCGGCCTCCCGGGCCAGCGCCACGGCAATGGCATCGATGGGCGCGACATCCTGGGGCCGCCCGAGGTGGCTGAACATGATCGGGCTGGTCGCAAATGTGTTAGCCGTGATGATGTCGGCGCCCGCGCGGATGTAATCGCGATGCACCGCGAGCACGATGTCCGGATGCGTAAGGTTGGTATCCGCGCACCAGGTGTCGCCGCTCATCGGCGCACCGCGCCGCTGGATGTCGGTGCCCGTGCCGCCATCGAGGATGATGACTTCGTGGCGCCGCAGCTTTTCCGCTATTCTCGTGTAACTCATACGGAGACTGTAGACATGCTGTTTCTGGTTGTCTGCCACGACCTGCCCGGTAGCGAAGTCCTGCGCACGGACCTTATGCCGAAGCACGGTCCCTACATCAAGCCGTTCCTGCAGAACTTCGCGATCGGCGGCTGGCTGACGCAGGGCGGTCCGACCTGTGGCAGCGCCGTCATCTATGAAGGTACGTCACGGGAGGCGGTCCAGGCCATTTTCCGCGCCGATCCCTACTTTGGAACGGTCTGGCGGGCGGTCGAGGTCTACGATTTCCAGCCCCTGATCGGCACTTGGATAGGCAAGACGTCATTTTGACGCCGCGACCGGCGCGTGCCGGTACTTGAATACAAATGGAAACACGAGCCCAAGGACCAGCGCATACGCGGCGAACGTCCACCAGATGCTCTGCCAGTCTTTCACGCCGCCCACGGTGAAGTGATCGACCACCCAGCCGCTCGCGACGCCGCCTACAAAGGCGCCGATGCCGTTGGTCATGATCATGAACAGGCCCTGCGCGCTGGCGCGGATGTTAGGTTCGGCTTCACGATCGACGAACAAGGAACCTGAAATGTTGAAGAAGTCGAAGGCCATGCCATAGATGATCATCGACAGCACCAGCAGCCACAGGCCCGAGCCCGGATCGCCGATGGCGAACAGGCCGAAGCGGAACACCCAGGCGAAGATGCTGATCAGCATCACGGTCTTGATGCCGAAGCGCTGCAGGACGAATGGAATCGTCAGGATGAACAATGTTTCCGAGATCTGCGAGATCGACAGCAGCAGGTTCGGGTGCTGGACGCCGAAAGCATCTGGATAAAGAGTCTTGAAGTCGTCGAGGAACGGGCCGCCAAATGCATTGGTGATCTGCAGCGCCGCGCCTAACATCATCGCGAACAGGAGGAACACCAGCATCACCGGGCGCTTGAACAACACGAAGGCGTCGAGACCCAGGGTTGAAACCAGGGACTTGCTCGCAGCAGCCTTGGCCGGCGGGCAGGCCGGCATCGTGAACGCATAGAGCCCGAGAAACAACGCCGCCGCGGCGCTGATGTACAGCTGCAGTGCGCTCTTGGTCCAGCCGGCCAGATCAACCGTCCACATCGCGACGATGAAGCCGATGGTTCCCCAGGTGCGGATAGGCGGAAAGCGCTGGATGACATCGAGGCCGCTGCGCTCCAACACCTTGTAGGACACCGAGTTGTTGAGCGCGATGGTCGGCATGTAGACCATGGCGTTCAGCAGCATGATCACGTAGAGCGTGTCGAAGTCCCTGACCGAGGACGCCCACAGCAGCAGGCCGGCGCCGATCAGGTGGCAAAGCCCGTACACGCGTTCGGCATTGACCCAGCGGTCCGCCACGATGCCCATGAGTCCGGGCATGAAGAGCGATGCCAGGCCCATGGTCGCGTAGATGGTGCCAACCTGGCCGCCGCTGAATCCCAGCGTCACGATCATGTACGCGCCCAGCGAAATGAGCCACGAACCCCAGACGAAAAACTGCAGGAAGTTCATCAAAGTCAGGCGGAACTGGATGCTCATGGGTCCCTGGTTATTGTTTGTCGCCGGGGTGGCTTTGGTCACAAAACTAACAGATATGCTGGCTGTGAGCCATCATAGGCCGGGATTCATATACCCAGCGGCGCCAGAAACTTCCCGCCGCTGGGCCGGTCCCAGTACCAGACAAAAAACAGGATTCAAGCATGGTCGGGGTCGAGCGCGGGCGGGGACGTCGCACGACGGCAGCGCTCGGCGCAGTCATTTTGCATTTGGCGGCGGCGTGGCTGTTGCTGAGCGCGGTGCGCCGGACCGCGCAATTGCCCGAAGCGGAATTGGCGAGCGTATGGCTGCTGCTGGATCCTGAAACGCCCGCGGCGCCACTCGAGGCCGCTCCGCCGGCGGCGGCTGCCGCGCCGCGGGCGCGCACATCTGTTAGCTTGGCGGAGTCAAGACCGGGCACCGCGCCGCCCGCGGTGGCGGCGCCATCGATCCCGAACGTGGACTGGCGACAGGCGGCCGCGCAGGCGGTGCGCCGCGCTGGCGCAAGTTTGTTAGATCGAAAACCGCGGGGCTTCGGTGCCGTGCCATCTCCGCAGTTCCGCAAATGCAAGCCGAAGAAGGAGAGCTTCGAATGGGATCCGGATGCGTTGAAAACAGGTCTTGACGCCATCCTGCCGTCGTTCCGCGTCGGCAAACGCTGCTTCATCGTGCCGCCATTTTTCAGTTGCGCGCTCGGAGAGTTGCCGCCACCTAACAGTCACTTGCTCGATGACATGAAAGATCCGAACCGCGACCGCAACTCGGTTCCCGGCAGCGGGCTTTGCGGCGAGGACAAGGTCTCAACCCCTGCCGGCGCGGCGGGTCCCTGAGGAAGAGCGTATGCTTGCCCTGGCGTTGCCATCACATAAGGAAGAATCGCATGCGCAGGTATCTGGTCCTGATAGCGACTCTGGTAGTTATCGGCGTCAACGCCGCGGCCAATATCGTGCCGATCAACGGCGTCAATACCGGCCAGGTGAGCGCGAACTATCCAACCGGATTTACCCCTGCTGGATGGGTGTTCGCGATCTGGAGCCTGATCTACCTGGGTCTGATCGCTTTCTCGATTTTCACGGTTCGCGCGACATCGATCCAGGCGACCAAGGTGCGCCGTATCGAGACCGCCTATGTTGTTAGTTGCGTGGCCAACGCAGTCTGGATTTTCATGTGGCACTACGGCCTCATCCTCGCGAGCCTCGCGTTGATGCTGGTGCTGCTCGCCAGCCTGGTCGTGGCCTACGTTAGCATTCGACGAACGGCCCCTTTGTCTTTGGGTGAGCGCCTGTGTGTCGATATGCCGTTCAGTCTGTACCTGGGCTGGATCACCACGGCAACGCTCGCGAACCTCGCCGCGTGGTTCTACGATGTGAAGGCATATCCGTTCAATCTGCCGATGGATGACTGGGCCATCATCACCGTGGTCGGTGCAACGGCGATCTACACCGCGGTCGGCGTGCGCACTCGAGATGCGATTTATACTGCGGTGTTTGCCTGGGCGTCGCTCGGCATCGTGCTGCAAACGCTGCCGATCACCCAGGCGGTCAGGCTCGCCGCAGCGGCCGGTTGCGCGGTCGCGGTGCTGGTCACGCTGACTTCGGCAGTTCAACGCAGGGTGGCGCCGAGACGATGAGCGCGCACTCTGGATTCTTTTCTGTCAGAGGCCCAACGCGCTCAAGCCCGGATGATCGTCGGGGCGGCGGCCTAACGGCCAGCGGTAATTGCGCGAGGCCTCGGTGATCGGCAGGTCATTGATGCTGGCGTACCGCACGCGCATCAGGCCCAGGTCGTCGAACTCCCAGTTCTCGTTTCCGTAGGACCGAAACCAGTGGCCGGAATCGTCGTGCCATTCATAGGCGAAACGGACGGCGATGCGATTGCCGTCATGCGCCCAGACTTCTTTGATGAGACGGTAGTCGAGTTCGCGGTGCCATTTGCGGACCAGGAAGGCCTCGATCTCGGCGCGGCCGGTGATGAATTCGGCCCGGTTGCGCCAGCGGCTGTCGACACTGTAGGCCAGCGCGACACGGGCCGGATCGCGCGAGTTCCAGGCGTCTTCGGCCACGCGCGCCTTCTCTGCAGCGGTTGCGGCGGTAAACGGTGGGCGGATCGGGCTACTCATATCCCAGTCTCCATTGACGATGCAACTTGAGCAGTGACATTGTACGCAAATGGCGCGCACGACTCGACGCAGGTTGTTAGAGATGGCAGGGGCGGCCGGCACGCTGGCCCTGCTCGACAGCGACGCGGCGCCGGCCCGGGTCATTGGCTCCGCCCGCCACCCTGCGTTCGACCGGCTGCCGTCGCGGATTGCCTTCGGTTCCTGCGCCGATCAGGACCAGCCGCAGCCGATCTGGGATGCGGTGCTGGCGGCCGATCCGGAACTTTTTATTTTCCTCGGCGACAACATTTACGGCGACACGCGCGATCCCGCGGTGCTGCGTGCCAAGTACGCGCAGCTGGCCGCGCAACCCGGCTTCCGCCGCCTGTGCGAGCACACGCAAGTGCTCGCGATGTGGGACGACCACGACTTTGGCGAAGACGATGCCGGTGGCGACTTCCCGATGAAGGAAATCTCGCGCCAGATCTTTTGCGACTTCTGGAATGTGCGGGCCGATTCATCGCGGCGTACGCGGGACGGCATCTATGACGCGGTTGTGTTCGAGAGTGGGGGCAAGCGTCTGCAGGTCATCATCCCCGACCTGCGGTTCAATCGCACACCGCTGCGACGGCGCCAGCTGGGCGACATGCCTTACAAGGCCTGGGCGAGGCTCTTCGAAAACGATCCGTCAGGCGTCCCGGGCCCCTATGAACGCAATCCGGATCTGGCCGCCACAATGTTAGGTCGGGCGCAGTGGCGCTGGCTGGAACAGCAACTCGCACAACCGGCCGATGTCAGGATTTTCGCATCCAGCGTGCAGGTGGTCGCGGATTTTCCCGGTTGGGAAGGCTGGAGCAACTTCGCAGTCGACCAGCAGCGATTGCTACAGACCATCCGGCGTCACCGTGCAAACGGCCTGTTCTGCATCAGCGGCGATATGCACTATGCGGAAGTCTCGCACCTGGATCTCAATACGCCGTATCCGCTCTGGGATTTCACCTCCAGCGGCCTGACCGAGGTGTGGGCGACGCCGACACCTAACGCGCTGCGCGTCGGCGGCGTACTCGCCGAGCCCAACTTCGGCCTGTTGACCCTGGACTGGCGCGCGCCAGGCGGCCCATCGGTCCGGTTCGAGGCGCGCGACCAGCAGGGTCGCAGCTGCTTCGAGCAGCACGTAAGGATTGCCGACCTGATAGTCAGTCCGTAGCGCCGGAACCTGCTTTGGGGTCAGAGTTTCGGGCATAGTATTCTCCGCAGCAGGTAATGCTCGGGGGAATAATGGCTGTGGACTCAGATTCGGCGGATGCGAAAAGCCTCCGTCTCGTGGTGTCGGCGTCGGCTGCGGGTACCGCGTTCGAGTGGTACGACTTCTTCATCTTCGTGCCGCTGTCGTCGATCATCGCGCGGACTTTCTTTGCCGAGCTCAACGAAGCGGCCTCGTACATTTTTGCGCTCGGCGCGTTTGCGGCCGGGTTTGCCTTTCGGCCGATCGGCGCGCTGATTTTCGGACGCATGGGCGATCGGATCGGCCGCAAGAGCACGTTCCTGATTACGATTTCGATGATGGGCGTGGCGACCATCGCAATCGGCCTGCTGCCGACCTATGCGCAGGCTGGAGTGCTCGCACCGACCCTGTTCGTGCTGATGCGTGTGATCCAGGGGCTGGCGCTGGGCGGTGAATGGGGCGGGGCGGCCATCTATATTGCCGAACACGCGCCGCTGCATCGGCGCGGCTACCTGACCAGCTGGATGGGACCCGCCGCGGCTTTCGGTCTTGCGGGCGCATTGCTGGTCACGCTGCTGGTACGGCTCGCGGTCGGTGAGGCCAATTTCGCCGACTGGGGCTGGCGCATCCCGTTCCTCGTTTCGGCTATTTTGTTAGGCCTGTCGATCTGGATCCGCCTCAAGTTGCGCGAGAGCCCGATGTTCCAGCGCCTGCGCGATTCGGGCATGCGCTCTGGCGCACCCTACCGCGAGTCGTTCGGCGAATGGCGCAACCTGCGCGTCGTGCTGATCGCGCTATTCTCGATGATGGTGGCGCAGGGTGCGATCTGGTACACGACATTTTTCTACAGCCAGTTCTTTCTGGAACGCATACTCAAGGTCGCGCCCAGTACCGTGAATGCGCTGATGATTGCGCTGGTCCTGGTCTCGGCGCCGCTGTACCTGTTCTTCGGCTGGCTGTCAGATCGCATCGGCCGCAAGCGCGTGATGTTGTTCGGCATGATCGTCGCAGCCGCTTCGATCTACCCCGCATTTCACTGGGTCACGCAGGCTGCCAATCCCGCACTCGCCGCCGCGACCGCGCAGTCGCCGGTCACGGTGCTCGCGGATCCTGCAAGTTGCGCGGTGCAGTTCGATCCGGTCGGCAAGACCCAATTTCGTTCGTCCTGCGACATCGTCAAGAGCATTCTCGCCAGTGCGGGCACGCCATACGTCAACCATCCCGGGCCGGCGGGATCACTCGCGATCGTGCGTGTCGGCGCGGCGGTGTTAGTCGCGCCGGACGGCCTGGCGCTTAATGCCGCGTCGTTTCAGGCGCTGAAAATGACCGTCAGCACACGGCTCAAAGCCATGCTGCACGACGCTGGTTACCCGGCGCAGGCGGATCCCGCGCGGGTCAATCTGCCCGGCGTGTTCCTGACCTTGATGCTGCTAGTCATCGGCGCGACCGCCCTTTATGGCCCGGAGGCGGCCTGCCTGGTCGAGCTGTTTCCGACGCGCATTCGCTACACCGCGCTGTCGCTGCCGTATCACATAGGCACCGGCTGGGTCGGCGGCTTCCTGCCTGCGGCTGCCTACGCGATGACGATCGCAAGCGGCGACATCTATTTTGGTCTCTGGTATCCGATCATCGCCAGCGTCATCGCGATCATCGTGACGGTTGTCTACCTGCCCGAGACGCGTGGGAGAGCAATCGATGGCTAACATCGAGACGCCTGCCAGGGAGCGTTGGACCATCATTGCAATCAGCATGATTGCCTGGACTTTCAGCAACTTCGACCAGTCGCTGTTCGGCTACGCCATTCCGGACATCATGCGCGACTTCAATGTGGGGCTGGATGCAATCGGTTTCATCCTCGCGATTTCATTTGCGGTCGCCGCCGTGCTGGTATCACTGGCGGGCTGGGCCGCCGATCGCTTCGGCCGCCGCACGATGCTGGTGGTGTTGCTGGCGACCTCCGCGTTGTTCGTTGGTCTGCAGTCAACCGCGCAGTCGCTGGGCATGCTTACGCTGTGGCGCGCTTTGGCATTCGGGGTGAGCGGAGGCTTGGCGTCAGTCACGGCCGCGTTTGTCGCCGAAGCGGCGACTCCCCGGCACCGCGGTCTCTTGATCGGCGCGCTGCAAATCGGTTATCCGCTGGGCTGGTTCCTGGCCTCCTTGCTGGCTGGTCCATTGTTAGCAACGCAGGGGTGGCGGCCGCTGTTCCTGTACGGCTTCGCGGTGATTCCACTGGCCTTCCTGCTCGGTTGGAAGCTGCCGGAGAGTCGCCACTTTGCGCTGGTCCAGCAAGCGGACGCCGCGGGCAAGTCTGCAATGGGTCATGGCCGTGTGGCCGAATTGTTCGCGCCGCAATTTCGACGCACATCGATCTTCTGCTGCCTGATGTTCCTGGCCTACGGTTGTGCATATGCGGGCACGGCGTTCTTCTTCCCGACCTATTTCAACCAGGCGCGGGGCTATACGCCGTCCGACGCCGCCTGGCTGGTGGGGCTGTCTAACGGAATTGCGGCCATCGGTTACCTGGCTGCCGCCTACGTGGGCGAATACAAGATGACGCGGCGGAATACCACTGCACTGTGGTTTGCAGTCGGTGCGGTAACGCTGGTTGGTCTGTTGTGGTTGCCTGACGCACCGTGGCAGGACAAGCTGATGTTTGCGATCACCACCAGTTTTTTCTACGGCGTCAATGGTGTCATCGCAACATTGCTGACCGAGCTGTATCCAACGCGCATCCGGACCACGGCCTACGCCGTGTGCGGATCCGCGCCGCTCAGCATTGGTTTCGCCGTTTACCCCATGGTGGTTCCGGTGGCGGTTGCGGCGTTAGGCTGGCAGTGGGCCCTGACAATCGCAATCGCGCCGCTGTTGCTGGTGTCAGCGGTTCTGGCACTGATGCTACCCAATCTGCGCTCCGGGACCGAGGTCGCCGATTGATTTCGACTTACACGCCTTTCACGCATGCGATATGCCACCTGATGGTACTTGCAGGGGTGGCTTGCCATTTCATGGCGGTGCGCAGCACACTGGCGTAGCGAATCCCGCAAGTGGCGGTCAAACCAACAAGAACCATGTCATTGAAGCCCATGCAGATAGGCGGCTGGTCAGTTGACCCGTCTCGGGATGTCATTCGATCCGATGCGACTGAAACCAAGCTCGAGCCACGCGCCATGCGTTTGCTGTGCTGCTTGGCGGATCCGCCGGGCGACGTGCATACCACTGACGAGCTGCTGACCAAGGTCTGGCCGGGTCTGGTGGTCGGACAAAATTCGCTTTACCAGGCGATCGCGCAACTGCGCCGCGCACTCGGCGATCTGGAGGATCGGGCTCGTTACATCGAGACCGTTCCTCGCAAAGGCTATCGGCTGATAGCGCCGGTCACGTCGCCACCGCGCGCGCCGACTTGGAACTGGCGCCCGCTTGCCATTGGCGGCGCAGCCCTGGTGCTTGTGGCTGTCAGCGGTTGGGTTGTTAGTCGCTGGCAGTCGGCCGGTACTGCGACACTGGGTCCCAATCCCGCAATCGCCGTCATGCCGTTTCTTGACCTGAGCGCTGGCGCCCAGGAGCAGATATTTGCGGAAGGCCTGACCGAAGAGCTTACTAACACTCTGGCGCGGGTTCCGGGTCTGAAGGTTGCCGGCCGCACCTCCTCGAGACGGGCGGTGGCCGACGAACAGGAGCCGCGCAAGCTGGGCAAGCTGCTGGGCGTTGCCTACCTGCTGCAGGGCTCGGTGCGGACCTCCGAAGGCCGGGTCCGCGTGTCCGCGCGCGTCGTGAGTACGACGGATGGCTTCCAGGTCTGGTCTAACAACTACGATCGCAGCCGCACCGGTGCAATAGGCGTGCAGACGGACATCGCGCGGGAAGTCGTTGGGTCTCTGAAAATTAGACTGTCGTCGGACGCCAGCGGCAGGATAGATTTTGCGCCGACTTCGAAACTGAATGCATACGACCTCTATTTGTTAGGTCGGCACCAGCAGTTGCAGCGCAATCCGGAGGCGCTGGCGCGGGCGATCGAATATCACACCCAGGCGATTGCGATCGATCCCCGGTTCGCATTGGCGTACGCGGGTCTTGCGGATGCGCAGATGGCCGGCTACTACTACGCCAACAGACCGTTGGTCGACACCGCTGCACTTGTTGAAAAAAGCGTCAACGCCGCCCTGGCCATCGACCCGGAACTGCCAGAAGCCTACGCGGCGCGCGCGGTGCTGCGCACGGAGCAATGGAACACTGACGGCGCCATAGCAGATTTGCAGCGCGCCATCGCCATCAATCCGAATGCCGGAGAGTTCTACCTGCGACTCGGCGCAGCTTACGAGTACGCAGGCAGGCCAAGAGAAGCGCTGCATACCTACGATCAGGTGCGCAGCCTCGATCCGCTGCACACGCAACTGCATGTGCGGCGTTGCCTGACCCTGCAAAACCTGGGCCGCTATGCGGAAGCAAGCCAGGCATGCAACCGCGCTTTCGAATTACAGCCGGATGTGCCGAACCATCTTTGGGCGAGCGGGTTGAATGATTTTGCGCAGGGTAAGACAACGTCAGCTATCGCTTTCTACCAGCAGGCCCTGGCGCGTGCTCCACAGCGCATCGATATTCGCAGCGAGTTGGGCCTGCTTTATCTGAATCAACGCGAACCTGGTCTGGCAGCCAGCCAGTTTGAACAGGCTCTGGCTACAGCGGGACCGCGCGCGTGGGGCCCGCAGCTAACAGCCGCGCGTCTTTATCTGGCGCGCAGTGATTTCACGCCGCTGCTCGAGAAACTGCGAAGCAAGGACTGGCTCGCAATCGACGATGCGCGCCAGTTGCTCAACGCTGGGTTCCTGGCGGTGGCCGCGGGCGATGCGGGGCTGGCGGAAAGATACCGGGCGCAGGCCATGGTGTCGAACCAGACACCGCATGAATCGCTGTATCCAGGTCTCTACTCGGTGCGCTGGGGGACTTGCGAACTTTGTTATCTCGCAATGCTGGAGCGGTTGCGTGGCGCGGCCGACGTGGCCCAGTCCCATGAGTCGTTCGTGCTGGCCTGGCTCGCGGATACAGAAAAGGCCGGACACCTGTGGCATGGCCTGGAGTACGTTCGTGCGACCGTACTGGCGCAGCAGGGCAATGATTCCGGCGCATTGCGGGCGTTGCAGCGCGCGGTGCAACTCGGTTGGCGCAGTTATTGGCTGACAGACGTAGACCCGGCGTTTATCCGCCTGCGCAAGCGGCCGGAATTCCAGCGACTGCTCAGTCAGCAGGACAGTACCGCACGCGGTACTCAATCTCGTAGTGCGCGATGAATTGCACGCGCGATGCGGCCAGAGGATAGGTCACCAGCCACTCCGGCCCGTTGTTGCTGCGAATGGCGCTGCGCGCCGGCGGGCGCGCAATGATTACCGAGCCATTGAGCGCACCAAAAGCGCTGGCGAATACCGGATCTGTTGCGTTAGCACTGACCCAGCGCGGATAGACCTCGCCGCAGGCGGGCGACCCCGTGCTGTTGATCGCAATCTGCGTGCTGGCGCGCATCGTGCCAATCTCGTTACTCGGCACGCTCTGCCCGCGCCCGTCCAACTGAGCCTGGCCGCCCTGCGGCAGGATCAGGCTTTCAATTTCATGCACGATGCGCGGGCGATTGATCAGCGTGATGCGATCATTGATCTGGCCCAGCGCGTTAGCAATCCGGACCACGACAGCATTGCCCTGATCGATATCGGGAATTTCCACCACCAGACGAACTCGGTCGGCCGAGCCGGATGCGGTCGCGTCCCACTGATACTTGCAGCGCACCGTCATCGAACCCGGGTAAATGCAGCTGACACTGCTGTGTGGATCTGCAGAATCGATGCCGCTGATCTCGTAGGCCACACGATTGATCGGGCCGGAGTCGCCCTGCGCGATGGAATCCGGCGCGGCCGAAACCGCAGTACGCGTAATAACTCGTGGCGCGCCACCGCTGGCGGAGGCACTCGCCAGCATGGCCAGCATTGCGGGTGACATCAGCAGCCGCGAAATCCATGTGCGACGTCGGTTTCTCACCCACGCTAAACGAGTGGGGCGATGAAGTTGGCTTGTTGCGTCAGGCCAGCTCGCCGGCAACCGCCGCCAGCTCAATGCGCATGCGGGCAAATGCATACTTCTTGCGACTGAGGACTGTATCGATAGGGGCCGCCGCCGAGCTGGCCATCTGCCTGATACTGCTGCCCTGCGACCACATGTTGACGACCCGCATCTGCTCCGTCGGCAATTTGTCGATCGCATCGCGGACCACTTTGCGCAAATCCTCGCGCGCCGCAAGGTCTTCGGGATTGCTGCCGACCCCGCTGTCATCCGCTACGTCGTCGAAGTCATGGGGATCCGCGCTGCGAGTCCGGGTAGCGCTGTGTTTACGTGCGTATTCGTCGATGAAGAGATTCCGGGCTGCAGCAAACAGGTAGCCACGCAGGGCCGCCGCGTCCTGCGGCAGCACGTCGCCGCGACCCTGGGCAGTCAGCAGGCGCAGCCAGACGCTCTGCGCCAGATCCTCGGCGCGGTGACGGCAGCGGGTCAGGCGTGTCAGGTAGTGAATGATCTGCGGGTGCTGCTCGACGTAGAAGTCACGGGTCTTTGGCGCCATGTGGAATCCCCTTTGTATTGGCTGACATGAATACGTCTGGGCGCGCGGGAAATCCTTAAGGACCTCTGAAGGACCGCTGAAGGTTTTTTTTTGGCCGATCAAGCCTAAGGGGAGGCCTACGTTCGTCTTAGCATTCGAGCCAATAATCTGGAGTGTGAACATGCCCCACCGCCCCCGGTCCCTGATCGCCGCTGCCGTCGGTCTCGCGCTGGCCGCGAGCAGTGCCCGAGCCGACAACGCCCCATTCCAGACCTTCTTTTTTGCCGTCTGCCCGGGGGCGACCGGAGCGCTGGCGACGCGCTGTGCCCAGACTCCCGGCGGCCTGGGCGATCTGTCGGGCAGCAGCGAGTCGTCGCTCAACCCCAGCCAGAGCCTGAGTCGCAATGCACCCAACGTCGGCGTTGCGCTTGCGCGCACCAAGGCGGTCCGGGAACGCGGCGAGCGCCAGCGCGACGATGACTTGTCCGGAGCCATCAAGATGGAACACGGGCGGTTGAGCCTGCTGATCAATGTGCTCGCGACCGACACCAATCGCGCCAGTGGCGGTCTGAATTCGGCCGAGCGTGGCTTCGAGGGCGACAGCCAGGCGATCGAGGCCGGACTCGACTACCGCGTGTCCGACAAAGTGGTCATCGGCGGCTTGCTCGGCGGTGAACGTTCCAAGTACCGTTTCGACGCCGAAGCGTTGGGCGTGAATTTCACGCCGCAGGCGAGCGCCGGTGGCAGCGACGCCGACAACAAGTATCTGACGCTGTTTGCCAACTGGGCTATTGGACAATCAGGATTCATTGAAGTCAGCGGCGGCTTTGAAAAGTATTCCGGCAGTTACCAGCGACTTTCCGTGTTTCAGGAATCCACGCGGCTGGTAGCGCAGACCAATGTCGCGGTCGAGGGCGATTCCGACAGCAAGGTTCGCTGGGCGAGCATCAACGCGGGCTTCGATGTTAGCCGCGAGCGTCTGAGTTTCGGACCTTTCCTGGGAATTTCAACCGTGCGCGCGACGCTCGACGGCTTTGCCGAGCGCGATTTGAGCGGGTCCGGTCTCAACATGCGATTTTCATCGACCACACGCAAGTCCCTGCTGATGCACGCCGGCATGCATGCCAGCTACACGTTCAGCGGCCAGTCCGGCGTGTTCGTGCCGCAGCTGCGCCTGGAATATCAGAAAGACTTTGCCGACGATCCAGAGTCCCTGGGTGCCAGTTTCGTGCTCGATCCGCGCAATACGCAGCTGCAAATGACCGGCCGCACCTGGGATCGCGACGGACTCAACGCGGGGCTCAGTCTGGTGGCCGTACTGCCTAACGGCTGGATGCCGTACCTGGACTACTCCACCTTGTTAGGTTACAAGAGTCTAAAGCGGCAGCGCCTGACGCTTGGCTTGCGAGTGGAGTTTTAGGGTACGGGTTCTAGGGTACGAGGAAGAACTCGCCGGCCTCGTGGCCGGCAAAACGAATCGGCGCGTATTCCGGCACCTGGTCGAACTGCATGTTGGCCGCGGCGTAGGCGACGCGCGCGGCCACCTCGCGATGCAGTCGCTGCCCGTCCAGGATGTCGTTGTTAGCTGCCAGCACATCGAGCAGCGCCTTGGCAAATACCGAATGCTGTCCGCCGCCCGTGTCCATCACGGGCGCCAGTCCGCCCGAGGTCAGGACGGTGCGCGCGCGTTTCGAAGCCATGGTCTTGAGCCAATGCTCACGTTCGGCCACGGTCATGCCTGCATTCAGGCGGGCCACCGACGAGCGTGTGAGCGCGCCGGCATAGCAGGAGTCCACGACGACCAGTACCTGTTTCGCCCGCAGGATATTCAGGATATCGGTGATGGCCGTGGTGGGTATCCAGTTCGCGTTGCTGTCGCGCTCCGCGTCCACCGGCAGCCAGTTGCCACGCTGGTTGACTGCATCTAGCTCGCCGTGGCCGGCGAAGTACACGAGCAGATTGTCCTTCTCGGTCAGTGATTCCCGCAGTTTATTCAGCGCGGACAAGATCTGGTACCGGGTGGCATTCACTAACAACGTGGTTTGAAAGTGGTAGCGTCTCTTGAGCTGGTCGGCGAGTGCGGTGGCGTCGGCGACCGGCGATGTCAGGTCGGGCAGCGACTGGTAGTCGTTATTGCCGATGATCAACGCGTGGTATTTGCCAAAATCGATCGCCGGGCGGACCGAGACGGGCGCATCGTCCAGTCGCCGCGCGCTGCTGGTGGCGCCAGCAGCGGCAACACGCGTGGTGTTGCGCAGGATGAAACTGAGTTCGACACGCTTGCCCTGCTGGTCAACGGCCACGATCCTGACCGGCGTCTGTTCATTCGGCAATGCAATCCGGTCCGAGAAGATGCCGCGATCATTGGCCGTCGCGGCGCGATCGTTCACGGTCAGGCTCACGAGGCCCGCCGGAGCGGTCACTCGCGCCACCAGTTGACGCTCGTCGGCGGCTACGGAAGCCACTGCAACGATGTTCCGGGTCGATGTCAGCGCCGGTTCAATCAGCACCAGTTGCGGGCCGGCGAGCAATTTCTGGGCAATCGGTTGCTGCAGGCTTGCCATCTGGCGGGTCTGCGTATCGAGTATGACGGTAACAGACTGCAGTTGTTCGCGTTGCTGCTGCACCTGCGTCTGCGCAACCGTCAGCTCTTTCGCCAGCCGCGCGTTCTCGGTGCGTTGCTCGGCTAACAGCGATTCGCGTTGCTGCAGATCCTGGGTAAGCTGCCCGAGTTTGCGCCGTTCTTCATCCGCAGCGCTGCGCGCTGCGGCGGTCGCCTGGCTGGCGAGGTCGAGTACGCGTTGCCGGGTGTCCAGTTCTTTACGGACCTGTTCGAGTTCACGCGCCTGTGTGGCTGACGCTGCAATCTGCTGCCCGAGCTGCTGTTCGAGTCGCGCCAGTTCGGCACTGTGGTCGATCGGCGCCGGTGCGCTCGGATCCAGCTCGACCGTGTCCGTCAGTCCTGCGGCGCGCCGGTACCAGCTGAGCGCCGTGACGAAATTGGCCGGCACGCCGAGACCGCTTTCGTACAGGTGTCCCAGGTTGATCTGGGCGCGCACATTGCCGGCCTCGGCGGCCTGGC
Source organism: Gammaproteobacteria bacterium (assembly GCA_031382085.1). Classification (GTDB taxonomy): domain Bacteria; phylum Pseudomonadota; class Gammaproteobacteria; order Steroidobacterales; family Steroidobacteraceae; genus UBA964. Next base: position 26,678 of record JANMYM010000046.1, read on the forward strand.
GGTACCACTTCGCGGCCGACTGGTAATCCGGAGCCACGCCCAGGCCGCGCTCATAAATCTCACCGACCAGCAATTGCGCCTGGACATCCTTTTGCTCGGCGCGCGGCAGCCACACCCCGAGAGCGCTGCGAACATCCGCGCGGTCACTGGCCACGTATTCGCCGCCGCGAATCTGACATTCCACGGCGCTCAGCCGCGCCGCGCGCCGGGCCGAGAGATAGACCGACCGCTGGCCCAGTTGCCGTACCTGGCCGGGCAGGGCGCAGTCCACCACCAGAAAATCGTCCGCCGACGCCGCAGGCCTGGAGTCGGCCGGGGCAGGGTCCGCGACCGCGGCCACGCACGCCGCAGACATCAGGACGAGACAAAGGCGTTTTGCTCGCGATACGAACATGATTGTTAGACGTGCAAGTGCCGCCATTTGGTGTGTCCCTCGGTCGCGCAAGGCCAATTCAGTCTCGCCGTTCGTATAACCGCCTATGACTCCCTGGAGAGATGATATGGGCTATTACCGTCAGACATCGCCCCGGCGTGCCACGGCGGCCATGAAAATTACCGCAGTTTTACTGTCTGTATTGGCGCCGTCGGTCTGGGTGCAAGCCCAGATTCCCCTTCAGCAGCAACCCGCCATCGCAGCGCCGAGCGCTATGGCGCAGGCATTCGCAGATCCCTGCGCGACAGCTGCGGGCCCGACAATCGTCGCACAGGTAAATACGGCAGCGAACCAGCTGGAATCCCAGATGGTGCGCAACAATCCAGGAGCGGGCGGCGGACCGATTCTCGATGTATTCAATTGGCAGCCGCGCGGTCGGGCGCCGGCCGGTACTGAACTGGTCTTGACCGGACAGGGCTTTGTCGGCAACACCGTCGTGGCCCGTATTGGCGACACGATGCTCGCGCGCACCTCCGCATCCGGCACGCAAGCGCGCTTTCAGATTCCCGCCAGCGCGCGGCAGCTCGGCCAGCCGCTCGTCGTCTGGCAACAAGGGGGCGCGGCGCGCACCCTGGAATCCGCCTTCACGGTGTTCGATCCCGCGGTGCGCATTACCCGAGTGGTGCCGCTCAATTTTGGCAAGGGCCAGCGGGTGACGCTGTGCGGCAGCAGCCTGTTCAATACATTTCAGGCCATTCCTAACAATGCCGTTCCCGAAACCAAGATGCTGCGGATCGGCGATCAGTACATTGAAATGTCGGCGTTGGAAGTATCGCCGAGTGGCGATCGAATGAGCTTTACAGCCAATGGCGTTGCCTACAACAAACTCCATGGTCCAGCGGTCAACGATGTGGTCCGCTACGAGCCGTTTGTTGTGCAGCCGCAGCCCAGCCTGGTCGAGGGTACGGTTGCGTTGACCTCGCTTTATTCAAGCATCGACTTCTCGAGGCAGCACAATACGGATACCAGTTCGTCAACCGTAAGCCGATGGAGCCGTTCGCTCGATGTTCGGCTCCAGGACGTATACGGATCCGGGCTGTTTGCATCCAAGCGCCCGCCATTCCTGCTGATGGACCCGACAGTGCCCATCAGCCGCCAACTGGTGCTGCAGGGCCTGGGGCTGGATGGCGCTGCTGTCAGCATCGGCGGCGTCAGCCTCGGCACGGTGAATACCCAGTTGTTAGGTACGGACGCCGCCTTTGTGCTTGCCGCCGGCACGTCCAGCGGCCAGGTGTGCGCCGCCAAGAATGGCCGGCAGTCGTGTGCCAGCGAAATCATGCGGGTGGCCAGCGCGCCGGTGTTCGCCCAGTTTCCGCCGACCGCACTGCCAATGTATGCAACCCACGCCATTTCCGGATTGCATCTGCTGCCGGATCCGGGGATTGCAGGACTTGTGTATCGGTTACGTATCGCCGGAAACCCCGGCTGCAATGCCGAGGTCCAGATCCTGGAGCACTCCGACAATCAAATCCGCTTCAAATTCGGGGAATCCGCGTCTACCCCGGTGCCGCAGCAATGTCGCAGCTCGACACTCTTCGGCGGCACGCCGGGGACGTACAACGCCATGGTCTTCGAAATGAGCTACGACGGACTGGTCGTCGAATTGTTCCGGCGCTCATACTACCTGCAGGTTCCCAATTAGCTCTTCAGCCGATACCCGGTCTTGAAAATCACGCTCACCACGACCAGGCACAGCGTGAAAAATCCCAGCGTCGCCAGCAGGCTGACGCCGATCGATACATCGCCCTGGCCATAGAAGCTCCAGCGAAAACCGCTGATCAGGTAGACGATGGGATTGAACAGCGTCAGCGTCCGCCACAGTGGCGGCAGCATGTCGATGGAATAGAACGCCCCGCCCAGGAATGTCAGCGGCATGATCACCAGCATCGGCACGACTTGCAGCTGCTCCCAGTTCTTCGCCCACACGCCGAGGATGAAACCAAACAGGCAGAAGGTGGCGGCGATCATTACCAGGAACGCCACCATCCAGACTGGATGCAGGATGTGGATGTCGACAAAAACATTGGCGGTCAGAAAGATCACCGCGCCGAGAATCAGCGATTTCGTCGCGGCCGCGCCGACATACGCTAACACCGTCTCGAGCGCCGAGACCGGCGCCGACAGCAGCTCGTAAATGGTGCCAGACCACTTCGGCATGAAGATGCCGAACGAGGCGTTGAAGATGCTTTCCGTGAACAGCGACAACATCATGAGTCCGGGCACGATGAATGCCGCGTAGGGCACGCCACCGACGTTAGACATGCGCGATCCGATCGCCGAACCGAAGACGATGAAGTACAGCGACGTCGTGATGACCGGTGTGGCGAGGCTGGAAAGCGCGGTGCGCAGGAAACGGGCGAGCTCGAATTGATAGATTGCGGCGACCGCGTGATAGTTGAATCTCATGTCAGGCGCCTTTGCGTTCGCTCACCAGGCCGACGAAAATATCCTCGAGCGAGCTCTCGTCGGTGTGCAGATCCTTGACCACGATGCCGAGCTCATCGAGGCGTCGCATCAATGCGGCTATGCCGGTGTGGTCCGCCCTGGCATCGAACTCGTAACGGATTTCGAAGCCCTCGGACCTGAGGGTGAGTGGCCAGTCTGTTAGCTCCGCGAGCAGGCTGGCGAGCGGTTTGGCGAGGCGCAACGTCAGCGTCTTGCGCCCCAGCTTGTTCATCAACGTGGTCTTGTCTTCGACCAGGATCAGTTCACCGCGGTGGATGACGCCGACGCGATCAGCCATTTCCTCGGCTTCTTCGATGTAATGCGTGGTCAGGATGATCGTGACACCCTGGTCGCGCAGCCGCCGCACCAGGCCCCAGAGATCGCGGCGCAATTCCACATCGACGCCGGCCGTGGGCTCATCCAGAAACAGGATATCCGGTTCGTGCGCCAGCGCCTTGGCGATCATCACGCGCCGCTTCATGCCGCCCGAGAGCTCCTGCATCTTGGTGTCGCGCTTGTCCCACAGCGACAGGTCCTGCAGGATCTTGTCGATGCAGGCGGCATTCTTCGCCTTGCCGAACAGGCCGCGGCTGAAGCTGACGGTGGCGCGCACGGTCTCGAACTGGTCGGTATGCAGTTCCTGCGGGACGAGGCCGATCCTGGCGCGCGCGACGCGATAGTCCCGGCGGTTGTCAGCGCCATCGACCAGCACCTGGCCGGTCGACGCCGTGACAATGCCGCAGATGATGTTGATCAGCGTGGTCTTGCCGGCGCCGTTGGGGCCCAGCAGCGCGAATATCTCGCCCTTGCGAATATCCAGATCTATGGGCTGCAGCGCGTGATGACCGGACGCGTAGGTCTTGGTGATACCAGCGATGGAGATGGCGTTGTGCATCATGTCTGGGCCTGCGGGCGCTGAGCATACCCGATGCACTCAAAGCAATTCATTTGTCTTCGATATCTACGGGTCGCTACACTGACGCATGGCTGGCAAAGTGGCTGTCATCGAGATGGACTCGGTCGTTGGCCCGCTGCTGCTCGGCATTCATGGCGACGCCATTTGTTTCCTGGAATTCCTGGATGAAGCGCAGCGCGACCTGCAACTTGCCAGCTTGTCGCAAACCTTCGATGCGGATATCCGGTCCGGGGAAAATGCGCTGCTGGCGCAGGCGCGCCAGCAATTGACCGACTATTTTTCAGGCACGCGACGGCATTTTGATCTGCCGCTGCGGCAGCCGGGCACGCCGTTTCAGTCCCGGGTCTGGCAGGCGCTGACAGAAATCCCCTACGGCGCCACCTGCTCGTACGGGGATATCGCGCGCAACATCGGTCAGCCTCAGGCGATGCGCGCGGTCGGCATGGCCAACGGTCGCAATCACATTCCCATCATCGTTCCCTGTCACCGGGTCGTGAATTCCGACGGCAGCCTGGGCGGTTTCAGCTCGGGTCTGTGGCGCAAACAGAAATTGCTCGAACTGGAAGCGCGGACAAACGCGTGGATTTGACGCGGGCGCGCCTCGGGCCGCGGTAAAGTGCTGCCATGTCCACGCCGCTGCGCCAGGATCCGCCGCCGATCGTCAGTGACGACCCCGCACGTCAACGCGTCGAATTCACGACCTGTTACATGTGCGCCTGCCGCTGCGGCATCAAGGTCACGCTGCAAGGCGATCAGGTCCGGTTTATCCAGGGAAATCCGGACCACCCGGTAAACCGCGGCGTGCTCTGCGCCAAGGGTAGCGCCGGCATCATGAAGCAGAATTCGCCGGCCAAGCTGCGCAATCCGCTGCTGCGCCGCCCCGGCACGCCGCGTGGCGCCGGCATCTTCGATGCGATCAGCTGGCAGCAGGCACTCGACCTGCTAACAAATCGGCTGCAGCGCATCCGTGCATCCGATCCGCGCAAGCTGGCCTTTTTTACCGGCCGCGACCAGATGCAGGCGTTGTCGAGCCTGTGGGCGCAGCAGTTCGGCACGCCGAACTGGGCAGCGCATGGCGGATTTTGTTCGGTCAACATGGCGGCGGCGGGTCTCTACACCATCGGCTATTCGTTCTGGGAATTCGGCGCACCGGACTGGGATCGCGCCAAATATTTCATGCTCTGGGGCGTGGCCGAAGATCATTCGAGCAATCCGATCAAGATCGGTCTCGACAAGCTCAAGTCGCGCGGCGCCAAGTTCGTCTCGATCAATCCGGTGCGCACCGGCTATTCGGCCATTGCCGATGAATGGGTGCCGATCCGGCCCGGCACCGATGGTTTGTTGGCCCTGGCGATGGTGCATGTGTTGCTGCGCCGCGAGTTGTTCGACAGCGAATTCCTGGTGCAGCAAACCAACGCGCCCTGCCTGGTGATCGATCAACCGGGAACCGCGCAGCACGGCCTGCTGCTGCGGAACTCGGACGGGCGCCTGCTGATGCTGGACCAGGCCGATGGCGTCGTGAAGCCGGCCACCGCCGGCGTGCAGCCGGCACTCTTTGGTGACTATGAAATTTCAGGCAAGCGTTGCCGCACCGTGATGTCACTGCTGGCCGAGCGCTACAGCGGCGATGAGTATTCGCCGGCGGCGGTGGCCGAGCGTTGTGGCGTGTCCGCGGCCGACATCGAGCGCCTGGCGCTGGAAATGGCAACGGTGGCTTTCGAGCAGGTCATCGAATTGCCGATCGCGTGGACGGATATCCATGGGCGCGAGCACGACAAGGTGCGTGGCCGGCCGGTCGCGATGTTTGCGATGCGCGGCATCTCGGCACACTCCAACGGTTTCCAGACCTGCCGGGCGCTGCACCTGCTGCAGATATTGTTAGGTGCGCTGGAAGGTCCGGGAAATTTTCGCGCCAAGGCGCCCTTTCCGCGGCAGATCCCCTGGCCGGTGCTGCCGGCCAACGATGCCGCGAACTTTGGCAAGCCGGATACACCGCTCACGCGGGCGCCACTCGGCTATCCCACGCGTCCGGAAGACCTGGCCGTGGACGCCGCCGGGCAGCCGCTGCGCATCGATCACGCGTACTCCTGGTCGGCGCCACTCGCGGCGCACGGCGCCATGCACAGCGTGATCCACAACGCCGTGCGTGGCGACCCGTACCCGATCGATACCTTGCTGCTGTTCATGGCTAACATGGCGTGGAATTCATCGATGAACACGGCGCAGACGCAGGACATGCTGCGCGCACAACACACCGATGGCAGCTACAAGATCCCCTTCATCGTGGTGGTCGACGCCTTCGATTCCGAGACCGTGCGCTTTGCCGACCTCGTGCTGCCAGATACGACTTTCCTGGAGCGCTTCGACGCGATGTCGCTGCTGGATCGGCCGATTTCCGAGCCTGACATGGCCGCCGATGCGATCCGGCATCCGATCCTGAAGCCGGATCGGGACGTGCGCCCGTGGCAGGACGTGCTGGTCGAGCTGGCGGGGCGTCTCAAGTTCCCGGCGTTCATGGACGACAGCGGCCGCGTGAAGTTTCGCGGCTACGAAGATTTCATCGCCCGTTATGAAAGATCGCCCGGGATCGGATTTCTCGCCGGCTGGCGCGGCGCGTCCGGCGACCAATCACTGATCGGCGAGCCTAACAAGAACCAGTGGCAGGCCTACATCGATAACCAGGGCTTCTTCCAGCATCATTGGACTGACTCACAGCGCTATCACCGGCACATCAATCGCGATTACCTGGAAGCCGCGAAAGCGGCGGGATTCATAGGTGCGGTTGAACCGATCACCATCCAGATTTACTCGGAAACACTGCAGAAGTTCCGTCTCGCCGGCGAGGGCACATACGCCGGACCGCAACCGAGTACAGAGGATGAGCGGCAGCGCCTGCGTGATTACTTTGATCCGCTGCCGATCTGGTATCCGCCGCTGGAACAAGAGCTGACAAAATCAGCGGACTACCCCTTCCATGCGATCACGCAGCGGCCGATGATGATGTATCACTCCTGGGACTCGCAGAACGCCTGGTTGCGGCAGATCGTCGCGCAGAATCATCTTTACATGAACGCGGATCGCGCCCGCGAGCTCGGCTTGCAGGACGATGACTGGGTCTGGGTCGAGTCGCACAACGGGCGCATTCGCTGTCAAATGCGCACCATGACCGGTTGCGAGCGCAACACGGTCTGGACCTGGAATGCGGTTGGCAAGATGGCGGGTGCCTGGGGACTGGACCGCAAGTCGCTGGAAGCAACGCACGGATTCCTGCTGAATCACCTGATCAGCCAGAGCCTGCCGGCCGGAGCTAACAAATTCGCCAACTCGGACCCGATCACCGGACAGGCGGCCTGGTACGACCTCAAGGTTAAAATCACCAAGGCCGCGCCCGGTGAGACGGGCATCTGGCCCAAACTGGAGTTTTCCGCGTGAAACTGGGTCTTGCGATCGATCTCGATACCTGCGTGGGCTGCCATGCCTGCGCCGTCGCCTGCAAGGAATGGAACGGCGCCTCGCTGATGGCGGGCGGCGCACCGGACTACGATCCGCAGGGCGCTGCACCATCCGGTGTCTGGTTCAATCGCATACGCCATTACGAAGTGGTGGATGACGGCACTCGTGGCGGCTGCGAATCGGCGACGCGCACGGTCAATGTGCCGATGTCCTGCATGCATTGCGAAGACGCGGACTGCGTCAAAGTCTGTCCGACCGGCGCGTCCTACAAAAGGGCATCGGATGGCATCGTGCTGGTCGATCCGGATCGCTGCATAGGTTGCAATTACTGCTCCTGGGCCTGTCCTTACGGCGCGCGTGAACTCGATGAAGTTGCCGGCGTGATGCGCAAGTGCACGCTGTGCGTGGACCGCATCTACGATCAGAACCTGCCCGAGGCCGAGCGCGAACCGGCCTGCGTGTTAGCTTGCCCGACGCACGCGCGCCACTTCGGCGATTTCGATGATCCGAACTCCAGGGTGTCGCGCCTCAGTGCGGAGCGCGGCAGCGTCAGCCTGATGGACTCGCTCGGTTACAAGCCGGTGAATCAGTACCTGCCGTTGCGTGCAGCGCCCCGGGTGGATGTCGCGGCCGCCGCGGCCAAGCCGGTGCGCGACCGGCTGCGCACCTGGGTCAACAAGCTGATTCCGATCTGATGAAGCCGGCGATCTCGGTCATCTTTTTCACGGTAGCGAGCGGTGCGGGCCTGGGCCTGCTGATTTGGCTCGCGCTGTTGCTGCTGGCCGGCGCACCGATCGACCCGCGCGCCTTCGTGCGCGTGCTGTGGGTCGCCGCCTGCCTGGTGACCGCGGGACTGCTGTCATCGACCCTGCACCTCGCTAATCCGAAGCATGCCTGGCAGTCGTTCCGGCGCTTCGGCAGTTCCTGGCTGTCGCGCGAGGGCGTGTTTGCCGTGCTGCTCTATCCGGCGACGCTGTTCATGGTGTGGCAGATGCCGGGCACTGGCCTGATCCGCGACCTGGCCGCCACGGTGGTCGTGTTGTTAGCAGCGGCGATACTGTTGTGTACCGCGATGATTTACGCCTGCCTGAAGACAGTCCCGCACTGGAATAATTGGCAGGTGCGCAATGGCATGCCGCTGTTCGGCCTGATGTCGGGCGGCCTGCTGCTGCTGGCGCTGTGGCCGCTTTTCCTGCCCGACCGATCGGTGCGCGCAATCGTTGTGGTGTTGTTGCTGGTGGGACTGGCACTCAAGTACAGCTACTACCTGTCATATCGGCGCATCGGCGAGTCCGCACCCACGATCAATGAGGCGCTGAAACTCGGTCTTGAGCCCGGCACCGGGAAAATAAACGCACGCGTGCGCCTGCTGGATGTCGGACATGCACACGGCACCTTCCTGACCCGCGAGTTCGGCTACGAGGTGCCGCGCTCGCGCGTGTTAGGCCTGCGACTGTGCGCGTTGGCGTTCGGTTTCATATTGCCTGTGGCACTGCTGCTGTGGTTGCCGCAACTAATCTGGCTCGCAGCGGCTAGTTGCCTGGGCGGCCTGCTGGTCGAGCGCTGGCTGTTCTTCGCCGAAGCACGTCATGTGGTGCGGCGCTATCACGGCATGCCGATGACTTAGGAGCGGGTCGACACGACAGATCGCAATTGTCGGTCAAACGTGATGGCCCCGGCCGCGCGGCTCAAAGGGCGTCGCGCTTGCAAGATCGCGGTTCGAGGACTCACGCGCGATCTTGCGCGTTCGCCCGTCGATCGCAGTGTTCGCGTCGCTCGCGTCCGTTTGTCAGGCGCTACGGACCTGGAAACTGTGCGATTCCTGACAGAGATTCGCGCTGCCCGACGTTGGCGCGCGCGACCACGGCGCCATCCGACAAGCGGACCTTGACGACTTCGCCGCTCCAGAAATTGCCGGTGAAGGCGAACTGGCCGTCGAAACCCGCATTGATCGCGGCCCAGCCCAGGCCTTCCAGTTTGTAATTACGCAGCACCTTGCCGGTGTCCGGATCCATGATGACGAAGCCCGCTGCATTGGAAATGAGAACCTTGCCGTCGGGCATCTCATTCATGACGATCACCATCGGCATGTCAGGGCTCTTGTCAAAGCGCGCGAGATCCGGGAGTTGCCGGTCGTTGGCGAGATCGTATTGCTTCACGACGTTGCCGGTTTCGGACACATAAAGCAGTCGCTTGCCATTGTCTTTCAGCACCGTGCTCGTGCAGCCGAGAAATCCAAACATACCGCCATGGGTCGCGGTCTTGAATTCCCGCATCTGCTTGCCATCACGGGAGAACTGAAACACGTGGCCGTCGCCGATCACGTCGCGGCCTGCTAACAACTTGAACCTGGTGGTGACCGACGGATGGCCGGTCTGTTTGCCGACCATGTGTTCGCCGAAATACAAGGTGCCGTCCGGCGCGAAGGTGACGCTGGAGAGCTTGCGCTCCGACCAGACCTTGTAGGGTCGCTGCAGGGCATTAGGCGCAATCTCGACCACCGCCGGTGTCAGCTGCGACATCGCCCACAGCGTCTTGTCGGGCCCAAACGTCAGGCCGCCGACTTTATGGCCCGTGCCCTTGAGCCAGAGTTCACCTTTGAAATTGAGGTCGGCGTCGTACTGGATCAGGCGCCCGGCGCCGGCGTGATCATCGTCCGGATTGTTCATCACAGTGGCCGCGACGATCACATCGCCTTGTGCAAATGGCCGCGCAGTGTTCACGCGCGGTCCGGCCGCATCTTCCGACGGGCCGGCGACGATAGGCAGGTGCCGCAGGCGTGGCAGGCGACGTGGCAGAGTGGACACTTCCCAGATCACAGGGTCCCAGCGATTGGTCTGCGCGACCGGGGCTTCGAATTCTTCAGGTTTCAGGGCAAACGATGCGTGCATGGTGCCGTTCGCATTGTCGCCGACCAGGCCGCCGGCGTTGGATTCGGCGGTCACCTTGCCGTTCGCGAATGAGCTAACAATCGCGCCGACGTTGCGTCCCGCCAGCGCGCCCGCGGCATTGACAGCGCGCACCGTGCCGGTCGCGCGTGCATTGCGCACCAGGCTCTGCGAGTTATAGCCGACCAGGCCGCCACCATTCGTTGACGATGCGACCACATCGACGCGGGCGGAAACTTCCGACAGCAGTGCGTCAGTGTTGACGCCGACTGCGCCGCCCACGTTGTCACTGCCGGTGACGCTGCCGGACACGCTGCTGCGCTCCACGGTGCCGAAGGTCGACAAACCAATCAGCCCGCCGACGCCTTTGCCGGTGGCACGGACTCTGACCTCCGCAACACTGTCGATAACAATGCCATTCATGTCACCGACCAGCCCGCCAACGGCAGCGGCGGCGATGACTTCGACTTTCGCGCGGATTCGTTCCAGACGACCCGCGTTGCCGCCGGTCACACCGCCAATCGCCAGGCGTCCTTCCACCCGGCCCTGGAGGTCACAGTCGGCGATGCGCCCGAAATTCGCGCCGACCAGCAAACCTGCGCCACCCCCGCCGGTGACCTGCGCGTCGCGCAGCGTCAGGTGACTGACAACACCGGATTTGCCGAGCGTGCCGAACAGACCGACGCCACCCGAATCGGGCTTGAACAGCCGCAGACCACGGATCGTGTGGCCGTTGCCATCGAATTGCCCGGCGTACGCGAACCTGTCGCGTGAGATCATGCAATTGTTAGCTCGGCCGCAATTGCCGATCGGCTGCAGGTCGGTAACGCCCGCCAGATCGATATCGGCCACCAGCTCATAGTTGCGTTGCCAGCGGGGATTCAACTCTGCGTCAGGGTCGGCGGGATCCGGCTGGCCAAATGCCTTCAGTTGCGCGACGTTGCAGATGCCGAGATAGCCGTCACCATCCGCATCGATGGCGAAGCCATCCGGCAGGCCGTTGGCTGCTGCTGCGCAGGCTTTCAATTCGCGCGCGTCGCCTGAGGCGCTGTTCTTGCGCGGCACAACCGCCGGCAGTGCGCGCGCCGCGTCGGCGGCGGCCATCGCAGCCGCCAGCGCGCCCGGGGGCGCGCCACCTGCCTGAGGTGCTGGATTGTTAGGTGGTGCCGCTACAGTTGCGCCGGGCTTCTGCGTGGAAAAAAATGCCGCCAGGTCTTCGATGTCGTTACGCGACAGTGTGCGAATCGCGCCCCCCATGATGGAATCCTGTCGCGTACCTGACAGGTAGGCGAGCATCGCCGACAGCAGGTAGTCGTATTGCTGGCCGGCGATGATGGGAAACGCGGCCGACGGGCTGACGCCGGTTTCGCCGTGGCAGGGCACGCAGGTTTCCGAGAGGCCGCGGCCTCGCGCGACGTCGCCGCGTCCGGTCGGCGGCGGAGGCGCGGGCGCCTTGCCGGCGGCACGGTCGGCCATTCCCGCGGAGAGTTGCGCAAAATCCGCGGTCACGCCGAACTTGAGTTCGCGATCGCTGTAAATACCCACGGTTTTGCCGAGATACTTGCGGCTGTCCGCCTGATCCAGCACGAACTCGGCGAAGTCCGCATAGCTGACCATGCGGCCCTTCGGCGATTCCTGATCGACCGAGAATTTGAGATCGTGCCGCGCCGGCTGTTCGATGATGAAGCCCGGACGGAAGATCACATACTCCAGACCGCTGGCGCGCACCAGATCCTCCATCGCTTTCATATCGGCGTACAGCAGGCGGGAATTCCACAGCCACATGACGCTGGGGTCGGTGGCGGGCGGTTTCTCTTTCGGAATCTTGCTCTGGTTCTCGACACCTAACGAACTGGCGACCAGCAGGCGCTTGTTGCCTTTCTTTTTCATCGCCGCAATGATGTTGGCCGTGCCGCGCGTGAAGAGGTCCATGCTGGTGACCTCCCGGGTCGGATCGACGCGCGGCCCGACCATCGAGACGACGACTTCATCGCCGTCCAGCGCCGCGGCAATCGAGTTGGCGTCGTAGACGTCTCCCTGCAGCATGCGCAGGCGCTCGTGGCGCAGTTCAACCTGGGCTGGATTGCGCGCCACACCGGTCACCTGGTAGCCAGCGGCGAGCGCCTGCCAGATGATTTCCTGCGACGACTTGGCGGTCGCGCCGATGACGACCAGTTTTTTTGCCGGGCTGGCGGCATTGACCGGTGAACTGGTCACAGCGTTGCCAAGGATTGCGGTGGCGGTCAGCCAGGCGGCGGTGGAGAGAACCGGCAGGTGCCGGAATCCGGATAATGGACGCATAAGTCGCTCCTGGCAGAGGACAATTGGCCGGCTCGCGCATACTCGGGCCGGGACCGTCGTAAATTTGAGTGCGCATTTGGGAGTAAAGCATGACGCAGAGCAAGAACCGGCATGATCGGAGTCCACTGGGTGCGCTGGCACTGCTGCTCAGCATCGCCTGTGCGGCGACCGCCTGGTCGGCCAGCAGTGTCCGCTCGCAAGTGATGCGCGACACCAGTCGCTACACCCGCATTCCAAAGGAGGCCATCCGGATGATCGAGCGCGGCGAGGCCGCGTTTCTCGCGCGCGATGCCTCGGCCCTCGGGCCGACCCTGTCGCCGGACTACTCCTGGTGGATCGTCGGCGAGCAGGGACCTAACAAGGCGATCCAGGGACGCGAGGCGACAGTGTCCATGCTCGGCGGGTTCTTCAAGAATACCCAGTGGTTCGAATCCAAGGTCTACCGCCTCGCCATGGTCGGCAACCTGTTGATCCAGGTCGAGGTCGATAAAGTCGGTTCACCGAACGGACCGGTCGACAAGACTTCGCTGGAGATCTATGAATTCAGGGATGGGTTGCGGTGGCGGGAATGGCGGTTCACGCCTGCCGAACATCCCTGAAGATTGGATTGTTAGGATGGTGCGCGCCCCGCCGGGGTTCAGTCCCCGGCGCGGGGCTCGGGTTCGCGCGCGCGTAAAACGCGTACCCTCGCTCAGGCTGCAGGCTCGGACACATTCGGGCAACTCAAGAATCCAAGCTCATCGACCTCGCCTGCGACGCCCTCACTCGGCGCGCGAAACTCGCCGCGCCACGGACTGAATCCCGGCGGGGCGCGAAGATCCCGATAATCAAGCTATCAGAGTTGTTAGGCGGCTTAAAGCGGTCGGATATTGAGATCCAGTCCTCGGCCATACTTGATTCGGGCATGACCAACAAGGTGAAATTTGCGGCCCGGTATGTTGTTTGCGTTTGCGCGGCGAGTTTCGCGCGCCGAGTGAGGGCGTAGCGAGCGCGGTCGATGAGTCACAATACTTGCGGTGGTCGAATGTGTCCAAGCGAGTAGCCGTCACGAGGGTACGCCGCAGGCGCGCGCGAACCCGAGCCCCGCGCAAACGCAAACAATATACCGGGCCCCAAGCGACGTCCTACTCCTTCCCCGCATCCTTCATCGACCAGAACCGCGTCCGGCCCGGATCATATGCGTGGTACACCTTGTTGACAGCCTGCGGATCGTCCAGTGCCCGCACGACCAGCAGCGCGAGGTCGCTGCGACCGATCCAGCTGAATGCGCGCACATCTTCGGTGAGGAACACACCGCCCGCAGGCAGACCACTCTTGAGCAAACCGCCGGGCCGGATGATGGTGTAGTCCAGGCCGCTATTGCGCAGATAGTCTTCGGCCTGGTTCTTGAGCGCGATGATCTCCTTCAGGAAACGCCCAGCGATCCAGGGTTCGACTCCCGCGGAATTATTGCAACCGACAGTCGTGAGCAGCAGCACGCGTCGTGTGCCCGACGCCTTGGCGGAATCGAACACATTCTTGTTGCCTGCAAAATCCGGCCGCGGCCGGTCCTTGCCGGTGGTCCCCAGTGTCGAGATCACCGCCGCGTATTTGTCCGCCGTGAATACCGCCGCAACTTCGGCGGCGTTCATCGCATTGCCGCGCACGATCCTGACGCCCAGTTTTTCGAGCTCGGTGGTGTTAGATGTGGGCCGCGCCAGGACCGTAACCGCATCACCGCGCTTGCGCAGCACTTTCACGATCTCGAAACCGGTGCCGCGGGTGCCGCCTATGACGATGACCGGTCCGCCCAGGTTGCCATGAGGAGCAAGCGGTGCGATGGGTGCCGGGGTGCGGTCGGGTTCGGTGCCAGCGACCAGCAGGCCCAGAATCAGGACTACCAGCGCGCCGAGGAACATTTTGGTCTTGGTGAGTTTCATGCACCCAGTATCGTTTGATGTGTCCACAGAAGCCAAGTACTGACGGGATACAATGACCAAAAGGCGGGGAGTCAAGGCAGGCCACATGGCAATCAAGGATCCGGTTATTGTCGCGGGCGCAGGGCCGGTGGGTTGTACGGTGGCAATCCGGCTCGCACAGGCGGGCATCCCCGTGGTGTTGCTCGAGGCCAATGCAGAGTTGCCGTTGACGCTGCGCGCCTCGACCTGGCATCCCCCGACGCTCGACATGATGGATGAGCTGGGCCTGGCAAAGCCGCTGCATGACCAGGGCCTGATCTGCCGCTACTACCAGCATCGGGATCGCCGTACCGGTGACATTGCCGAATTCGACCTGGAACTGCTGCGCGGCGCGACGCGTCATCCGTATCGTCTGCAGGTCGAGCAATGGCGCTATACCCAGCTGGTCTGGAAAGAGCTAACAGACAAGTATCCGATCGCGCAGTGTCTGTTCAATCACTCCGTGAAAGGCGTCCATCAGACCGGCGATGGCGTGGACGTGCTGGTGTGGGTGAACGGCGAGGAGCAACTCATTCACGGCTCATTTGCGATCGCCGCCGAGGGCGCGGACAGCGCACTGCGCAAGGCCGTTGCGATTACCTACGAAGGATTCACCTGGCCGGAAAAGTTCCTGGTCGCGTCGACCTCGTTTCCGCTGGAAACCAAGTTCGAGCGGCTGTCGTCGGTCAACTACATCTCGGACCCGCAGGAGTGGATCGTGCTGTTGCGTACCCCGACGTTATGGCGCGTGTTGGTGCCGACCGCCCCGGGCCTGACGGACGAGGAAGTGCTGTCGGACCGATACATCCAGGATCGGCTGCACCACATGGCGCCGCACGACGGCGATTTTGAAATAACCCATCGCACCCTGTATCGCGTGCACCAGCGTGTCGCACGAACGTATCGCCGCGGCCGCGTGCTTCTGGCAGGCGATGCCGCCCACATCAACAATCCGTTAGGTGGCATGGGCATGAATGGCGGCATTCACGACGCGTGGAACCTCGCGGACAAACTGATCCGCATTCACGGCGGCGCGGAAACCGGCGATTTGCTGGATCTTTACGATCGACAGAGACGTGAGATCTGCCTGCGCTATGTGCAGGATCAGACCATCCAGAACAAGCAGCAGATGGAAGAGAAAGACCCGAACCGCCAGGCGAAGCGCCAGGCCGAGCTGATGGCGATCGCGGCGGATCCCGCCAGGGCGCGCGCCTTTCTGATGAAATCGTCGATGCTGCTGGCGCTGCAGCAGGAAGCCGAAATCCGCTGATCTGTCAATGACCATCGAAGGTCAGCAGGCTGGCGACGCGCACGCCGAGCGCCGCGAGCCTGGCGGCGCCGCCCAGCGCCGGCAAGTCGATGACAAAGCAGGCACCGACGATCGCGGTGCGCTGGCGACGCAGCAGGTCGACGGCCGCCGCAGCGGTGCCGCCGGTGGCGATCAGGTCGTCAATGAGCAGCACGCGGTCCTGGCTGGCAACCGCATCGCTGTGCATCTCCAGGTGATCGACGCCGTACTCGAGCGAGTAAGCGATGCTCACGGTGACGTGCGGCAGCTTGCCTTTCTTTCGCATCGGTACGAACGCCGCGCCTAACACATGAGCGACTGCGCCGCCGAGAATGAAACCGCGAGCTTCGATGCCCGCGACGTGCGTGATACCGGCGCCGCGCCAGGGTTCGGCCATGGCATCCACCGCCAGCCTGAATGCGGCCGCATCGCCTAACAGCGTGGTGATGTCGCGGAACTGGATGCCCGGTTTTGGATAGTCCGCAATGGTGCGGATGGATCGCAACAGGATCGTGTGCTGTTCGGGCGTCATGGCTTTGCGGTTACGAACTGCAGAAACTCATGATAATCGGCGGAATCGCGCAGCAATTCGCGCGCAATACTGCGAATTTGATCCACTGCATCCTTGGGCAGTGCAAACGAAGTCGGCATGAGTCTCAGGGTCCTGCGCTTTTCGGGATCTCGTACGCTGTCAAAATTGATCTCGACCAGATGCATCTTGACGTCACGGCAGGTAGCGGCGTTGTCCGCTTCCCTGGCAGCCTGGCAGCGCGCGTTGCGCAGCTCGTCGCCCCAGGCGGCAACGCTGCGGCGCAGCAGCTCCACAGTTTCAAAATTATAACGATTGATCTGCACCGTGGTTGCAGCGTCGATTACTTGTCGCGCGGAAGGTCCGCCTTCCAGTTGGTCCCAACTCGAGTTCAGGCCGCTCTGCGCATTGACGACCACAAACAGTATGTGGTCCGTTTCGCCGAGCCGCTGGCGTTCAATGGTCTGCCGGATGCCGCCCGCGAACACCACTTCGTCGAGGATCGCACGCAGCCCGAGATTGTCGCTGAGACCGCCGTCGACCAGGTGAATGTAAGGCCGCTCCACCGACTCAAGATAGGACGCAATGAGCTCGGCCCGCTGCCCGCGACGCGAGTCATGCTGGTTGTTAGCAAGCTCGGTACTGACCCAGTCCGGTACCGGGTAGCCGCATTGACCCGCGTAGTTGCGGAATGTGACGGGCGAGAACAGAATTGGCACGGCCGCCGAAGCGACCGCGGCGCGTGCCAGGTGAACTTTACCGAGATCCGAGCAGATCAACGCAAACTGATCGGCAATAAACGAGAACGGTGCGCCGCGTGTGATGTCGGTCGCATTGATGATGACGCTGGCGCCGCGCTTGCGGGCAAGGTCGGAGAATGTCGAGCGGTCAAAGACCTCCCGATCGAACCAGTCGGCGACCAGATCGCTGCGCGCGAACTTGCCGGACCACAGGCTGCCCCAGTTGCGTGGCGCGAAAACCGCGCGCTTGAGCGCCTTCTGAACATCGCGATACAGAAACCGTGGTCCAAACGTCTGCAGCGTTTCCGCGCCATGCAGGCCAAAATAGGCGGCGATGAAGCTGCCGCCGGACACGCCCGATACCACATCGATTTCGTTCAGCAGATTGCGTTCGCGGCCGTCAAATACGATGTTGGTGTTGGCCAGTTCCTCGAGGACCCCGTAGCCAAAAGCCGCCGCACGCGTGCCGCCGCCCGAGAACGTCACCACGACAAATACGTTATCCGAGCTGCCGCGGGGCCTGAGCGTGCGGGCGCGTTCGATGCGTTCGGCAGAATAATTGTCGAGCGGCGGGTTAACAGGGTAATGCAGACTGGAACAGGCGCTCAATGACAAAGCCACTGCCGCCTGTAACAGGAAAAATACACGTCGCATGGCATCATTGACGCCGACACCACGGGGGTTCGTCAAGTGATAAGAAAATTCGTGATTAGAAAATTCGGCGTGGCTGCCTTGCTTGCCTGCGCGATCGGACTTCCCGCCTGCGTCGCGCCGACGGGCATCGAAAAGCCGCCAATGCGCATTGCGGCAGGCCGGCTGCGCCTCGCCACCTGGAACATCGAGTACCTGATCGAGCCCGCGACTTACGCTGCGCTGCATGAATCCTGCGTGCAATTTGGCGGCCGGGTGCCGGGCGATGAACGCAAGATTCCCTGCGCGATCGTGCCGCGGCTCGATCGCAAGCCCGAGGACTTCGCGACGCTGGCGCGCTATGCGCGGGCCCTCGATGCCGATGTGTTAGCCATGGAGGAAGTCGACGGCCCGGGCGCAGCCAATCTCATTCTGGCTGGCTATGACTATTGCTTCACGTCCCGGGCCAACGTGCAGAAGAACGGTCTCGCCATCCGGCGCGGCATTCCGTTTCGCTGTGAACCTGACTACCTGCCGCTGTCGCTGGGCGACAGCGTTCGGCGTGGCACGGTCGTGACGCTGTTCCCGGGTACGCGCCGGGAATTCACTCTGATGGCGGTGCACCTCAAGTCCGGTTGCCCCGAGGGCCCGCTGACCGATACGAAAAATCCCAATTGCGCGACGCTGGCCCGGCAGCTGCCGATCCTCGAACAATGGATCGATGCGCAGGCCCGTGCCGGCCGAAAATTTGGTCTGTTAGGCGACTTCAACCGGCGCATATCCCTTGAACGGGGTGGTGCGCGCGATGCCGCAGGACGGCCGCTCAACCTGTGGGCGGAGATCAACGATGGCGATCCAACGGATGCCGCACTCACCGCCGTGACCCTGGGAGCTCCGTTTCGCAAGTGCATCGCAACGGACGAGTTCGAATCCTACATCGATCTGATCGTGTTAGGTCGGAAGCTTGCGGCGGACATCGTCCCGGGATCCTTCGTGCGCGTGACGTACTCGCCGCAAGACTCCGGCCGTTACGCCCAACTGTCCGATCACTGTCCGGTGGGCATCGAGTTGCGGCTGCGATAATCCGCCGGGCATTTGCCGCTGATCGCGAGGTCCATCCAGACCAGATGGTGGTCGGAGATCGGGCCAGCCGCGGTCGCGTAAAAGCCGGCATCCGGGTCGCTGCGCGCGGGCCAGAAGACTCCGCTGCCGCACACGGCGATGTTGGCTGACGGCAGCACATAGTCGATGCGGAAATTGCCGGCCTTGCGATCTTCAAAGTCACCTGTGTCAAGCGACGGATCACCAAGATGGCGAGTGTTGGCGCCGCCCTGTTCGAGTGCGGCTTCACGCGCGCCGGCGCTGTGCGGCGGATCATTCGCTGCGGCATCACGATTGACACGCGGGTGATCGAGGACTTGGTGGATCGCCCTGTCGTAGCTGTCGCCATCGACTGGGTCGGCGTTCATGTCACCTAACAAAACGAAGCGCGTGTCGGCGCCGGACAGGCCGCCGCGCCGGCCACGATCGTCATACAGATAGGCCGCCGTTGCGCCGCCGCTCAGGTAATCCGCCCACAGCCGTATCTCATCGTGGTTGCGCCGGCCGTTACGGTCTTCCAGCCCGTCGAACGACGGCGGCGTCGGGTGCGAAAGCAGCAGGTGCAGCGTAGTCGCCCCCACCTGCACCGGGACATCCCAGTGGCTCTTGGACGACAACCGGAATACGGCCTTTTCCTGTTCGTTGTACCAGGCGCCCTGGCCGCCAGTCCCGGCGGCATCGGGCCAGGCCGCGTTCGGCATGTCGCGCCACAGGAATTTCCGGAACGTACGGCTGTTAGCCACGTCGATCGGAAAGCGGCTCAGCAGCAGCATGCCGTACTGGCCGGGAAACCGGCCGAACCCGAACGCGTCTTCCGGGCCGTCGACCTTGCCGTTGTTGTCGTAATCAAGTCCCGACGGCAGACCCGTGTTAGACGGCCGCGTGTAGAAGTACCGGAACTGCGGCAGGTAATGATCGCGCAGCAGCCGCGCCGCGGCGCCACCTGCCACATAGTCGAACTCGTTGACGAACAGGATGTCCGGGTCGACGCGCTTGACCACGGCGGCCACCGCGAGCGCCTGCGCGTCGGTACCGCTGCGCAGGTCCGCGAGCAACTGGCCGCTGCCCTGGCGGTTGAGCGAGGCGTTCCAGGTCGCGACACGGATGACCTGCGGCGCTGCGGCGCGCCGGTCGGCAGCCTGCCCCGGCGAACAGCCGACTGACGCAATCAGGCAAAAAAAGAGGCGGCCGAAGCCGCCTCCTGGTCTGTTAGCCAGAGCTAACATCGACCGTCTAGAATCGCGCTTCCGCCGACAGGATGACCGAGCGCGGCGCGCCAATCTGGAAGAAACCGACACTGGTGCCGCCCGTGCCGGACGAAATATTGC
Organism: Gammaproteobacteria bacterium; assembly: GCA_031382085.1. Classification (GTDB taxonomy): domain Bacteria; phylum Pseudomonadota; class Gammaproteobacteria; order Steroidobacterales; family Steroidobacteraceae; genus UBA964. The sequence goes on from JANMYM010000046.1 coordinate 46,667, forward strand.
CGTAGTAGTCTTCATCCAGCAGGTTGTTGACGTTGAGCTTGAGCTTGAGCCAGTCCCAGCCTTGCGCCTCGAACTTGTACGACGCGTCGAAATCGACCACCGTGTAGGCGGGCGTGACCTGGTCGTTCAGATCCGTGGCAAAGCGCTTGGCGACGTACTTGGCCTGCATTGCAAGACGCAGGTTGCCGAAGGCCTTCGTTTCCGCGCGGGTCGCGAATGTCCATTCCGGGGTTTCGACTAGCGTTTTGCCGGCCGTGGCCAGGAAAGTGGTTGCGCTTGTCTGGATATTGCTCTGCAGTTCGCTGTTGTTATACGAAGCCGAGAAGCTGAGCGTCATTCGTTCGAACGGCCGCCAGCCAACCTGCGCGTCGACACCCCAGACCTTGACGTCGCCGATATTCCTATCGATGCTGAAGCCCAGGTCCGGATCAAACGATGCCACGATTCTGTTGCTGTAATCGGATTTCCAGTACGCGGCCGACGCCAAGACCTTGTCGCCGCTGAAGCGCCAGCCGAGGTCGTAGGACTTGGTGGTCTCCGAATCCGGCAGGCTGCTGCCGACCGAGCCATTGGGTTGGCGACGCAACGCGTACAGGTTGTCGGTGCGCGGCGCCGACAAACCTTCCGCGTACGACACGTAAAACATATGACCGTCGAACGGCTTGTAGGTCAGGCCGATGTTAGGCAGCAAATCATCGAACTTGATGGTCTTGCTGTAAGGCGGGATGTACTCGACCGTGGATGACGGACCAAATACCAGGTTACCGTTGGGCAGGGTGGTGCGCGGTGCCTGTGTAGTGCAAAGCAATTGGCCGGAATTGCCGGTGCCGCCATTTTGCGTATAGCAATAATTATTGAGCTCGCGGGTGAAATTCTTCGATGACACGCCGATCGTGGCAGTTACCTTGTCGTCCAGGAACTCACCGCGATATTCCGCGGCGATCTGGCTCAGCTTCGCGATCGAGTAGCGATCACGGCTGCGGATCTCGCTGCCGTCAGCGGTGCGGATATTGCGGCCCGACCAGCCGGCAAACACGTTTTCGGGGTCGCCGTTCGCGAGCACCACCGAGTTCTGGGCGGTCTGGCGGTGCCGTGCACGATCAAGCGTGTATGCCACGCGCAAGCGGTGATTTTCGTTCACGTTCCAGATCAGCGAGGACGTGATACCAAGACGATAGGTGTTGGTAGTGTTAGGTGAATATACGCGGACATTGTCCAGGATGTCGCCGTCGCCATTGATGTCGAATCCCGCCAGCGTCGTGGCGCCGACGATACGACGGTCCGCGGCCGACGCCGCAGGCGTTTCGTCGATGACGCTGGTGCCACCGCCATTCGCCA
>JANMYM010000062.1:0-67308 GCA_031382085.1 Gammaproteobacteria bacterium
GGCGATCAGCGCGTGACTCATCGTCACCCGCGACGGCGGCGTTTTGGTGCGCTCCGCCCTGGTATAGAACGGCATCAGGATAAAAAACGCGAAATACAGCGCCGTGAAGATGCGCGCTAACGTGACATAGAGTCCTTCCGCCGGCAGCAGGCCGAGCACCATCAGCACCAGGAAGCTCACCACGAAGATACCCAGCCACAGTTTGGACATCCAGCCCTTGTAACGGATGGACTTCACCGGCGAACGATCCAGCCAGGGCACGAATAGCCAGACTGCGACCGACAGCGCCATCAACAGCGCGCCCATGGCCTGGTCCGGCACTGCGCGCAGGATCGCGTAGTACGGTGTGAAGTACCACACCGGCGCGATATGTTCCGGCGTGGACAGCGGGTTGGCCGGCTCGAAATTCGGGCCTTCCAGGAAGTATCCGCCAAAGGTCGGCGCGAAGAACACCACCACCGCAAACAACGCGAGGAACACTCCGACGCCCACGACGTCCTTGATCGTGTAATACGGATGGAACGGAATGCCGTCGAGCGGCTTGCCATCGGCGCCAAGGTTATCCTTGATTTCGATGCCGTCCGGGTTGTTAGACCCGACCTGGCGCAACGCCACGAGATGCAACAGGATCAGCAGCGCGAGCGCGAACGGCACCGCCACCACGTGCAGCGCGAAGAAACGGTTCAGCGTCGCATCGGCGATGCCGTAGTCGCCGCGTATCCATTCGACCAGACCCGGCCCGACAACCGGGATCGTGCCGAACAGGTTCACGATCACCTGCGCGCCCCAGAACGACATGTTGCCCCAGGGCAGCACGTAACCGAAAAAACCTTCCGCCATCAGCGCGAGATACACCAACATGCCTAACAACCACAACAGCTCGCGCGGCGCCCGGTACGAGCCGTACATCAGGGCACGGAACATGTGCAGGTAAACCACGACGAAGAAGAATGACGCGCCGGTGCTGTGCAGGTAACGCAGCAGCCAGCCGTTCGGCACTTCACGCATGATGTATTCGACCGAATCGAAGGCCGTTTCTTCGCCAACCTTGTAATGCATGGTCAGGAAGATGCCGGTCACGATCTGCAGCACGAACACCAGCAATGCCAGCGAGCCGAAGAAATACCAGATGTTGAAGTTCTTCGGCGCGTAGTAACCGTGCAACTGCGATTCGATGAAATCATCGACCGGCAGGCGTTTGTTGAGCCAGGCGCGGAAGCCCTTGCCAGAGGCGGCGGTGGTCGGGGTAGCCATCAGGCGGCTCCCTTCACGGTGGCAGCAGCGGGACCGATGGGCGGATCGACGCCGACGACCAGCGTGTCGCCTTCAAAACTATACGGCGGGATGCGCAAATTGACCGATGCGGGCGAGCCCTTGAACACGCGGCCCGCAAGGTCGAAACGCGACCCATGGCAGGGACAGAAAAACCCACCCGGCCAATCGGCGCCGAGCTCGGCCTGACCCGGTGTGAACCGCTGCTTGGGAAGGCAGCCCAAATGGGTGCAGGTGCCAATCAGCACCAGGATGTCCGGACGAACCGCACGCAGGGCGTTTTTGGCGTAACCCGGCTGATCCGAGTCGGCGGAGACCGGATCCTTGAGCTTGCCGTCGTGCTTGGGCAATGACGCGAGGATTTCCGGCGTGCGTCGCACCACGTAGATCTGTTGTTTGCGCCAGGTGAGGCTGGTCATCTGGCCCGGTTCGATTTTGGTGAGATCGAGCCGCGCCGGAGCACCCGCAGCGCGAGCGCGCTCGGAGGGTGCCCAGGACTCTACAAATGGCACCAACGCAAGGACCGCGCCAACACCTCCCGTTGCGGTAGTCGCGCCGACCAGGAACTTGCGCCGGCTGACATCGACCTCATCCGCACCCATTGCGTCATCCATCGTTACACTCTCCCCGAGTACATCGTCGTCCATCCCCAGGATTGACCACAATCAGCCCGGCCGCTGAACTGGCGCCGCGGATCTTTGTCGTTGCCTGGAAAGCCCCGCATTATACACGCAGACAAGGTTCCTCTGGCTATGCAGCAAACTGCTAAGACCCTGACTTTTCTCGCCGGCGCCGCAATCGGCGGCCTCGCCCTGGCGTTCGTCATCGTGGCTTTGCGGCCGGATTTACTGCAGCGTAAATCGGCCGGCACCGCGGCCGAGTCGCCACCCGCGGCCGGGCACCAGAGCGCTGCACCTGCAGCAGATATAGCCGCGGAGCCGAGTCCAGCGCCCGCTGCACCGGCCAGCACCGCCAGCGAAACCGGCAGCTACGCACAAGCCGTGCGCCGCGCGTCGCCGGCGGTCGTGAACATCTATACCGCCCGCGTGGTCACTGAGCGCCGCGCGCGCAGTCCACTGGAGGATTTTTTCGGCGACATGGGGCCACGCTACCGCCAGCGCGTCGAGCGCGCGTTAGGTTCGGGCGTCATTGTCGATGCCAGCGGGCGTATCGTGACCAATCATCATGTGGTGGCGGAAGCTGATGAAGTGCGGGTGCAACTCGCCGATGGCCGGGTTGCCGAGGCGCGCATCATCGGGCGCGACCCGGATACCGACCTCGCGGTGCTTAAAATCGATCTGCCCAAACTGCCCGTGATGCCGCTGGGCCGCTCCGACCTTCTGCAGGTCGGCGACACCGTGTTAGCCATCGGCAATCCCATTGGCCTGCAGCAGACCGTCACTCATGGCATCGTCAGCGCCACCGGTCGCGGTCAGCTCGGCATCGCGACCTTTGAGAATTTCATCCAGACCGACGCGCCGATCAACGCCGGCAACTCCGGCGGCGCACTGGTCAATGCGCGTGGCGAACTGATCGGCATCAACACCGCCGTGGTCGCCAAGAGCATGGGCGTCGAAGGCATAGGATTTGCCATACCGGTCAATCTGGTACGCGGCGTCATCGACGAAATCATCGCCAAGGGCAAGGTCGTGCGCGGCTGGGCGGGCTTCGTGTTAGACGACGTGACCGACCAGCAGGCAGCCGACGTCGGGCTCGCCAGGGGCGGCGTGGTCGTCACCAATCTGTACAACGGCAGTCCGGCGCTGCAGCTCGGCCTGCAGCCCGGGGACTTGATCGAGGCGATCGACGGCAAGGCCCTGCTCAGCGCGCAGGATGCGAATGCGCGCGTTGCCTCAAGCAAGCCTGGCGCGACGCTCAAGCTGAGCGTGTTGCGCGGAACGCAAAAAGCGCAACTGGAACTGAAGATCGGCGAGCGGCCGGTGCGCTGAACCGACGCTGGGCTAGGCCCTAGTTCGGCACGCGCTTGATCTGCGCGCCCAGCTGCAGCAGCTTCTCCTCGATCGTCTCGTAGCCGCGATCGATGTGGTAAATGCGCTCGATGTCGGTGCGCCCTTCGGCGACCAGCGCAGCCAGCACCAGAGATGCCGAGGCGCGCAAATCGGTCGCCATCACCGGCGCGGCCTGCAGCTTTGGCACGCCCTTGATGATCGCGGTGTTTCCCTCGAGCCGGATCTCGGCGCCCATGCGCCGCATCTCGAGCATGTGCATGAAGCGGTTTTCAAAAATTGTCTCGATGATCGTGCCAACGCCGTCGGCGACCGTGTTCAGCGCCGCGAACTGCGCCTGCATGTCGGTGGGAAACGCAGGATAAGGCGCGGTCCTGACATCCACGGACTTCAGCCGTTTGCCACGCGCATCGACTTCGATCCAGTCGTCACCGCTGGTCACCTTGACGCCGGCTTCCTGGAACTTGTTGAGAACCGCATCGAGATGGTCGGGACGGGTGTTCCTGGCGCGCACCTTGCCGCCGGTGATCGCACCGGCGCACAGATAAGTCCCGGTCTCGATACGATCCGGCATCACGGAATAATCGCAGCCGTGCAATTTCTCAACGCCGTGCACGATGATCTTGTCGGTGCCGGCGCCGATGATGTTTGCGCCCATCGCATTCAGGAACTGCGCGAGGTCGACCACCTCGGGCTCGCGCGCGGCATTTTCAATAATTGTCTCGCCGTCGGCGAGTGCAGCGGCCATCATCAGGTTCTCGGTGCCGGTCACCGTCACGGTATCGAGCACCAGGCGCGCGCCGTGCAGGCGTTTGGCGCGGGCGCGGATATAACCGCCCTCGATATTGATTTCAGCGCCCATCGCCTGCAGCCCCGCCACGTGAATGTTCACCGGCCGTGCACCGATCGCACAGCCGCCGGGCAGAGACACATCCGCGCTGCCGTAACGCGCCACCAGCGGACCTAACACCAGGATGCTGGCGCGCATGGTCTTGACCAGCTCGTAGGGCGCAAACGGCTTGTCAAAGGTGGAGTTGTCGACTTCAATCCTCATCTTCTCGTCCACCGTCACCGAAACGCCCATGCGACCTAACAACTCGATGGTCGTGGTGACATCCTGCAAATGCGGCACGTTGGCGATCCGGACCGGGCCATCCGCCAGCAGCGTTGCGGCGAGTATCGGCAGCGCGGCATTTTTGGCGCCAGAGATCCGAACTTCGCCCGCGAGCGCCACGCCGCCGGTGATCTGCAGCTTATCCACGGGCTGCCTCGTCCGGGGTCAGCGCCTCGACTGAGAGCGCGTGGATTTCACGGCCGACGAGCTCGCCCAGGGTCTGGTAGACCAGCTGGTGGCGGGCGATCGCGCGCTTGCCAGCGAAGCTGGCGCTGACGATACGGGCGGTGAAATGGGTCTGATCCTCGGAGAGAACCTGGACTTCGGCGTCCGGTAACCCAGTCCGGATCAGGCGGGCAACTTGGTCGGGATGCATGCGACGCGTAGTGTACCGTGGCGCGGTATCATTCAGGGCGATGTCCGCCCTTCCCACAGCTTCCGCAACCAGCCTGCTGGCCTCAGCCCGCCGGGCGCTCAGCATCGAGGCCCAGGCGGTCTCAGCCCTGGGCGGTCGGTTGGGTGCGCCTTTCGTCAGCGCCTGTGAAACGCTACTGGCCTGCGCGGGCCGGGCGGTCGTCACCGGCATGGGCAAGAGCGGCCATGTCGCGAGCAAACTGGCGGCCACGCTCGCGAGCACCGGAACGCCCGCCTTCTTCCTGCATGCCGCCGAAGCCAGCCACGGCGACATTGGCATGATCACGCGTCACGATATCGTGATCGCGGTGTCGAACTCGGGTGAAACACCCGAACTGCTGACGCTATTGCCGCCGCTGGTGCGACTCGGCGTGCCGCTGATCGCGATGACGGGCGCGCCCGATTCGACGCTCGCCAAGGCGGCCAACGTGCATCTCGATTGCAGTGTGGCTGAAGAGGCCTGCCCTTTGAATCTTGCGCCCACGGCCAGCACCACCGCCGCGCTCGCGATGGGCGATGCGCTCGCCGTGGCGCTGCTCGAGGCGCGCGGCTTTACCGCCGCGGACTTTGCGCGCTCGCATCCGGGCGGCCAATTGGGGCGGCAACTGCTGCTGCACGTGGCCGATGTGATGCGCACCGGGGATGCGATTCCGCGCAGCGCACCGGCAGCGTTGTTAGCTCAGGGCCTGATCGAGATGTCGCGCAAAGGGCTGGGCATGACGGTCGTCACCGATCCCGCTGACAAAGTTGTCGGTGTGTTCACGGACGGTGACCTGCGCCGCGCGCTGGATGCGAGACTCGATCTGCACGCGGCCAAGATGAGCGACGTGATGACGACGCATTGCCGCACCGTGAAACCGCAGGACCTGGCCGCGGAAGCCGTGCATGTAATGGAAACTTATCGCATCACGGCACTACCGGTCTGCGATGACCATGGCGTGCTGGTGGGCGCGCTCAACGTGCACGATCTGTTTCGCGCCGGAGCAATGTAGCTTGGCGCGAACCTCAAAGGCGCACGCGCCGATCCGCTTGTTAGTGCTCGACGTCGACGGTGTACTCACGGATGGCCGCCTTTATTACGGCGCGCGCGGCCAGACCCTGCAGGCCTTCCATGTGCGCGACGGCCATGGCATCAAGGCGGTGCTGGCTGCGGGCATCCAGGTCACGGTGATTTCCGGCCGACGTAGCCGCGGCGTCGTGCTGCGCTGCCGGGAATTGGGTATCCACGAAGTGCACCAGGGCGTGGCCGACAAGCTCGCCTGCCTGAGCGCAATCTGCCGCAAGCTGAAAATACCAATGCGCGACTGCGCCGCCATCGGCGATGACAGCGCGGATTCGCCCGTGTTACGCGCCACCGGTGTTAGCTACGCGGTCGCCGATGCGCATGCGGATGCCAGACGCGCGGCGACGCATGTGACCAGGCTCCAAGGCGGCTGCGGCGCGGTGCGCGAAGTCTGCGACGCGCTGCTGGTACGGCGCGCCGCCCGGCGAAGCCATGTCTAGGTCATGCAGCCTGGCAAGCTGTCTGCTCGTGGTGGCGTTGCTGACCACGGCCTGCGACACCGCCCGCAATGCGGTCTCGCCTGCTGACGGCGCGGATACCAGCAACACGCGGCGCGGCTACTCGGCCACCGGTGCCGAATTGTCGGCGACCGATGCACAGGGTCGGCAGCGCTATAAACTGCGCGCGGCCAGCATCCGGCAGGACCCGGGCCAGGAAGCCGTCGATCTAACCGATGTCGTCGTTGAATTTCCGGACAGTCGCGGCCAAAAGTGGCTCCTGACCGCTGACTCCGGGCGGATGAGCAGCACCGCACGCGATGCACCCGCCACCGTGGACCTGGCGGGCGACGTGCGCCTGGCAAGCGATGCCAACAGTCTTGGCGGCCCGCTGTCGCTGGAGACCTCGACATTGACCTACGACACCGTGGCGAACCGCGCGACCACCACCCAGCCTGTCAAACTGAAGTCCGGAGCGCACACTATCGAGGCGCGCGGTCTCACCGCGGATTTGGGAACTCGCCGACTGAAGCTAGAATCAGCAGTACATGGTCGATTTACACCTTAGTCGAACGCTACGCGCCGCATTGTTGGCGGCGGCCCTGACGGGGGGCGCCTGGGCCGCAGCACCACCGGGCGGGAGCGGTCCGGCCAGCCGTCGAACGGCGGAAATCACGCTGGATGCCGCCTCGACCGAGGTCGACTATGCGAGCAACCGCTACCTGTTTCGCTCGGTCACCATCACCCAGGGCGACTTGCGCGTGCAGGCTGACGAAGCCCGCGCCACCGGTACCGATTTCGAAAACGCAACCTGGGAGTTTCGCGGCAAGGTGCAGATCACTTTGCCTACCGGCAGCCTGAAATCGGACCTGGCGCGCGTGCAATTCCGCAACAACGCCATCGCCAGCGCGCGAATCGAAGGCCAGCCGGCGGAATTCGAGCAGCGGCGAGCTAACAACCCGGAGCCGGCCCGTGGCCGGGCGCGCAATATCGACTTCGACGTGGCGAGCAACACGGTGCGCCTGTCCAACGAGGCCTGGCTCTCCGACGGGCGCAATGACATCAAGGGCAACGAACTGGTCTACAGTCTGGTCGATCAGAAAGTGCGCGCCCGGGCCAAACCCGGCGACGCCGGCGGCGGCATCCGCATTACCATCCGCCCCGCCGCCGCGCCGTCCGGGCGCAATCCATGACGGTGCTGCGCGGCGAACACCTCGCCAAGGCTTACAAGACCCGCAAGGTCGTCACCGATCTGTCGCTCGAGGTCAAGGCGGGCGAAATAGTCGGATTGTTAGGTCCTAACGGCGCCGGCAAGACCACCGCGTTCTACATGATTGTCGGCCTGGTGGCGGCCGATGCGGGCCGGGTGATGATTGATGATCGCGACCTGACCAGCGCGCACATGCACGAGCGCGCCCAGGCTGGCATCGGCTATCTCCCGCAGGAAGCCTCGGTGTTCAGGAAATTGTCGGTCCAAGACAATGTTGCTGCCATCCTTGAATTGCGTGATGACCTCGACAAGGCTGGTCGCGACCAGGAACTTGAACAGATTCTCGGCGATTTGCATATCGGCCACGTGCGCCAGTCACTGGGTATGTCGCTCTCGGGTGGCGAGCGGCGACGCGCCGAGATTGCGCGGGCACTCGCCGCCAACCCCCGGTTTCTACTGCTTGATGAACCGTTTGCGGGGGTGGACCCTCTATCAGTGACGGATATCCAGCGCATCGTGTCCAATTTGGCGCAGCGCGGCATCGGGGTCTTGATCACGGACCACAATGTCCGTGAAACACTGGGTGTTTGTGGCCGTTCGTACATCGTCGGTAACGGAACTGTGATCGCCTCCGGAACTGCGGAAGAAATCCTTGCCAACCCCCAAGTCCGTGAGGTGTACTTGGGAGAGACGTTCCGAATGTGAATATGTTGAAGCCATCACTGCAGCTCAAACTGGGTCAGACACTGACGATGACCCCGCAGCTGCAACAGGCTATCCGTCTTTTGCAGTTGCCCGCGCTGGAACTCGAAATGCATGTGCGTGACGTGCTCGAGAGTAACGTCATGCTGGAGGCGGACGACGACATCGAAGCCACCGCCAGCCTGGAGGCCCTCGATCCCTCCGCTGCCGCGCCGGACGCCGCCCCCGCAGAATCCAGCCGTGAGGTCGCGGAACCTGCCGCCGACAACGCCCCGGAAGTCGAAATCGTCGACGACACTTTTGCCGACCGCACGACCTCGGGCAGTGGCGAAGGCACCGCGCCGGGCGGCGAAGAGGAGGATGAGCGGCAGCAGGACATCGCTGCGCAGCGCGGCCTGAGCCTGCATGAACACCTGATGGAACAGGTCGAGATGCTGGGCCTGTCACTGAGCGACATGACCATCGCTTCGACCCTGGTCGATGCCATCAACGACGACGGCTATGTCACTGACGCACTCGGTGAATTTGTCCACACCCTCGGTGCGCAGGGCGTGCAGACTTCCGAGGAAGAGGTCGAAAGAGTGCTGTCCATCATCCAGTACCTGGACCCCGCGGGCATCGGCGCCCGCAGCCTGAGCGAATGCGTCCTGCTGCAGCTCGCCCAGCTTGAGCCGGCGACGCCGGGACTCGCGGCCGCGACCCTGATTGCGGAAAAATACCTGGACCTGGTGGGCGCGAAGCAGTACTCCAACCTGCGGCGCAACCTCGGCGTCGACGACGACGAACTGTCGCATGCGATCGCGCTGGTCCGCAGTTGCAACCCCCGGCCTGGCTCTTTGTTAGGTGCCGGAACCGCCGAGTACGTGGTGCCGGATGTCTTCGTGCGTCGCACCGACCGCGGCTGGTCGGTGGAACTCAATGCCGCGAGCCTGCCGCGCGTCCGGGTCAACGAGGGCTACGTGGCGATGTTAGGCCGCGGTTCGGACCACGCGATGCTGCGTACCCAGCTGCAGGAGGCGCGCTGGCTGCTGAAGTCGCTCGAGATTCGCAAGGAAACGCTGATGAAAGTCGCCCGCAGCATCGTGCAGCGCCAGAACGACTTCCTCGAGTACGGCGAGGAGCACATGAAACCGATGATCCTGCGCCATGTCGCCGAAGCCATCGAGATGCATGAATCAACGGTATCGCGGGTGACCTCGGGCAAATACATGCATACCCCGCGCGGCGTGTACGAATTGCGCTATTTTTTCTCGAGCCATGTCGATTCCCGGAGCGGCGAAGGCACCTCGTCGACAGCCATCCGCGCCAAGATCCGCAAACTGATCAAGGAAGAGCCGCCGGATGCCCCGCTGTCCGACAGCAGGCTTGCCGAGCTATTGTCGGCGGAAGGAATTCCGGTTGCGCGCCGGACGGTCGCCAAATATCGCGAGGCCCTGGGGATACCCTCGTCCAATGACCGCAAGCGCGTCGAGATAAGTTAGATTTCACCAACCCAGCAGGAGATGTCCATGCAAGTTTCGGTCACGGGTCACCATGTTGAAGTTACTGACTCCATGCGCAGCTACGTCGAGAAGAAAATGGAACGCATCCTGCGTCACTTTGACCACGTGATCGACGTGCACTGCACCCTGACCGTTGAGAAGATGCAGCAGAAGGCCGAGGCACGGCTGAAGGTGCGCGGCAAGGATATTCACGCGTTTGCCGTGGATGAAAACATGTATGCCGCGATCGACATGCTGACCGACAAGCTCGACCGCCTGGTCAAGAAGCGCAAGGAACAAATCACCGACCATCACGCTGCCGAAGGGCGCAGCGCGCGGCATTAGCCGCCGTTGCGTAGCGCGGCGCGAGCGCCATGCGGTTAGTCATCATCAGTGGCTTGTCGGGCGCCGGCAAGAGCGTGGCGTTGAACATGCTGGAGGACATGGGCCTCTACTGCATCGACAACCTGCCGGCTGTAATGGTGAAGCCGTTTGTGTCGCACGCGATGACCACCAAGGATGGTACTTACGACCGTACCGCGTTAGGTGTCGACGCACGCAACCCAGCCCAGGATATCGCGAACGTGCCGTCGCTGATGCAGGAACTCAAGGGGCTCGGCGTGCACTGCGAGATCGTGTGTCTGGTCGCCAACGACGACGAATTGTTGAGAAGGTTTTCCGAAACCAAGCGCCGGCACCCGTTATCCGGCGATTACGGTGATTTGCCCGCAGCCATTGCCCGTGAGCGGAAATTGCTGGAGCCGATCCTGTACGCTGCGGACCTGGTGATCGACACTTCACGCATGGGCGTGCATGCGCTGCGCGACACGATCCTGAAGCGCGTGGAGCAGCGCGCGTCCGGCCGGTTGTCGATCAGTTTCGAGTCTTTCGGCTTCAAGAACGGGCTGCCGGGCGATGCGGATTTCGTCTTTGATGCACGCACGCTGCCCAACCCGTACTGGGATCCGGCGCTGCGCGCACTGACCGGCCGCGATCCCGACGTGATTCGCTACCTCGAATCCATGCCGCAGGTACACAAGCTGTATGCGGACATCTCAGCTTTCATTGAATCGCGGATCCCCGAGCACCAAGCTAACAATCGCCGCTACCTCACCATCGCGATCGGCTGCACCGGCGGACAGCATCGCTCGGTATATCTGGTCGACAAGCTGGCGGCGCGTTTCGCCGGGCTTTTCCCAGGCGTGATATCCAGACACACAGCACTGCGTGATAACTGAGACCCGCCTTCCAAAGGCTGGCCGCCTCGCAGCGCTGCTGGAGGCACTGGACACCGGCACACTGCGCTCAGCTAACAGGCTGGTCAATGCGCTGCACCCGGCGGAAATCGCCGCGCTGATGGAATCCATGCCGCCGGCGCGACGCGAGCTGGTGTGGGAATTCGTCGATCCGGAACTGGAAGGCGAAGTGCTGCTTGAGCTCAGCGAGCCGGTGCGCCTGGCGCTGCTTGAGCAGATGGACGCGCAGGAAATCGTCGCAGCCGCCGAAGGCCTTGAAGTAGACGATCTTGCCGACCTGGTGCGCGAACTTCCCGAAGCCGTTAACCGGCAGTTGCTTGAGTCGATGGACCGCCAGCATCGCGAGCGCCTGGATACCGTGTTGTCGTTTGCGGAGGACAGCGCCGGCGGCCTGATGAATACCGACACGGTCAGCGTGCGCGCCGATGTGTCGATCGAGACGGTGCTGCGATATCTGCGCATGCGCGGCGAGCTGCCGGATCGCACCGATCGGCTGTTCGTCGCGGATCGAGGCGGCCAGTACCTCGGCACGGTGCCATTGCCGAGGTTGCTGACCGAGGATCCGCAGCGGCTGGTCGGTGACTGTCTCGAGCCGGAAGCACCGCGCATCGATCCTACCCTGAGCGCGCACGATGTGGCGAACCTGTTCCAGCAGCGCGACCTGCTGTCGGCGGCGGTGGTCGACGCAGACGGCCGCCTGTTAGGCCGGATCACGGTCGATGATGTCGTCGACGTCATCCGCATGGAGGGCGAGCATTCGGTCCGGTCCATGGCCGGCCTCGATGACGAAGAAGACGTGTTCGCACCCATTCTGCCGTCGACTCGGCGGCGCCTGTTCTGGCTCGGCATCAATCTGCTGACCGCTTTTCTCGCGGCCGCCGTGGTGCGCAATTTCGAAAGCACGATCGCCAAGGTCGCGGCGCTCGCCGCACTGATGCCGGTGGTCGCATCGATGGGCGGCATCGCCGGAACACAGACCGTAACGCTGATCGTGCGTGCCATCGCGTTAGGTCAGGTGCAATGGAACAATGGGCGCTGGCTGCTGTTCAAGGAAATGGCGGTCGGCGGCCTGAATGGCCTCATCTGGGCGGCGGTGGTCGGCGGCATTGTCTGGTTCTGGTTCGGGACCCCGGTGATCGCGGCGATTCTCGCCGCGGCGCTGCTGATCAACCTGCTGGCAGCCGCAGCGGTCGGGGTGCTGGTGCCGCTGATCCTGAAGCGATTGCGGATCGATCCGGCACTTTCGGCTGGCGTGATCCTGACCACCTTCACCGACTGCATCGGCTTTGCCACGTTGTTAGGTCTTGGCGCCTTGTTCCTGACCTGAGGCGAAGAACTCACGGATTTCGTCCGCGCGCGCAGCCGCGTCGCGCACCCCGAGCGCGATCAGTTCGCGGGTGTAGGCCGCCTCGAACAGCAGGTAACTTGCCAACAAGCCGCCGGCATGCCCGTGCGCGCCGGTGGCGCGCATGAAGGCGCGCACCGCAAAGGGCATGCCAGCGACGTGGCGACCGGCCAGCAGCCGCAGATCAACGCTTGGCGAAATCATCAAGGTGCGAATCATCCGGGTGCCGGTGCTGCCCGGCGACACTGCACCGAGTTGGTTCAGGCGTTGCAGCTGCTCGAGGTCACCGTATAGCTGGTCGGAAAACAACGTGTCCAGCATGAAACCGAACAGCTGGCCCGGCGATGGCCCGCTGCGCACGGCGCCGATGGGCCCCAGGCCCGCGGCGTTGTGGGCCCGGACACCGATGACGAACAACCGATCGGCGCCGAGCCTGATCGCGGGCGACAATGGCGCAAGCTGGCGCATCGCGCCGTCGCCAAAATATTCGTCCCCCAGTTTGACGGCCGGAAACAACAGTGGAATCGCCGTGCTCGCCATCAGGTGATGTTGGCCGAGCTGCACGCGCACGCCACGGCGCGCTGCGCGGTGCCACTCGGTGACAGAATCCTCGGCGGCAAACCACGCGGTCGACTGCCCGGAGCTGTAACTGGTGCTGCACAGCGCCAGTGCATGCAGATGGCCGGCGGCGATCTGCGCGCCGACCTGCGCGATATGCACCCGGGCTGCCAGCAGCCGCCGCAACGGTGTGTTATCGAGAAACGACCGCGGCGTGCGTACCAGCCAGCCGCCCGACAGCGCGGCCAGCGTCCAGCGCGCGCCCGCGCCCAGCATCGCCAGGCCATCGCTGCGAAACACCTGCGAGATATGAAAATCTGACCAGACCTGGTGCAGGCCCTCGACCGCGGCCCGCCAATCGTTGGCACCCGCCGCTAACACACCGGCTGCGACCGCGCCCGCCGAGGTGCCGACGATGACCGGAAACGGGTTCTGCTGCGGCGGCAATATCCCGACCAAGGCCTTGAGCACACCCACCTGGTAGGCAGAACGGGCGCCGCCGCCTGATAGCACAAGTCCAACGCGGGTTTCCATAGGGACATTCTGCCAAATTGCCGCAACGTTGCTAGAATCCCTGCTCACCGGCAAGGAGCCATCGCATGCAAACCCGTCGTACCGCCCTGCTAACAGCGTTAGCCACGTCCGTCGTTCTTGGGAGTCTGGCGTCGGCCGCCAGGAAGCCGGCTGCGCCCGCCGAAGGGTCGCGGGCGCCCGGCTTCAAGTTGCCGGACCAGAGCGGAACCTGGCATACGCTCAAGCAATATCAGGGCAAGTGGGTTGTGCTTTATTTCTACCCGAAAGACGACACGCCGGGCTGCACCACCGAAGCCTGCGAATTCCGCGACAACATGTTCGCGTTTCGCAAGGCCGATGCGATCATCCTGGGCATCAGCGTTGATGACGTGGATTCGCACAAGAAATTTTCCGAGAAGCACGGCCTGCCGTTTCCATTGCTGGCCGATGCCGACAAGAAGGTGTCCGGCGCCTATGGCGTGCTGATACCGGTCGTGGGTATCGCCAGCCGTCAAACCTTCATCATCGACCCGAAGGGCCGAATCGCGAAGCACTATGAAAAGGTGGTCGCCAAGGGCCACTCCGAGGCAGTGCTTGCCGACCTCAGGACTTTGGCAAAGTCGGGTGCCTGAGCTCCGCGATCGCGCCATCGAGGCCCGCGAGCGTTAGCGGAAACATCCGCGGGCCGATCAGCTCACGCGTTAGTTGGGTCGACGGCGTGCGCTCCCAGCGGTTCTGCGGTTCGGGGTTCAGCCACACCAGGCGCGGGAAGTGCGCCGCCAGCCGCTGTACCCAGGCGGCGCCGGCCTCCTGGTTCCAGTGCTCGACGCTGCCGCCCGGCTGCGTGATTTCGTAGGGACTCATGGTCGCATCGCCAACCAGCACCACGCGATAGTCCGCGTTGAAGGTGCGCAGCACTTGCAGGGTCCCGGTGCGCTCGACGTGGCGACGGCGATTGTCCTTCCACAAGTATTCGTAGACAAAGTTGTGGAAGTAGAAATATTCGAGGTGCTTGAACTCGCTGCGGACTGCGGAGAACAGCTCTTCGCAGACACGCACGTGATCGTCCATCGAGCCGCCGACATCCATCAGCAGTAGCAGCTTCACGGCGTTACGGCGCTCGGCCATCATCCGGATATCCAGCAAACCGGCGTTGCGTGCGGTTGCGCTGATGGTGGTGTCAAGGTCGAACAGGTCCAGGGCGCCCTGGCGCGCGAAACGGCGCAGCTTGCGCAGCGCCATCTTGATGTTGCGGGTACCAAGCTCGATGTTGTCGTCAAAGTTCCGGTACTCGCGCTGGTCCCAGACTTTGACGGCGCGGCGATTGCGCGAACGGTCCTGGCCGATGCGAATGCCTTGCGGGTTGTAGCCATCGGCGCCAAAAGGCGAGGTGCCGCCGGTACCGATCCACTTGCTGCCGCCCTGATGTCGTTCCTTCTGTTCCTGCAGACGCTGGCGCAGCGTTTCCAGTAGTTTTTCCCAGCTGCCCAATGCCTGGACCTGCGCTTTCTCTTCCTCGCTCAGCACGCGCTCGGTGAGCGACTTCAGCCACTCGGCCGGCACCGAGGCGATGATTTTTTCGAAGGCCTTTTCGGCGCCGGCAAAGTGCTCGGCAAAGACCCGGTCATAGCGGTCGAAATAGCGCTCATCCTTGACCAGTGTCAGGCGGCCAAGGAGATAGAAGTCATGCGCGGAGCAGAATGCGACTCTGTAATCCAGCGCTTCAAGTAACGTCAGGAATTCTTTCAGACTGACGGGAATCCCCGCCGCGCGCAGCTGCAGGAAAAATGGCACTAACACGTCGGCGGCAGGCCCTGCGTCCTAGCGCTGATTCCGGCGCTGCAGGAACACCAGTTGCTCGACCAGGTGTACATCCTGTTCGTTCTTGAGCAAGGCGCCGTAAAACGGTGGGATGGTCTTCTTCGGATCGTCGCCACGCAAGGCCTCGGGCGGCAGATCTTCCGCGACCAGCAGCTTGATCCAATCCAGCAGCTCGGACGTTGACGGCTTCTTGCGCAGTCCCGGAGTTTCGCGCAGCCGGAAGAACGCTGCCAGCGCTTCGGCTAACAAATCCTGCTTGAGCTTCGGGTAGTGGACGCGCACGATCTTTTCCAGGGTATCGGCGTCCGGAAAACGGATGTAGTGGAAAAAGCAGCGCCGCAGGAATGCGTCCGGCAATTCTTTTTCGTTGTTGCTGGTGATCAGGATGATAGGCCGGTGCACGGCCTTGATAAGATCGCGCGTCTCGTAGACATAAAATTCCATGCGATCCAGTTCGCGCAGCAAATCGTTAGGAAATTCGATGTCGGCCTTGTCGATTTCGTCGATCAGCAGCACCGGCTGCAGTTCCGACGCGAACGCTTCCCACAAACGCCCGCGCACGATGTAGTTGCGGATGTCGTGTACCCGTCCATCGCCAAGCTGCGAGTCACGCAGGCGCGACACCGCGTCGTATTCATACAGGCCCTGCTGCGCCTTGCTGCTCGATTTGATATGCCACTCGTACAGTGGCCGGCTCAATGCCGCCGCGATCTCGATCGCAAGCTGGGTCTTGCCGGTGCCGGGTTCGCCCTTGATCAGCAACGGGCGGCCTAACGTAATGGAGGCATTGACCGCCATCATCAGGTCTTCGGTGGCAACGTAACGGTCGGTGCCTGCAAATCGCTCGTCGGTCATCGCGCCTCCGGAGAAAACGTCAGCTTATGCTGCGCCGGGCCTGGCAGGAAGGGGGTAGGTCTGCCTGCCGCCCAATCGTCGAAGCCGGAGCGGTAGTACGTTGATAACGGATGACCACTTTGACCGCCGGGCAATTGCAGGTAGCCGTCGGCTTCATGGCCGGGTGAAACCGCAAAGCGCTCGGACGCGCCAAAACCGGGCGACTGCACGCGCGGCATGTCGTGGTCGCCCGGCACCGCTCTGTTAGACATGTCGAGCCAGCGACCGAGAAACGGCAATGCCTGCGACAGGGGGTGCCGCACCGCCGAATTATTGATGCCGCCCCAGCGGCAACGCGCCAGCTTCGGACAGGCCGTCCCCAGGTCCTTGAGCGCAGCATCAACCTGAGCCAGCACAAAACCGCGCCAGTCCGCGTGCTCGGCTGCTAACAGATGTGCCGGCTGCTCATTGACCAGGCGCCAGACCGAGGCATCAAAACGCTTTGGCATCCGGTATTGGCCGGGATCCAATTTCAGCCCGGCCAGGATCATCTGCCAGGTTGCCATACTCAGGCGGCGCTGAAAAGTGCGCAACAGACGGTAACCGACCGAATCCACGCCGGCATGCGCATCCCAGGTTTCAACCAGCGCGCGCAACTCGGCACGCGCCGGTTGATTGCGCACCGCCTCGTCGTCCAGCGTAGCTAACAAAACGCCGCGCCAACGGGCCAGGTAGCGGGCGCGATCGTCCAGCTGGATGCGCAACATGTCGGCGGGCGTCGCCGGTGTCGTCAGCGTTGCGAGGTCATCGCGGATCTGGCGCGCACGGGCGCCGAGATCGTAGCCCGCGCCCCACTGCCACTCGTCGCCACCGATGGTTCTTTCTGCTTCGCCGGTGGCCGCGCGCGCATTTGCGCTCCAGACCGCGCCACTTTCCGGATCCACGATGGCTGGATGCGGTCCCTGCGGTGTGGGGCCGGCGATCGTCCACGCGATATGACCTTCGCGGTCGCCAACGACCATGTTCTGCTGCGGAGTGGAGATCTGTGGCGCCAGCGCCACCGCCTCGGCGACGCTGCGCGCGCGCAGCATGGCGCGAATATTGAGATTGATTGCGCCGGGTTGCAGCGCCACCCAGCTCACCAGCGTGCATTCGCCGTGCTGCGCGTCGGACTCCAGCAGCACGGCATCAGTCGTGGCGCGCACCATATAGTCTTCGGCGGCTCCGCCGTTGACCTCAAGGGTCTCGGCATGGACGCTAAACGACCGCGGACCGTCGATGGATTGCCACTGGTTCCTGTCCAGGCTGCAGCTAACACGCCGCAAGTCGATCCAGTCGCCGTAGCTGTTGGTGAATCCCCAGGCAATGTCGCCATTGGAACCCGCGACGACGGTTGGCACACCCGGCAGGCTCACACCTGCAAGCTCATGGCGTCCGGTCACGCGCAGTCTTACCCGGTACCAGACCGGCGGCACGCCGAGTCCCAGGTGCATGTCGTTCACGATCAAGGCCGCGCCGCTCGCGGTGCGCCGGCCGGCCAGGCCCCAGTTGTTGCTACCCGGAAAATCCGCCGGGTCAGCTAACAGGCCGGCAGTGGTCGCGGTCAGGCTCTGGGTGGTACGCAGATCCAGCTGCTCCGGTAACGGCAACTGCGGCAATTCTTCAGCAACGGCGGCGGTGCTTTCCCCTTGGACCGCAACATTCGGCGCGTCCCAATCCACCGGGCGCGGCAACAGCAGCGCCATGATTGCCTCGGCTCGCGCGCGCGCCGCGTCCCCGGCTTCCGGCTTTTCCAGCGCCGCCGCCAACGCCAGGCGGAATTTTTCATCTCCGATCTCGCTGGCCTGCAGTTGCCACGCCATGGACAACGGCACCAGTAGCGAGTCCTCCGCGCGCCACGGCACGGGTTGCGCCCGCAGCAGCCAGTACTCAAACGGCCGGCTGCCAAGCGAGTTGAGCCCGGCGTTCACACCGCGGGCGTAACTCTCGAGCCAGCGCCGATCAACCGCAGGCGCCGTCTTGAGGTACTCCCTGACGCGTGCGCGCATGCGGAACATGCGGGTCTTGCGATCCTGGTCTAACAACGCCTTGCCGAACAGGGCTGCCAGTTCGCCAGATGCCAGGCGGCGCGCCGAATCCATCTGGAAGTAACGGTCCTGGCCGTGCGCGTAACCGAGGCCAAAGGCCAGGTCGTCATCGTTGGCGGCCGAGACCGTGGCGTTGCCGTCCGCGTCGCGCTCCAGCATGACAGCGCCGCTGATGGCGGCGATTTTTTCAGCGCCGTCGAGGACCGGCAGCGACGCGCGCAGCAGGATCCACGCGCTGACGCCCGCAGCCGCAATCAGCAAGGCCAGCGCTACCAGGACTCGGCGTACCCAGAGCATCGTTCAATGGCGCGTCACAGCCAGAATCTGCATCGAATTAGTGCCGCCCGTAACGCCACTCAACTCGCCCTTGGTGAGGATCACCAGATCCCCGGACTCGACCAGGCCCATCTTCAGCAGCAACGCAAAAATCGAACCATAAAGAGTCTGCACATCTCCGGGCATCACGTCGAACGGAATGGGATATACGCCGCGATAGAGCGTCACACGCCGGCGGGTCGCCTCGTGCCGCGTGAACGCATAGATTGGCATGTCAGAACGAATGCGCGACATCCACAACGGCGTCGAACCGGATTCCGTGAGCGCCACGATTGCGCGCACTCGCATGTGATTGGCGGTGTACATGACCGCCATCGCGATCGCCTCTTCAGTGTTCTCGAAATCGCTGTTGACCCGCAACAAAGCGCGCCCGTGCGTGATCTGGTATTTCTCCGCGCCATCGATCACATCCGCCATGGCCTGCACGGCCTTGAGCGGATGCCTGCCGCTTGCGGTCTCCGCCGACAACATCACCGCATCGGTGCCATCCATCACCGCATTGGCAACGTCGCTGACCTCCGCGCGCGTCGGTACCGGATTCTGGATCATCGATTCCATCATCTGCGTTGCTGTGATCACGATGCGGTTGCCGGCGCGCGAGCGCTCGATAATGGTCTTCTGCAGCCCGGTGATTTCCGCGTAACCCATCTCGATGCCGAGGTCGCCGCGCGCCACCATGAGTCCGTCCGCAGCAACAATGATCGCGTCTAGTTCTTCAATCGCCTCATGGCGCTCGATTTTCGCGATCACCCGTGCATCGCTGCCAGCATCGCGCAACAAAGCTTTCGCCTCACGCACGTCCTCGGCATCGCGCACAAAGGACAACGCCACGAAGTCAAATTTGTTAGCTGCGACGAAACGGATGTCGAGCCGGTCCTTGTCCGTCAGGGCGCCGGCGGAAATTCCACCGCCCTTGCGATTGACGCCCTTGCGGTTCGACAGCTCACCGCCCGCAATCACCGTGCAATAGATGCGCGTGCCGCGCACCTCACGAACTTCCAGTGTGATGAGGCCATCGTTGAGCAACAGCGTGTCGCCATTGCGGACGTCCCGCGGCAGGTCCGGATAGGCAACGCCCACCACCTCGGCGTTGCCATTGCGTGGATCGTGGGTCGGATCCAGCGCGAAGCTGGCGCCGTCCACCAGCATGACTTTACCGTCGACAAAACTTTCGATTCGTATCTTGGGACCGGCCAGATCTGCGAGCACGCCGACGAAGCGCCCGGCGCGCGCCGCTGCCAGGTGCAACATCCCGATCCGCCGCAACTGATCTTCATGCGTGCCATGTGAAAAATTGACGCGCGCGACATCGAGACCGGCGCGGCACATTTCATACAAAATATCCGCGTCGTCAGTGGCCGGCCCGAGCGTGGCGACGATCTTGGTACGGCGCAACACCGACTCGCGCTTCTTTTGCATCTGCTTGCTCAAGCGGCGCGCGCTTCCAGCGCTGCTACCGCTGGCAGGACTTTGCCCTCGACAAATTCGAGAAACGCACCGCCCCCGGTCGAGATATAGGAAATCTGGTCTTCAACGCCGTATTTCTCGATCGC
Organism: Gammaproteobacteria bacterium; assembly: GCA_031382085.1. Taxonomy (GTDB): domain Bacteria; phylum Pseudomonadota; class Gammaproteobacteria; order Steroidobacterales; family Steroidobacteraceae; genus UBA964. Next base: position 19,964 of record JANMYM010000062.1, read on the forward strand.
CGCCAGCGTATCGCCGCCGCCCGCCAGAGAAAATGCCTTGCTGCGCGCAATGGCGTTAGCAATGGCGCGCGTGCCCTCGCCGAACTGGTCGAATTCAAACACACCGACCGGACCGTTCCAGATGATCGTGCCGGCCTGCTGCAGGATCTTGCCGAACGCATCGGCCGTGTCCGGGCCGATATCGAGAATCATCTCGTCGGGGCCGACGGCGTTGGCGCCGCGGACATCCGCGTGCGCGGTCGCGGCAAACTCGCGCGCGACCACCACATCGGTCGGCAGCGGAATGGACGTGCCGCGGGCCTTCGCCTTGGCTAACAGATTGCGCGCCATTTCGAGCATGTCCGCTTCATGCAGCGACTTGCCAACTGCGAAGCCCGTGGCTGCAAGAAACGTATTGGCAATGCCACCGCCGACGATCAGTTGATCGACCTTATCGAGCAGTGACTCAAGAACGGTGAGCTTGGTCGAGACCTTGGAGCCGGCGACGATTGCAACCATCGGCCGCGCCGGCGTGTGCAGTGCGCGCTGCAGCGCCTCGAGTTCACCGACCAGCAGCGGGCCGGCACAGGCGATGGGTGCGAAACGCGCCACGCCGTGCGTGCTTGCCTCGGCGCGATGCGCCGTACCGAACGCGTCCATGACAAATACATCGCACAGGGCCGCCATCCTGCGCGCAAGACCTTCCTGGTCCCGCTTCTCGCCTTTGTTGAAGCGCACGTTTTCGCAAAGCACGACTGCGCCCGGCTCGCAATCGACGCCGGCCAGCCAGTCCTGCTTCAGCGGCACCGGCTTGCCTAACAAATCGGACAGGCGCGCGGCGACCGGTGCGAGCGAAAACTCGGCGGCCGGCACGCCCTCCTCCGGTCGCCCGAGGTGCGACAGCACCAGCACGCGCGCGCCTTTCTGCATTGCCAGCTGGATCGTCGGCAATGCCGCGCGAATACGCGCGTCGCTGGTAACCTTGCCGTCCTGCACCGGCACGTTCAGATCTTCGCGGATCAGCACGCGCTTGCCGCGCAGATCCAGATCTGCCATGCGCAGCACTGTCATTTTGCGCGTGCCCAGGCGAGCGTCGTGTCGATCATGCGATTGGAGAAACCCCACTCATTGTCGTACCACGCGCAGACCTTCACCAGATTGCTGTCGATGATCTTGGTCATGGTCGCGTCATAGGTCGAGGACGCCGGATCATGGTTGTAATCGACCGACACTAACAGGGCTTCGGTGTAGTTCAGAATTCCTTTGAGCGGACCCTCGGCGGCGGCGCGCATCAGCTTGTTGATCTCATCGATGCTGGTCGCGCGTTTCGGCGTAAAGGTCAGGTCCACCAGCGAGACGTTGATCGTCGGCACGCGCATCGCAAACCCGTCCAGCTTGCCTTTGAGCTCCGGCATCACCAGACCGACCGCTGCCGCAGCGCCGGTCTTGGTGGGAATCATGGACATGGTGGCGGAACGGGCGCGGCGAATGTCCTCGTGAAACACGTCTGTCAGGCGCTGATCGTTCGTGTAGGCATGGATCGTGGTCATCAGGCCGCGCTCGATACCGACGGAATCGTTCAGCACCTTGGCGATCGGCGCGAGGCAATTGGTGGTGCAGGACGCGTTGGAGATCACTGTCATCGCCGACGTGAGCACCTGGTGATTGACTCCGTATACGATCGTCGCATCGACATCCTTGCCGCCCGGCGCGGAGATCACGACTTTCTTCGCACCGCCGGCCAGGTGCTTGGAGGCATCAGCCTTGGTGGTGAAAAAGCCGGTGCATTCCATGACGATGTCGGCGCCGACCTCGCCCCAGGGAATCCTGGCCGGATCGCGCTCGGCGAACACCTTGACGCGGTCGCCGTTGACCACCATGGCGTCGCCATCGACCTTGACCGTGCCGGGAAATTTACCGTGCGCGGTATCGTACTGTGTCAGATGCGCGTTGGTCGCCGCATCCGCGAGGTCGTTGATCGCGACCACCTGGATTTCCCTGCTGCGCCCGCTCTCATGGATTGCGCGCATAACATTGCGGCCGATGCGGCCATAGCCATTGATGCCAACTCTAACTGTCATGATATTCCTCTCAGTCGATCAAGCTAACAAATGCAACACGGCATCACGGACCGCAGCCGTGGTGATGCCGAAATGACGGAACAGATCCGGCGCCTTGCCGGATGCGCCGAAACGGTCGAGGCCAATGATCGCACCATCGGGCCCGACAAACCGATGCCACGGCAGAGTCGCGGCAGCCTCGACCGCGACGCGCCTGCGCACTGCCGGCGGCAGGACAGCGTCACGATAGGTCCGCTCCTGCGCCAGGAATATCTCGCAATTGGGCATGGAGATGACGCGTACGCGCCGGCCCTGTGCGGACAGTTCCCGCGCGGCATCGACGGCCAACGACAACTCCGAGCCGGTGCCGATCAGCAGCGCTTCGGGCACGCCTTCGCAATCGAGCAGCGTATATGCGCCGCGCGCAATGGCGGCGACCTGCGCCGGAGTACGCGACTGCTGCGGCACGGCCTGCCGCGTCAACACCAGGCAACTCGGGCCGCGCGTCTGCTCAAGCGCGGCCTGCCAGGCGACCGCCGTTTCCGCCGCATCGCCGGGGCGCCACACCGACATGTTAGGCATCGCACGCAGACCGGCGAGATGCTCGACCGGCTGGTGGGTCGGGCCGTCCTCGCCCAGCCCGATGGAATCGTGCGTATAAACCAGTACAACCCGCAGGTGCATCAGCGCCGCGAGCCGGACCGCGTTGCGCGCATAGTCAGAGAAAACCAGGAAGGTGCCGGCGTACGGAATGAAACCGCCGTGCACCGCGATACCATTCATCATTGCAGTCATCGCGAATTCGCGTACGCCGTAGTAGATGTAGTTGCCAGCCACTGACTCCGGTGTGACCGCGACTGAATCCTTGCGCAGCGTGTTCACCGATCCGGTCAGGTCGGCCGAGCCACCTAACAATTCCGGCAACGCCGGGCCGAGCGCGTTCAACACGACCTGTGAAGAGGCGCGTGTGGCCTGCGGCGCCGTGACGGCCCCGGCAGCCGCTGCCGCCTGTGCCGCGATGCCGGCCCACGACGCCGGCAGCTTGCCGCTCATGCGGCGCTCGAATTCGCCCGCCAGTTGCGGCTGCTCGCGCTGGTAGCGGTTGAAACGCCGCAGCCAGGCTTTCTCGGCGCGCCCACCGGCGGCGCGGCGATCCCAGGCGCTGCGCACCTCCTCTGGTATTACAAACGGCGCATGCGGCCAGCCGAGCTGCACACGCGCCGCGGCCACCTCGTCCTTGCCAAGCGGTTCGCCGTGTGCCGACTTGCTGCCCTGCTTGTTAGGTGCGCCGAATCCGATCACGGTCCTGCAGCAGATCAGCGTCGGCTGGTTTTTGTTAGACCGCGCGCGCCGGATCGCCTTGCGGACCGCCTCGGCGTCGTGCCCGTCGACATCCTTGATGACCTGCCAGCCGTAGGCTGCAAAGCGCTGCGGCGTGTTGTCGGTGAGCCAGCCCACGACCTTGCCATCGATCGAGATGCCGTTGTCGTCATAGAAAGCGATCAGCTTGCCGAGCTTGAGCGTGCCCGCCAGTGAGCAGGCCTCATGTGAAATGCCTTCCATGATGCAGCCATCGCCGAAAAACACATAGGTGTGGTGATTGACAATGTCATGGCCCGGCCGATTGAACTCGGCAGCTAACAACTGCTCCGCGAGCGCCATGCCGACGGCATTGGCGATGCCCTGCCCCAGCGGTCCGGTGGTGGTTTCGATCCCCATGTCGAGATCCGCTTCCGGATGGCCGGCGGTGCGCTGGCCGAGCTGGCGAAACTGCCGCAGCTCATCGAGCGAAACGTTGCAGCCGGTCAGGTGCAGCAACGAGTACAGCAGCATCGAAGCATGGCCGTTGGACAGCACAAAGCGGTCCCGATCGTGCCAGCGCGGATTGGCCGGATTGAACTTAAGGAAGTCCCGCCACAGGACCTCGGCAATATCGGCCATGCCCATGGGGGCTCCGGGATGACCTGAATTGGCCTGTTGCACAGCGTCCATGGACAGTGCGCGGATGGCGTTGGCGAGGGTTCGGCGGGAAACAGCTGGGTTGGCAGACATCGGTGGGAAAAGCCCCGAAAAAGGGCCGGCATTCTCCAATACCCGCGCGCTTTGGGCAATGAGAATGCCAACCCGTTCGCACTGGCCCGCCGGGCAATCCGTTGGCTACGCGGTATAATTGGCGGCCAAGTCTCAGCATTCCGGAAGATAAAGCATGTCCAGTGGTTATTTGTTCACGTCGGAATCGGTATCGGAAGGTCATCCGGACAAGGTCGCCGACCAGATCTCGGATGCGGTCCTGGACGCCATTTTGACGCAGGACAAGCGTGGCCGGGTGGCCTGCGAGACGCTGGTCAAGACCGGCGTGGTCATCGTGGCGGGAGAAGTCACGACCAGCGCCTGGGTGGATATCGAGGCACTGGTCCGCAAGACCGTGCTCGACATCGGTTACAACTCCTCGGACATGGGGTTCGATGGCGGCAGCTGCGGTGTGCTGAACGTGATCGGCAAGCAGTCACCCGACATCGCCATGGGCGTGGATCGCAAGGACGAGCGCAAGCAGGGCGCCGGCGACCAGGGCCTGATGTTCGGCTACGCCAACACCGACACCGACGTGCTGATGCCGGCCGCGATCACGCTGTCGCATCGGCTGGTGCACCAGCAGGCCACTGTACGCAAGAAAGGCAAGCTGCCCTGGCTGCGCCCGGATGCGAAAAGCCAGGTCACGCTGCGCTATGAAAACGACCAGCCGGTCGCGATCGAGGCGGTGGTGCTGTCGACGCAGCACAGCGATGACATATCAACCCGGCATCTGCGCGAAGCTGTCATGGAAGAAATTTTGCTGCCGGTGCTGCCGAAGAAATGGCTGCACAAAGGCACGAAATATCACATTAACCCCACCGGCCGATTTGTGATCGGCGGTCCGGTCGGCGACTGCGGGCTGACAGGGCGCAAGATCATCGTCGACACCTATGGAGGCTTTGCGCGCCATGGTGGCGGCGCATTCTCGGGCAAGGATCCCTCCAAAGTCGACCGCTCCGCGGCCTATGCGGCGCGCTATGTCGCGAAGAATATCGTCGCCGCAGGTATTGCCGGGCGTTGCGAAGTTCAGGTCTCGTATGCGATCGGTGTTGCCGAGCCGACCTCGATCATGGTCGAGACCTTTGGTACCAGCAAATTGCCGCGGGAAAAGCTGACCGCCCTGGTACGCCGGCATTTCGACCTGACGCCATACGGGCTGCGTGAAATGCTGGATCTGGTGCGCCCGATCTACCAGAAGACCGCCGCCTATGGCCATTTCGGCCGCAAGGAAAAAGAGTTCACCTGGGAAAAGACCGACAAGGCTGCGGCGCTGGCCGCCGACGCAAAGGTGAAAATGCGCGCCACCTGAGATTTTGAACCTGCCCGTGGCGAGGGGCGCTGCAGTGCGAGCTGACCATCCGGCAGCTAACACGAGGCTCGTCGCGAGGCAGATTGCCAACGGCGCCCGTTAAACTACATTTAACGGAGCTTTTATGAACGCAGTTGTTGATATGAAAACCGGCGCCGCCGATTTCAAGGTCGCGGATCTCGCGCTCGCCGATTGGGGCCGCAAGGAAATCCGCATCGCCGAAACCGAGATGCCCGGCCTGATGGCCATCCGCGAGGAGTTCGCGCCCACGCAGCCGCTGCGCGGCGCGCGTATCACGGGCTCGCTGCACATGACCATCCAGACGGCGGTGCTGATCGAGACGCTGCAGGCACTTGGCGCGCAGGTGCGCTGGGCGTCATGCAACATCTTCTCGACCCAGGACCATGCAGCCGCCGCCATCGCGGTGCGTGGCACGCCGGTGTTCGCCTGGAAAGGTGAATCGCTGGTCGAATACTGGGACTACTCGCACCGCATTTTTGAATGGCCGGATAACGGCTATTCGAACATGATTCTCGACGATGGCGGTGATGCCACGCTGCTACTGCACCTGGGCGCCAGGGCCGAGCGCGACAGCTCGGTGTTAGGTACGCCGACCAGCGAAGAAGAGACCGCGCTGTTCGACAGCATCCGCGCGACCCTGAAGCGCGATCCGAAGTGGTACAGCACGCGCCTGGCCCACATCAAGGGCGTGACTGAGGAAACCACCACCGGCGTCAAACGCCTGTACGAGATGGCAAAGAACGGCCAACTCGCCTTCCCGGCGATCAACGTCAATGATTCGGTCACCAAGAGCAAGTTCGACAACCTGTACGGTTGCCGCGAGTCACTGGTCGATGGCATCAAGCGCGCGACCGATGTCATGGTCGCCGGCAAGGTTGCCGTGGTGGCGGGTTACGGCGACGTTGGCAAGGGCTCGGCCCAGGCGCTGCGCGCACTGTCGGCACAGGTGTGGGTCACGGAAATCGACCCGATCTGCGCTCTGCAGGCGGCGATGGAAGGTTATCGCGTCGTTACGATGGACTACGCAGCCGACAAGGCCGATATCTTCGTCAGCGCCACCGGTAATTTTCATGTGATCACCCATGAGCACATGAAGAAGATGAAAGACCAGGCGATCGTCTGCAACATCGGGCATTTCGACAACGAGATCGATTGCGCCTCGCTGAAACAGTACCGGTGGGAAAACATCAAGCCCCAGGTCGATCACATCATTTTTCCCGATGGCAAGCGAATCATTTTGTTAGCCGAGGGACGGCTGGTGAATCTGGGCTGCGGCACCGGGCATCCAAGTTACGTGATGAGTTCGTCGTTTGCCAACCAGACCATCGCGCAGATAGAAATCTGGAGCAATCCGGGCAAGTATCCGCTCGGTGTGCACGTTCTGCCCAAGCATCTGGACGAGAAGGTGGCGCGACTGCAGCTCAAGAAGCTGAACGCGCAGTTGACGGAACTGTCGGACCAGCAGGCGCGCTACATCGGCGTCAGCAAGCAGGGTCCCTACAAGCCGGATCAATACCGTTATTGAACGGTCACTGCTAACGCGAGCGGGCCGTCGCGGCAACACGGCGGCCCTTTTTTTTAAAAGGCTTTTCGCCTAAGGTGGGAACGTGAACGAACGTGAACAGCCACCGGTGGAACGGCGCCTGCTGCGGGCAACAGTGCGTAGCTAAGCCGTGCAACTGGTCCAGTTTACCGACACGCATTTGTTTGGCAGCCGCGCAGAAACGCTGCGCGGCGTCGATACGCTGGCAACGCTGCAACGCGTGCTGGCGCACGCCGCGCCCGCGGTGCAGGCGGCCGATGCGGTGCTGGTGACCGGCGATCTGGTGCACGATGATCCTGCTGGGTACGCGTTATTTCGCGAGTGCTTCGCCGGGCTTGGCAAGCCCGTATGGTGCCTGCCCGGTAATCACGACATTCCGAGCGCGATGCAGCGCGCGCTGCTGGGGCAGCCCTTCCAGTACTGCGGCCAGGTCGATCGAAACGGCTGGCGAATCGTGCTGCTCAACAGTTTCCTCGAGGGCTCGGCCGCCGGGCGGCTGCCAATTCTGGAACTGCGGCGCCTCGAGAACGCTTTGGCAAGTGCCGCCGATCATCAGGTCCTGGTTTGCGTCCACCACCAGCCGGTGCCGATGCACAGCCGCTGGCTGGATACTCTGGGCCTGGAGAATGCAGCGGATTTTCTGGCGATCATCGATCGTTATCCGAAATCCGTGCGCGGTGTACTCTGGGGGCACGTGCACCAGGCCAGTGATGGCGAGCGCAACGGTGTTCGACTGATGGCAACACCATCAACCTGTGCACAATTCCGGCCTGGGTCGGATGACTTTGCCATCGACGAACGACCACCTGCCTACCGGCGCATCCTGCTTCTGCCGCAGGGGCGGATCGAAACGGATATTTCATGGCTGTCATGATGCGCAGATCCTTGACCCGGTTGCTGCTGGCCACCGGTTTGTTAGCGGCGACGGTTGCCGCGGCCGACAGTGGCGTGTGGGTGATGCAGGGAGCCGCCAATCGCGTATATATCGCCGGCTCAATTCATCTTCTACGGCCGGAAAACTCCGCATTGCCGCCCGCCCTGGAACGCGCCTATGCCGACGCCGAGCGCCTGGTGTTCGAACTCGATCTCGACGACCTGGAGCAGATGCAAGTCGCGGCCGAGATGATGCGGGTCGGGACGCGGACCGATGGCAAGTCGCTGTCGCAGACCCTGCCGCGGCCACTGGCAGAACGCCTGACGCGCACCGCCGGCGAGCTCGGGCTGCCGGTCGTGCTGCTGGACACAATGGAACCCTGGCTGGCGTCGCTGATGCTCACCTCTGTTAGCCTTCTGAAAGCTGGCTTCAGCTCTGAAGCGGGTATCGACCAGCAGCTCGCGACGCGCGCCAAGGCTGATCGCAAGCCCATCACCGGGCTGGAAACCGCCGCGGAACAGTTTGCGGTGTTTGACCACCTGACAGCCGAGAATCAGATTCACCTGCTGGCTCTGACGCTGGATGAAGCTGCGCAGTTACCCACCGAACTGCTCGCCATCGAACAGGCCTGGCGCCTCGGTGATCAGGCACGCCTGGCCCATGAATTGCGGGATGAGATGGCGAGCTTTCCCGCGCTGGAGTCGGCCTTGCTGATCGAGCGCAACCGCAAATGGCTGCCCGTTATCAGGGCGCTGCTGAAAGGCAATGACGATGTGCTGGTCGTGGTTGGCGCCGCACATTTGCTGGGCGACCAGGGCGTCATTGCCCTGTTGCGCGCCGACGGCCAGAAGCTGCGTACGGTAGCGGCACCGTGAAACGCCGATGATAGCTTTCGCCAAATTTTTCGGACTCATCCTGTTAGGGCTGGGCGCAATTGCCGCATTCGGCTATCCGGTCTGGTCATTGCTGACACCCACCTTCGATTTCCCGTTTCACCGGGTCGCGGGCCGGGTGGCGATGCTGGCGGTGCTGGTTGGATTCATCTGGCTGGCGCGGCGCGAGGGCCTGGCTAACAAGGCGAGCCTGGGCTACGGATTGCCGCGGCGTCAGTGGCTGGCGGAAGCCGGCCTGGCGTTTGCATTGGGTATCGCGACCATGCTGCCAGTGATGCTGGCGATGGTGCTGCTCGACATGCGCAACCTGAAACCCGGCACGACCCTGGATGCGCTGACGCTGCTGCAGCAGGCGGGCAGTGGAATTCTGAGCGCCATCACGGTTGCGCTGATCGAGGAAACTTTTCTGCGCGGCGCGATGTTCAGCGCCATTGCCCGCGAGTCCGGGCCGCGCCTCGCGATTTTGTTGCCGTCGCTGCTGTACGCCGCCACCCATTTCGTCGGCCGTTTCCATATTCCTCCGGATCAGGTGGGCCCGGGCAGCGGACTCGATTTGCTGGCTGGCATGTTGCGGGACCTCGCGCATCCGGGCGCGATCTTCGACGCGTTTGTCAGTCTGTTCGCGGTCGGTGTGCTGCTGGCAATGGTCCGGCACCTGACCGGCAGCATTGCCGCCTGTGTCGGCCTGCACGCAGGCTGGGTCTGGATCATCCTTTTCATGCGCGCGACATCGGTACGCGATCCCTCGCACCCGGCGGCATTCCTGTTGTCGGAATTCGATGGTGTGGTCGGCTGGATGGTGCTCGGCTGGACGCTGGTGTTAGGCATCGTGCTGTTCCGTTTTTACCAGCGCCGCAAGCACCCGCAACGCCAGCACAGCGCTGTCTGACTCGAGCAGCCGCTGCTTGAGCGGCGACGGTAATGGCAGGACCTGCGCCAGCCGGGCGCACACCCAGATGGCATCGTCGAAGCGCGGCAATTCCGCGCCGAATTGCCCGGCGAATTCGCTCCAGTGCTTCTGCAGCAGGCCGGCAAGCTGCAGGGCCTCCGCTGGCACCGGCTCGGCCGGCCACGCCGGGAGAAATTCAATCTCGCCGAGATTGAGCCCGTCCTGCTGCCGCCAGCTGCGCAGCAACTGGAAGCGCTGCTCGCCCACGCAGCTCAGACCTAACAAACCATCGGCCAGAGTGCTGAAATCCACGATTCTCGCGGTGGTGCCAATGTCGGCAATGCTGCCAACAGCGCCGCTCTCGGCACCCCGCTGAATCAACACCACGCCGAACGGCCGGCTTTCGCGCATGCAGCGCCGCACCATGTCGGTATAGCGCGTTTCAAAAATCCGCAGCGGCAGCTGGCCCTCAGGCAGCAATACCGTACCTAACGGAAATAGCGGCAGCTCAGTCTTCACGGCCCCAGCGCTTGAGCAGTGCGGAGTCGATGCCAATCTGCTCCAGCACCCGCGCAACGATGAAATCGACCAGATCGTCGACTTTGCGCGGCCTGTTATAGAAGCCGGGATTGGCCGGCAGAATCAGTGCGCCAGCGCGCGCCAGTTTCAACATATTTTCGAGATGGATGCTGGAGAATGGCGTTTCACGCGGCACCAGCACCAGGTTGCCGCGCTCCTTGATAACCACGTCGGCGGCGCGCTCGAGCAGATTGCCGCTTGCGCCGCTGGCGATGTTCGCGAGTGTCGCCATCGTGCAGGGACAAACCACCATGGTGCGCGGCGCGCCCGACCCGCTCGCCACCGGCGCAGTCCACTCCTCCTCGCCACAAACGCGAATCTGTCCGGCGCGCGCGCGGAAGTGCTTGCTGAGGAAGCGCGACTGCTCGGCGCTGCGCCCCGGCAGCTTCAGGTCGGTTTCCGATCCGACCACTATCTGCGCGGCCTTGGTGAACAGCAGGAATATTTCGCGATCGGCCTGCACCAGGCATTCGAGCAGCCTGAGGCCGTACTGGACGCCGGACGCGCCAGTCATGGCGAGAGTAATTGACGGATCCGCAACGCGCGCCATGGTGTTAGCCTTCCCGAGCCTTGAGAGCGGCTAACAGTTTGTCATGCAATCCACCGAAGCCGCCATTGCTCATGATAAGCACGTGGTCGCCCGCGCGCACCGCGGTCAGCAGGCCTGCCAACAAGGCCTCCACGCTCGCCGCAGTCCGGCCGCGCGCGCCCAGCGCGCCGCTGACCTGCGACATATCCCAGCCCAGGTCCGCAGGCGCAAGCAGCCAGACGGCATCGGCCTCGGCAAACGATGCCGCCAACGTATCCTTGTGCACGCCGAGACGCATGGTGCTGGAGCGTGGCTCCAGCACCGCAATCAACCGAACCTGCGCGCCGACGCGCCGGCGCAGGCCGCCAATGGTCGTTGCGATAGCGGTCGGGTGATGCGCGAAGTCGTCATAAACGGTGACCCCGGCCGCGGTACCGCGCAATTCCATCCGCCGTTTTATGCCGCGAAATTCGCCCAGCGCCGCGCAGGCCTGCGCGACCGGTACGCCGGCATGGCGCGCGGCCAGGATTGCGGCCAATGCATTGTCAACGTTGTGCAGACCTGACATCGACCAGCGCACCCGGCCCAGTTCGCGGCCGTCCTCGGTCAGCATGAAATCGCTGCCATCTGCCGCCAGCAACCGGGCTGACAAGCCACTGGCGGCGCTGTGCCCGAAAAATTGCCGTTGCGACCAGCAACCCTGCTTGAGCACGCGCACGAGGTTGTCATCCGCGGCATTCGTGATGACCAGTCCGCTGCGCGGCACGATGCGGATCAGGTGGTGAAACTGCCGCTCGATGCTGGCCAGATCCGGATAAATATCGGCGTGGTCGAACTCCAGGTTGTTGAGCACCAGCGTACGCGGCCGGTAATGCACGAACTTCGCGCGTTTGTCGAAAAACGCGGTGTCGTATTCGTCCGCTTCGATGACGAAGAACGGCGCGGCGCCCAGGCGCGCGCTGCTGTCGAAATTGTCCGCCACGCCACCAATAAGGTATCCGGGTTTGAGGCCGGCGAATTCCAGCACCCAGGCTAACAAGCTGGTGGTCGTGGTCTTGCCATGCGTGCCCGCGACCGCCAGCACCCATCGATCCTGCAACACCACGCGCGACAGCCATTCGGGGCCCGATAAGTAGGGAATCCGACTTTCAAGCAGCGCTTCCACCACCGGCTGCCCGCGGCTCATGACATTGCCGACCACCACGACGTCGGGCGCCGGTGTCAGCTGTGCCACATCAAAGCCTTCGATTAGATCAATGCCCAGCGCGGCAAGCTGCGTACTCATCGGCGGATAGACGTTGCGGTCGGAGCCTGTGACCCTGTGGCCGGCGGCACGTGCAATGGCCGCGATCCCGCCCATGAAGGTGCCGCAGATTCCGAGGATATGGACGTGCATGTCTCAGCCACCGGCGGCGGCGGCCGCCGTCGGACCTAACAACATGGCGCCGACCAGCACCACGAATATTTCCAGCGACAGCACCACCAGAAACGACAAAGCCAGCGAGCGTTCGACGGCCTGCGACAAAATCCAGGACTTCACGTACACGTCGTAAACCGAAACGACGACCATTGAGAGCCCCACCAGGCCGCGCAGGCTGGCCATGCTGTCTGGAACCGCAACCGCCGCCAGCAACAGCAGCAATACGGCGCTACTGGTAAACAGCGAGATGCCGAGAATTGCCGTGATGGTCTGCAGGGCGCGCGACGACTGCCCAAAAGAGCGCAGCACCAGCGCGTAAGCCGCCACGCCCAGCAGCACGACAAATGGCACGATCACATAGCCCGGCGCGCCTGCTTCGATCTTGACTGTCTGCAGCTGCGCAAAGCGCGCCGCGGACTGATTGACACCGATACCGATGGCCGCCGAAACGGCCGCGGTCACCGCAAGCAGTACCGGCGAGTAAGGCAGATCCGACGGCAGGCGCCTGCGCCAGAGAATTTCCCAATACAGTTGCAATGTTTCCAGCATAATCGCGCCGCATTTTGGCACATGAACACTCCTCCAACACTGATTGCTGACCGGGAAACTCTGGAAGCGCTGACGCAACGCGCCGGCGGCGCCGGGCTATTGGCGCTCGACACCGAGTTCATGCGCGAAAAAACCTATCGCGCCGAACTTTGCCTGCTGCAAGTTGGCGATACCGAATGGCGGACCTGCATCGACCCGCTGGCCGTCGACCTTGCCCAGGGCTCGGGCTGGTTGCGCGATCGCTGGCAATCGCCGCAATGCCAGATAGTCATGCATGCGGGCCGGCAGGATCTGGAGGTCCTGGCGCCGTGTCTCGGCATGCCACGCAATGTCTTTGACACCCAGATCGCCGCCGGCCTGAGTGGCCTGCCGCCGCAGATTGGTTACGCCGAACTCGCCCGCCGCCTGCTCGGCGTGGAGCTCAGCAAGGCCGAAACCCGCACTGACTGGGCCCGCCGGCCGCTGACCGCGGCGCAGATCGATTACGCGCTGGATGATGTGCGCTACCTGCCGGCATTGCACACCGCCTTGCTAACAAAATTGCAGTCGCTGGGCCGCGGCGATTGGCTGGCGGAAGAATTGGCTATTTTTGATAACCCGGCGCTGCTGGACGTGCGGCCCGAACTGGCGTGGCAGCGCCTCAAAGGTCTGCATGGGCTTGATCCATTGCGAGCCAGGCTGGCGCAGCAGCTCGCCGAGTGGCGCGAGCTGCGGGCGATCAAACGCAATCGTCCGCGTGGCTGGATTCTCGATGATGGCGTGCTGCGCGCCATGGTGCAGGAGCCGCCCCGCGATCTCGAGGCACTGCGCGCGATACCGGAAATGCAGCGTGGCATCGTCGATCGGGTCGGAGACGAGCTGCTGGCCCTGATTGCAGGCTGTGACCTCCCGCAGGACCTGCCGCCGTTGCCAAGACGCACGCGCCCCGATGCGGAATTTGAAGCCCTGGTCCGCAGGCTCGGTGAAGCAACACGGACCGCGGCGACACAGCTGGAACTGGCACCCGAAGTGCTGGCGACACGCAAGGATCTTGAGCAGGTCGCACGCGGCGACACGGCCGCCGCGCCACTCAACGGCTGGCGGCGCGAGGTGATCGGCCTGAAATTGCTGGCGGCGCGGGCGGGCTGAGCTGCCGCCCTGGCTAACGCAGCGCCGCTGCGACGCGCGCGGTCACATCGGCCAGCGAGCCGATCGCATCCACTTCGCGCAACAGCCCGCGGGCACGGTAGAAGTCCGCCAACGGTCTGGTGTCACGATCATAGACGGCGAGCCGCTGTACCACGGTCGCTTCCTCATCGTCCTTGCGCTGGATCAACCTGGGCGTATTGCACTGCCCGGCGCAGGGCGGCGGCACCGACGGCGGCGCCGTATAAACGTTGAACACCCGCTGGCAATCAGCGCAGGTGCGGCGCCCGGAAATACGCTTGACCAGGTCGTCGTTAGGTACTTTGAAAAGGATCACGCGATCGAGCGGCAGCTTCAGCTCCGCCAGCATCGCCGCGAATCCTTCCGCCTGCGGCAGCGTGCGTGGGAAGCCATCCATGATGAAGCCCTGTGCGGCATCGGCCTGCCCGATCCGATCGCGCACCATGTCGATGACGGTCGCGTCATCGACCAGGTCGCCGCGGGCCATGATGCCATCGACGCGCAGACCTAACGGCGTACCGCGCTTGCGATGATCGCGGAACAGGTCGCCGGTGGAAATCTGCGGAATGTGCAAGGGCTCGACCAGCCGTTGAGCTTGCGTGCCCTTGCCTGACCCCGGAGGGCCCAGGAAAACCACTCGCATCGGGCGACCTCAGCCAATAACGGCGCAGGCCACGCGCGGGCCGGCATTGCCGCTGGGCTGGGTAGTGAAATCGTCCGGCTTGCCATGCACGATGAGCGCGCGGCCCTTGAGGCCTTTGGCCCCTTCCCACTCCAGGGTGCTCAGATCTGCATCCACCCGTGCAACGCCCCTGGCGTTGGCCCGGAGGCTGGGCAAGTCGCCAGCGTGGTGCGCCGCGTCGCCAAAGCGTCCGTGCGCGCTGCCGCCCGGGTTGAAGTGGCCACCGGCACTCGCGGCATCGGGCGCCGAGCAATCACCCTTGTCGTGAATGTGAAAGCCGTGTTCCGAGCCTGGCTCCAGGCCCGTCACCGTGGCGCGCAAATGAATCCTGGCGCCGTTACGGGCTATCCGGACCTGGCCGCCGACAGCACTGCCCGATCGGGCCTCGAGTAACACAACGACGAGGCTGCGGTTCGGATTTCCCGAGGTCGCGCAAGCACCTACCCCCAACATCGCCGTCGCGACGACGGCGGCTCTAACAGCAGACACTGACATGATGCGTTTCTCTCCTGCGGTTCCCGAGTCTACCCGATGCGCCATTCAGCGTCTCGCGGCAGCCAATTTCGCGCTCTTGCCGTAAACTCCCGCCACCATGAAAAAGACCGCAAATAAACCCGCCAAACCCCGCAACGCGCTCTATGCCCAGTCGGGTGGTGTGTCCGCCGTGATCAATGCGTCGGCCGCCGGTATCATCGAAACCGCGCGCAAGTACCCGCGCCAGATTGGCAAGGTCTATGCCGGCCGGCACGGCATTGTGGGTGCGTTGGAAGAGGATCTGATCGATACCAGCCGTGAATCGCATGCAACCATCCGCGGCCTGCGCTACACACCCGCCGGCGCTTTTGGCTCGGCGCGCTACAAGCTCAAGGGCATCGACAAGAATCGCGCCGAATACGAGCGGCTGCTCGAGGTTTTCAAGGCCCACGACATCGGCTATTTCTTTTACAACGGCGGCAACGACTCGATGGACACAGCCCACAAGCTGTCGCAGATCGGCGAGTCGTTAGGCTATCCGATCACCTGCGTGGGCGTGCCCAAGACCGTGGACAATGACCTGCCATTTACCGATTGCTGCCCCGGCTTCGGCTCGGTCGCCAAATACGTTGCAATCTCGACGCTGGAAGCGTCGCTGGATGTCGCCTCGATGGCGCGCACCTCGACCAAAGTGTTTGTCATGGAAGTCATGGGCCGTCATGCCGGCTGGATTGCCGCCGCAGGCGGGCTCGCCGGCCGCAATGCTAACGAGCCGCCGCACATCATCCTGTTCCCGGAAATTCCGTTCGAGCAGGAAAAATTCCTGGCTAGAGTCAAGCAGTGTGTCACCGATTTCGGCTACTGCGTCATTGTTGTCAGCGAAGGCACGGCAACCGCCGATGGCAAATTTCTCGCCGACGCCGGCACGCTCGATGCCTTCGGTCACACGCAACTGGGCGGCGTGGGTCCGGTCATTGCCAACATGGTTAAAAAGGCCCACGGTTACAAGTATCACTGGGCCGTGGCCGATTACCTGCAGCGCGCCGCGCGCCACATCGCCTCGAAGGTGGATGTCGAGCAGGCCTACGCGATGGGCAAGGCAGCGGTCGAGCTCGCAGTGCAGGGCCGCAACTCGGTCATGCCCACGGTCGTCCGCAAATCCTCGCGGCCCTACAAGTGGACCGTCGGCTCGGTACCGCTCGCCAAGGTTGCCAACGTTGAGAAAAAAATGCCGCGCGATTACATCACCGCCGACGGTTTCGGCATCACCCGCAAATGCCGGCGGTATCTTTCGCCCCTGATCGGCGGCGGCGATCCGCCGCCCTATAAGGACGGCTTGCCGGCGTACGTCCGTATCAAGGGCATCAGCGTGAAAAAGAAACTCCCGCCCTTCAAAGCCTGACGGGCGGCGCGCGTGGCACAGGATTCCGACTGGATCGACATCGGTTCCGCTGCAGAGCTCGCGGCAAGACCGCTGCAGGCGCTGGCGCACGGCAACGGCCGTATTGCGCTCAGTCATGTCGATGGCGTATTTGGCGCGGTGTCTAACATCTGCAATCATGTCGGCGGACCGCTGGGTGAGGGCCGGCTCGATGGCGAGTACCTGGTCTGTCCCTGGCATCAATGGAAATTTCATCGCTGCACCGGCCAGGGCGAGCCGGGCTATGAAGGCGATCGCGTGCCACCGTATGCGGTGCGTGTGGCCGGGGGCCGGGTGCTTGTGAGTGCGAAACCGACCAGCGCGCGGGGCCGTCTGCCGCACAAGGCACATCCGCTGGCACGGGAGCTGACGCGCGCCAGCGGACCGATCCGCGTCGCCGGTATCTCGACGACCATCATGCAACCGGGTAACCCGCGTTACTCCACCTCCGAGTCGCTGCTGGAGACTGCGCTCGAGCACGCGCGCGCCAGCGGCGCGGCAACTGAGTTCATCAAACTGCGTGACCTTAGCTTCCGTGCCTGCGAGGGCTACTACTCGCGCAGCGCGCGCGCCTGCACCTGGCCCTGCTCGATCACCCAGAGCGACCCTGACGACCAGCTCGACCGCGTGTACGAAGCCCTGGTGCACTCCGCCGATGTGGTCCTGGTTGCGACGCCGATCCGCTGGGGCGCCGCCAGCTCGCTTTACTACAAGATGGCCGAGCGCATGAACTGCATCCAGAACCAGCTAACAACCCAGAATCGCGTGCTGATCCAGCGCAAGGTTGCAGGATTCATCATTACCGGCGGCCAGGACAATGTGCAGGCGGTGGCCGGGCAGCAACTCGGTTTTTTTGCCGAGCTCGGTTTTGTATTTCCGCCGTTTCCCTACGTGGCCCACTCGCTTGGCTGGACGGCCGAAAACATGGAGCGCAACGTCGAGTACGTGCAGAGCCACGACGAGCTGCGCGCAGGCACGCGTGCGCTGCTCGATCGCTGCGTACAGACCGCGCGCGAACTGCGGGCTGGCGAGCCAGGCGCGGAGCCGAAAATCGCGCGTGGCGGGCGCAAGGCCCACGGCACGCCTTAGCTACCGCGCGCGTGGCCTGTGCTATTATTCGCGCCCTTTTTGGGGACGGTCAGGGGCTCGTGCCTGTGGCTTGCAAATAACATAACGTCTTGATCTTTGGGGAGATTTCCAGATGGATGCCAATACCTGGCTGTGGCTCGCAATCGGCGCGGGCGTGCTGGCCGTTTTGTACGGCGTGGTTTCAAGTATTTCGATTCTGGCGCTGCCGACCGGCAATGCGCGCATGCAGGAAATCGCCGCGGCGGTGCAGGCTGGCGCGAAGGCCTACCTGAACCGCCAATACACCACTATCGCGATCGTCGGCGTGGTGTTGTTCCTGATCATCGGCTTGAGTCCCTTGGGCTGGCCCACGGCCGGCGGCTTTGCGATCGGCGCGATTCTGTCGGGCCTCGCGGGCTATATCGGCATGAATATCTCAGTGCGCGCCAATGTGCGCACGGCCGAAGCAGCTAACACGGGCCTCAACGCGGCCCTGCAGGTGGCCTTCAAGGGCGGCGCCATCACCGGCATGCTGGTCGTTGGCCTGGGTCTGCTCGGTGTCGCAGGCTATTTCATGGCAACCCGCGGCAGTCTGGGCGACGATGGCGCGCTGCACGCGCTGATCGGCCTCGCCTTTGGCGGCTCATTGATTTCGATCTTCGCGCGGCTGGGTGGCGGCATCTTCACCAAGGGTGCCGACGTCGGTGCCGACCTGGTCGGCAAGGTCGAGGCCGGCATCCCGGAAGATGACCCGCGCAACCCGGCGGTCATCGCCGACAACGTCGGCGACAACGTCGGCGACTGCGCCGGCATGGCCGCCGACTTGTTCGAAACCTATGCGGTGACGCTGGTCGCCACCATGTTGTTAGGTGGGCTGGTGATGAAGGACGCCGGGATCAACGCGATTCTCTACCCGCTGGCGCTAGGCTCGGCCTCGATTGTCTCATCCATTTTCGGCACTTTTTTCGTTAGCACGAAAGAAGACGGCAAGATCATGAATGCCTTGTACAAAGGCGTCATTGTCGCGGCCGTCATTTCCGCGATCCTGTTCTGGTTCATCACCAAGTCGATCATGCCGGGAGATTTCAATGCGCTGTTTGGCTGCGCACTGATCGGCCTGGGCCTGACCGCGGCGATGATTGTCATCACCGAGTACTACACGGCGACCGAATACAGCCCGGTGCGCAAAATTGCCGAGGCCTCGCAAACCGGCCACGCGACCAACATGATCGCCGGACTCGGCGTCAGCATGAAGTCGACCGCCCTGCCCGTCATCGCGGTGTGCATTGCCATCTGGGGTGCTAACGCGCTGCACGGTCTTTATGGCATCGCGATCGCCGCTACGGCGATGCTGTCGCTCACCGGCATGATCGTGGCGCTGGATGCCTACGGCCCGATCACCGACAACGCCGGTGGTATCGCCGAGATGGCGGGTCTCGATAAGAAAGTGCGCAACATCACCGATCCGCTGGACGCGGTGGGAAACACCACCAAAGCCGTCACCAAGGGCTATGCCATCGGCTCCGCTGGCCTCGCGGCGCTGGTGCTGTTCGCCGACTACACGCACAACCTCGAAACGCATCTGGCCGAAACCGGACGGGCCATGGTTGGCTTCTCGCTGTCGGATCCGGCCGTCATCATTGGCCTCTTCATCGGCGGTCTCGTGCCTTACCTGTTCGGCGCCATGGCGATGGAAGCCGTGGGTCGTGCCGCGGGCTCGGTGGTCGTCGAGGTTCGCCGCCAGTTCAAGGAAATCAAGGGCATCATGGAAGGCACGGCCAAGCCGGACTATTCCAAGGCCGTTGACCTGCTAACGAAGGCGGCGATCAAGGAAATGATCGTGCCCTCGCTGCTGCCGATCCTGGTGCCGGTGGTTGTGGCCTTCGGCCTCAATGCGCTGATGGGTCCCGGCGAAGGTATCAAGGCCCTCGGTGGCTTGCTGATCGGCACCATCGTAACGGGTCTGTTCGTCGCGATTTCGATGTGCACCGGCGGCGGCGCCTGGGACAACGCCAAGAAGTACATCGAAGAAGGCCACTTCGGCGGTAAGGGCTCGGATGCCCATAAGGCAGCCGTGACCGGCGATACCGTCGGCGATCCGTACAAGGACACCGCCGGGCCGGCGATCAACCCCTTGATCAAGATCATCAATATCGTTGCGTTGTTATTGATCCCGATGCTGTAATCAGAGGCCGGCTCGCGCCGGGTTTTTGCTTTTTGGGCCCGGCACCTGAAACAATCGTCACCCGGGCCCGGTCTGATTCGCAGTCGGATGGTCCGACCACAACGCATTGCACAATACAGGAGATATTCAAATGACCTCAACCAAGACCCTGCTCGCCGCCGCCATCGGCACGCTCATGTTAGCAAACCTGGCCGCTGCTGCAGATATGGCGGGCGCCGACAAGGCGGCAACGACTGAAAAATGTTTCGGCGTCGCCAAGGCTGGCAAGAATGACTGCGCCGCGAACGGCCATTCCTGCGCCGGTCAGTCAAAAGCCAACGATGCCAAAGAATGGATAAAGCTGCCCAAGGGCACCTGCGAACGCCTGGTTGGCGGTTCGCTGACGGCCGCGAAATAGGATCCGTCGACCTTTGGCATGCCGGTCAGCGGTGCAAAGTCACGTGACCGGCTAACAACCCAGGTCCTCCCGGCGCAAGCCGGGATCGGCCTGCGGGCCGTACATCACGACGAGTTTCTGGCCTCGCCACCTGACGTCGGCTGGGTTGAGGCGCATAGCGAAAATTATTTCGCACTGGGCGGGGCCCAGCCCTGGTTTCTCGAGCAGATCCGCAGCCGCTATCCGCTGTCGCTGCATGGCGTGGGTCTTTCCATCGGTTCGACCGAGCCGCTCGATGTAACGCACCTCGCGAACTGGCGACGGTTGATCGCCCGATTCGAACCCGCGCTGGTGTCCGAGCATCTGTGCTGGAGCAGCGCCGGTGGAGTTTTCAGCAACGACCTGCTGCCGCTGCCGTACACACGCGAGGCGCTGGATCACCTGGTGTCCCGCATGAGCCAGGTGCAGGAAGCACTCGGCCGGCAAATGCTGATCGAAAACGTGTCGTCGTATCTCGAATTCAAGTCGAGCGAAATGCCAGAGTGGGTGTTTGTCGCGGAACTGGCGCAACGCGCTGGCTGCGGCATTTTGCTGGACGTCAACAATATCTATGTCAGTGCCTGCAATCACGCCTTCGATGCTCGCCAGTTCATCGACGCGATGCCGGCAACAGCCATCGGCGAGATTCACCTGGCTGGTCACAGCATCAATCGCATCGACCAGCGGCAGATCCGCATCGATACCCACAGCACCCATGTCTGCGATGCGGTCTGGGATCTCTACGAATACGCCATCCACAAGTTCGGCCCCGTGCCGACGCTGATCGAATGGGATCTCGATATCCCGGCGTTGCCGGTGCTGGCGGCCGAAGCGGCGCGCGCCGATCGGCATGCGCGCCTCGCGTTAGCCGCATGACCGTATGTTAGGCGCACAGCAGAAATCATTGCTTGACGCGCTGCTTGCGGAACACGCGGGTACGTCCGCTGCCCTGTTGGATATCCGCGGCGGCGTTTTTTCGCCCGATGAACGCCTCGGCATTTACCGCAACAATCTGCGCGAGAACTTCCTCAAGGTCCTGGAGCTGGAATTTCCCGTTGTCCAGCGTCTGGTTGGAGCCGATTACTTTCGCCAGACGGCGCGGCAGTTTCTGCTGCATGCTCCATCGCGCAGCGGCGACCTGTTTCACTGCGGGCGCGCGTTTCCGCAATATTTGCGGCAACAATTTGCTGACAGCGACTATGCCTATCTGCCGGATGTCGCGGCGCTCGAATGGGCCTATCAGGAAGCCACTATTGCTGCCGACGATGCGCGGATTTTCGATCTCGCAGCGCTCGCGACGCTCGATCAGGAATCTTACGACCGCCTGCGGCTGCATACGCACCCGGCGCTGCGCCTGGTGCGCTCGCCCTATCCCATCGTTGCCATCTGGGCGGCCAATCAACCGGATGCAACGAGCGATGTGTCCATCGATGTCGGGCGCGGTGGCGACAACGGCCTCATCACGCGGGCGCTACGCTCCACTCACATCGCTACCATAGATGCAGGCGCGGCTGAGTTTCTGCAGGGGGTGCTGGATCGCCGGCCGCTGGGATTGGCGCTCGAGGCGGCTCTTGATACCGACCCGGGCTTCGAGCTCGAGGCCGCGCTCGGACCGTGGATACAGGGCCGCGTATTTGTCAGCTGGTCGTTAGCCTGAGGTTCAGACCGTGATGGTGCGGTGGTCGGGCGAATTGATCAACTCAGCACCCGACGCGGTGATCAACGACAGGTCTTCGAGGTGGGCCGTGCCGCCGGCGCCCTGATCAAATACCGGGCAGTCGACCGACAGGATCATGCCTTCTTCCAGCACCGGGTCTAACGGCTTGCCATCCGTCCCGCGGCGCGGATCGTCGCCGTGCCACAAACCGACACTGTGCGGAGTAAAACCCACCTGCACGTCAAAATTCTGCTTGCGCAGTGTCTCCTCGCCTAACGCCCGGATCGCGGAGTAGGCCATGCCCGGTCGGAGCGCCGCGCGAATTTCGTCCCAGCAGATGGCTATGGCGCGTGTCGCCATTTTCATCCGCGCCGTGGGCTCACCGACAAACACAGTGCGCGCAAAATCGCCGTGATAATTGTGCAGGCTCGACACGCAATCGATCAGGACCGACTGTCCGTCGCGCAGCGGCTCGTCATAGTCGTCGGAGGTCACGCCATCGACGACCATGAAGACCGGGCGCAAGCCGCGCGCCGCCGCCTCGGCATAGAATCGCGCGCGCAAGGCCCGGATGCTGCCCAGTTGCCGGGCCGCGCGTGCCGCCGCCAAAGCGGCATCGGCATTGGCCTGGGCCGTGAGGCGCATCAGTTGCAGCTCCGCGGGTGACTTGACGCGCCGGATCCGGCGCAGTGTATCTTCGGCGTTGCGCACCCCGGCAATCGGCAATACAGCTAACAACGAAGCCTCGGCGACGTCGCCATCGACGCCGATCGTCCCGCCACGAACCGCAAGCGATTGCAGCGCCTTGTGCAGGGCCACGACCGCGCCCGTGGAAAAAGGCTGGGTGGCTTCGGTAGCCGAGCGGCGGGCGCGCTCGCGCGGCAGCAGCGCCTGCTGGTCGACCACGCGAAACATGCGCGCGGGCGCGGCCGCGCCGTTCTGACCCTGGCCGGTAAACAAGAATGGCTGGACGGACTGCGGCAGCTGTTCCTCCGCCAGGCCGTAGTAGTAGGAGAACTGGCCCATGATCAGCGCCACCGGCGCCTTGGGGTCCGCGCTGAGGACGGCGTAGGCCGAGCCCGTTGCGCCCATGCGCTCGAGCAGCGGCCAGTGGTTGGTCAGATAGGAGATGTTGGCGGGACGTCCGACAACAACAGCCGACAATCCCTCGCGCCGCAACACCTCGGTGGCGCGGGCCCGATTCAGCAGCGGGTTGTCATGCAGAAAATCGAGATTGACCGGCTGTAGGTTTTTCATGACCGGCTTCTTACCACGGCGCAGCACACCGGGAAACAAAAACCTGCGAAGGTTACACGGCTGCGGACAACGGCCGGGCCTTGGCGATCACGTTGCCCTGCACAAAATCAACGCCCATGCGGCGCGCGAAATCGAGCGACGCATTGTCTTCAACGCCCTCGGCAATCACCCGGAAATTCAGCGTGCGCGCGAGCTTGATCATTGCCGCCACCAGCGCCTGGTTAACCGAATCGCGCGACAGGTTGCGGGTGAATGAATTGTCGATCTTGAGGTAATCCAGCGGCAGATTCTTGAGGTTCGAGAACGACCCAACGCCGGAACCAAAATCATCGAGTGCGAAGCGGCAGCCCATGCCATGCAGCACGCTGGCGAAGCGGCGTGCGTGCTCCAGATTCGCGATCGCTGCGGCCTCGGTCATTTCGAAGCATAGCTGCGATGGCGCGACGCCGGAACGATCGAGGCATTCGACGACGAATTCCAGGAAACTGACATCGCCAAGCGTCTGGCCGGATACGTTCAGCGACACGCAACGCGAGCCCGGCACCGACAATGCGCCGTTGCCCAGCATCGTGATGGTCGACTTCACCACCCAGCGATCGATACTGGACATCAGCCGATAGCGCTCGGCAGCCGCCAGAAAATCGCGCGGCTGCCACAAGATGCCGTTCTCATCGCGCAGCCGCAGCAATACTTCCATCGCGGGACCGTCGGCGCTGGCCACGACCGCCGGCACGATGGGTTGCTGGTACAACTCGAAGGTCTCATCGCGCAGCGCGGCCTGCAATTTCTGCAACCACTGGATGTCGCCGCTGCGACGCGCGACCGCCTCCTCCTGGGCAGAGTAAATCGCGACGTTGCCCGAACCCTGACTCTTGGCCATGTAACAGGCGCTGTCCGCCGCAGCCAGCGACTCCTCGACGCTGCCGCTCTCGCGCCCCAGTTCGAGCAAACCGATGCTGGCGCCGATGTTGAAAACCTTTTCCTTCCAGATGAATCGATACTCGGCCACCGCACGGCATACGTCGTTGGCAATCTGGTGCGCCTTGTCAAGCGGGCAGCCTACTAACAGCAGGCCAAACTCGTCGCCGCCGAGGCGCGCAACCGTGTCGGAATCGCGCACCGCCTCGCGCAACAGCTTGGACACCTCGCGCAGCAGCGCATCGCCCGCCAGATGACCACTGGTGTCGTTGACCGCCTTGAAGCGATCCAGATCGATGTAGCAAAGGATATGCGTGCCATCGCCGCGCCTTGCTGTGGTCACGGCTTCATCGACGCGCCGTTCAAACTCGCGCCGGTTCACCAGGCCCGTCAACGCATCGTGGGTCGCCTGATAGGACATCTGACGGGCAATTCCGCGCAGCTCGGTCACATCATGCAGCAGCAGTACCGCGCCGATCGTCTTGCGCGCCGCGTTGCGCAGCGGTGCCGCCGATATTTCCACGGTGCGCTCGCTGCCGTCCTTGCGGGCCACGGTCACGGCGCGCCGCCCCAGCGTAACCGGTTGTCCGGAGGCAACGGCACGCATGACCGGATCCAGCAGATTACGGCCCTCGTGATCGTCCACCAGACCTAACAACCGTTCGATACTGAGACCGACCGCCAGACTGGCCGACGAACCTAACAGGCGCTCGCCCGCCGGATTGACGTATTCGATCCTGCCGGCCGTGTCGGTGGTAACGATGGCCTCGGCGATCGATTCCAGCGTCAGACGGTCGGGGCTTTCAGCTTCGTCGTATGCCGGCGTCACCGCAACGGCGGCGGCTTCCTGTGCGCCGCTTGCCGCTTCCGCGGCAAGCTCCAGCTGTTCAGCATCCAGCAAGCGATCCGCGTCGTAGAGTTCGGCAGGCACATGCGGCTCGACCACGGCGGGCGCATCAGCCGTAGCCTGCAGCGCCTGCCATTGCAGGGTCGGCACGATTTCGACGCCAGTCAGCAACAGCGCGGTTCCGCCTTGCCAATCGATATGGCTCACATTCAGTTCGAGGCGGCTGAACTGGGCCTGGAAGCCGACGATCTCGATCTCGAAGCGCTCCGCGGCGCTTTCCGATCGCAGGTGCCGGCGCAGGTTGTCCTGCAGAAACTCCGCGAATTCGGGCGCTACCAGCTCATCCAGAGTGCGACCGTTCAGCTCGCCGCGATCCACACCGATCAGTGATGCGAACTGGCTGTTGGCAAACAGAATTGCCTCGCGATGCACAACCACGACTTCGTGCACGCGGTCCGCGAGCTCGCCAAACAACTCCTTGTGACTGAGTTGCTGAGGCGCGACAGAACCATGGCGACTCAGCAACTGGTTCACGTCTGTCTTGATGGACAGCACCGATGGATCGGTGGTTTCGACCCAGACGCGACCTGATAGATCGCCACTGGCCTGAGCGACGATACGATGCAGTTGCTTTGTTAGCTCATCGACCGTCCGCAGCGCGCGGCGGTGTCGGCGGTTGCGGATCAGCAGCCAAACGGCAACGATTGCGAGCAGCAGACAGGTCAAGCCCAATGCGGTCATTTCGAGGCCTGGTTCCTGTTGTTGTTATGTGTCACGGCAGGCGCCGGGTCAGTGACGCAGCTTAGCGGAGGCGCGCCATGCCCATGCTCGCGATTGACCATATGACGAATTTGCCTTGTGGCAGCGGCCGAAACGCCTAAACTTGGCGCGCCTCAGTTGTGGCGGAAATAAGTTTAATCGGGAGCAGGCATGAGTTGGCAACAGAGTGCGCGTGACCAGATGATCCAGCAACAGGTCCGGGCCTGGGACGTCCTGGATCCCGAGGTTCTCGCAGTCCTTGCCCAGGTGCCGCGCGAACGATTTGTGCCCGACTCTCAGGCTGCCCTGGCATTCGCGGATGTTGCGCTGCCGTTGCCCGACGGCCAGCACATGCTTACGCCCAAACTGGTGGGGCGCATTCTGCAGGCGTTGTCGTTGAGCAACCGTGACCGCGTGCTTGAAGTTGGCACCGGGTCCGGTTTCATGACCGCCTGCCTGGCGCGCATGGCGGGACCGGTACGCAGCCTGGAAATAAGCCCGGTGTTAGCCGAGCGCGCACGCCTCGTCCTCGCCGGCCTGCGCACCGGGCCGCTCGAAGTAGTCACCGCCGACGCGTTTGCGCCCGACAGTCTGCGCGGCGACTGGGATGTCGTCGCGCTTACCGGGTCGCTGCCCCGCTACGACACACGTTTTGAACGTTTGTTAGCTCCGGGCGGCCGGTTGTTCGCGGTCGTCGGCACGGCGCCGTTGATGACGGCGCGCCTGATCACGCGCAGTGCCGAATCGTTTGCGCGCGAGGATTTGTTCGAGACCGACATTGATCCGCTCAGCCACGCGCCCGACGCCGATAAATTCCGCTTCTGATCCTAGCCCCTGGCCGATCGATGCAAGTGGCTGGTTTTCTGGCACGAACAGGTAAACTCCAGTAATGCGGGCTACTGAGCTGGCTTGGCAACGATGGCCGGCCTGTGATATGGTGATATACAACACTAGGTGAGGCAGGATTTTAGTATGAAGCACTGGATGGCTTTTGCGGTCGGAGCCCTTGTTTTCTTGTCAGCCGCGCAGGCGGATGACCTGATGTCCGTATACCAGCGCGCACTCGGTTCGGACCCGCAAATTCGCGAGGCGGATGCCAACCGGTTGGCGGCGCGCGAGGCCAAGCCGCAGGCCGTCGCGGAAGTTCTTCCGAATATCACCGGCTTCGGTCAGTACTCCAAAGTGGACCGCGGTGGCACCACTTTGCTGGGTCAGAACAACGTCAACTCGTCAACCGACACGCGCGACAAACTCTACTCGCTGACCTTGCGCCAGACAATTTTCTCCTGGAGCGACTGGGTGGGCCTGCATCGGGCCAACAAGCAGGTCGCACAGGCCGAGGCCGATTACCAGGCCGCACAGCAGGAACTCGTGTCGCGCGTCGCCGAACGCTATTTCGACGTCCTCGCTGCGCAGGACACGGTCGATGCGCAGGCCGCGGCGTTGCAGGCCATTGCGCGGCAACTCGAGCAGGCTGAAAAGCGCTTTGAAGTCGGCCTGATTGCCATCACCGATGTCCAGGAAGCCAAGGCCGCGCGCGACAACTCGGCTGCCGGAGTGATCGCCGCCAAGCGCGCGCTCGCGAGCGCCGAGGAGCGTATGCGCGAAGTCGTCGGCGAGAAGCCCGAGAACCTGGCGAAACCCAGTGGCGCAATGCCGCTGCAGGCGCCTGACCCCGCCGACGAGGCCAGGTGGGTGGAAACGTCGATGAACCAGAACCTGGCGCTGGCATCAAGCCGCCTGGCCGCAGATATTGCACGCGACGGCGTGCGCACTGCATTCGGCTCACACCTGCCCAATCTCGACCTGGTCGCGCAGCGTGGCAAGTTCAATTCCAACGGCACGCCTAACGTCAACACCGACAGCACGACCACGCAGTACCAGCTGCAGCTGAACGTGCCGGTGTTCGCCGGCGGCGGCACGCAGTCCAAGGTGCGCCAGAGCGAATACCAATGGCAGGCCGCGAAACAACGCCTGGTGCGCGTATCGCGCCAGACCGAGCTCGCGGCGCGCGATGCGTATCTCGGTGTCATCAGCGAGATTTCACGTGTAAACGCTTTGCGGCAGGCGTTGGAATCCAGCCAGACAGCGCTCAAGGCCACGGAAGCGGGCTACGAAGTCGGTACTCGCACCGCGGTCGATGTGCTGGATGCGCGCAAGAACCTGGTACAGGCGCAAACCAATTATTCCCGCAGCCGTTATGACTATATTTTGAACGTCATCAAGTTGCACGCGGCCGCCGGCGATCTCGGCCGCCAGAATCTGCAGGAGATCAACGGCTGGCTGGAGGCAAGCCCGCCGAAGTAATCACCGGCGCCAGCAGCGCGAGTAGTCGCGCCAGCGCGCCACGATTGTTCTCGATGAATGCCTGGCCGCGCTGCCCGAGGTCGCAGCGCTGCTTTTCGTCCGTCAGCAGGCGCACCAGCTCGTTGCGCAGTTCCTCGGCATCATGCACGACCCTGGCGGCGTCACTCGCGATCATCTGCCCGGCAATATCCTCGGCATTGTAGTTGTTAGGTCCGGTGAGCACCGGAACACCCAGCGCGGCAGGCTCGAGCAGATTGTGGCCGCCGATCGGCACCAGGCTGCCACCGACAAAGGCCACATCGGCGGCGCCATAAAAAGCCTGCAGTTCGCCGAGCGTGTCGACCAGCAGAACCTCGGTATCCGCCGCGACCGGCGCACCGGACGAGCGGGTCGCATAGCGCACCTGCTCGCGTTGCAACCAGGCCGCGACATCCGCAAATCGATTCGGGTGCCTGGGCACCAGGATGAGCAGCGCATCGGTCACGATGGCGCGCAGTTTGCGCTGCGCAGTCAAGAGAATTTGCTCCTCGCCGGCATGGGTACTGCCGGCAATCCAGGCAGGCCGCGTACCCACATAACGCTCGCGCAGCAGCCGCGCGTCCGCCCGGGTGGCTTCGGATATCGACAAATCAAACTTGATATTGCCCGTCACGTGAGTGCGACTGGTGTTAGCTCCGATGGACTTGAAACGCTCGGCGTCCTGGGAGCTCTGCGCCGCAATGACGATGCCATGCGACAGGGTTTCGCGAAACAGGCCGGCCAGCACCCGATAGCGGCCGACCGACTTCGGCGAAATGCGCGCGCTGGCCAGCACTAGTGGCACTTTGCGCCGGCCGCATTCGTGATAGAGGTTCGGCCACAACTCGGTTTCCAGAATGATGGCAACGCGCGGATTGATGGCGCGAAAGAAGCGCCGTACCGGTCCCAGCAGATCATATGGCACGAAGCGCACATCGACAGTCGTTCCAAACAGCCGGCGCGCGTGTTCCGCACCGGTGGGTGTTACCGTCGTCAGCACCAGCGGAATCGCCGGGTACATGCTCACCAGCTCGCGAATCAGTACCGACGCCGCCTGCACCTCGCCCACGGAGACCGCGTGCACCCAGATTGACGGACCGTTCGCGACCGGCTTGCCGAAACCAAACCTTTGCCGCATACCGTGCCAGTAGCTGTGATCACGAACGCCGCGCCATAACATCGCGAGCACCATGAGAGGCGCGAGCAGGTAACTCAGAAAAATATAAAAAATTCGCATGTCAGGCCGGCGCCGCGGTCCGGTAACCTGCTAACAAAGAATGCCAGTCGGTTGCCGAAAAACGGCCGGGTGGCAGGACGTCGGTAACTTTGTCGATCGAGCGTCGCAGACGCACCAGGTTCGAGTCGCACCAGATACCGCGCTGATGATGCAGATGGCCCCGATCAAAGTCGATCAGATAGGCCTTGCCGTCGTCGCGTAGCAGAATGTTGTGGGCATTGAGATCCGCGTGAAATGCCAGAGCATCGTGAAAGCGCCGGATGCAACGGCCGACAGCGACCCACAACGGCAGCGACACCGACCCCACAGCTAACAATTGCGCCAGCGACTGAGTGCCGGCGATGCGCCTGGTCAGCAGGTCGCAGCTATACCAGCTGCCATGCCGGCAGTAGCGGGCGGCGACCGGCTCGGGCACCGGCAGGCCACGGCCGTGCAGCAGATGCAGCAACGACCACTCGCGAAACGCACGGGTACTGTCCGCGCCCGAAAACCAGTAGCGATCGCGGATCAGTCTGGCAACCAGGCCGCCGCGGCGGTAATGCCGCAAGACCAGCTCGTCCGTCCCTGCCAGCACGAAAAAGGTCGTGCCGCGGCCCTGCGCCTGACCCTGCACGGCGCCACGGTTGTGCCACCATGCCGGATCAAACCAATCAGCAGTCAAATTGCCGCCCCAGGCAGCCTCGTATAGCATGGCGCCGCCTTCGATGGCCGCTCGTTGAGCTGCTGGTCCTGCTGCAATTGGATGGCGCAAACGACCCTCTAACAAAAATGCTGTTACCGCTTACCGAGCCGCCGCGCAGCGTCTGCCTGCTGCGCCTTTCCGCCATCGGCGATACCTGCCATGTGGTGCCGCTGCTGCGTGCGCTGCAGGGCGCCTGGCCCGCTTGCCGCTTTACCTGGGTGATCGGTCGCACTGAAGGACGTCTGATGCGCCTGCTTCCCGATGTGGAGTTTATCACCGTCGACAAGCGCACTGGCTGGCGTTCCGTGACCGCCTTGCGACGCGCCTGCGCGCAGCGTGAATTCGACGTTTTGCTGCATCTGCAGCTGGCATTGCGCGCCAGTCTGTACGCGACGCAGATTCCGGCACGCATCAAGCTTGGTTTTGATCGTGCCCGGGCCCGTGAGGGTCAATGGCTTTTCAGCAACGCGCAAATCGCGCCCGGGGCGCGGCAGCATGTACTGGACAGCTTCCTGGGTTTCGCGCGGGCGTTAGGTGTCGCGCCCGGCACGCCGTGCTGGAACCTGGCGTTGCCTGCGGACGCGCTGGCGTATGCCAGCCGGATCATGCCCGATCTTGCGACTGAACAACGGACACTGGTCATCAGCGCGTGCTCGAGCCATGCCAGCCGCAACTGGCGCGCTGAGCGCTACGCCGCGGTTGCCCGGCACGCGATTCGCCGCCATGGCATGCAGGTGTTGCTAACAGGCGGGCCCGCCCCGGTCGACCGGCAGATGGCCGATGCGATTGTCGCGGCGTCCCGGGATGCGCTGCTGGATACCGTCGGCAAGGACAGTCTGCCGCAACTGCTGGCCGTGTTGTCACGCGCACGCGTACTGCTGACTCCCGACTCGGGTCCCGCTCACATGGCCAGCATGGTCGGAACACCGGTCATCGGCCTGTATGCTGCGACCAATCCGCAGCGCAGCGGTCCGTACAACTCGCGGCCCTGGTGCGTCAACGCCTACGAACGCGCGGCGCGTCGCTTCCTCGGTCGAACTGCCGCAGAGCTGCCGTGGACCGCCAAGATCGAAGCACCAGGAGTCATGGATATTATTGAAGTCGATGAAGTCTGCGCCAAGCTGGATCAGCTGCTGGTGGTCTCGCCGCTGCGCACACCCTGCTAACATGCCCGCATGAAAGACATTCTGGTTCCCATTTCACCGGGCGAACTGCTCGACAAGATCACGATCCTGCGCATCAAGGCGGCGCGCATCAAGGACAGCGTAAAGCTCGGCAATGTGCAGGACGAACTGCAATGGCTGGAGCGCGTGTGGCGCGACAGCGGCGCCGGCATGACCCTGGTCGCCGCCGATGAAGCGGAATTGCAACGAGTCAATAGCGCATTGTGGGACATTGAGGACCAAATCCGCGACAAGGAACGCGCCGGCGCCTTTGATGCCGAGTTCATCGAACTGGCGCGCGCGGTTTATATCAACAACGATGTGCGCGCCGCCGCGAAAAAACGCATTAACACCGCATTAGGCTCGCGGATCGTCGAAGAAAAATCCTACGCAGACTACAAGCGTTAGGGCGCGCGGTCGAGGAACGAGCGCAGGCGCGCGCTGACCTCGGTGGGATAGGCGTCAAACAGTCCGTAGCCCCAGGCCGGCGCATCTTCCAGCACCGCATCAGGAATCATCTGCGCGGCCGCAGCTCCGGCATCCCACAGTCCATCCCTGGGGCGAAGCAAAAGCGTCGGACGCGTGATGGCGCGCAGATCGCTCGCTGGGTCATAGCCCGCGATCGCAGCCATCGCCCAGCCGGCCCGCGTGCCGGCGCGCTGCTTTTCGGCAACAATGCGCGCCGCCTGTTCCAGGGATTGACCGGGCGGCCGCACGCCCATCGTGCTGCGCCACTCTGCTAACAAGGCCGAGCCGTCCTCAGCCAGCGGCGTATCGCTGCTGAGCTGCGCGCGACGTTGCGGTGAAAACAGCGGATATGAGATCAGTATCAAGCGGCGCACCGACGCCGGGTAGCGCGCGGCAACGTGCGCAGCCAGCAATGCGCCAGTGTGATAACCGACCAGATCAACGGGCTCTTTGAGATCGGCGATAAACGCCTGCAGTGCTGCGCCATATTCCTCGACCGACGGCGGTTTCGCGGGTGTTGCACTTTCACCGTATCCCGGCGTGTCCGGCGCGTAAACGACGCGGTCGGCTGCCAGCACCGGCAATAACTCGCTGAACATGCGCCCCGACAACGGCGACTGGTGCAGCAACACCACGGGTGTCAGGTTGCCAGCCGCTTTGAGCGGCGCCGCGCGACGAAAATGCAGCTGACCCGTGGGACCGTCGAAGAAGCCGCGGCGCACGACCACGCTGCCAGCATCGTGTGCAGGCCCTGTGTCAGGCACATCCTGCTGTCGCAATGCCGTGGCGCTGTCGCGCTGATTGATTTCCAGCATGTGCCCGTCAGGATCCCAGGCGAACAGAAATCGTGCGATCCAGCGCGCGCCGCCGGCCCCGGTCACTTCGCTGCTTTCGGGTTCGCGGAATATGGGCGTGCCGGCGCGGCGCATGCGCGCATGAATGTGCTCGAGATCCTGGGTCTCGATCATCAACACCGCATCGCCCGGGTTCAGCCGCTTGGGCAGCGTCCGCTGCACCAGCCCGGGCGCCGGGCGTGCCGCGCCATACTGCAGCAGCCCAATCATCCCGACCCAGGGGTGGCGTCCCTTCATGATTACCAGGCGGCTGGGATCGCCGGGTTTGGCGCCGCTCGGCAGGCTGGACTTGCTGACGGTGCCGTTATTTTCCAGCCACACCTCAAAACCT
Source organism: Gammaproteobacteria bacterium (assembly GCA_031382085.1). Lineage (GTDB taxonomy): Bacteria > Pseudomonadota > Gammaproteobacteria > Steroidobacterales > Steroidobacteraceae > UBA964. The sequence continues at coordinate 52,570 of JANMYM010000062.1, forward strand.
AACACGTCGCGATAAAAGCGGACCGAAGAATCGATGTCGTGCACGATCAACGTCGTGCGGCGCACCAGATCGGTTGCCTGGCCGGGTTCAGCGGCCAGGGCCTTGTGTGCGCCCCCGACCAGGGACGCACACAAGGCCAATTGCGCGAAACAGCGCGCTGTCGCCAGTCCGGGCCTATTTGGCCGGGCCATCGGCCGCGCGCTTGGCATCGATGTATTTCTTGAATACCGTCCAGGATGTTTCGTTAGGACGCGCGTCATCGAGCGGCGGCGGCTCGCGATATTGCGGATAGTTGGTTTCAATCTCGCGCCGCACCACGTCGGGCAGCTGCCCGAAGTTGTCGAGCCGCATGCCGGCGGTGTGGAAGATCACCAGGCCTTCGCGATCGCCCATTTTCATCCACGGAATCCAGCGCGACACGCGGCCCCAGGAAATCACCGAATCACTGAACTCGGTAATGTTCGCGTTCTGCGCCGACGCCAGCGGAATCGCCGTGCTGCCGAATTCCATTGCGTGATAGGTGCCACCGACATAGTCCTGGTAGTCGCCGGCCAAAGGATTCTTGTAGAACAGCCGGGCCGCGCCGCCGCCCTCGAGAACCACATCGTCCTTGACGAACATGCCGTCACGCGTAACCGGCTTGCCTTCCTCATCGCGCGCGCAGAAGAATCGCTGTGTTGGCTGCAGGTTCACGGGATCATTGGCGACCTGTATGACCGGCACAGTCTCACCAGTCCACGGATTCTTCCAGTTCCGCAGCACCTCGTTGGTCACCGGGTCCAGGTAAAACATGACTTCGCGTGATACCGAACGATAACAAAGACCTTTTTTGGGGTCGGTCTTGATTTCGCAGCGCCGCGTATTCATGCCATGCACGTTGAACAGCAGGGTGTCTTTTTCGCCGGGCACGCGCGAGTACATGTGGCCGCTCCACCAGTAGAGCGTTGGCTTGCCGCTTACGGTCGAGCAACTGGCCTTGATCTGCACTTTGAACAGTTCGTCCGGGTTCGACAGATCTACCGGCTTGCTCTTGCGTGCCGCCAGAGCGTCGAGTGGCTGCCCGATCCACATCACGGCCAACACCGCTGACAAACCAGAGACGATTTTGATTTTCGTATTCATGGTTCGACCCTCACTTGGCCGCGGCGCGTTGCGCGTCGACCATTTTCTTGATGTAGGTCCAGGATGTTTCGTTAGGCCGCGCGTCATCGAGCGGCGGTGGCGCGAGATACAACGGATAGGTGTTGCGTATCTCGCTGCGCAGTGGCTCGGACAATTCATCAATAGTCGCCACGCGCTTGCCGACCGTCGTAAAAACGACCAGGCCCGGCCGACCAGCCATCTTCATCCACGGAATCCAGTCCGAAACCCTGGCCCAGGAAATGGTGACCGTTGGCAGCGTCTTCTGCTTGCGATTCAGCAGCCACTTGGCGTCGGTGAAGGAATTCAGCATTTCGATGGCTTGGTACTTATTGCCGACCAGATCCTGGTAGTCCCCTGCCATGGGGTTGTCGTAAAAGAGCGGTGCTTCGCCGCTGGTCCAGACCTTGTCCTTGACGAACATGCCGCCGAATTCATGCGCCTTACCCTGATCGTTGTGGGCAAACATCGGTCCGCGCATGTTGACCGGGTCGTTAGCAACATGAACGACGTTCAACTCCTCGCCGGTCCAGGGATTTTTCCATTTGCGCAGCACCTGGTCCGTGGCCGGATCGAGATACAGCATCACTTCGCGGGACACCGAACGAAAGCCCGGGCCCTTCTTGGGGTCGGAAAAAGTGCCGCACTGGCGAATATTCATGCCCTGCACATTGAAGAGCACGCGGTCGCGCTCGCCCGGCACCCGGCTCAGCATGGTGCCCTTCCACCAGTGAATAATGGGCTTGCCATCCTCCAGCGAGCAAATCATTTTGCGCGTCATCTGCAGTGCATCTTCCGGGACCCTGGCATCGAGCGGCTGGTTGTCCGCACGCGCCGCGAGGCCCACGGGAGCCGCCAGCAAGCTGATACCTAACAAAAGTGCGGCGCCTGCGCGCGACAAGTAAACCTGGATCTGCATGTATCCCCCTGACAGTCTCAAACCCTAGAGGCTCCAAAGACTAGCGTTATCGACGGCGCGGCGCGCCCCCGCCAGGCATTATGCGCCGCCTAGCGGCGCAACAGATATTCAGCGCCGCAATAGGGACATTTTGCCTCGCCGCTCTGCTCGATGGCCAGGTACACGCGGGGGTGCGAATTCCACAATTGCATCTGCGGCATCGGGCAGGAAAGCGGCAGGTCATCGACGCCCACTTCGTAGCGGGTCTGCGCATTGGGTTGCAGCAGGCTGACGGGCTGGGTAAGGGATTGCATCGATGGATTATACGTTGGCGACAGCGAAAGTCTCCTGCCAGATGCGCATGACTGCCTTGCGTTCGGCCGCAAATTCGTGGTCGGGCACCGGCGCCACTTCGTCCCGCAATGAGCGGTGGTGACCCCGGCTGCGGTAAGTCCGATAGGCATTTGTTAGCTCATCGACCACTTCCTGTGCAACAAGTCCATCGGATGCCAGCGACTCCAGTTGCCGTATCGTATCGGAATAAAAGGCCACCGGCGGCCGTCGCGCCGCATGCAGCAACGCCCAGTACTGGGCCAGGAACTCGATATCCGCGATACCGCCGACTCCCTGCTTGAGATCGAATTCACCGGCAGCGGACTTGTCGAGTTCGCGGCGCATGCGTTCGCGCATGCTGCGGACATCGTCCCGCAGCTTGTCGCGCCGCACGAACTGCGTGACGACCTCCATGCGCAGGGCCTGGAAGCGCGCGCGCAGCTCAGGGTCGCCGGCCACCGCGCGCGAATGCAACAGGGCCTGGTGCTCCCAGGTCCAGGCTTCGCAGCGTTGATATTCCCGAAAGGCTTCGATGCCGGTGATCAGCATGCCGCCCTTGCCACTCGGCCTGAGCCTGACATCGACTTCGTAAAGGCGGCCCGCCGCCGAATGCATGCTGAGCAGGTGCAGGATCCGCTGCGCGAGCCGCACGAAAAACACCTGGTTGTCGACCGCTTGCGGCGCCGTGGTTTCCTGCTGCTCGCCGATCGAATCATGAAGAAAAACCAGATCCAGATCCGAGGCATACCCCAGCTCGAAGCCGCCCAGCTTGCCGTAACCTAACGCGCAGATACGGACCGCGCGGCGCGCAGCGCCTGCACCGCAGCTGGGAGTCCCGAATTGCGCGACCATCTGGCGCCACGCGAGGCGCATGGCCTGTTCGACAATCAACTCGGCGACGTCGGTCAGGCGATCGCTGACCTGCATCAATGGCAGGCGGCCAGAAAGATCCGCCACTGCCACACGGAACTGCGCCGCGTTCTTGAACTGGCACAGGGCCTCATGCACGCGCTCGTCGTCCGCGACATCGATGCGTACCAGTCGTTCCTCAAGATCGGCGGCCATCTCGGCTGTGGCCGGTGTCTGCGCAAACAGGCGCTCATCCAGCAATTCATCCAGCAACAAAGGGAACGCTGCCATCTGTTTCGCGAGAAAATCGCTCGCACCGCACAACTCGACAAAGCGGCGCCGCGCCAGCTGGTTTTCCACTAACAACGCAAAATAGCTCGAACGTTGGCCGATTGCCTCCAGAATCTGCAGCACCCGCAACAGCAGCACCAACTGCTGCTCCGGCGCCTGCTGCGCAATCGCCGGCAACGTACTTGCCAGCAAGGTGCTCAGGCGCCGCTCGCCCGTGGCATCCAGCCGCCGAATCCGCGGACCGCTGCGAAACTCCTCCAGTAACCGTGCGGCTTCCCTGGCATCGTGGAACGCGCTCTCGGGCGCTGCCGCGGCAGCCGCTGCAACGCGCGTATCATCGGCGACGCCCAGGGCCAGGGCTGCGAAGTGGCCGCGCACGACGGCGCGCTCGCGATCCAGGCCGGCCAGCAGTTGCTGCCAGTCCGCTACGCCCATCGCGGCCGCGAGCCGCTGGCGGTCATCGGCACGGATCGGCAATTGATGGACTTGCGCGTCGCGCAACATTTGCAGGCGGTTTTCCAGCACGCGCAGGTATCGATAGGCCTGTCCCAACTCCGTAACCGTCGCCTCCGGCAGCAGCCGTCCGCCGCTCAGCCGTGGCAGCACAGCTAACAAACCAGGTGTTTGCAGGCGCGCGTCCTGCCCGCCGCGGATCAGTTGCAGCGCCTGCACGATGAACTCGATCTCGCGAATTCCGCCGGGCCCCAGTTTGATGTCATCCTGCAGGTCGCGACGTGCGACCTGCTTCTCGATCAGCCCTTTCATTTCGCGCAGGCTCTCGAACACGCCGAAATCGAGATACCGCCGGAAAACAAACGGCCGAACCGCGCCGGCGAAGAGTTCCGCGTAGTGAGTTGCGCCGACAATTGCCCGCGCTTTCACCCACGCGTAGCGTTCCCAGTCCCTGCCATGCTGCAGCAGATAGTCTTCGAAAGCCGCAAAACTGCAAGCTAACGGTCCCGAGTCACCGAATGGCCTGAGCCGCATGTCAACCCGGAAAACGAAGCCGTCGACCGTCGCCTTCGCCAGCAATTGGATCAGCTGCTGGCCGAGGCGTATGAAAAACTCATCGTTGCTGACCGGCGCGGCATGGTCCGTCTCACCGCCTTCCGGAAACAGGAACACGAGGTCGATGTCGGAGGAAAAATTGAGCTCGCCACCACCGAGCTTGCCCATGCCCACCACCACCAGCGACAACGAACTTCCGGCGCTGTCGCGCGGCTGGCCGAAACGCTCGACTGTCGCGGCCCAGGCATGCTCGTAGGCGCAGCGAATCGCGGCATCGGCAAAGCCCGACAAATGCGCCAGCGTCTCCTCGACGGTGGCGAGGCCGGCGAGGTCCCGATACGCGATCGCCGCCATTTCGCGCCGCCGCCAGCGGCGCAGCCAGCGCAGCGCAGCGTCCGCCGAGGTGGCGGACACCGGCGGCGGAGAGCCGGGATAACAGTCGCCAAAACCGCGTGCCGCGCACCAGGCGGTCGCGAGCGCGCCGTGGCTGGCCAGATCCGCCCACAACCCGGCGTCGTTGTTAGCTGCCTGGGCCAGAAACTCGCTGATCGCAAAATAGTCGGACGGTGTGCTCACACGACAAGACTGCCACAAGTACAAAAGCTGGGGTACGCTAGCTACGAATGAGCACAGTACTTGTAACCGGGGCCAGCCAGGGACTCGGACTTGAAATGGTCCGGCAGTACGCCAATTCCGGCTGGGATGTCATCGCATCCTGCCGCAGCCCCGACAAAGCCACCGAACTGCAGGTCTTGAAACGAAAGTGGGGCGGCGCGGTCAACGTCGAAACACTGGATGTCACCCGCCCCGAGCAGATTGAGTGGCTCGCGGGAAAATATGCTAACACCGCCATCGACCTGCTGATCAACAATGCCGGCGACATCGGTCCGCGCGGCGCGGCGAAAGAGCAGCTGCACAAGCAATTTTTCGGCAGCCTGGATTATGCGGCCTGGCAACGGGTCATCGACGTCAACACGTTTGGCCCGATGCGCATTGCCGAGGCATTTGTCGACCATGTCGAGCGCAGTGCCGCGAAGAAAATGATATTCATGTCGAGTACCACGGGATCCAATACCGAGGGCGTCCAAAATGTCTTCGCGTATTGTTCCAGCAAGGCGACGCTCAACAAATGCGTGACCATGCTGTCACGTGCGGTGCGCGATCGGGGCATCATCGCGGCGGCTTTGTGCCCCGGGCATGTGCGCACCGCGCTGGGCGGCACGGGCGCCACCATGGACGCCCAGGAATCAGTCACCGGCCTGCGCAAGATCATTGCCGGCCTGACCATGGCCAACAGCGGCAGCTTTATCCGCTACAACGGTGAACGCGTCGCCTGGTAACTGAGAGCGCCGTCACAGCGGCGGCCGTGCTGAGTCTCCAGCAACCCGCATTCAAGGGCAGGCGCCGGCCGGTCGATACCTCGGGATATGGCGGAACCGCTAAAAGTCCCTTCGTCAGCCCAATTGGCGGCTGCACGGCACGATCTGAGTCTGGCACTGCAACAGCCGCACCTGGCGCTGCGACCCTTGCCGCTGCCCGCGGTGGCGCTGCGGGTTACGCAGATGTCCGAGGTCGACACTGATGCCGCGGTGCTCGCGGGACTGATCCAGAAGGATGCCGGCCTCGCCGCGCAGATCATCAAGGTCGCGAATTCAGCACTGTACGCCCGTCGCAATCCGGTCACATCGCTGCAGCAGGCCATTTCCTGGCTCGGCGTCGCGGAAGTCCGAAAAATTGCTGTTAGCTGCGCGTTGCATGCGCAACTGTTCGCAGGCAAGGGCGCCGAACGGGCTCTTGCGCCAGTGTGGGCCGAGTCGCTGGCGAGTGCATGTTTCGGCCAGGAAATCGCCCGCCTGCGCCGCCGCGGCGTCGAGCCGGCATACCTGTGCGGTTTGCTGCATCGTGGCGGCTACGCGTCGCTCATCCAGACGCTGGCCGCAAACAAAGCGCATGCCGGTTTGTTAGCGGATGCGTCGGCGGTGGCGCAACTCGCGGCCGAATTCGAAGCGCCGCTGGCACGGTTCCTCGCCAAGGATTGGGGTTTGCCGGAACTCGTGGCCGCCGGCCTGCTGTACTGGCGCACGCCCGGGGATCCGCAGGTGTTGCAACTCGCCAAGCCATCGCGACTTGCGCTGCTGGAAATCGTGCTGGCGCGCGCACTGTCCGCGCAGTTGCAAAACACGCCGGCATTGGCAGATGACGCCACACCGCCTGAGCTCGCAAGCAGCGCGGCGCCACTCATCGACGAACTTGGCATTTACCAGGACGATTTACAGGTGCTGTGGAGCAAGCGTGAAGCTGTCATCAATGCGGTGGAGAGTTTTAAGTGAGCGGGCCATTGCAGAAATTTGATTTTGTCGTCATTGGTTCAGGCCCCGCCGGCCAGAAAGCCGCGATACAGGCCGCCAAGTCGGACCAGCGGGTCGCGGTCATTGAACGGCAGGCGACCGTCGGTGGCGCCTGCGTACACTCCGGCACCATCCCGAGCAAGTCGCTGCGCGAACAGGCCCTGCGCTACCGCGCCGCGCACTCGCGCAGTCGCGACATGACGGAATTACTGGACGTGCCCCTTTGTGATTTGTTAGCTGGAGTGGCCGCAACGGTCGCTGCGCACGATCGCTACATGGCTGCGCAACTGCAACGCAATAAAATCACGCTGCTCCGCGGGCGCGCGCATTTCCGTGCGCCAGGATTGCTGACGGTGCGGTTGCCCGACGGTGGCAGCGTCGATGTCATGGGCAATCGTGTCGTCATCGCCACCGGCTCGCGCCCCCGCGCTCCCGACAACATCATTGTCGATCACGAGCATGTGCTCGACAGTGATTCAATCCTGTCCCTGCCCTATCTGCCCCGCAATCTACTGGTGGCGGGCAGCGGCGTCATTGCCAGCGAATATGCATCCATGCTCGCGGCGCTGGGTTGCCACGTCGTGCAGGTGGATCGCAGCCCAAGACCGCTGGCCTTCCTCGACTCGGAACTGACCGACTACTACCTGCAGGAATTGCGCGGCAACGGCAGCGATTACCTGGGTGGAGTCGAGCTTGTTGGCACGCGATTCGACGGCGTCTGCCAGACCGAATGCCGATTGTCCAATGGCGAGACCCTGCGCGTCGACAAAGTGCTGGTGGCATCCGGGCGACTGGCCAATGTGGATACCCTGAATCTCGCGGCCGCGGGTGTCGAACTTGCCGCACGCGGCTACATTGCCGTTGACGATGAATTCGCGACCAACGTCCCCGGCATTTATGCCGCCGGCGATGTCATCGGCCCGCCGGCATTGGCTTCCGTCTCGATGGAGCAAGGCCGCCGTGCGGCGTGTCACGCGTTAGGTCTGATGGTCAACCAGGATCTCGGAAGTGGCGCACCGTCGGGCATCTACACCATCCCGGAAATGGCCACCGTGGGCAGCGACGAGGCCACGGTGCGCAAACATCTGGGCGGCGCGACCGTCGGCCGTGCCCGCTTTGCGGAAATCGCCCGCGGCCAGATCGCCGGTGCGCAGCGCGGCCTGCTGAAACTGGTGGCCGACCCGGATGGCCGTCGCGTGTTAGGCGCCCAGGTGGTTGGCGACGGCGCCGCGGATCTGGTGCACATCGCACAAATGGGTATTGCGGCGCATTTCGATGTCGATACCTTCATCGACAACGTGTTCAACTTCCCGACGCTCGCCGAGGCCTACCGGGTTGCGGCGCTCGATATCGCGCGGCAACGGCGCACTGCGGCCAGCAACATGGCGGTGGTAGCCGCCATGGCTGAACTGCTGTAGCGGGGTCCCGTCTAGCGCTTGTGGACCGGGATGCCGGCCGCGATCTTCTGACTCCACTCGGCGGGGCCGGTCTGGTGTACCGACTGGCCGCTCGCATCCACTGCGACCGTCACCGGCATGTCCTTGACCGTGAACTCGTAAATGGCCTCCATGCCGAGTTCTTCGAACGCGACAACCCGCGACGCCTTGATGGCTTTCGACACCAGGTAGGCGGCGCCACCGACCGCCATGAGGTAGGCGGCGCGATGTTTGCGGATCGACTCGATCGCGCCCGGCCCGCGCTCGGCCTTGCCGATCATGACCAGCAGTCCCAGCTGACCTAACATCATGTCGGTGAACTTGTCCATGCGGGTCGCGGTGGTCGGCCCCGCAGGACCCACGACTTCGTCCCGGACCGGATCCACCGGCCCGACGTAGTAAATTGCACGATTGCGGAAATCGACGCCTGGCGGCAGGTTCTTACCGTTGGCTAACAGTTCCGCAATGCGCTTATGGGCCGCATCGCGACCGGTCAGCATCGCGCCGTTCAAGAGCAAACGCTCGCCCGGCTTCCAGGACGCAACCTCTGCCGGCGTCAGTTTATCGAGGTCAACTCGACGGGCTTGCGCCGAGGGCTGCCAGTTGACCGTGGGCCACAGCGCGAGATCCGGCGGCGCAAGTTTAGCGGGCCCGCTGCCGTCCAGCGCGAAATGAATATGCCGTGTGGCCGCGCAGTTCGGGATCATGCCGACCGGTTTGCCGGCCGCATGCGTCGGATAGTCCAGGATTTTTACGTCCAGAACCGTTGTCAGCCCACCCAGGCCCTGGGCGCCAATGCCGAGCGCGTTGACCTTGTCGCAGAGTTCGATGCGCAGTTCCTCGATCGGGGTCCGCGGCCCGCGCGCCTTGAGCTGCGCCATGTCGATGCTCGACATCATCGCTTCCTTGGCGAGCACCAGGGCTTTTTCCGGCGACCCGCCAATGCCGATACCTAACATTCCGGGAGGACACCAGCCCGCGCCCATCAGGGGCACAGTCTTCAGCACCCAGTCGACGATGGAGTCCGTCGGATTCAGCATGACGAACCTGGCTTTGTTTTCGCTGCCACCGCCCTTGGCGCCTAACGTGATATCGACGTGATCGCCAGCGACCATTTCGACGTGCACGATGGCGGGTGTGTTGTCGCGGGTATTCTTGCGCGTGAATGCCGGGTCGCTGACCATGGAAGCGCGCAGTTTGTTGTCGGAATTAAGGTAGGCGCGGCGTACGCCTTCATCGATCATCTCGTTCAGCGTGCGCCTGGCATCCCAGCGCACATTCATGCCGAGCTTGACGAACACGACCACCAGGCCGGTGTCCTGGCAGATGGGTCGATGTCCTTCGGCGCTCATGCGCGAGTTGGTCAGAATCTGCGCAATGGCGTCGCGGGCCGCCGGCGATTGCTCGATCTCATAGGCCCTGGCCAGCGCCGTGATGTAGTCCGGCGGATGGTAGTACGAGATGTACTGCAATGCGTCCGCGACGCTTTCGATCAGGTCGTCTTCCTTGATGATGCTCACGACAGTCTCCGCTTCGAACGCCTGCACAACCGAGCAGTAGTTTATCCTCATCGGTCATGAGCAGTGCACGCACCCTGGGCATCTGTGCCGGACTCATCGGACTGACCTTCGCGGCGCCGTCTTCAGCCGCCGTTGCGCAGGTGGAGCTCGACGCCCTGCGTGCCGGCAGCGCAGGGGTGGAGCTCGCCGGCATTGTCGTCGCAACCAGTGACCGCATGGGCCGCCTGCAGACCCGCGCCAGTGGCTGTGCGCGATTCGCCGCCAACGGTCACGATTGCGCCGCGCCACTGCGGCCCGACGGACTGATGCGCAGCGCGTCGATTTCCAAGATGCTCACCGCAGCGGAGGTTCTGCAGTTGGCCCGGCGGCGTCACCTGTCGCTGGATCAGGATGTTAGCTCGCTGCTCGGATTCGAGCTTCGGAACGCGGCTTTTCCGGGCCAGGCGATCACGGTCCGGCACTTGCTCAACCACACATCGTCGATTGTGGACGGCGAACAGTACTGGCTGCCCTGGCCGCAGGTCATTGACGCGACCACGACCAGCACCCACCGGTTCGATCCGGATCACAGGCCGGGGAGTTATTTCCGCTATTGCAATTTCAACTATGTATTGCTCGGACAGATTATTGAGCGCGTAGGCAGGCAACGCTTCGATGTGTTGATGCACCGCGACCAGTTCAGGCCGCGCTCCATAGTCGCAGGCTACAACTGGAATTTCGCGCGCGCCTTCGATCCACGCCGTGTCGTCACGCTGTACCGCAAGCAAACCGAGTCCGGATCCTGGAATCCTGCCGGGCCCTGGATCGCGCAGGTCGATGATTTTGGCGGCGCCCCGCCACCTAACAATGTCGACCTTGCGCAGTATCGCTTCGGCGTCAACGGCTCGGTCTTTTCTCCACATGGCGGTTTGCGAATTTCGCTGCCTGATCTCGCGCGCTGGTTTTCGCAGCTGGACCGCAGCGCGTTTGCCGCAATGCGTGCGTCACCGTTCCTGCTCCGTTCAGATGGCAGCAATGGCGACAGTGAGCACGGGTTCTATCGCGATTTTGGTCTCGGCATGCATTCGCGCGAGCTACCAGGCGTCGGCGCGGTCTGGGGACATTTCGGCGAAGCCTATGGCTTGCGCGCCGCCCTCCTGCGCGACCCTGCATCGCAGCAAGTATGGGCCTATGCGATCACAGGTTATGCCGACGACCCCGAACGGCACCCGGGGACTAACGCCGGACTGGACAGTGCACAGCAAGCGCTGCTGGAACTATTGGGCCGCAGCGGATCGGGTAACCTTAACCGATGAGCATTGCGGCAACCCTGGATCCGCCGTCACCCACGCGCCCAGCCTTGCTGCGAGCACGCTGGCTCGGGGTGCTGGTCGCGGTTGGCATCATCGATCACATGACCATCGATACAACGGGAAAATTCTGGGATTACAACGGCGGCCAACTGCCCGGGTAGGAAAACATATGGCCAATCGCAATCGACGGCGTCTGTTGACCGCATCACTGCTGGCGCCCGCGCTGGCGGCCGCTGCGACCCGCGCGCGCAGTCCGAAAATCCGCGCCGCCGCGGCACCTCTTGACCTGACACAAGCAGCTAACAGCCTGCGTGCGGTCGTCAAACTGCGCGGCGACCTGAGCGGCGCCCGGGTCCTGCAGTGCTACAGCGGCAGCCTGGCGCTGCTGGTTGCGGGGCGCGCGCCGGCACGCGTGGCCAGCTATCAGGGGGTCATCCGCACTGACTGGACGCCGCTAGCCGACGGCTCGTTCCGCTACCGCACCTTCGATATCGGCTACTTCGGCGATCTGGCGACCGGTGGTCCGGTCAGCACACTGACAAATCCTTTGACCGGCGAGTCGCTGGTGCCGCAGGACATCCGTGATGGTCCGCTCGAAGCGCTGTACACCACCTATGGCATCTATCGCGACGGCGCCGCGCCGGACCCAAAACGCAAACTGGAGCTGAGCTGGCAGCAGTCCGGTGACGAACTCTGGTACAACACCTTCTTCCCGTTCCAGTTTCCGAATCCGCTGCCGGCGGAGGACTTCCCTGATTTGACCAGCTCTCCGGATGTCGTGCAGGGCAGCTGGTTCACCTACCAGGGCCGGCTCAGCGACATCCAGGATCCGGCGTCGACACGCGCGCCCATGCAGTCCATCCTGACGGTGATTTCGACGCCGCATCCGTGGTTGCGCATGGGGCGCATGCCAGCACTGATGCTGATACAGACCGTATCGCGCAAAATCGCCTCGATTGACGACGCTCCGGCCGCGGTACGCGGCTACCTGGCTAACGCCCTGCCGGACTATCTGCTGGCCGACACGCCGTTTGCCAGCGTCGGCAACAGCTTCGAACGCTATCGTCGCGAGCGCGCTGCGTCCGCAGCGCCACGTCCCGCTGCTCCCGCCGCTGCGAACAACGTCCGTCGCTGGCGCCAATATGCCGGGTCACGTTACGGCCAGGTGCATCTCTGGAGTGCCGCGCCTTTGGTGCGCGCGCAACGCGTGCCGCTCGTCTGCCTGCACCCAAGCCCGACCACTGGCGAGATGTTTCAGGCACTGCAGTCGGAACTCGCCAGCAGTCGCGTGGTGCACTGCCCGGACACGCCGGGCTTTGGCGCGTCCGACGCGCCACCCATGCAGCCCACCATCGTGGATTACGGCGGCGCGCTCGGCGATGCCTTTGTTAGCCTGGGGCACGGCGACAGCAAGTCGCCGCGCGGCCAGATCGACCTGTTCGGCTTTCATACCGGTTCGCTGATCGCGGTGGAATTTGCACTGCAGTTTCCACAGATGGTGCGGCGCCTGATCCTGGCCGGAGTGCCCCACTACGATGCTGCGCGCCGACCCCGCGAACGCGCTGCGCATGTCGCGCCCTATCCGTATTTCACGGACCCGAAATACGTTGCAACTCTGTACCAGCGTCTGGTGCTGGACGCGAAGGACTCGGGCCCGCCCGAAGCGCGGCTGCGGCGTTTCGGCGATCGCTTGCGGGCAGGACCTAACGGCTGGTGGGGACCGGACGCCGTCTTCACGTACGACAGCGGCAGCAGCCTGCCCAGTCTCAAGGTCCCGACCCTGCTGATCGCTTTCAATGAAGAAATGACTGAGCCGACGCGCGCGGCCAGTCGTCTGATTCCCGGCGCGCAGCTGGTCGAAATGCTCGACCTGCCGATATTCGGATTTATCGTCGCACCCGCGCGAGTCGCACAGACCCTGCGGGATTTTCTCGATAACCGGTCCTGACCGACCCGCAAGACCGTACGCCGTCGCTGCCCGGGCCCGTTTGCAGTGCAACAAGCGGCCATTTATGACGATTTTTTCGAAAACCGGGCCCTGAAATTGGCCATGACCGGCCCCGGTTGCTAGAGTTCGCGGTTCTGCTGCCTCAATCAGGATTAAAAGCCGCATGGAAGACCAGCCCATTTCCCGCAAATCGATTTTGCTCGCCTTTGAAAAGGCTGGCCTGTGGCGCCAGTTTGTCGCGCTGGGAGTCGATCTGGCGATGTTTGCCGGCGGCGTCGCCATCGCACTGTTCGCGGAAAACATTGGGCTCAAGTTGCTCGGCAGCCTTTTGGCAACGGTTGGCATTGTCAGGCTGTTCCTGATCGGCCACGACGCCTGCCATGGCAGCTTCTTCGGTGTCTCAGTACTGAATCAGGTCATCGGTCGCATCGCTTTTCTGCCCTCGATGACCGCGTTCAGCCTCTGGGATGTGGGGCACAACATCGCGCATCACGGCTTCAATAATCTCAAGGGTCGCGATCAGGTCTGGGCGCCCATGTCGAAAGCGGAATATGACGCCGCCAGCGGTTTCCGCCGGCTGCGCGAGCGCTTCTATCGCAGCGGACTCGGCTATGGCGCCTATTATTTTTATGAGCTGTGGTGGAAGAAGCTCTACTTCGCCACCAAACGCCAGATTGGCGCGACTCGCGCCCGCTATGGCTGGGACAGCGCTCTGGTGACGGTCGGTGCCGTCGCCTGGGCGGCCGTTATCGTCTGGGTGGCACGCCAGACCGGGCAGAACGTCTGGCTGCTGCTCGTGTTAGGCCTGGCGCTGCCGTTCGCGCTCTGGAACGGCGTCATGGGCTTTGTGGTCTACGTCCACCACACGCATCCGAGCATTGCCTGGTTTCAGAAACGCCAGGAGTGGCAGCGCTTCCGGGCATATCTGACCGCGACCGCCAATGTGCGTTTGCCCTTTGGCATTGATCGCGTGTTGCACAACATCATGGAACACAATGCGCATCACCTGAATCCGCGCATCCCGATGTTCGCCTTGCGCCGCGCGCAAACCCTGTTGAAGGAAAAGTTTGCCGGCGACTTTCAGGTCTATCGCATGGGTTGGAGAGAATTCCGCAATTGCGTGCGCAGCTGCAAGCTCTATGATTTTGCCAATCACTGCTGGACTGACTTCAACGGCAGGATCACCGCGCGCGTTCCATTGGCGTTGGTAGGAGCCTGAAAATGCTCGGCACCTGGGTGCGGTTGCCTGCGCTGGCGCTCGCCGTCGCAATCAGCGGCTGCGGGCTGGCGGAAACGGCCGCGACTGCGGCCACACAGGGCGCTGCGGCGGCTGAGCAGGCCAGGCAGGGCCAGGAACTCGAGGCGAAAGTAAAACGCGACCTCGAAGCTGCGCAGCAATCTGCCAAGCAGCAACTGGATGCCGCCGAAGCGGCCTCGAGTGGTTCGAACTAACCAGCTGCAATCGTTCTGACGCCGCGTTGCAAAACAAGGCCGGCTGCAACGCCGGCCTTTTTGTTGAGCCTCACTTGTTCAGGATGCGCAGCACCACGCGGCGGTTCTGCTGCTTGCCCTCGGCCGTCTTGTTGCTCGCCACCGGCTGGCGCTCGCCATAACCGCGCGCCGTCAGTGAGTTCGTCGCACCGTTATCCTGCAGATACTTCAGCACCGTCGCCGCG
>JANMYM010000066.1:0-50591 GCA_031382085.1 Gammaproteobacteria bacterium
TTGACGGCTCCATTCGTAGTCGGCCCGGTCGCAGATGACGAATTTCACCTGGTCGGCCGCGCGCAGCAGTGCGAGATTCTCATACCGATTGCGCGCGACCTCGCCCGACGCCGGCGTCTTGAGGTCCACGACGCGCGCGACGCGCGGATCAACCTCGTCGATCGCCAGCGCGCCGCTGGTCTCGAGTGATACCTCGAATCCAGCATCGCACAGGCTGCGCAACAGCGGCAGGCAGTTCTTCTGCGCGAGGGGTTCGCCGCCGGTCACACAGACATGGCGTGCGCCTTCGTCCCTGGCAGCGGCAACCAGCTCGGCGACCGTGCGCCATTCGCCGCCATGGAACGCATACGCGGTATCGCAATACTGGCAGCGCAGCGGGCAGCCTGTCAGGCGGATAAACGTCGTGGGAAACCCCACGGCATTCGCCTCGCCCTGCAGCGAGCGGAACAGCTCGGTGATTTTGAGACGGGGCGAACCCGGCTCTGTCAGCTCAGCGGGCATCCGCGGGAATGCGCGTCAGGCGCTCGGCAGCCAACCGCGCCGCCTCGGTGCCGGGAAAGCGCTTGCTGACATCGTTGAGTACCGTGCGCGCATCTGCCAGCCGTTTCAATTCGAACAGCGCAAAACCCTGCTTGACCAGCGCGTCCGGCACCTTGCGCGAATCGGGCCACTCCTTGCTGACGCGCGTGAACGCGGCCAGCGCCTGGTCGTAATCGCGCGTGACATAGAACGTTTCGCCGAGCCAGTATTGCGCATTGTCGGACAGCGCACCACGCGGGTAGCTGACCAGGAACGCCTGAAATCCCTTGATGGCCTGCGGATACTGCCCGGTCTTCAGCGCATCAAACGCGCGGCCGTAAGCCTGCTGCGCGGCGGCGGATGTCGCATCGACTGGCCCAGCGCCGCCGGTGGGTGGCGGCGTTGTCGCCGACGCGCCGGACGCACCGGGCGTTGCAGTCATGGCATTGAGGCGGCTCTCGAGATCTGCGTACAGGTCACGCTGTTGCTTGCGCAGCGCGGTGTTGGAGTTCTCCAGCTCTTCGACCTGGCCGCGCAACTGGCGTACCTCGTTCTGCAGCGCATCGACGCGCTGCGTCAGCTCAACCAGGCTCTGGTTGTTGACCACGCGCTCGACCTGCCCGACGCGACGATCGACATCATCGAGTTTGATCTGCACCGGATCGGGCTCGGCAGGCATCAGCGAACAACCCGCGAGCAGCGTTGCTGCTAACAAAGGCCAGGGCTTCAATCGCATGACTCTCATGGCGCGTAGACCAGCTCCACGCGGCGGTTCTGCGCGAACGCGGTTTCGTCGTCACCCTCGGCCGCCGGCCGCTCTTCGCCAAAACTGACCGTCAGTACCTGCGAATCGGCAGCGCCCTGCACCATCAGCAGGCGCCGCACCGACTGGCCGCGACGCTCGCCCAGGCCGATGTTGTATTCACGCGTACCGCGCGCATCGGTGTGTCCTTCAACGCGAACCTTCTGCTGGGGATTGGCCGCGAGATAACGCGCGTGGGCATTGACAAGGTCCATGTCCTGGGCGCGGACATCCGACTTGTCGAAGTCAAAATAGAGGATGCGCTTGCCCAGCAGGCCGCCGCTGGGGCCTGAGCTGACAGACGCCGCTTCGGGCTGGGCCGCAGGGACCACGCCATTGTCCGCAGGCGCCGTCGTGCCCGCAGGCGGCGTGCTGCTGCCGGCATCAGGGGCGGTCGTGGGCTTGCGGGCCGCACAGGCGCTGAGTAACAGGGCCATCGCCACGCTCGCCACCAGAAAATGCTTTGCCGTCATAAATCCTCCGAATACAAATGCTAACGCAAGGTCAATTCAACCGGGGTCCGAAAACCGGCTCACGGACCTGGCCGCGATCGGCCTTGAGTCTTTGGGTGATCTGGCCGTCCACAGACACAGTCGCCAATATATCCCGGCCATTGTCACGCCCCGCGTAAATCAGCATCGAGCTGTTCGAGGCAAAGGCCGGAGATTCATCAAAACGGCCGCGAGTCACGATGCGACCAGCCCCGCCCCCCAGATCCTGCAATGCGATCCGGTAGCCGCCGTTATCGAGCGTGACCATCGCGAGCAATTTGCCATCCGGTGAAATTCGCGGCCGCGCATTGTAGGGGCTACCGAAACTGATTCGTTTCGGCCGCTCTCCGCTACCGATCTGCTGGCGATAAATCTGCGGACCACCGGAACGATCCGAGGTGAAATAGAGGGCGTGGCCGTCATTGGACCAGACTGCCTCGGTATCGATACCCGGATCGTCGGTGATGCGGGTCAAGTCCTGGGTCGCCAGATCGAGCACATAAACGTCGAGATTGCCGGCGGAGCCGGACAAGGTCAGTGCCAGTTTGCGCCCGTCCGGCGACCAGCTGGGCGCACCGTTCACACCACGGCGCGCCGAGACGCGACGACGTTCACCGCTCGCGAGTTTCTGCACATAGATCGCAGCCACGCGTGCTTCAAAGGACACGTAGGCGAGCCATAGCCCGTCGGGCGAAAACGCCGGCGACATGATCGGCTGCTCCGACTCGAGGACCGGTTTCGGTGTTTCGCCGTCCGAATCCGCGACGATCAGCTGGAAGCGCTGGCGCGGCGCGCGCCCGTCCACCGACACATAGGCGATGCGCGAGGCAAAAGCGCCGGGAACGCCTAGCACCTTCTGATAGACCCAGTCGGCGACCTTGTGACCTAACAACCTGAGATTGCCGCTGGCGCCGTTCAGGGTTTCGGTGCCGACCGGCTGATTGGTGGCAACATTCAAAAGCGTCACCGCAGCCTGCACCGAGCCGTCAGTGGCCACGCGACTGTTGAGATCAAGAACAAAATCCGCGCCACTGTTGCGCGCCGATGCGGCCATGGGCACAAGCTTGATCCTGCCGCTGCTGCCCAGATCCGATTGCGCCACCGCCGCTACCAGGACAGCCGCCGGATCGCCCTTGTCGTTGATGGCCACCGGCACCGGATCATTGACCCCGGAAGTTATTTCAATGCGTAATTGCGCAACGGCGAGGCACGGCGCCAAAAGCCATGCGCAGACGATCCATCGGGCTAACAATTGAACGGGCATACCAGGGCTTAGTCCTTGGGTTCGAATACGAGTTCCAGGCGGCGCTCAAATAACGCGGGATCGGGCGGTGGCGGCAATGGCGATGCGCGGAACACTGCGGACTCTATCGATTGGCGAACCGCAGCGTCACCATTGCATTCGCTGATGCGCGCGTTGACCACCTCGCCGCCCGGTACCTGATCCACTAACACCACGCAACGGATCCCGGCCCTAGCTGTTTCCGGTCGACGCCATTGGCGCTCGATATGGGCGCGCAGCGCATCGTACCAGTTCGCGGCCTGTGCACTGCCGCGCAGCGCGGCGGCGCGTTCTTCGGCGGCGAGACTGGCCTTGAGCGCGGCCTCTCGATCTTTGGCTTCAGTCGCCACACGGGCCTCCCGCGCAGCTTTTTCCCGCAGCACGCGCTCGTCCACGGGTGCGGGCTTCATTGCCGGCATTGGCTTGCCTGCCTTTGGCACCGCTGTTGTTAGCACCTGGGGCGCGGCGGCCTTCGCGGGCGCCGGCGCAACCGATTTTTCCGGCGGGCTGGGAGGCGGATCTGCCCTCGGAGTCTGCGTTGGTGCCTGCGGTGGCGCGCGCCGCGGCTGCGCAACGACCAAAGTCGCTTCGAGAGCGAGCCCGGATTGCGGCGCTGCCTGCGGCCGCCACCGTGCCCAGCCGGACAACACGACGGCCGCGACCAGCCCGTGCAGCAGCACCGCCCCGAGCCAGCCGACTGTGGCGTCGCGCTCTGAGTCCAGGGTCGCCGTGGTCATGGGGATTGAGGACCGCGAGTTTCTCTGGCGGGCAGGGGATCGGTAAGAAATCCAACTTTACGCGCGCCCGCTTGTTGCAGCATGGCCATCGCTTCGATGACGCGGCCGTAGGGCACTCGGCTATCACCCTTGAGCAGCACCTGGATCTCAGGATAACGGCGCAGCAGCGCCGTGGCGCGCGCCGCCGCTATTTTTTCGTCCAGCGGCTGCGACGGGTTGCGACCGACACTCAGAAACCAGCGACCGCGCGCATCGATCGACATCACCAGCGGCGGCTGCTCTTTCACCGACACGGTGGGAATCGGCTGCGCCGACGCTTCCGGCAGGCGAACCTTGATCCCGACTGTCAACAGCGGCGCGGTGATCATGAAGATCACCAGCAGCACCAGCATCACGTCGATATAGGGAACGACGTTGATCTCGCCGATCAGCTTGCGCCTGCGACTGCTACGCTCCATTCGTGTCAGCTCGCGGTGCGCGCGGCGTGCCGCTGCAGCAACGCCGAAAATTCTTCGACGAATGCATCGCAGCGCAGTTCCAGCCGGCTCGCCTGATCCGCGAAGCGATTGTAGGCTATCACCGCCGGAATGGCAGCTAACAAACCAATGGCGGTTGCGACCAGGGCTTCGGCGATGCCCGGCGCCACCATCTGCAGGGTCGCCTGCTGCACACTGCCGAGACCCACAAACGCATGCAGGATGCCCCAGACCGTGCCGAACAGGCCGATGTACGGGCTGATCGAACCGATGGTGGCAAGCGTCGCGAGTTGATCTTCGAGTCGCTCCGTTTCCTTGAGCTGCGCAGCTTTCATCGCGCGCCGCGGGCCTTCATACAGCGCATCACCGCTGCTCACGCCCTGCTGCTTGAGTCGCGCGAACTCGCGAAAACCCATTTCAAACAGCGTTTCCATGCCGCTGGCGGCACCGCGTTCGCCCAGGGCTTTGTAGAGCGTCGTCAGATCGCCACCCGACCAGAACTCAGCTTCAAAACGCATCGCACTGCTGCGTGCCCGTCGCAACATGGACACCTTGCGGAAAATAATGCTCCAGGACCAGAGCGACGCCAGCACCAGCACGACCAGCACCAGCTGTACGCCGAGACTGGCGTTACTGACAAGACCCAGCAAGGAAATTTGATCCATGCGCTCCAATCCTTCAACCGCCGACGCCGGCAATGGCAATACGCATCGCATCCGGTATGCGCCTGGGCCGCAGGTTTCCGGTCGCGACGCAGGCGACGCGGATGGCCCCCTCGGCCAGCAATTCACCATCCAGCGAATCGCGGTACACGCGCTGCCGGAATGCCATGCTGACCCGCCCTTCCAACGTCGGTTCACAACTCACCGCCAGGGCGTCTTCGAGTTTCGCAGGCGAGCGGTATTTCACCTGCGCCTCGACCACGGTGAACAGCACGCCCGGGTCCAGCGCCAGCGCGACCTGGGAAATGCCCAGCGATCGCACCCACTCGGTGCGCGCACGTTCCATGTAGCGCAGGTAGTTGGCGTAGTAAACGATGCCACCACCGTCAGTGTCTTCCCAATAGATCCTAACAGGCCAGCTGAACACCGGTTTCACTTGCCGTCCTCGAACAACGGCAGGTTGCTGGCAAACCGTTCCGGGAGCTTCAAGCCAAAATGCTGGTATGTAAGCCGTGTAACCATGCGGCCGCGGCCGGTACGTTGCAGATAGCCCTGCTGGATCAGAAAGGGCTCGATCACATCCTCAAGCGTGCCACGTTCTTCGCCGAGCGCCGCTGCGAGGCTGTCGGCGCCTACCGGTCCGCCGTCAAAACGCTCGATGATCATGCCTAACAAACGGCGATCCAGGGAATCGAAGCCGAGCGGATCCACCTGCAACAGATCGAGCGCGGAGGCTGCGATCGCGGCATCGATTCTGCCGGCGGCGCGCACCTCCGCGTAGTCACGCACGCGGCGCAACAGGCGATTCGCAATGCGCGGCGTGCCACGGGCACGGCTGGCAATGCAGCGCGCACCGTCGGCGTCGATTTCGGTCTGCAGAATGCCCGCCGACCGCGTCACGATGCGCGTCAGGTCATCCACGTCATAGAACTCCAGGCGCTGGACAATGCCGAAGCGATCGCGCAAAGGCGAGGTCAGAAGTCCGGCGCGCGTCGTGGCGCCTACTAGCGTGAACGGCGGCAGGTTTAGTTTGATGGAGCGGGCCGCCGGGCCCTCGCCGATCATGATATCGAGTTGATAATCCTCCATCGCCGGATAGAGGATTTCCTCGATCACCGGCGCGAGCCGATGGATCTCGTCGATAAACAGCACGTCACGCGGCTGCAGGTTGGTGAGAATCGCCGCCAGGTCCCCGGCACGTTCCAGGACCGGCCCCGACGTCTGCCGCAGGCTAACACCCAGCTCGGCCGCGATGATGTGCGCCAGCGTGGTCTTGCCGAGACCCGGGGGACCGAATACCAGCACGTGGTCCAATGCCTCGCCGCGATTGCGGGCGGCGCTGACAAAAATCTCGAGCTGTGCCTTGACCTGTTTCTGGCCGACGTAGTCCACGAGCCGCTTGGGGCGTATGGCACGGTCGACGGCTTCGTCGTCGTGAGCTGCTTGCGGTGTAATCAAACGTTCCTCGCTCACGTACGCACCACACACTGCAGCGCCTGACGGATCAGGTCTTCCGTGCTGTGACCCTCGCCCTGCACGCCCTTGAGGAGCCGCGTGGCTTCAGCCGGCTTGTAGCCCAGCGCCACCAGCGCACTGAAGGCTTCGCCGCGGGCGCCGCTGCCGATCAGCGAGGCGCCGGCATCTGCAAAGGGCAATTTGTTAGCCGCGAAGTCAGCGACGCGGTCGCGCATTTCGATCACCAGCCGCTCGGCGGTCTTGCGGCCAATGCCCGGGATCCTGGTGAGCGCTCCCGCATCTCCCGCACGCACGCAATCCGCGAAGGCTTCGACGGTGACCGCTGACAGGACTCCTAACGCAATCCTCGGTCCGACACCCGACACCTTGAGCAGCGCGCGAAACAGGCCGCGTTCGTCAGCCGTCGCAAAGCCATACAGCACGTGCGCGTCCTCACGCACCACCAGATGTGTTAGCAGCCTGACGTCCTGGCCGATGGCGGGCAGCACATAAAACGTGGACAACGGCGCTTCAAGTTCATAACCGACGCCGGCCACATCGATCAGCAACTGGGGCGGCGCCTTTTGCAGCAGCTGCCCACGCAAGGCGCCGATCATGCTTGCCCCGCTGCAATCCATTGCGACAGGCGGCGTGCATTCGCATGGCACAGCGCCACCGCCAGCGCGTCGGCGGCATCCGCCCTGGCGATTCCCTGCGCGATCCCCAGCAGGCGCGCGACCATGTGGGCGACCTGGGATTTGTCCGCCGCACCGAACCCCACCGTCGCCTGCTTGATCGCGCGTGGCGCGTATTCGAACACGTCGGCGTCCGCGGGTAGAGCCGCAAGTGCCGCGCCGCGCGCCTGCGCGAGTTTTAACGCGCTGTCGGCGTTGCGATGCATGAAGGCCCGCTCCACTGCAACCTCCAGCGGCAGGAACGGCGGCGCCGGTGCGACCAGGGCCGTGACTTCCACATGAATCTGGCGCAGGCGTCGCGCAAATTCGTCGCCGCGGACGTCGATGACGCCATGGGCGATATGGCACAACTCGGCGCCGTCGATTTCAATGAGCCCAAATCCGGTGCGCAGCGAACCGGGGTCCAAACCCAGGATTCGGACGCGACCCGTCGCCGCAATCAGCGCGCACGAACTCGCCACAGGCCTGCCCGAGGGGTCAGGTTGATAGTTTCGCCAGGATGAGGCACGGGTTCGGCGCATGAAGTTCGCCGCTATGATACCGGCACACCGTGGAGATCGCGACCCAAGTACCGCCTGAAGTTGAGACTGCGCTCGGTGCCGCCGTCGACTGGCTGCGCGCGCAGTCGGTCGACGAGGTGGCGCTGGTGCGCGGTCTCATCATCGCGCGCGTGTGCGCCGAATTGACCGGGAATTGCGATCTCAGCCTCGCAGCCTTAGTGCACGAAGCCAACGTTGGCAACGCCGCACTCGACGCCAAGCTGGAGTCAGGCATGAGCGCTGAAGGCGCGGCCGCTGCGCGCGGGCTTGCGGCACTGGGGGATTTTCGATTGTCCTCGGACTGGCAGCCGGACCAGCGTCTGGGCGGCGGCCAGGCCGAGTCCCTGCGACGCATGTTGCTGGCCTCGGCGCAGGACCCACGCCTGATTGTCGCGCGCCTGGCCGCCGTGTTAGTCGATCTGCGCGCTGCCAAGACCGCGAGCGACAGCCAGCGACGGCAGCAGGCCCTGGCGGCGCGCGTCGTCTATGGCCCGCTCGCCAATCGACTCGGCATCTGGCAGGTCAAATGGGAGCTCGAAGACCTCGCATTTCGTTACCTGGAACCCGAGGCCTATCAGCGTATCGCCGCTGCGCTTGCTGAACGCCGCCAGGATCGCGAGCACTACATTGCTGCGCTGGTCGCGGCACTTAAGACGGAACTCGCGCGCGCCGGCGTCCAGGCCGAAATCTACGGCCGGCCGAAACATATCTTCAGCATCTGGCGCAAGATGCAGCGCAAGCATCTTGCATTTGAGCAGATTTTCGATGTGCGGGCACTGCGCATCGTCTGCGCCACGGTGCCCGACTGCTACGCGGCGTTAGGTGTCGTGCACGGCCTCTACGCCTTCATACCAGGCGAGTTCGACGACTACATTGCGACGCCCAAGGACAACCACTACCGCTCGATACACACGGCGGTCATCGGCCCGCAGGATCGGGCGGTTGAAATTCAGCTACGCACCCAGGAGATGCATGCGCAGGCGGAACTTGGCCTCGCCGCTCATTGGCACTACAAGGAAGGTGGCAGTCGCGACAAGCGCAATGAACAGCGGATCGAGTGGCTGCGCAGTGTGTTAGGTAGCGAAGATGCGGGTGGTGCGCAGGACGCCGACTACCTCGATCAGGTGCGCCGCGACCTGTTTGCCGACCGCATTTACGCGCTGACACCCAAGGGCGAGGTCGCGGACCTGCCGCAGGGCTCGACGCCGCTGGATTTCGCGTACCAGGTGCATACCGGCCTCGGACACCGCTGCCGGGGCGCGAAGATCAATGGCCGGATCGTGCCGTTGGCGACGCCGCTGATCAGCGGCCAGGTGGTTGAAATAATCACCGGCAAGGCAGAATCGCCGAGCCGCGACTGGTTGGTCGAAGACGAAGCCTATCTCGCGTCGCCGCGCAGTCGCGCGAAAGTGCGCGCCTGGTTTCGCAAGCTTGACGCCAACGACAACATTGCCGCCGGCAGGAGCATCGCCGAGCGCGAATTGCAACCGCTCGGCGTCGGGCCGGAATTGCTGTCGGCATTGGTCAACGACCTCAAGTGCGACAACGCCGACCAGCTGTACCGATTGTTAGGCGAAGGCGAACTGTCGGTGCGGCAATTGTCGCAGGCGGCGGCGCGCCGGCTCGGGACCGCTGTCACGCCACGCAGCAGCGTCCGCCCGGCGGCTGCCAGGCACCGCGGCGCTGGCAAGACGGCCAACAGCAACCCGATCGAAGTCGAAGGTGTCGGTGACCTGCCCATCACGCTGGCCCGATGTTGTGCACCCATGCGCCCTGAACCGATCGTCGGGTATGTAACGCTCGGCCGCGGTCTCACCGTGCACGCACTGCGTTGCCGCAGCTTCGCGCGCATGCGGGCAGTTCATCCCGAGCGCAGCGTGCTGGTGCATTGGCGTGCCAGCGCGAACAGCCTGTTGCCGGTGGAGCTGACCGTCACCAGCTACGACCGGCGCGGCCTGGTTCGGGACCTGTCGGAGGCCATTGCCGCCGAAAACATCAGCATTGATGCCATGAACACCCGCACCGACCACAGTGCCGGCACCGCGCACACCGTATTACGGTTCGGGGTTCAGGACCAGACGCAACTGGCACGCCTGCAGCGTGCGCTGCAGCGCGTGCCTAACGTGTTAAGCGTGCGACGCAGTAACTGACTGTTAGTGCCAGGCGCCGAGGATGGCGCCCATGACTGTAAAGATAACGGTCTGATAGCCGGCATTGACCAGCCACAACTTCAGTGTGCGGTGCTCAAAAAGGTAAGTCACGCCCAGGGCCATCGACACGAATGTGAAGCCCGTCATGAAGCCCGCAAACAACCCGAAGTTGAGGTCGCCCTTGCCGATGAACATCGCGAGACTGAAGGCTGCGATCAGATTCAGGACCAACGTTCCGCCGTAGGTCCGGACCATGTTGGAAGACTTCATTTTTTCTTCGGTCATGCCGGATTCCTGCATCCAGACCTTGCCGAACAAGGGCCCGTACCAGACGCCACCGATCGCAAAACCAGCTAACGCCGCTACGATCACCGCCAACCAATTGAGAGTCGCCATTGCATCGCCACCCATAAGTCCCCCGGTAGTTGTTAGATAAAGGGCCGCCAGAGACTAGCGATGTTCGTAGCCCGTGGCAACAACGATGGGGCAAACCGCTCCGTTAGCGGTTCGGAAAGTCGATGGCACGCTTATCGGCCGCCAGAGCCGCCTCGTGCAAGGCCTCCGACAAGGTCGGATGCGCATGGATGGTGCGCTGCAAGTCCTCGCTACTGGCCCGGTACTCCATTGCGAGCACCGCCTCCGCTATCAATTCACCGGCCATCGGCCCAATGATATGGACACCCAGAATTTCGTCGTTGTCGGTGGCGGCGACTACTTTGGCGAAGCCGTTGGCGGCCTCCATGGCCCGGGCGCGCCCGCTCGCCAGAAACGGAAAGCTGCCAGTCTTGTAAGCACGGCCGCTGGCCTTGACCTGTTCTTCCGTCTGACCGACCCAGGCGATCTCGGGAGCAGTATAAATAACCGACGGAATCACCTGGTAGTTGACCTCGGCATACCGTCCGGCAATGCGGTCCGCAACTGCAACGCCCTCTTCCTTGCCTTTGTGAGCTAACATCGGTCCGCGCACGCAATCACCGACCGCCCAAACGCCCTCAACGCCAGTGCCGCACTGGTGATCGACCTTGATGAAACCCCGCGCGTCGAGTTCGACGCCGGTGCCATCGCCTAACAAATCCCGGGTGAATGGGCGTCGGCCGATTGCAACCACGAGCTTTTCGACAGTGACTTTGGCGGCATTGCCTGCAACGTCGCTGAAACTGACATCGATTGCGCCGTTGACCAGTGTGGCGCCGGTCACTTTGGCGCCGAGGCGAATATCAAGCCCCTGTTTCTTGAAATGCCTGGCCGCTTCCTTCGCCACCGCCTGGTCGGCCATCGGCAGGAATTGCTCCAGGGCTTCAAGTACGATTACCTCGGCACCCAGACGCCGCCAGACGCTGCCCAATTCCAGGCCGATAACGCCGGCGCCGATGACGCCCAGCCGTTTCGGCACCGCTGCCAAGTCGAGCGCGCCCCAGGAGTCGACAATGCTCACGCCATCGAAGGGCGCGGTTTTCAACTCCATGGGCGCCGAGCCGCTGGCCAGCACGACATGCCTGGCCGTCAGCAGGCGCTTGCTGCCATCGGGCGCCGTGACTTCGACCTGGCGGCCGGCCAACAGCTTGCCGTGGCCGTTGATCGGAGTGACGCCCGCTGCCTTGAGCAGACCCAGAATTCCGCCGGTCATGCTTTTGACGATGCTCGACTTGC
Source organism: Gammaproteobacteria bacterium (assembly GCA_031382085.1). Taxonomy (GTDB): domain Bacteria; phylum Pseudomonadota; class Gammaproteobacteria; order Steroidobacterales; family Steroidobacteraceae; genus UBA964. The sequence goes on from JANMYM010000066.1 coordinate 11,459, forward strand.
GCTTCTGCATCGCCGTGACATCCATCGCGACCGCGCCGACCGTGATGCCGTGGGTGGCAAATTCGCTTTGCGCGCGATGGAATAATTCCGTCGATTCCAGCAAAGCCTTGGACGGGATGCAGCCCGCATTGAGGCAGGTGCCCCCGAAGGCGTACGAGCCGTCGCGGTTGCGCCATTGGTCGATGCAGGCAACCTTCAGCTTGTTTTGGCTGGCGCGGATGGCGGCCGGATAGCCGGCAGGCCCACCGCCGATCACGACGACATCGAATTCCGCAACGCTATCTGTGCTCACGACAGTGCTCATGGCCGCTGTGCCTACATGCCTAACAACATGCGGCCGGGATCCTCGAGGCAATCCTTGATGGCCACCAGGAAATGCACCGCTTCGCGCCCGTCGATGATGCGATGATCATAAGTCACGGCGAGGTACATCATCGGCCTGACCACCACCGCGCCATTGACCGCCATCGGCCGCTCCTGGGTCTTGTGCATGCCCAGGATCGCGGATTGCGGTGCATTTAGAATGGGGGTCGACAGCAGGGAGCCGAAGACCCCGCCGTTCGTGATTGTAAACGTGCCACCCACGAGTTCTTCGATGCCAAGTGTGCCGGCGCGCGCGCGGGCGGCAAAATCGACGATGGACTTCTCGATGTCGGCGAATGATTTGTTAGCCGCATCGCGCAGCACGGGGACTACAAGTCCGCGATCGGTGGAGACGGCGACGCCGATATCGTAGTACTCGTGGTAAATGACGTCGGCGTCGTCCACCGAGGCATTCACCACTGGATATTTCTTCAGCGCCTCCACGGTGGCTTTGACAAAGAAGGACATGAAGCCGAGCTTGACGCCGTGCTCCTTTTCAAACCGCTCCTTGTGCCGGTTGCGCAAATCCATGACCGCCGTCAGATCCACCTCGTTGAAGGTGGTCAGCATCGCGGCGTTCTGTTGCGCCTGCAGCAGCCGCTCGGCGATGCGCTGACGCAGCCGCGTCATCGGGACGCGCTGCTGACCGCGGCTACCAGGCGCAGGCGCCGGTGCAGGGCTCGCTTTTGGCGCGGCTGGCGCGCCCGCCTTCGCCAGATGTTCGACCACATCGGACTTGCTCACCCGGCCGTCACGGCCGGAGCCCGCAATATCTGCCGGATGCAACGCATTTTCCTGCACCATGCGCCGTGCGGCCGGGCCGAGCTTGTCGGCGTCCGAGGCCGCGGCCGGTGGCTTGGCAGCAGGCGCCGCGGCGGGTGCTGCCACCACGATTGCCAGCAAATCGTCCGAATGAACGACGCTGCCAGCCGCCATCTTGATTTCCTGCAGCACACCGTTAGCCGGTGACGGCACTTCCAGGACCACTTTGTCGGTTTCGAGATCCGCGAGATTCTCGTCGCGGCTCACTGCGTCGCCCGGCTTCTTGCGCCAGGCCACCAACGTTGCATCGGCAACGGATTCCGGCAGTTTCGGGACTCGAATCTCCATACTCATGAATGTTTCCTCTTTTGTTCCGTGTGGGCGCGTGCCGGGGCAGTCAATGCCGCCTCGATCAAGCGCGCCTGCTCGGCGTCGTGAACTTTGCTGATACCGGTCGCGGGTGCTGCCGCATGTGCGCGGCCGGCATACAGCAGGTCGCGCCCCAGCTCGACCAGCGGCCGCTCCAAGCGGTGACGGATTTGGTACCAGGCGCCCTGATTCTGCGGCTCTTCCTGGCACCAGACGACTTCCCTGGCGTTGGGATAGCGCCGCAGCACATCGTCGTACTCTGCCGCCGCGAACGGATAGAGCTGCTCAACCCGCACCAGCACGACCGATTTGTTAGCGGTCGCGCGCCGCGCCTTGAGCAGGTCGAAATATACCTTGCCGCTGCACAGCACGATGCGCGTCACGCCGGCAGGGTCGAGCACATCAGCTTCGTCGATGATATTGGCGAACGACCCGCAGGTCAGGTCCTCGAGCGGACTCACGGAGAGCTCGTGGCGCAGCAGGCTCTTGGGAGTCATGACGATCAACGGCTTGCGGAACGGCCGCAACATCTGCCGCCGTAGCATGTGGTACATCTGCGCCGGTGTCGAGGGCACACAGACCTGCATGTTGTTCTCGGCGCAGAGCTGCAGAAAACGCTCGAGACGCGCGGACGAATGCTCCGGACCCTGGCCCTCGTACCCGTGCGGCAGAAACAACACCAATCCGCAGTAACGAGCCCACTTGGCTTCACCCGAGGCAATGAACTGGTCGATGATGACCTGGGCGCCGTTCGCGAAATCGCCAAACTGACCTTCCCAGATAACCAGCGTGCCGGGGTCGGTGGTTGCGTAGCCGTATTCGAAGCCCATGACCGCCACTTCCGACAGCACTGAATCGATGACCTGGAAGCGCGGCTGGCGCTCCGCGACGTGCTGCAGCGGAATATACGGCACGGCGCCATTCTGGTCGTGCCACACGGCATGCCGATGAAAAAAAGTGCCGCGCCCACAGTCCTGACCGGACAGTCGCACGGCATAGCCGTCCTCTAACAAGGCCGCGTAGGCCAGTGTTTCGGCGCAGCCCCAGTCGAGCGGCTGCTCGCCGGCTAACATCTTGATGCGATTGGTGACCACCTGCTGTACGCGCGGATGGAGCTTGATTCCCGGGGGCACGGTTGTGAGCGTCTTGCCCAGGGCAGCGAGTCGCTCGCGCGACACTCCGCCATCGACATTGGTGGTCCAGTCCACCGTCAGGTATTTCGACCAGTCAATCGTGTACTTGTTGCCAACCATCCCTAACGAGGCGTGGGCCTGCGGGGCGCCGGCATCGAGGCCGGTGCGGTATTTCTCTACGTAGCCGTCGACTTCGACCTGAGTCATTACGCCATCGGCAACCAGCCGGTCGGCATACAGCTTGCGCGTGGTCGGATGCTGGCGAATCGCCGCATACATGATCGGTTGGGTCGCGGCTGGTTCATCCGCCTCGTTATGGCCAAGCCGGCGATAGCACACCAGATCGATGACCACATCCTTATGGAACCTCTGCCGGTAACCTAACGCCAGGCGCGTGGCAAAGACCACCGCCTCCGGGTCGTCGCCGTTGACGTGGAAGATCGGCGCTTCCAGCATCTTGGCGATGTCCGAGCAATACATGGTCGAACGTGTATCGCGCAGATCCGAAGTCGTGAAACCGACCTGGTTGTTGATCGCAACGTGGATCGTGCCGCCGGTGAAATAACCGCGCGCCTGCGACAATTGCAGGGTTTCCATCACCACGCCCTGACCGGCGAAGGCCGAGTCGCCATGAATCAGAATTGGCAGCACGCGCGTCCCCAACTGGTCGCCACGACGCTCTTGCCGCGCGCGCACGGAGCCTTCGACTACCGGGTTCACGGCCTCCAGGTGCGATGGGTTGAATGCGAGCGCAACATGTACATTGCCACCCGGCGTGCGTAAATCAGCCGAAAATCCCTTGTGATATTTGACGTCGCCCGAACCCTGCATTTTCGAGATGTCGTACCTGCCTTCGAACTCTGAGAACAGGACGCTCGGCGCCTTGCCTAACAGATTCACCAGCACATTGAGACGGCCACGGTGCGCCATGCCGATTACGCACTCCTCGACTCCCTGCTGACCGCCGCTCTGAATGAGATCGTCGAGCAGCGGAATCATCGAGTCGCCGCCTTCCAGCGAGAAGCGTTTCTGGCCCACGTATTTCGTGTGCAGGTAACGTTCCAGACCCTCGGCAGCCGTCAGCTGCCAGAGGATGCTCTTGCGTTCCTCCGGCGAGAATTTCTGCGTCAGCCGCCCGGACTGGAACTGGTCCTGCAGCCACAGACGTTCATCGGTATCTGACACATGCGCGAATTCGGCACCGATGCTGCCGCAGTAAATCTGTTTAAGCTGCGCCAGTATGTCGCGTAGCCGCGCGCGCGGCGGCACCGGTCCGCCGCGGCTACCGGTATGAAATTCGGTATCGAGATCGGCGTCCGATAAACCAAAATAATCGAGATCCAATACCCGTGGCCGCGGACGCTGCATCAGGCCGAGCGGATCGAGCTGCGCCACCAGATGCCCGCGATTCGCATAAATCTGGACCAGGCGCGACACTGCGCCTTGCGCGGCCGTGGCGTCGATCGCAGGTTTGGCCGCGGGCACACCTGCGACCACCGTTCCCAGCCTGGCGCGCGCCGCAATGCCGGCCTGAATCGCGCGGTGCGAGGTGTCGGGCAAAGGCGCGGCCGGGAGGCGCGAGAAATACTCCTGCCAGCCCGGCGGGACGGAAGCAGGCGCAGCCAACCAGGCCTCAAAAAGAGCCTCGATATAATCGGCATTGCCCGCATACAGCGGAGCGCTCTGCAGCAACTCCGTGCGGGACACGGAACGAATAGGGAGCATAGCTGGATTAAGTTTAACGGATCACAGGGGCATCAGGGCTGTCAGGTGCTGGACCAGCCAAAGCTCATACGCAACCAGTACGGTATGGATGGCCAAAATGATGTACAGCAGCCAGCCGATAGGAAATCCCCCCAGCGTGCGCATCCGGGCCATGATGGTCAGGAAAATGAGCCCGAACGACGTCATGCCCATCTTCCACCCGGCAAAGCTATGCCCGCTGCCGGTGACCAGCGGCTGCATGAACGGGTTGATTTCCTCAGCTCCCAGGTTGATCACGGTCAGCGTCAGCAGTGCGTCGGCGATCGACAGAAACAAAATAGCAAGGACGACTATCAGCCACTGGGCGTGATGCCAGTCCACGGCAGTTACGCTGCGATCATCGCTGCGACGCGGTTGGCGGCGACGAGCCATGAAACTGCCGATCCACAAGGCGCGCAAATGGCTCTTGCGACGATCAGGTCCGCTGTCGCGGCGCGAGGGCGGTGGATTAACAGTTTGATCCAAAAGACAACTCGCTTGTTAGCCAGGAAACACGGGCTCAGGTACCGCGGATTATCGCCCGGCCGCTGTCGCAACCGTGGCGTCGAACGTGATGGCAGTCACAGGTTCCGCTAAAGTCCGCAGGATCGCAGGCTGGGCCGCTACTGGAACAGGCGGCGGACGAAAACCATGGCTTCGACCCGGCCGTATTGGAAAAGGCTCACATTGGAACGATTGTCCGTGAAGCGAACCTGCGGTGACACGGTCCAGTTCGTGGCGGGCCAGTTCTCCGCGTCGAAGCCGACGAAGGCAATAAACTGCTGGTCGTGGCGCCGCACTCCAAAAAATCCGAGACCATCAAATCGCGTGTCCAGGTACAGCAGTTCGCCATAAAACGTGCTGCGGGGGCGCAGTGAAACTCCCGCGAACAGGCGCGCGCCAAATTTATCGTTGCTGAACGGCGAACCAGCGCGTCGCGCTTCATCCCGCCCTGCCAGCAACGCGCCACCCATGCGCGCAGTGCCGTTACGCAGGGCGTAACGTGTCAGCGCAATGCCGCCAAGGTACCGATCAACATCAAGAACCTGGTACGCGGCCTGATCGTATTCGAGCACCCCACCCCGCACCAAGGCTGACAATTCCAGTTTTTCAGTCACAAACCGGCTGACACCCAATTCAATATTGCCCGAGTTTTGCTGCTGCGCGCCATCCAGCCAACCGTTGAAGCCATTGACGCCGATGGTAGCGCGCGTCTCGCCGAGCTTGAAGACGTAGGATGCACCCACAAACGCGGCCGTCTGATCGACAAAACTGGCCTCGGTGTTAGCACGATGCATGACACGACCATAGAGGTTGACAGCCGAATTCGGGGCTAGCGGTTTTTCCCATGCAAATCCCAGACCGAGCTCGACGAACGGCGACGCAGTCTCGACGTACTGGCTGTTCAGTGCAAAGCCCAGAAACGTCGTGTCGCTGGTCGAGCCGTTGGCATTCGAGTCGTAACCGCTACCGACATCCACAAACCAGGAGCGCCGTGTGGCAACCACCGCCAGCGGCGCGTTTCGGTCGATGGCAGCGAGATAACGATTGATGACCGTGCGACTGGTCGGCGATGGGTTGTCCCGCAGCATGACCTGAAATTGCTCGCGTGCTGCGGCCGCGTCACCTTTCTCATAGTGAGCACGGGCCAGCTCCATGCGAACACCCGCAAATTGTGGCTGGACCGCGGCCACCCGCCGTAGCGGTGGTATCGCGGCAGCGGGCTGATGCGCATCCAGCGCCGCCAGCCCTAACAAATAGTCGAAGCGGGGATTGCCGGCAAACTCAGGTTCGCGCGCCTGCATGGCCGCAAGCGCCTCCGCCGGCCTGCCCTCGGCCATCAGGCCTTCGACCCTGTCCATGAACTGCAGGTCAAGCGGCGCGCTGAGGCCAGCCGCGGGGCATGCGAGCACAGCGGCTGCGGCCATGGCTCGAATCAGGGCAGGCAAGCAGGCGTTCATAGGTCAATTAGACCGCAACGAGACGCGCGCCGCAATGCAGTGTTGCCGCAGCGCAACGAAATTACGCGCCGCGTACCTAACGGCTAGGCGCCACCACCCGCCCTGCGTGCTGCGCCCTTGCCGGACTTACCGCGCGCAAACGGTTTGCCATAGGGCGTGTTAGTTCGGGGCCGCGGTGCATGCTCGGTTTCGCCCTCCGCATGTTCGCCAGCTTCCGCTTCGGCCAGCGTGATCGCTAACAATTGGCCCTTGACCCGGACCTTGCCCAGCCGGGCAATCGTTTCGGGTGACAGCCCTTCGGGCAGGCGCACGAAGGAATGGCTACGCTGAATATCGATGCCGTTGATATGCGAGCCGCTGAGCCCGGCCTCATTGGCGATGGCGCCCACGATATTGCCCGGTTGCACGCCATGCTCGCGCCCAACCTCGAGACGATAAAGTTGCTGCGGATCGTGGCGCCGTCCGCGGGGCCGCACCTCGCCCTTGCCTTCCGAGCCGCGCTCGGATCGGCCCGCCGATTGCGAGGAACGTTCGCCCTGCCCGGCGGCCTTGGAAGCTAACAGCAGCGGCGTCTTGCCCTGCACCATGCTGGCGAGCGCAGCGGCGAGGTCGGCTGCGTCCACGCCGCCCCCTGCAAGAATCTCATCGATCATGCCGCGATAAGGCGTGGCATCGCCGCGCGCCAAAACCTCGGTGACCCGCTCCTTGAACTTCGCAACGCGCCGGGCGTTTACGTCGCCCTGGGTTGGCAACTTCAGCGGCTCAAGTTCCTGGCGCGTGTGCCGCTCGATGAGCCGCAACATGTTGCGTTCGCGGGGTGCGACAAACAAAATCGCCTCACCGCTGCGGCCGGCGCGGCCGGTGCGCCCGATGCGGTGAATATACGATTCGATGTCATAGGGCATGTCGAAATTCACCACGTGACCGATGCGGTCGACATCGAGCCCGCGTGCCGCCACGTCGGTCGCCACCAGAATGTCGATCTTGCCCGCCTTCAGTTGCGCCACGGTGCGTTCACGCTGTGCCTGTTGCATATCGCCATTGAGCGCCGCGGCCGCGAAACCTCGCGACTCCAGGCGTTCGGCCAGATCCACCGTCGACTGCTTGGTGCGCGCAAACACCAGCATCGCATCAAACGGTTCCGCTTCGAGTATGCGAGTCAGGGCGTCAAGTTTGTGCAATCCGTCCACCAGCCAATACCGTTGCCGTGTGTTAGCAACCGTGGTTGTCTTGTTGCGGATTGTGATCTCGCGCGGTTCGCGCAGGTGCTTTTGCGCGATGCGCCGGATGGGCGGCGCCATGGTCGCGGAGAAAAGCGCCACCTGGCGCTCCTTGGGGACCTGGCCCAGGATCTGGTCGATCGCATCGATAAAACCCATGGCCAGCATTTCATCGGCTTCATCGAGCACGACGCATCGGATGTGATCGAGTTTCAGCGTCTTGCGATCGAGGTGATCCATCACCCGTCCCGGCGTGCCAACAATCACGTGCACGCCGCGTTGCAGGGCCGACAGTTGCGGCGTGTAACTCTGGCCGCCGTAAATCGGCAGTACATGGAAACCGCGCAGATGCGTCGCGTACTTTTGAAACGCCTCGGCCACCTGGATTGCGAGCTCGCGGGTCGGAACCAGCACCAGCACCTGCGGCGCGCGCTTCGCAAGGTCGAGCCGCGACAAGGCCGGCAGGGCAAAGGCGGCCGTCTTGCCAGTGCCGGTCTGGGCCTGCCCCATGATGTCCGCGCCTGTGAGCAGTGCCGGGATCGTGGCAGCTTGGATAGGGGATGGGGATTCGTAGCCGATCTCGGCAAGTGCCTGGAGCAACGGCGGTGCCAGGCCCAGTTCGGCAAAGGTCACGCCCGGCGCGGCGGCGGAAGTGGTCATGGCAGGTCCTGGCACGGATACGGGGCGGGCATGCTACCTGAAATACGGGTCAGCGGCGCCAGATCAGGCAGGCGCGCACGCTATGATTAACGCCTCTAACGCGCTACGGCGCCAGCCACACCGGGATACGCATGATTGACTTGTATTACTGGCCCACGCCGAATGGCTGGAAGGTCAGCATCATGCTGTTCGAGTGCGGCCTGCCGTTCCAGGCGATCCCGGTCAATATCATGGCGGGGGAGCAATTCACGCCCGAGTTCCTCGCCATCAGCCCTAACAATCGCATGCCTGCAATCGTGGACCACGATCCGCCCGGCGGCGGGCCGCCGCTCAGCGTATTCGAGAGCGGTGCAATCCTGCTGTTTCTCGCCGACAAATCCGGCCGCTTTCTGCCGCGCGAACCGCGTTGCCGCGCCAGGGTCACGGAATGGCTGATGTGGCAGGTCGGTGGTCTGGGGCCGATCCTGGGTCAGTACGGGCATTTCAGGCTGTATGCGCCTGAGAAGGTCCCCTACGCGATCGAGCGCTATGAACGGGAAGCGAACCGCCTGTACGCGGTGCTCGATGCCCAGCTCGGCAAGACCGGCGACTGTGTTGCGGGCGAGTATTCAATTGGCGACATGGCGATTTTTCCGTGGGTCGTAACGCACAAAGCGCAAGGCATCGCGATCGCGAACTATCCTAACGTGCAACGCTGGTTCACGAAACTGCGTGAGCGCCCTGGCGTCAAGGCGGGCATGGATCTGTTAGCAGAGCTGCGGCGCGGGGCGGCGCCACCAGATTCGAAGGCGCGCGAGGTGCTATTCGGCATTCGGCCCGCCGCCGACCGGCCGGCGTAGGGAGTGAGGCCATGGCCCGCATCGAGTTCTTCTTCGACCTTACCAGCCCCTGGACCTATCTGGGTTTCATCAACATTCAAAAAGTCCTGACGCGCACCGCCGCGGACATTGTCTATCGCCCCATTCTCGTCGGCGGCGTCTTCAACGCGGTAAACCAGGCGGTCTACGCAACACGCGAGAACAAGCACACGCCGCGCATGCGCCATGCCGCGCTGGTCCTGCACGACTGGGCGGCGTGGACCGGCGTGACACTGAAATTTCCAACGCCCTTCCATCCCGGGAAAGGCGTCCATGCCATGCGCTTCGCCACGGCACTTGAAGACGATCCACTGAAATTGATCGAGTTTGTGCGCGCGGCCTTCGAGAGTTACTTCCTGCGGGGCGAAAATATCGACGATCCGGAGCACCTGCTCGCGGTTGCTAACAACGCCGGCCTGGACGGCGCGGCGCTGCGCGCAGCCGCGCAAACCGACACGATCAAGCTGCGACTGCGCGCCAACACCGATGAACTGATCGCGCGCGGCGGATTCGGCTCACCGACGGTGTTCGTGGACCGCAACAAGATGTTTTTTGGCAATGACGAATTGCCACTGGTGGAGTTCGAACTGGTCCGCTAGCTAGGCGCCGCCACGCAGGTCAGCCAGCGCCGCAGCTGCCGCCGACTGGAAACCGCGCGGATTGCCGTAGGAACGTGCGGCCAGCATGGCGCCCTCGAGCGCGCCGAGGAGCAATTGCGCCCTCGCCTGGGCTGACTCCTTGAAATGAAACGCGCCAGCACGTGCACCGTCTGCAAGCACTTCGGCCAGCCAGGTTTCATTGGTATTGAAGAACAACTTCAGTCCCTGCTGCATGGGCCTCGGCAGCGTTGCGTACTCTGCAACGAGCATGCCGCACAAGCACATCCGGTCATTGCTCAGGACCGAATTATAGAGTTCGACATACTGCTGCAACTTCTTGCGCGGCTGCCTGGTCTTGCTGTCGATCTGCACAAGCGCAGCGCCAAAGGACTTGTGGTAACGCGCAATCAACGCTGATCCGAGCGCGGCTTTCGAAGCAAAGTGATAGTGCAGCGCCGCCTTGGTGACTCCCAGTTGCGCCGCAATATCGGCATAACTGAAACCGTTGTAGCCGCGTGTCTGGGCGAGGCGTTCGGCGGCATCCAAAATGGCTCTTGCTGCCGCCGACGGCTGCTGCTGCTGCTGCTCATGGACGGGTGTTTTCTTTGACGCGATCATGGCTGGTTGACTTCTTACCTACTAGTAAGTAACTTATCACGTACCCAGATCCGGGGCAACGGGAGACTGAGATGCATCGACACGAACAGACAACCGAACATAAATCATTCACGCGCCCGGAAGAAACTCGGCAATTCCCGAACGGCAAGGCCGAAATCCTTACCGTCGGCGGAGCCGAAGTCGGTCGGCTGGTATTCGAACCCGGATGGCGGTGGTCCAACGATCTGAAGCCAATCGCGAAGACATCAAGCTGCGAAGCACCGCACTTTCAGTACCACGTCTCCGGCAGGCTCGCAATCCGCATTGACGACGGCACCGAGTTCATCGCAGGGCCTGGCGACATCACGTCCCTGCCCAAGGGCCATGACGCATGGGTCGTGGGCAACGAGGCGGCGGTGGTGGTTGACTGGTACGGCGCCAGCAATTACGCGAAGCAGGCCTAACAACCCTGACCGGGGAATAGCATGTCGAAGCTCTTTGGTGACAGTCAGCGGAAACTGCAGCGCGAATTTGACACCGAGAGACTTGCCGATCGTATCGAAGAGCGTTTGTGTCGCGACCACATAACGGCCGATGATCGGGCCTTCATCGAAAGCCTCGACATGTTCTTCCTGGCCACCGCGGACGCGGCTGGAAGGCCTAACTGCTCCTACAAGGGCGGCGACCCCGGCTTCGTGCGAGTGCTGGACGAACACACGCTGGTGTTTCCAAACTTCGATGGCAATGGCATGTATCTCTCGATGGGCAATGCCAGCGAAAACCCCCACGTCGGGATGCTGTTTATTGATTTCGAAAATCAGAAGCGTTTGCGCGTGAATGGCGGCGCACATCTCGTGGCTGCCAATTCCGTCCAACCGGGGTATCCGGAGGCGCAATTCCTTGTGAAAGTGGCGGTACGGGAGGTCTTTCCAAACTGCCCTCGTTATATCCATAAGCGACAGCTGATCGAACGCTCGATGTTTGTCCCGCGCCCCGCGATCGTCACCCCCGTGCCGGGCTGGAAGCGCATGGACTGGGCTTGCGACGTACTTGCGGCGGATGACCCTGCACGGAATCCAGACAGCGAACGCTGACTCCGAATTGTGAAGCTGGCTGCCATCTCGAAACGCTTGTAGGACACTGTTGCCTAACAGTCCCGCCACCCGCCTACAGTAATGATGCCTCCTCGCGGCCAAAATCTGCGCTCCACACAAATAAAGAAGGAGTCAGTAGATGAAACCAAGGAATGCCCTCGCCATGGGTACCTGTGCAACGTTGGGCCTCATATTGAGTGGCTCAGTATTTGCCACACCTATGAACGACACGGCAAAGGCACTTGCGTTGGGCCACAAGACGGACGATGTATCAGCGCAGTCCGAGCACGTCTCCAAGCATGGACACTTGAGGTCCGACGGAGCGGGGATTGCCAGCACTGACGTTGGCCCGACCGTCGTGACTAGCGCTGTTACTGCGGTCCCGGAGCCGAACTCGCTTGCATTGATGGGACTCGGCTTGCTTGGTGTATTTGGTTTGCTGCGACGCAAGAGCACGTAGACAACAAATAGCGAGGTTCGCCGATCATTGGGTCGGCGAGCCTCGCTCCACCCACCTAACGATTTCTCCGCATGTCCAGAATCGCTATTAGCCTGCTTGTCGATGGGCCCGAACGCCTCACCATGCCGACGCGCGGCACGTTAATCGCAGGCAAAGTTGTTTGCGCAAATCAATTGTCACAGGTGATTTGTTACCGAGGTGAATCACAAGTTTGATGTTTGCATTGTCGGCGCAGGCGTTTCGGGTGCTTGCGCTGCATCGACGATGGCAGGCGAAGGTCTCGCAGTCGCGCTTATCGATCCGGCCGATCATTGCGCGCCGTGTTTCAAGGCGGAAAAGCTCGAGCGCGACCAGATCTCGTTGCTGGAGGAGTTCGGGCTGCTTGACGATGTCAGGCCGGTATCATCGACAATTGCCGAAGTCGTAACCTGCAAGTACGAAAAAATCGTCGCGCGAACAGATAATTCCCAATTCGGTTTCCACCATCACGAGTTCGTCAATGCCCTATTGGTGAAACTTCCACCGCAAATCACGCGCATTTGTGGACGCGTCGCGCGATTGCAAGTCAGCGACGAATTGCAGGAAGTTGTGCTGGAAGGTGGACGGATTCTGATGTGCCGTTTGGTAGTCGTGGCGTCCGGAGCCAACAGGAAGGTGCACACTCAATTGCAAATTCCGGTGACGATGATTGAAAAAAATCACTCCACGACCTTCGGCTTTTCCCTGAAGACCAGCCGCGGGCGCCTGCCATACGATGGCGTCAATTTCCTTCCCGACCGGCGCCACGATCTGGTGAATTTCCTGACGCTTTTTCCAGTACCGGACGGAATTCGCGCCAACCTGTTTACCTACCAGGCCCCGGCCTCATCGTTCTCGCAAAACATGAGGCTTGACGGCGGTAAGTTCCTGAGTTACCTGTTTGGCGGGCTCGCCGGGCAGATTGGCGACTTCGCGCTAACAACTAAAGTAGCAGCGTCCGCAACCGACCTTTGGACAGCGGCGCCCGGCCAATTGCCAGGCTTTGTTGTCATTGGTGACGCGTACCAGAACGTCTGTCCCGCAACCGGAACCGGCTTGTCCAAGGTACTGACCGATGTGCTGGTGTTACGGTCCTGGGTGGCACGTTGGTTCGCGTCGCCTGGCATGCAGCGAGCGAAAACTGCCGAGTATTTCCTGGATCCGAGGAAATTGGCATCTGACCGTCGTTCACTGGAGAGTGCCGCGCAACTCAAAATGACAGCACTGTCACTGCCACTTTTTTGGTCGTTCAGGCGGGCTGCCAGAATGGCCGTCACGGGGTTGGCAGCATTGTCTGGGGATGATCGCCGAGATGACTTGGCGCCCCCGGCCGGAGTTGAACCGACGACCTACCGCTTAGGAGGCGGTCGCTCTATCCACTGAGCTACGGGGGCCCCGGCCCAAGGTTAGCATCGCTACACGCGACCGGGTAGGCGCTCGCCTACCTGCATATCACCACTGTCACTCTTCTAACGGATGCTCCCTGGGTCCTTAATGCGTGCATGAACTACCTACCCATGCTTTTGTTAGCCATGCTGGCAGGATGCGGACCGGCCATCGATGACTCTTCCGCCGCTGAAACTGCAGCCGTGAAAGCGGCCCCGGCGATGGCAATTGAACTCACTCCACCAGCCGCCTGCAATCAACGCTCGGCCGACGCACGCAACGGGTGCAAGATCGCTCCGCAAACCGCGCGCCCCATGCCGCCGAGCGGACTTACGGTCCAATAAAAGGAATCACCATGAACAGCAATAAGATCCTGGCCCTCGTGTTGATCGTACTGGGTGCGCTGGGACTGGCGTATGGCGGTTTCACATATACCAAAGACACCCACAGAACCCAGATAGGCCCGATCGATTTTTCAGTTAGCGAACGCGAGACAGTCAATGTGCCGATATGGGCAGGCGTTGGCGCTATTGTAATTGGCGGCGTGTTGCTGCTTGGCGCTGGCAGGCGTCGCTGAGCCGGGTTGAAAAAAATTCTTACGAACCGTAACAATTTATGGAACACCTCGTTGACCTGATACGTTGACTTGGCGGATATCCGCCCGAATACTCCCGCAGCGCCGAGCGACCCCGCTCTGCGCCTGCAGGGAGATTAGTTCGATGGACATCAGGGATTTTGCGCTCGAGTTCTTTTCGCTCAAGGGCAAGAATGCCATCGTCACAGGCGGCAACACAGGACTAGGCCAAGCGTTTACCCTCGCACTCGCCAAGGCCGGCGCCAACGTGTTTGTCCCGAGCGTGATGGATGACGACGGCAGCACCGGGCCGATGGTCACAGCAGCAGGTGTTCGCTACGAATACCTCATGGGCGACATAACAGCGCCAGGTGCGCCGGCGAAGATCATCGACGACTGCGTGCAGCGCTTAGGGTCGCTCGACATTCTGGTCAATAGCGCGGGGATCTGCCCGATGGCTGAAGTGCTGGAGTTCGGCCGACCGCAATGGGATGCGACAGTCGCCGTCAACCTGACAGCTGCGTTTGAGATGAGCTACGAAGCCGCGAAACGTATGATTCCGCAGCGCAACGGCAAGATCATCAATATCTGCTCACTCTTTTCCTTTCTCGGGGGTCGCTGGTCTTCAGCTTACGCGGCCACCAAACACGGCATCGCAGGTTTCACCAAGGCCTATTGCGATGAGCTCGCGATGCACAACATACAGGTCAACGGCATCGCGCCCGGCTATTACGCGACCGAGATCACTCGCAAGACCCGCAGCGATCCTGTAACCAACCAGCGCGTGCTGGATCACATACCGGCCGAGCGCTGGGGCGAACCGGTCGACCTGATGGGCACATTGGTTTTCCTCGCGAGCCGCGCGTCGAACTACGTCAACGGCCATGTGCTGGTCGTTGATGGTGGCTACCTCGTCCGTTAGGCCCTATTGTCAGCATGACCGGCAGGTACATTATCGGCATCGACAACGGCTCGCAAAGCTCCAAGGTCGTGATCTACGATCTTGCCGGCAACGCGGTCGCCAAAGGCCGGCAGATCTTGCGCCCGACATACCGCCCCAGGCCGGGCATCGTGCTGCATCCCGATGACGATCTCTGGGATTCGATCGGCGTCGCGAGCCGCCAGGCGATGGCTGCGTTCAAGGGCAACCCAAAAGACATCATTGGCGTCGGGCTGTGCACGATCCGTTGTTGCAAGGCCTTCCTGAAGCAGGATGGTTCGCTGGTGGAGCCGGTGATGAGCTGGATGGACAGCCGCGCCTACCAACCCTACCTGCCGGACGACCCCGGCCTCGCCTATGCGACCACATCATCGGGTTACATCACCCATCGCTTCACCGACCAATTCCGCGATACGGCAGCTAACAGCATCCGGATGCAGTGGCCGATCGACACCGACAGCTGGCAGTGGAGCAAGGATCCGGCGCTCCTCCAGGAGTTCAATCTGCGCCACGAGATGCTGTTTGAACTGGTGATGCCCGGCGCAATCGTGGGCCAGGTCACGGCGGCCGCAGCGGCGGCCACCGGCATCCCGGCCGGCATTGCGGTAGTCGCCACCGCGAATGACAAGGCGGTCGAGGCGCTGGGATCCGGATCGCTCGATGCAAACACTGCGCTGGTGTCGCTCGGAACCTATATCGCCGCGATGGTGCATGGCCGGGAAAACCGCAAGACACCGACCGAGTTCTGGACCAACTTCGGCTGCATCCCCGGGCAGTACCTGTACGAGAGCCACGGCATCCGCCGCGGCATGTGGACGCTGACCTGGTTCATGGATCTGTTAGGCCCGGAATTCGCCGTGGCAGTTGCTGCGCGCGGCTTCACGCGCGAGCAGGTGCTGGAGCAGGAGGCGCAAACAGTTCCGCCTGGGAGCGATGGCCTGATGACCGTGCTCGATTGGCTGGCGCCGGCCGACAAGCCGTTTCGAAAAGGCGTGATGCTCGGTTTCGATGCGCGCCACACACGCGGCCACATGTACCGCTCGATCCTCGAGGCGATCGCCATCACGATGAAGAACCGCGTCGACGCGATGTGCAGTGAACTCGGCACCACGCTCAGCGAAATTGCTGTTTCGGGTGGCGGTGCCAGCAGCCCGCTTTTCATGCAGATCTTCGCCGACGCGTTCGGGATCCCGGCGTCGCGCGCCGTCGCTACGGGTGGAGCCAGCCTCGGCGCTGCGATCTGCGCGGCGGTGGCCGCCGGCGTGTACGCGGATTTCAGGACCGCTGCGGCCGGCATGGAGAAACCACGCGAGTCATTTGCGCCGCGCCCTGCCAACGTTGCCGTGTACCGGCGCATGAATAACGAAGTCAGCCAGGGCATCCGCGCCGCGACCGATCCGGTGCTGGAACGGTCTTTTCCAATTTTTCACTAGAAGGACAGCCATCATGGCACTGAGCAGAAATGCGATCGTCGAGGGCCTGACAAAAATCGTGGGTGGATCCAATGTCATCACCGACGAACAGACGCTGAAAGAAAGCAGCATCGATCGGCTGCGCCTGTATGAGGGCGTGCACGGTGTCTATACGCGGCCACTGCCGGCTGCCGTCGTGATGGCGCGCAGCACCCAGCACATCGCGGATGTGCTCAGGTTTGCTAACGAACAGCGCATCAACGTGGTCGCCCGCACCGGCCGCACCGCGACCGAGGGCGGTCTCGAAACCTCCGTGCCCGACTCGATTGTGCTCGATGGTTCGGGCATGGATAGGATCCTCAAGATCGATACCTACAACATGCAGGCCACCGGCCAATGCGGCGTGCCGCTGCAGGTGCTGGAAGATCTCGCCCGCGCGCAGGGCTGCACCACCGGCCATTCGCCGCAATCGAAACCGATTGCGCAACTCGGCGGACTCGTGGCGACGCGCAGCATCGGCCAGTTCTCGACCCTGTATGGCGGCATCGAGGACATGGTGGTCGGTGTCGAGGCGGTTTTTGCCGACGGCACCGTCACGCGCATCAAGAACGTGCCGCGCCGCGCGGTCGGGCCGGACATCCGTCATGTCGTGATTGGTAACGAAGGCGCGCTCTGTTATATCACCGAAGTCACGGTCAAGCTCTTTCCCTACCTGCCGGCTAACAATAAATTTGTCGGCTACACGCTCAAGAACATGCGCACCGGCTTCGAAGCGCTGCGTGCAGTCATGGTGGCCGGTTACCGGCCGTCGGTGGCGCGACTCTACGATCCGCCGGATGCGGCGTTTCATTTCACGAAGTTTGCGGCCAAGGACGACTGCGTGCTGCTGTTTATGGCCGAAGGCCCGGCCGGTGTCGTCAACGAAACGGTCAAAGGCATCGAGGCGCTGGTCGCGAAACATCCGGAATGCCGCAAAGTCGACGCGCAGCACATCGCCAACTGGTTTGCCGACCTCAACTGGGGCGCCGACAAGCTGGCGCGCGAACGCGAGGAAATCATCGCGACCAAAACCATGGGCCGCACGACTGAAGTCTCCGCCGACTGGAGCACCATCTGCGATATCTATGAAGCCGCGTTGAAGCGCCTGAAGAAAGAAATTCCCGACATCACGATGGCGGGCGGTCATTCGTCGCACAGCTACATCAATGGCACTAACATGTATTTCGTCTATTACTATGACGTGAAATGCCCGCCGCAAGAGGAAGTCAGCAAGTACCGCACGCCGATTAACCGCGTTATCTGCGAAGAAACACTGCGCTTCGGTGGCTCGGTCGTGCACCATCACGGCATGGGCAAGGCGCGCACGCTGTGGGTCAAAGAGGAATACGGCTCCTCTTACTACATCCTCGAGGGCCTGAAGCGGGTTTACGATCCTAACGACATCATGAACAAAGGGACGATCATTCCTGCCTGATGATGTCGGCCGCTTTCTCGGCCACCATGATGACCGCCGCGTTGATATTGCCAGACGTGACGGCCGGGAATATCGAGGCATCGACTACGCGCAGGCCCGCAACGCCGTGCACGCGCAGCGCAGCGTCGACCACGGCGCTTCGCGGGTCCGGCCCCATGCCGCAGGTTGCGCAGGGGTGGTAGACCGATCCCGAGCGCCGGCGGAAGTCGTCGAGCAATTCCTCACGCGTCTGCAGCGCCGCGCCGGGCTGCAATTCCAACTCCATGATGTCTGCCAGCGGCGCCGCGTTAGCAATGCGGCGCAGCAGCTGCGCGCCCTCGAACGCTTCCTGGACGTCGAGCTCGGTCGACAGGGAATTGGGCTGGATCGCCGGAGCAACGGCCGGGTCACTGGACACAATCGATATCGATCCGCGGCTGGTCGGGCGACAACTGTTGAAGCCGAGCAAATAGCCCGGGAAAGGATCCGGCTGCATCAGCTTGCGTTCCAGGCCGGTAGCCGTTGCGTAGCTGAGTGGATTGAAATACACCTGCATGTTAGGTCGCGCAAGCCCCGGCCGGGTGCGCGTGAATGCACCCGCGTGGTTGACACTCATCGCAAATATCCCTCGCCGCCCGGACACATATTGCAGGGCGGACTTGATCTTGCCGCTGAACGGATAGATCTCGTTGTTGAGCGTCGGCACGCGCGACTTGTAGATGTAGGAAATGCCCAGATGGTCCTGCATCCGCTGGCCAACCGCCGGCGCATCCCGTTGAACGGCAATACCGAGTCCTCGCAGAAGCGTTGCATTGCCAACTCCGGATAGCTGCAGCAATTGGGGGGTATTCACCGCACCCGCGCTCAGGATGACCTCACGCCGCGCTTGCGCGGTATGCAATGTCCCACCCCGGGAATATTCGATGCCGCTGGCGCGCGTGCCAGCAAAGCTGAGACGGGTAACCAGCGCATGCGCAATGACGCGGAGGTTCGAGCGCCGCATGGCCGGTCGCAGAAACGCATTGGCCGTCGACTCCCGCAGGCCATCGCGGATGGTCATCTGCCAGGTGCCGGCGCCATCCAACTGCGCCGCATTGAAGTCTGTATTGCCCGGGATGCCCAGCGTTTCGCAACTTGCAAGGAAGCGCTGGCAAATGGGATGCACCGCGGTCGTGAATTCGCTGATCCGCATCGGGCCACCGCTGCCGTGGTACTCCGACGCACCCCAGACGTGGTCCTCGGATTTCCTGAAGTACGGCAGCACGTCGCGGTACGCCCAGCCTGGATTGCCCGCAGCGGCCCATTCATCAAAATCGCTCGCGTGGCCGCGCACATAAAGCATCGCATTGATGGAGCTGGAGCCGCCGAGTACTTTGCCGCGCGGCCAGTAGGTCTTGCGATTTACCAGGCCCGGGTCGGGCTCGGCGAAATATTTCCAGTTGTAGCGCGGGTCCGTGAAGGTCTTGCCGTAACCAATCGGGACCTGGATCCAGGGGCTGCGATCCGAACCACCCGCTTCCAGCAGCAGGACCGAATAACGACCACTCTCGGTCAACCTGTTAGCCAGCACACAGCCGGCCGAGCCCGCTCCGACAATGATGTAATCGACTTCAAAGAGACGGGCAGCCATTCAGCAGGCACTTTAGCTGAATCAGCCGCGGCACTTCACGCTGCAGTCCCGCAGCGCGCCCCGCAGAGTTTTGAGCTACCCGCTGGGTTTGCTCAAGCCGCTTGACGGCGCCGCGCGAATCCAGCGCCCAGGAGACCGAGGGCCAACAGCGACAGCGTCGCGGGCTCAGGTACCAGGAAGCCACGGATCTCGCCACCTGGAAACGCGGTGGTGTGAATATTGAAGTACGCGCGGCCGGTAGCAAGCGCCGAAAACAGCGCCAACCGTGCAGCTGCAATTGAGCCGGCGTCGGTGATGAAACCGGCCCGGTAGCTGCCAGCGAGAGTCATGTCGAATGTTGCATCGTAGGACCCTGAGGTCACCCCCGATGGGAATCCCGTGAAGGTCGGTGTGGTGGTTGCGACGGGTCCAAGGGTGTCCGCGGTATTGGTGTCCCCCGGACCATTGATCACATGGATGTGCGACGCTGTAACACCCGCCATCAAATTCGCGAAATTGACCTGGACGCGCATCGTGTTAAGCACGTCATCGATGGTCACCACCGCGGTGCCGGTACCGGGCGAAGCATTCGGCGGCGATTCGTTGGGTCCGGAAAGTTGCGCGCCATAGACAAGGATGGTCGCGTTCGCCGCGGCACCCGACAGAGCTAACAAAGCGGCGCAAAGCATTTTAGCAGCAGCATGTGTACGCATAAAATTCCCGTGATTTATCGTTGTGGTTCTGGAACCAGCCCAAGCTACACCCGTTTAAGGTAAAAAGGCCAGCGCTGACTTGTGCCGATTCGGCACAACATTTTGAGTTAAGTTAAGTTGGTCTGCCAGGCAGAGATGGTGGAGCGGAAGGGGATCGAACCCTCGACCTTCGCATTGCGAACGCGACGCTCTCCCAACTGAGCTACCGCCCCACGATAAACCTGTGCCTCGAAACGGCGCGCGATTCTAGCAGGCGCACCCATGCCCGCAAGCGGATTGGCGCTAGAATCATCGGCCTATGCTTGCCAGCGGCACCCAGGCACCCGTTTTTGCCCTGCGCGACGATGAGGACCGGCTCCGCAAATTGCAGGACGTGCTGACGCAAGGCGCGCTAATCCTCTACTTTTACCCAGCGGATTTCACACCCGGCTGCACGCGTGAGGCCTGCTCACTTCGCGACCTGCATGACGATCTGGTGGCAACCGGGCTCACGGTACTCGGTGTGAGCCCTCAATCAACAGAGAGCCACAGGCGCTTCCGCGCCAAACACCAGCTGCCATTCAACCTGCTGTCCGATCCCGACAAAAAGGTGATCAAGGCCTACGACAGCGACGGACCCTTGGGCATTGGCGTCCGCCGTACCAGCTATCTCATTAGTAAAGACGGTCGCATCATCGACGGGATCCTGGCCAACTTTATGGTTGCAGAACACACCAAGTTCTTCCAGCAAGCCATAAATTCAAAAAGATAAAAGCATACATATCGACTTGATATATCTAGTTGATATATGATTGCAGGATGGACGCAAAAACAGTTTGCCTGGGGCTCCTGAGCTTCGGCGAAGCCACCGGCTACGACCTAAAGAAGCACTGCGAATCGACCGTAGATTATTTTTTCCCGACCGGCTTCGGTTCGATCTATCCCGCGCTCGCCAACCTCGCCGAGCAGGGTCTGGTGACCTGCACGACCGATAGTACCGAGGGGCGGCCCGATCGCAAGATCTACCGCATCACACCGGCCGGCGTAGCGTCGCTGCGCAAGTCGCTCGCCGACTGCGAGCCTACTCATAAAGTGCGATCGGAGTTTCTCGCGGTGCTTTATTTTGCGCACCTGCTGCCACCGGGTCATGTCAGCGCTTTGTTAGATGAGCGCATCAGCGGCATGCAGCAGGGCCTGCAGCGGCTGCGTAATTCCGCCTGCCCCGCCGAGCATCAGTGGCCGAACAGCGTACGCTTCGTGCAGGGTTTTGGTGCTGCGCTGCTGGAGGCGGCGATCGATTACACACGTCGCAACCGCCAGTTGCTGGATGAATCTGCAGTGTCCGATACGGCACCCCGGAGGGTGAACGAATGAGTGCTTTTGTCGAGCGCGTAAAGCGCGAACCCTGGCTGCTGGCGCTGTGTATTCTCGCCATTGTCATCGTCTGGTTGCTGACCGGACTGATCTGGCCCAAAAAGCGCACGGTCGATGTTGCAGCAGCCGCCAATGCCGAAGCGGTCGTGAGCGAGGTTCAGGCGCGGGTGCTGAATGCCGAGTCGGTGGCGCGGGTTGTTAGCCTGAGCGCTCGGATCGAACCCGCACGCACGGTGGAATTGAAGGCCGAGACCAGTGGCCGCGTGATGGCCGTGGGAGCCGCGCGCGGAACCCGGGTCGCGGCTGGCACACTGATTGCCCGACTGGACATCGGCGACCGCGCGGCACGCGCCACGCAGGCCCGGGCCACCCTCAAGCAGCGTGAAATCGAATTCGCCGGGCTGACCAAGCTGAAACCCGAAGGCTATATCTCGGATGCCAAGATGGCCGAGACCGCAGCGCAGCTGGAAGCGGCCCGTGCCGAGCTGCAACGCGCCAACATTGATATCGCGCGCATGAGTATCCGCGCGCCCTTTGCCGGCGCGCTGCAGGATCGCGACGTCGAGGTCGGCGATTACGTCTCCCCGGGTACCACGGTGGCGACCTTCGTCGACGAGCGGACGCTCATCGCCAGTGCCAGTCTCGCGGAAGACCAGGCTGCGGGACTCAAACGCGGGTCGCGGGGCACGGCACGCCTGTCGACCGGCGAGAGCGTCACCGGTGTCGTGCGCTATGTCGCGCCGGTGGCTGACCCGGCCACCCGCACTTTCAAGGTCGAGCTGGAGTTTCCTAACGCCAAGGGCCTGCTGCCGGCCGGCGTAACCGCCGAGGTGCAGTTGCCACTGGGCAATGTCATGGCGCAGCGGCTGTCGCCTGCCCTGCTGACCCTCGATGAGAACGGCTCCGTCGGCGTCAAGTTGTTAGGCGAGCAGAGCCGCGTGCGATTCCTGCCGGTAACGGTGGTGCGCTCATCACCCGATGGAATCTGGGTGCTTGGGTTGCCAAATCCAGCGACCATCATCACGGTTGGACAGGGATACGTTCGCACCGGCCAGACCGTCAAGGCCCGAATCGACCTGGAACTGGCAAGGAAGTAATCGCATGCGATTCATTGACAAGGCGATGGAGCAGAACCGCGCGGTGCTGCTGTCACTGTTAGCATTGCTGGTCGCGGGCATCGTTGCCTATTCGCGCATGCCGCGCGAATTTGAGCCGGATATCGAGACGCCATTCGTCAATGTGCGCCTGATGCATTTTGGCATTGCGCCCGAGGATGCCGAGCGTCTGCTGATTCGTCCCGTTGAGCAGGAACTTCGCAACATCGAAGGCATCAAGGAAATCACCTCGCTGTCCTACCAGGACGGCGCCAATGTCACCGTGGAATTTGAAGCCGGGCGCGATACTGACGCCGCGCTGGCCGATGTGCGTGCGCGAGTCGATGCGGCCAAGGCCAAACTCCCGGATGACACCGACGAACCGATCGTGCGCGAATTGCGCACCGCCATGCAGCAGCCGATCTTGATTTTGAATGTCGCCGGCTCGGCGCCGGAACGACAGTTGATCGACCTTGGGCGCAAGCTCAAGGACCAGATCGAGCTGGTGCCGGGCATTCTTGAAGTCAACATGGCGGGCGCACGCGAAGAGCAGCTCGAAGTCATCATCGACCCTGCGAAGCTTGAAAGCTACGGCCTGTCGCAGGGCGAGGTGCTGCAGATATTCCAGCGCAACAATCGGATTGTTGCCGCGGGCTCGCTGCAGACCGAGCAGGGCAAGTTTCCAGTCAAGGTTCCGGGCGTATTCGAAAACCCCGAGGACGTGCTGGCCCTGCCCGTCAAGGTACAGGGCGAACGCGTGGTGCGCTTCGCCGATATCGCCACGGTGCGCCGCGGTTTCAAGGATGCCGAGACATTTGCGCGCATCAACGGCAAACCGACGGTCGCCATGGAAGTCATCCAGCGGGGCAAGGCCAACGTGTTAGGCGCCGCACGGCAGGTAAAGGCACTGATCAAGGAAGAAACGGCCAAATGGCCCAAAGGCGTTGAAATACTCATCTCCCAGGATCGCTCCGAAAACATCGAAGAACAGTACAACGAGCTGCAGGGGCACATCATCGTGGCGGTGCTGCTGGTAGTGATCCTGATTTTGGGCTCGCTGGGTGCACGCAATGCCGTGCTGGTTGCCGTGTCGATACCCGGTTCCTTCCTGGTTGGCATTCTGGTGCTTGCCGCCCTGGGCCTGACCATGAACATGGTGACCATGTTCGCGCTCATCATTTCCGTCGGCATTGTGGTTGACGGATCGATCATCGTGGTCGAATTCGCGGATCGCAAAATGGCCGAAGGCCTGCCGCCGCGCGAAGCCTATGCCGCGGCCGCCAAGCGCATGTTCTGGCCGGTGGTCTGCTCCATCGGCACGACGTTGATCGCTTTCGCACCACTCGCCTTCTGGCCCGGTCAGCTCGGCAAGATGATGTATTACATGCCGATCACGTTGATGGCGGTGTTAGCTGCGT
This sequence comes from Gammaproteobacteria bacterium, assembly GCA_031382085.1. Lineage (GTDB taxonomy): Bacteria > Pseudomonadota > Gammaproteobacteria > Steroidobacterales > Steroidobacteraceae > UBA964. The sequence continues at coordinate 35,247 of JANMYM010000066.1, forward strand.
CGATCGTGATGGCGCTGCTGTATGTGCCGGTGCTCGGCTCGGTGCTGGGCCGGCGCGATGCGGGCGTGATCGCAGATTCCGGTGAGCGGCGCAATCTGGCGCTCGCCGAACAGGGCAATCTCGAAGCGCTGACCGGCATCACGGCCTGGTACTACCGCTTCCTGCGCCGCGCCCTGGAACATCCAGGCTGGGTCGCGGGCGTAATCGTATCGCTGACCATCGCTATTTATCTTTTGTTCGCGATGTTCAATCCCGGGACCGAGTTCCTGCCCAAGGTGGACCCGCCGTACCTGACAATCGACGTCCGCGCGCGGGGCGACCTGTCAGCTGAGGAGAAGGATGGTCTGGTCCGCCAGGTCGAAGCGCGCCTCGTGGGCATGAAGGACGTCAAATTCCATTATGCGAAGACCGGCGCCTCAGGCTCCGGCACGGCAGCCACGGACTCTGACCAGATAGGCACCATTCAGCTGATCCTGATCAACTGGCGCGACCGGACGACCTCGATCGACAACCTGTTAGCCGAGGCGCGTCAGCGCCTGACCGGACTGGCGGGTGTCAAGGCGGATGTGCGCCGCATGGCCATGGGCCCGGAACGCGGCAAGCCGATCGAGATCGTTGTCAGTTCACGAGCACCTGCGCAGTTACCCGTGGCCACCGGCCAGGTGGCGAGCGCGCTCGCCGCCATTCCAGGTGTCGTGAATGTTCAGGACAACCGGCCGCTGCCGGGTATCGAATGGCGCCTGGAAGTCGACCGCGCGCTGGCGGCGCGCTTTGGCGCGGACGTCACGCTGGTCGGCAGCGCTGTGCAGCTGATCACGACCGGCGTCAAGGTCGGCGAGTATCGGCCCGATGACCTCGACGATGAAATCGACATCCGTGTGCGCCTGCCCTACGATTCCCGCACGCTCGACCAGCTCGACAATCTGCGCGTGCAGACTAACAAGGGCCTGGTGCCTATCAGCACTTTCGTCCGGCGTGTTGCGCAGCAGAAAGTCGGCAACATCAGCAAGACGGATTTGCGCCCGACGATGAAAGTCGAGGCCGACGTCAAGGCCGGCGTGTTGCCGGAAAAAGTCGTCAAACAGTTGCAGTCCCAACTGCCACAGCTGGGTATCGCCGCCGGCGTCGAATTGGCGTTCAAGGGATCGCAGAAGAATCAGCAGGAATCCCAGGCATTTCTTGCCGGCGCACTGCTGCTGGCGCTGGCCATGATCGGCGTGATCCTGGTGCTGGAGTTCAACAGCATCTCGCAGACGCTGCTGATCCTGTCGGCCGTGTTGTTTGCGACCGGCGGCGTGATGTTGGGTTACCTCGTCACCCAGCGGCCCTTCGGCCTGGTCATGGGCGGCATCGGCGTCATCACGCTCGCGGGCATTGTGGTCAACAACAACATCGTGTTGATCGATACCTACAATATTTTGCGTAGCGAGGGGCTGCCGCGGCTTGACGCCGTGCTGCGTACCTGCGTGCAACGAGCCAGGCCGGTCCTGCTGACCAAGATCACGATCATTCTCGCCCTGCTGCCGCTGGTGTTTGCGATCAATGTCGATGTGATCAACCGCGAAATTACCATCGGCGGATCCTCGGCGCAGTGGTGGGCGCAATTGGCGATCGCGGTAGTCGCCGGAGCGGCGTTTGCGACCGTGCTGACACTGGTGTTTACACCGGCGCTGATCATGCTGCAGGGTCGACTGGGCGAGCGCCTGCGGGCGCGATTTAGAACCGCAGCTGTGCCAGCCCCGCTGGTCCAAAGCTCGGGCGGCTAACAATCCAGGCCTGACCATAGTCATTGTCGGCGATGGCGATCTGCACGCGCCCCTGGGTCAGTTCCGCAATCAATGCGGGGACCGTGTTGCTGTGGCCAATGAGCATGACCACGCGGCCGCGCTGCTGATCCAGGATTTGATGGGCCAGCGCTACCGCATCTTTGGCGTCGCGCACAATGGGCGTGAGTCCGAGCAGCTGCGCCAACGGCGCTGCGGTATCCCGGGCGCGACGGGTGTCGCTCACGTAGATGGCCTCGATTGTTCCGGCGGACCTGGCGCTGCCAAAAAGCCGTGCCAACGACTCGGCGCGCGCCGCCCCTTCGGGTGACAATGGCGCATCATCGATCGCGCCCAATTGTTTTTCCGCGTGTCGCAGCAAGATGACCGTGGTCGTTGCCTGCCCGCGCCAGATGTTGAGCGCCATCGCGCCAAAAACCGCCATGCCGAGCAAAGTCAGCCAGACCGGCGCGAGGAACGCACGGCGGCCACGGGCGACTCCGGGCGCAAGAATTGGCTTTTGGGAACTGTCGGTCACCGCACGATGATAGCAGCAGCCTCCAGTGTTAGAGTACGTCCATGAGTACCCCCCATCCTGGAACTGAAGCACTGGTTCATCTGGTTGACTCGGCCCTGGGCGCAGGGAGCGTCGAGCAAATCGTCGACCGCCTGCGCGGTGGGTTGTGTGAACTCGTTAGCTACGGTGGCATGGAACTGCCGGCCGACCTGACCAGCTGCTGCGGCGACCACTATGCACGGCGCCTGGTGCATGAGGATCTGGCGCGTGGCTATTCCATCATCGCGATGACCTGGGGTCCGCGCCAGGGCACGAGCCTCCACGACCACGCCGGTCTGTGGTGCGTCGAGAGCGTCTGGCGCGGCAATATCGAAGTGCTGCAGTACGAACTGACGGAGCAGCGCGAGGCTATGTTCCGGTTTGAAAAACGCGGCAGCATCCAGGCCGGCGTTGGTAGCGCCGGCTGCCTGATCCCGCCGCATGAATACCATGTGATCCGTAATCCGACCGACCGGCCAGCAGTGACGGTGCACATCTACGGCGGCCGGATGGAAGCCTGCAATGTGTTCGAGGACACCGGTGACGGCTGGCATCGCCGCAACCTGAAACCTTTGGGCCTCGACTGACAGTCATAGGCCATAGACTGCCCGGCCGCTGCTTTTGGCGCGGGCTGCCTTCCAGCGCGCCAGAGACTCCGGCGGCCAGGTCGTACGCGGGTCATAAAATTCCGCAAAAACTTTCGCCTCGGGCGCTAACACGACCCAGGGCAGCCGGGTGCTCGTGAAGATGTGGGCGTCCGGCGGAAAATCGGCCGCGTTGTAGAGCGTACCGACGCGCACAAAACTGATGATATCGCCACTCCCCGCATAGTGACTCCAGAGCGCCACCCGGCACTGCGGGCATCTAACAATCTTCTGGCCCTTGCCGCTCGCCGATGGCGTTAGCACGATTTCCGGATTACCGCGCAGCAGCGTAACTCGATCCGCCTCGATCATGGCGTTCACGGCAAAGGCACTGCCTGATTCCCGCTGGCACCAGCTGCAGTGACAGCAATTGACAAAATACGGCACCGATTCCAGTCGATAACGGGCCGCACCACAGGCGCAACCGCCCTCGCCGGTATTCGGAGTACTCATATTGGGATCATAATAGGCGTTACACTGCGGCACTACAGGAGGATTACTCATGAATACCCAACGTCGCGAATGGCTCAAGCGGGCCGGTACGTCGGCGCTGGCGCTGCCGTTTGCGGGCATGGCCCCGGTTTTGGCGGCCGCGAAACGCGAGCCTTACCAGGAGGAGGAGGTCTACCGCGAGGCCAAGGAATTTTTCGACACCGGCGCCAAGGAATTGTCCGACGTGCTCGCCAAGATTCTGAAAGACAAAGGCGCTCCAACCGCAATCATCAAGGGAACCGAAGCTGGCGGCGCGATCGGAGTTGGTGTGCGCTATGGTAATGGCCAGTTCGGCTATCGTGGTGCCGGCGGCCGCAGAGTCTATTGGCAGGGTCCATCAATCGGATTCGATGTGGGCGCCAACGTCGTCAAAGTCTTCGCGCTGGTGTACGGGCTAACGAACAGCAACGAACTTTTTCAACGTTTTCCGGGCGTTGAAGGCAGCTTGTATTTTATCGGCGGGTTCGGCATGAACTACGTGCAGTCGGGCAATATCACGATTGCGCCGGTCAGATTTGGCGTCGGCTGGCGCCAGGGCCTCAGCATCAGCTACATGAACTTCTCGCCAAAGAAGCGCTTCAATCCCTTCTAGCAGGCCGCGAGCAAACGTGACGGCCGTCTGCTTTTCCTCAGAAAGCGGAGATATGTCGTATTTGGGGTAGTTAAGATCCGACCTGGGACCACTCGACGTGCGGACCACGCACATTACATTCCCCTTACCGTTAAAATATCTGGCGACTGGGCACCGTGAAACTGGATACTTGTATGGCCGACGCTGATTCAGCTACTGAAGCGCCACTGAGGGCCGTTTCACTGTGATTCGAGTCGCTATCGTCAACACCAAGGGCGGATCGGGCAAGACCACGCTCACCGTCAGTCTCGCCAGCTGGCTCGCAGCCCATGGCAAGCGTGTCGCGATCGTCGACTATGACCCGCAGGGCTCCTCGCTCGCCTGGCTTGCGCGCCGCCCTGCAAATGCGCCGAAGATCATCGGCGTCAAAGCACACGACATCGATTTTCGCATTAACCGCAGCTACCGCCTGGTCGATGGACAGGAGGTCAGTTACCTGCTGATGGATACACCGGCCGCCATCGCGCGTCAGAACCTCATCTATTTCTGCCGCGACGCGCATCGCGTGTTAGTCCCCGTGCTGCCCTCAGCCATCGACACCCATGCCTGCGCACGCCTGATCCAGAATCTGCTCTTGAACGGCGGCTTGCGCCATGATCAGGCGCGACTTGCCGTCGTCGCCAGCCGTACCCGGCATAACACGCTGGCATACACGGCGCTGCAGCGTTTCCTGGCCACCATGAACCTGCCGATCATCGCGACTGTGCGCGATTCACAAAACTACGTGAAGTCGGCAGAACTCGGCCTCGGAGTCCCAGACATGCCGGTCAAGCAGGTCGAGAAAGATCTGGCAACCTGGAACACGCTGGGCGAATGGCTGGAATCTGTTCCCACGGATATCCAGTCATTCCAGGAAAGCAAGCGGCCCACGTCGGTCGCCGGCACGTTTCGCGCTGCCGGAGTGGTCGGCGCGGCAAATCAGGGCAGTTTCGTCAAAGAGCCGGTCGCTATTCCGGCGATGCTGCGCGCCGAATAACTCTGCGCCGCGTTGCTAACGAATGACCGCGCCCGTGAGGGTGACATCCGCCTGACTCCACGCAGCCACAAAGCGGCGCTGTGCCTCCGCTGCCCCGGCCTCGTTGCCCATGGCTCGCATGCTTCGCTCCAGCCCAAATAGTGCCCAGCCATTCTCGCGATGCCGCGCCAGATCGCCGCGAAACGCGATCTCCGCGTTCGCCGGCTGGCCGGCCTCCAGATAGGCGGTACCTAACAGCAGGCGCGCCGGATTGTTCCAGTCTTCAGGTTCGTTGTAGCCGAGTGCATCCTCGTTAGCCACCGCCTGCCGCAGCGCTGCGATGGCCGCGTCATGCTGGCGCTGGCGCAGCAGCAGGTCCCCGGCCAGGTATCGCTCGCCGACCGACAGAATGCCCTTGGCGGTGTTACGAACGGACACATAGGCGTTAGCCAGCTCCGGATTGGTCAGTATCTTCTGCAACGCCGCAAGCTCGGTCGTGGACGCAACAACATCGCCACGCGCCGACAGCGCCAGGCCGCGCGCAAAATGCGCCAGACCGGCCGCGTAGTCACCCGCCTGCGAGAGCGCCGGCGTAGCCAGAACCTTGTCCCACAGCCCCAGGCGCGCCGCGGTCATCAGTGGAATCATGTCAAAATGCTGGACCGTCAGTCCCATCACCGGGTCACCGTAGGCCTTGCCGTGCATCAAATGTCCGGTCTTCTCGGCACCTAACATCGCCTGTTCACGGTTGCCGAGCATGCTGGCCGACACCGCGACGAAATGCCAGTTATGAGGGTGATAGCCTATCGCGTAGAAGCCCTGTACCTGGCACTGGTTGATGTAGGACTCATCCGCCTTGCCGGCTTCGATGTTGATCTTCAAGGAATCCGCATAACGCCCGACGCGCAGGTAGATATGCCCCGGCATGTGCACGAGATGCCCGGCGTCGGGCACGAGACCGCGCAGCGCATCGGCGGCGGCGACACCCTCTTCAGGCCGAACCTCTTCCATCAGATGAATCATGAAGTGCAACGCGCCCGGATGACGCTCCTGGACTGCAATGGCCTGCTGGATTGCGGCAATGGCTTCGCGGGTTTCATTGCGAGCCACGCCGCCGGCTTCCCAGTAGTTCCAGGGATAAAGATCCATCAGGGACTCGGCGAATAGCGCCAGAACATCCGGATCATTGGAAAACTGGCGCGCTACCTGCCGCATGGCATCGGCATAGCTCCGGTCGAGGCCGCTGCGGTCCGACGTCCACTGCGACTGGTAACGAACGGCGAGCGCCTGAATCAGCGCGCGCTCCACCGGGCTGGCGCCAGACGCGAGCCGCTGCGACTCCTGCGCCATCCGGTAGGCCTCGGCATTGTCGGATTCCTGCATCGCCAGGTTTATGTTAGGTCCTGACACCAGGCTGGCGCCCCAGGCGCACATCGCGCACTTCGGGTCGAGCCTGAGGGCCGCCAGAAACGAGCGCTTGGCCTCCTGATGATTGAATCCATAGCCCAAGATCAACCCCTGGCTGAAATACCGTTGCGCCACGGCATTTTGCGTGGATATCGGCCGCGAGAAATTCCCCAGGTGCTCGAACAACGGCGCGGGCCGCGGCTGCGCCTGCGGTGTTTTCAGACTGGGGTTCGAGATCGAGCAAGCAGTCAGCAAGGTCGCTAACAAAGCCAGGTACATGGCACGCATAGGCCCTCCAGCTGCGATTCTAACTCGCAACGCCGCGTTGTGCCGGCAGGAAGCGGCTGTTGCGCAGCAGGCCGGCGGACACCGCCGAGACCAGCACGCCAACCGGGAAGATCTCCGCGAAAACCATCGGCAACCGATAAAACGGATTCGCATACTGCAATTTGAACTGCTCCATCTCCGCGACGAATTTCGCCAGCGCCGCGCCGGCGACGCCGGCGGCCTGCTGTTGCGCGATCAGCGCCTTCGTGTATTCGCCAGCGAAGTCCAGGTGCGTGACCGCGACCGTCGTTTCCCAGGCCAGCACGTGGAAAATGCCAGCGACCACGCTGATTCCCAACCCCAAGCCAAATGCCGGCCAGAATCTGATGACTCCGCCCATTTCAACGTCCCGATGCTTCTTGATGGCAATGAACACAGCGCTGAGCGCAACGAGCATGGTGAGATAGCCAACAGCCATGGCCCATGGCATTGGCCTATGGCGGCTCATCATTACTCCGACAGCAAACCCCTGTGCGCCGACGATCAGACCCGCGACCGCACCATAAGACAGAATTTTACGAAGCATGGAATCCTCCTTTTCGGACCCCGGTATTTCAGAACCCGGTTTGTGAATGACGACGGCCATTAACTGCGCCAAACCGGGTCCGGACCATCACCCAAAACGGTGATTTACTCAAAATCGCCCGTCTTCGCAGCGCCTCAGCGCACAATGCCGAGCTCACGGGCCTTGTTGATCGCCTCGGTCCTGCGCCTGGCGTCCAGTTTTTCAAACAGGCGCGCCACATGGGTCTTCACCGTATCAGGTGCGACCTCGAGCAGCGCCGCTATTTCCTTGTTGGATCGGCCCAGCGCCATCTCCTGCAGCACTGTTAGCTCGCGGGGGCTGATGCCAAGCGCCGCCTGGGCCTTGGGATTGCCAGCAAAAGAAGCCGCCCGAGGTGCGCCCAGGACCCGCGCGCCGATAAAAATGCCGAGCGCCAGAAACGCGGCGGCGATCATCAGGATATAGATGTCGCCCGTATGGGAACGCGCCAGCCGCTGATAGTCGAGCCACTGCAACCCCAGCGTTCCCGCTCCCAACAGCGCACCGTAGTAAGCGGCCCTCTTCCACATCAGCCCGTTCTCCGCCCAAGGATTCGCTGCTTGCTAGTGTAGCGCGGGTGTGTGCTGACAATCGAAACCGGCGCGCTGCCATGACAGTCGCGCCGCGCCTGGCCGCTGGCCAATACCCGCTAACTAACGAGCGATCAGTCCGGTTGCGGATCCCGGCAGCCCCTGGATGGTCTCGCCGCGCAGCAAGCTTCCATCCGCACGCACGGTAAACACCTGGATGGTGCCGACTGGCGGATTGAGCGACAACAAGCTGCGGCTGTTGCGGCTCAGCGCGAGATCAGTCGGCCCGGTGCCGGCGCCCACGACCGCGGTGACACCGCCGGCCGTTAGCAGCGACAGCGCGCCATTGTGCGCGACCCGGTAGCCCGAGATATTGCCACTCGCGGTATTGCTCACGTAGGCATAACGTCCGTTGCGCGTTACCACGACCCAACAGGCGGCAGCCTGTCCATTGGCTACCGAACCGCTGATCAATTCGAGCGGCGATGCCGCATCGTCAAGGTCGTATGACGACACTGCGCTGGCCCCGGCGGCGCCGCCGAAAGCTTCGGACACGATCAGATGATCGCGTTTGTCGAAACTGAAGCCAAAGGGCGTGATCCCATTGGAGCCGCGCACGTACGGTCCGGATGCCACGCCATCCTCAACCGCATAAACGCTGATTTTGTTTGTCGCTTTTTCTGTCACGACCAGCGCATCGCCGGCATTGTTGAATTCGACTTGCGCAGGCCCGACGACCGCCGCACTCAGTGGACGGATTGATCCCGCGATAGCTTGCAGGCGTCCGTCATCACTGACGGTGAATCCCGAGATGTTGCCGACGTCGCCTGCATTCAGTGCGTAAAACACATCGCGGTGCAGCGCGATGCTGACAGGGCGAGTGCCGCCCGAGGCAATTCGCTGCATAAGCGTCACAGCGCCTCCGCGGACCGCGAATACTGAAATATCATTGCTGCCTGCATTGATGGCGTACAAGCGCCGTCCGTTGTCGCTGAGCGTCAGAGCGCCCTGGTTGCCGAGACCGCCGCCTGTTCCAGTACCGCGCGTCGCGACCTGCGCCGACTGCACCAGGCGATCTTCATAACGGGTAAAAACCAGAATTTCGTTGCCTTGCACTGCGTTGGTCTGCGTGTAGACCACACGCGGTTGCCAATCATGCTCGTCAGTTGCCTGGGTCACCTGTGAGGTGAAGCCGGCTGCCAGGGCCAGCACGGCGATCGATTTTGTTAGTCCGTTCATGAGCGAGTTCTCCATTGTGATTTGGTTCGCACGGTGGCGCTGCCCATGCAACGATTGCCGTGACTTGCCAAACCACGATAGAACTCAGCCGGTCACGAATTCATCACGGACGTGGAACTCGGGCCGCAAATCGGTGGCGGCTGCGCCCGCTTCGACTGGCAGTGCCGGTAGCGTGAACGCTGCGGTTGTACCGAGCCCAGGTGAACTCGACAACTCGAGCGAACTGCCATGCAGTTCCAGCACACGGCTCACGATCGCGAGTCCAAGTCCCGTGCGCCCGCCATGACCGGCCTCGAAGCGCTGCGTCATGCGCAACAAATCGCCGCTGTCTATGCCCGCACCACGATCCCGGACTTGGGTGCGCACGCCGGCACGGTCGTTGGAAACGGCCACGACAATTTCTGCACCAGCAGGCGTATGCCTGAGGGCGTTGTCGAGCAGGTTTTCCAATACTGTCTCCAGCAGCGCAATATCCGCGCTTACACGCGGCGCATTTGGATCGACCTCGAGCTGTAACCGCACCCGCGCGGCTTCCGCCGGCAATTGGAACTTGCTAACGATGTCCTGCGCCAGCTCGGTCAAGGACACTGACTCAGGGCGCAGGCGTACGGCCGCGACATCGAGGCGTGCCAACGAAAACATCTGGTCCACCAGACGATTCAGGCGATCGCAATGACGCAATGCGATGGCGAGGTAGTCGCGCCGCCTCTCACTGGATAGACAATCTGATTGCAGCTCAATCGAGTCCAGATAGCCACGCATCGCAGTCAATGGCGTGCGCAAATCATGGGAAATATTGGTGAACAACTCGCGTTGCAGACGATCCGCCTGCTGCAGCGCGTCGACGTGGGTGCGTAACAAAGTCGCCAGCCTTTCAAAGACGTCACGAACCGCCGCAAGACTGCCGGTGCTGCGTACATCCGCCGAGATCCGGCCGGCGCCCAATTGTTCCCCAAGATCTAACACCTGACGGTGTAATTGCCGAATCGGACGAGTTATGGCGACAGTCAGAAACCAGGCTGCAATCGCCGCCAACAGCAACAACACCAGCAACGTAAATAGCGCCGCGCGCAGGATATAGCTGCCAGCCAGCGTAGCGCGCAACCCTGCCGCGCGCGATCCGCCGAGCACGACGTAAACGTAGCCTTCTAGTTGACCCTGATGGCGCACTGCAGCAGCTGAAAAGACCCGAGGCTCGCCCGGATGGCGCGGATCGGTCGCATAAATGGGCCCCGCATGACCGCCGAGGATAAATAGCCGTATTGGCGCGAGGTCAATGCGCGCCGCGCCTGGTTTTGTGCCGCTGCGCCAACCGATGACCCGACCACGCGGGTCCAGCAAGTACACCTCCGCCATCGGATTGATGATCATCGCCTGGCGGGCAAGTCGTTGCAGCTCGGTCGCATTGATTCGGCCAGCACGAATCAGCGCTTGCTCCTGCACCACGTACATGGCAATGCTGCCGTTCAGCTGCTGCGTCAGTTCATCCGAAAATGCGCGCGCCGCCTGCGTCAGAATCAACCAACTCGCGAGCGCGAGAATGACCAACAAGGTCAGCGTGCCCGCTAACAACCGATTGGCCAGGGCGCTCATTGCAGAATACCGCTATCGAACCGATAGCCGATTCCCCAGACCGTCACAATGAACCGCGGCTGCGCCGGAGTGGCTTCGATCTTGGAACGCAGCCGGTTTATATGGGAATTGACGGTATGCTCATAGCCTTCGAAGCCGCTTCCCCAAACGGCAGCTAACAACTGTGTGCGGGTAAATGCGCGCCCCGGGTGACGCACGAAATGTACTAACAGGTCGTATTCCCGACCGGTCAGGCTGATCGACTGCTGGCGCAAACCGACAGTGCGGGCGTTTAAATCAATTCGCAGCGCACCACACTGCAGCGGCAATTGCGCTGCAGTGGCGGCAGGACCGGTACGCATTGCGCTGGCACGGCGCAGCTGCGCGCGCACGCGCGCCTTCAACTCCTGCAGACTAAAGGGTTTGGCGACGTAGTCGTCTGCCCCGGCATCGAGCCCCCGGATGCGATCCAGCTCCTTGGAACGAGCGGTGAGCATCAGAATGGGAAGCGATCGACCCTGCGCACGCAGACGGCGGCAAATCGCAACGCCATCCGTGCCAGGCAGCAACCAATCGAGCACCACGAGATCCCAGGGACGCGCCTGGGCCAGCATCAGGCCGCGGGTACCATGGGCCTCGAGCCGCACTTGCGAACCGCACTCAGCGATATGGAGGCGCAGCAGCTCGCCAATGTCCGGGTCGTCTTCGATAATCAGGGTACGCTGTTCCACTGCTCTGCACTCCGTGCCACCTTGGATAGTGGACCGGGGATATCACCGAAACATCACAGAGGCTGATTCCGGCCCCTGCGGCGGAGCAAACAGATAGAGTCCGGATATGGATCCACCCCATTCCGACGCCCTGGTCATTTTTGGTACCAGTGGTGATCTTGCGTTCCGAAAAATCTTTCCGGCGTTGCAGAACCTGATCCGGCGCGGTCGACTTGGAATGCCAGTCATCGGCGTTGCGCGCGGTGTCGGTTCACTCGACAAACTGCGGGTACGAATTCGCGACAGTCTCGCGCAGCACGGCGGCGGCGTCGACGAACGCGCTTATGCCGCGTTATGCGCGCAGTTCTTTGTGGTCGAGGGCGACTACGGCGACCCGGCCACTTTCCTCGCACTCCGTCGCCAGCTCGGCGAGGCCAAACGGCCGCTGCATTATCTCGCAATTCCGCCCTCGCTGTTCGCCACGGTGGTCGAACAGCTTGGCGGTTCCGGCTGCGCCGCCGGCGCGCGCGTCGTCGTCGAAAAACCGTTAGGTCGGGATCTGGCCTCGGCGCGCACCATCAATCATGTGATGCAGTCGGTGTTCGCGGAGAGTTCTATTTTTCGCATCGATCACTTTCTGGGCAAGGAACCGGTGCAGAATCTGATGTACTTCCGGTTTGCAAACGCGTTTCTGGAACCGGTGTGGAATCGCAACTACATCGAGAGCGTGCAAATCACCATGGCCGAACAATTCGGCGTCAACGGCCGTGGCCGACTGTATGAGGAACTCGGCACCATTCGCGACGTGGTGCAGAACCATTTGTTCGAAATCCTGACCATGATCGCGATGGAGCCACCGACCGATATCGACAGCGAAGCACTGCGCGATGAAAAAATGAAAGTGCTGCAGGCGATGCGTCTGCCGGAAGAACGCGGCCTGGTGCGCGGCCAATACACAGGCTACCGCGCCGAGCCGGGTGTCGATCCGCAATCTGCGGTGGAAACGTTTGCCGCGCTGCGCGTCGACATTGATTCCTGGCGCTGGGCCGGCGTGCCGTTTTTCATACGCAGCGGCAAAAGCCTTGCAGTTACGTCCACGGAAGTAATGGCCACTTTCAAGCGACCTCCAAAACAACTGTTTGATGAGTCTTCGCTGCCGCGCGCCAACTACCTGCGCTTCCACCTCGGGCCGGACCGCGTCGCTATCGCGCTGGGCGCGAGGGTCAAGGCGGCCGGCGAAGCGATCGTCGGACGTGAAGTGGAACTGATCGCGCTCAATTCGGAGTCTGACGAAATGACGCCGTACGAGCGGCTGCTGTCGGATGCGATCCGCGGCGACCAGCGGTTGTTCGCCCGCAGCGATGCGATCGAAGCCTCATGGGCGGTCATCGACCAATTGCAGGCGCGTGCCGGCGACGTCGAAATGTACGCCCCAGGCAGCTGGGGGCCTGCATTGGCAGACCGGGTTGTGCAGCGATTTGGCGGCTGGCACGATCCGGCACTCGATCCTGCGCCGACACCGGGCGCTGCAGCTCGATGATGCAGGTAGTGGCAATGGATGCCGCACACGCGGCAGCTAACACGGCGCAGTGGATTGCCAGCGCCTTGCGCGCAGACATTGCGGAGCGCGGCCTTGCGACCCTCGCGATCAGCGGCGGTAGCACGCCCGAAGCGATGCTCAAGGCGTTGGCGCGTGAATCCCTGCCCTGGACCCAACTGCGCATCGCCCAAGTCGACGAGCGCATCGTGCCGGCGGGCGACGCGCGACGAAACCTGGCGATGCTACGGGCGACGCTCGTCGATAGCGGCCCGCTACCCTCCGCTAACATGTTAGCCATGCCGGTTGATAGTCCGGATTCAACCGCCATGGATGCCTACGCCTTGTTGTTAGGCAAGCTGGATATCGTGCAGCTCGGACTGGGCGCGGATGGCCACACCGCGTCACTGCTACCTGGCGACGCTGTGCTGCAGGCGCAGCAGCCGGTCGCCCTGAGCGCGGTGTATCAGGGCACGAGGCGCATGACACTGACATTCCCGGCCATCAACGCCGCCCGGCGCATCGTCTGGCTGGTTACCGGGACGTCCAAACGTGCGGCACTGCGCAGGTTGTTAGCTGACAAGGGTGGTATCCCGGCGCTTCAGGTGCGGCGCACGGCTGTCGTGGTGTTTGCCGATGCAGCGGCGGCCGGCGCCGTGGCGACGGCGTGACCGCCGAAGGCCTGGCGCATGCGTGCCAGCAGCTTTGACTGATAGTCGGCTTTTCCCTGGCTCGTGTAACGTTGCATAAGCGCAAGACTCATCACGGGTGTCGGAATGCCGAGTGTAATCCCCTCGAGGGCGGTCCAGCGCCCTTCACCGGAATCGGCGACCACGGGCGCAATTTCATCGAGCGCATGACCATCCCGCAAGAACTCCGCGGTCAGATCTAACAACCAGGACCGCACCACCGATCCGTGGCGCCAGGTCTCCGCGATTTTCGCCACGTCGAGTTGAAACTCGCTTTTGGCCTGTAGCAAGGCAAACCCTTCCGCATAAGCCTGCATCATTCCGTACTCGATACCGTTGTGAATCATCTTCGAGTAGTGGCCGGCGCCCGAAGGCCCGCAGTGCAGCCAGCCGCGATCCGGTGCGGGCGCCAGCGCGCGTAACACCGGTGTTAGCCGTGCAATGGCGGCGGCGTTGCCACCCAGCATTAGCGTATAACCGTTCACGAGACCCCATACGCCGCCCGAAACACCCGCATCGACGAACTCGATACCACTCTGACCTAACATCGAAGCGCGGCGCACGCTGTCGACGTAGTAGGCGTTGGCGCCGTCCACAACGATGTCGCCGCGCGCCAGCAAAGGCTGTAACGCCGCAATCGTGGACTCGGTCGCAGCGCCTGCGGGCAACATCACCCACAACGCCCGGGGCGCGGCTAACGCTGCGAGCAGGGCCTGCAGCGAATCCGCTACAACAACCCCGGGCTCGCTGGCGATGGCTTTACGCGCCTCGGGCGAGCGGTCAAACGCAATGACCTCGATGCCAGCACGAACCAGCCGCCTCGCCATGTTCCCGCCCATCCGTCCGAGTCCAATTATTCCGAGCCGCATCACGCCACCCTCCTTCAGTCTACCTGGGCAGTTTACCCCGCCTGCAAATCAGTGGAACCGCCCGTTCGCAGCCGTCGGATGCGCGTTAGCAGGCAATGTCCTACAACGCGAGGGGCAATTCGCCGACGGTTGATGCGGTCCCGAAACAACAGAATAGGGTTGGAATTTTTCAGGAGATATCGAATGAGCACACTCAAATCATCGTTGACGGTAGTTTTGACCACCTTGGCACTTTGCCTCGCAACCGCCTGTACTTCCACGCGCACTCAGAAGAGCGCCGGTGAAGGCATCGACGATGCGGTCATTGGCACCAAGATCAAAGCCGCTTTGATTGGTGACCCTGTCACCGAAGCCCATCACATCGATGTCCAGGTATTCAAGGGCCGCGTACAGCTGAATGGGTTTATCGAATCGGCTGCGGAGGGCACACAGGCCGCGAAACTCGCACGTGATGTCGGTGGCGTCGTCGCGGTTGACAACAATCTGAAGGTGCGTGCCGAAAAGACCGCCGGTACCGTGATGGACGATACGGCACTCATGGGCAAGGTAAAGGCCGCGTTGATTGGCGATAGCCGCACGAAATCCAACGAGATTGAACTTGCAATCAATCAAGGCGTGGTCCAAATGGCGGGCTTCGTGGATAACGCCGCGACCCGTACCGCCGCTCTCGACATCGTTCGCGGTGTCAATGGCGTGGTGCGAATCGACAATCAAATGGTAATCAAATAGTCGCTCGACAATACGATAGCGAATGCAGGCGGGGGGGGGGGGGGCCCCCGCCCCCCCCCCCCGCGTTTAAGACCGGGGGGGAGTATAAAAAAAAAAAAAATGAGCACCCCCCCAACAAAAACCACCCCCCACACCCCCCACCCCAGACCGC
>JANMYM010000040.1:0-3509 GCA_031382085.1 Gammaproteobacteria bacterium
CTCGACTTCAAAAATAAGCGTCGCGCCGCCCGGGATGTTAGGTGGCGAGCCCATGTCGCCATAGGCGAGGTCGGAGGGACAGACCAGCCGGCTCTTGCCGCCGACCTTCATGAGTTGCACGGCTTCGGTCCAGCAGCGGATAACACCGGACAGCGGAAAACTCGCGGGCTCTTTGCGCGCAATGGAACTGTCGAACACCTTGCCGTTGATCAGCTTGCCCTCGTAATGCACCTTGACTGTCGACGTGGCCTTGGGGCTGGCGCCGGTGCCGGCGCGCAGAGCTGTCATCACGATGCCGCTCGCGGTCTTGCTGGTGCCTTTGACGGCGGCCGCCTGGGCGAGATACGCGGTGCCACGTTGCTTCTCGCCGACCGCCAGTGCGGCCCGACGCGTCTGCTCGAGCTGCTGCAGCTTCGGCCCGTAGGTTTCCGCGTTTGCGATGAGTGGGCGCCCGCGCAGGCTATCGGCGAGGCCCGCATTGACTAGCGCAACTTCCGCCGGTGTCAGCGTAAAGCTCTGCAGGTTGCGGCTCAGCAGCACGCCCAGCGCGTACCAGGTCTTGTCCTGTTCGGTTTTCAGCTGCGCGGCCGCCGCAGGCGCCTGACCCGCGGCGCGCTCCAAGCTGATGAGAGCAATGGCCGCCACCAATACGGCTCCGACGACAAGAGACAAGTTACGCATATCGCACCTGGTTACTGAAGGAAGGCGCGATGATGAAGTGGGTCGCGCCATTTCGCAAGCGGACGTTACGCAACTGCCGTATCAGCTAACAGATTCGCTCCGCACGACATAGAGTCCCGCGGCAACGATCAGCAGTCCGCCCAACAGCACGACGGCGGTCGGCGTGGCGGACCAGACGGCCCAGTCGATGATGAGGCCATAGATCAGGGCCGTGTATTCCATCGGCGCAAGCGTCGACGCGGACGCATAACGAAATGCATCGGTGATGCAATGCTGAGCGATCGCGCCGAAGATGCCGATCCCGACCAGCAGCAGCCAGTCGCGGCTCTGGACCTCGACCCAGCCTGGCCATGCCAGGGCCAGGCAGGTAACCGCCACGACAATCAAAAACGAAAAAATCATCGATTCCGAGCTGTCGGTGCGTGTCAGTCGCCGGGCGGTGAGGGCGCTGAAGGCATAACAGAGCGCGGAGCCGAATGCCGCAAACGATGCGCTGCGCTTGAAGTCGGTCGCAGTCGGTTGCAGCATGACCCATACACCCGCCAGGCCCAGCAGCACCGCAAACCAGCGTCCGGCGTCGACCTTTTCGCGTAGCACGATGGCTGCCAATGCGACAACCAGCAGCGGCGCGATCATGAAGATCGCGTACACGCCGGTGAGACTCTGGCGCGCGACGGCGTAGACAAAGGTCAGCATCATCACAACGCCTAACACACCACGCAGCAGATGCAGCCACGGTGTGTGCATGCGTAATTTGTTGAGATTGCCGCGGATTGCGTACACTCCGAGCAGGAACGGCATTGATGCAAGTCCACGCAGGCCCGCCACCTGGGTCGTGGGATAGTGTGCCGCCAGCGTCTTCAAAATCCCGTCCATCACCGCAAACGTGCCAACCGCAGTCAGCATCAGCAGGACGCCGCGTCTGCTGTTCGGGAAATGTCCCACCGGGGATGGTTCATGGGCGACTGTCATGCGTAATTATTGTAGAGTATTGTGCAATCGTGCCGCACGAATACACAGCTAACATCGACTGGCGCAGCGATGCCGGGACATTTACCGACGGGCGCTATTCGCGCGCGCATCGCTGGCATTTTGATGGTGGCGCGACGATTCCGGCTTCATCATCGCCCAGCATCGTGCCGCCGCCCTATTCGGATCCGGCAGCGGTCGACCCGGAAGAGGCGCTGATCGCTGCGGCCGCCAGCTGCCACATGCTGTGGTTCCTGTCGCTGGCCGCCAGGCACGGTTACAACGTGCAGACGTATCACGACAGTGCCGGCGGCCGGCTCGAACCTAACGAACGCGGCAAGCTCGCGTTTCGCAGAATCGTCCTTCGTCCGCGAGTCAAGTTTTCAGGCGCCGCGCCTGACACGGCGCAACTCCAGGCGCTGCATCATGCGGCGCACGACGAGTGTTTCATCGCGCACAGCCTGCGCGCAGAGATTGTCGTGGAAGTCGATGGCTAGCGTGGTCTAGCGCGATGGCTACGGCCGCGCGGCTCAAAGGGCGGCGCGCTTGCAAGATCGCGGCTCGCGGACGCAAACGTTCCTCACAGGATCTTTTCCCAAGTTGAGCTGCTGGCACTAAGTTTGCGCTGACCGCGCGCCCGAGCCGCCGCCCATTCGCCGCTCGGCCGTAGCCATCGCGCTAGACCATCGACCGTCTTCAGGGTTGGCCGGTGGTCCGTGCCAAGCTCTGGTTGCGGGCCGCCGCAAAATTCTGCACCCAATAAACCTGCGCCTGCGGCCCGGGCCCGATCGCGAAGGCCAGGCCCATCTCATCGAAGCGCGGCTCCATGATGTTTTCGCAGTGCGCAGGACTGTCGAGCCAGCCACGCACGACGGTTTCGACGTCATCGAAGCCTAACGCCAGGTTTTCGCCGCTGAGCTGCCAGCGGTAGCCGACGCGGGTCAGCCGCACGCCGGGGTTGCTGCCATCGCTGCCGGTGTGGTCCAGGCTGGCGCGCTGCGCCATGTCCGCCGCATGGATCACCGCCGCCCTTGTCAGAGCATCGGAAAAGCGTACCGGGCTCGCGGCCGGGAACTGCCGCTCGCCGCAACGTCGCGGTTCGCCGCGCGCTGCGTTGACGAGCTCTAGGAGATGCGCGCGCAGCACCGGTATGTCGTCTGCGGTGATGGTGTGGCGTGGATGCGCGAACACCAGAAAGAGTTTCTGCGCGTCGCGATGCAGGCCAAGTTCGGAATAGCCATCGTCGATGACTTCCTGGCAGAAACGCTGAAACAGCAATTTCGCAGTGCGATCCATCGCTTCGGGCGTGGCAGCCTTGCCAGAGACCGTGGCCGCCATCGAGGATTCCTGTCGGTAACGGACCGCGCCAAGCGCCTCGTCCAGCCCCTGGCCTTCGGCCATCGCGCGTGCGGCGGCGTCCAGCGCCGGCACTTGGCTAAAGGCACCGACGCTAAAGGCACCGACGGCGGCACCCGGGCAAGCGTCGTGAAAGGCCTGGTTAAGTGCCGACAGGTCGTTCGCCTGCGCGACGTTTCCGGCCAGTATCAACCAGCCAATCCCTGCGTGTAACCGCCTGATCATCGACGCACGATAGCGACAGCATCACGCTCAAACTGTGAGGCATTACCGGTTCAAGCGGCAGCGTGATAAAGGCCTGTGGTATGTCAATTCAATAAGTCGCATCGAGCCACTTATTCCCGCGCCGGCGCGCTGAATTTAAGTGTCGACGCCGGGCGGCTGGCCTGCAGCCGCGTCGCAACTTGCTCGGCGCGTTCCAGCGCATTCAGGATATTGTCGCGAGCTAACAGCGTCAGGTCGTGATCGCTCCAGCCACGGCGTATCAGTTCGGCAATCAGGTT
>JANMYM010000074.1:0-45090 GCA_031382085.1 Gammaproteobacteria bacterium
ACGCGGCGCGCAGTGACCTGAATTTCGTCCAGGACCGCGGCCTCCTGGGCGCTCGCCAGTCCACTTGCCGCAAATATCAACAGGCTGACCGACAGTGCGTGAATATTCATCATAAAAGCCCCCCGGAAATAGATGTCACACCGGCGGCAGTCTGCCGCAGGTTGCACACGTCTGCAACCGCCCGCCTGTTGTTTATCGCCAACAGAACCGAGCGCGGTGACGGTGGCCGGGAGGGTTCGCGGCGCGGAACGAATCGGTGCTTGCACAAGATGATTGCTGGCTCCTGTTGCAAACGTGTGCAATAATTTTGATCCGCTGCGACTGCAGCCCAAAAGGTGGTATGGCATGGACTTAGCTAACAGCACTCGGCAGGTCGGCATCGCTGGTTCAGGTGCGCTCGCAGTATTGATCGGATTGTTTTCGAGTCCGCATGCGGATGCTGCCAGGCTCAGCCCACAGGTTCTGGTCGGCAGCGAGGCGCTGGCGAATTTGCGGGGCAAAACTGTTCTGCTTGCGGGTGCGACTGGCAACAATGGGCGCGTCGTGCTACGTCAACTCGCGGTGCTCGGTGTGCACGTGCGCGCCATGACGCGCGATGCCGCCGACGCGCGCGAAGAGATTGGCGCGCAGCACGAGTGGGTCGAGGCCGATGTCACCCGGCCGGAGACCCTGATGGCGGCCATGAAGGGTGTGAACGTGGTGATCGATGCCGTCGCGACCGCGATGCCTTTCGGAGCTAACAGATCGGAGCGGGTCGATTATGAAGGTACCATCAATCTTGCGCGTGCCGCCAAGGCTGCGGGCGCAACCCGGTTTGTGATCATCACATCGTCGGTGTCCGGCAAAAAAGACCACTTCCTGAATTACATCGGCGGCAATGTGCTCATCTGGAAAGGGCGCGCCGAGGAAGAACTGATGAAGTCCGGGTTGGAGTACGTGGTGGTAGGGCCCACTGGCATGACTGATGATCCGGGTGGTGTGCAACCGATTCAGATTTTCTCCCGCGACAAATATCGCAGCGGCATGAGGATCACGCGCGAAGACGTTGCCACGGTGGTGATTGCGGCTGCCGCTTTGCCAGACGCGGCGAACCGGACCTTTTCCGTTGCTAACGGCATCGGACCGCCGAGGGCAGATTGGCACCGGGCGTTCCGGAATATGCCTGCCAAATAGCAGGCGCCACGTATCGAGGTCTCACGCTTTGCATGGGTGCGCAAGGACGGCGTGGTCGGCTGATTGGTCCCGGATTTCCTGCAGCGCGGCGGCTGACCGAGTCAGGCCGTGCCGCGTTTTTGCCGCAGAATTTTCTTGTATTCGGCAGAGTCGTCACGATCTTTGGGCCAACTCGCCAGGTCGAACAGCATCGGTGTCTTTTGCTCGAGGCCCTTGCGCGCCGATGCCGGTATTTGCTCCAGGTCCTGCAATTTTCTGCCAAACGCGCGACCCCAGCTGCGGCCTGGGCGTGTACCCATGCCAGCCCAGGGTTGAAAGCTAACAAGATTCTGAAACTGGATGCTCGCCGATGCGCGCAGCACCGCAGGATCCGCGACTTCGGCTAACGGTGCGAAATAGACGTAATGCGAATCCCAGAACATCGTCGGGCCTGAGGAATCGTCGGGAAATTCGCTCGGACTGAAGGGGTTGGGGTACGCAAACCCTGACATGGTCGGCATGATCACCGTGTCGCCAACGGTTTCAATGGCCATGGTTTTTGGCTTGAGCGTTGCGCCGGGGCCCGTAATAACCTCGTCAGGGCCGATCTCCACCGACAACGGCCGGCCAATGAAATGCCAGGGTTCGAGGACCTCGTCAGTGACCGGGTTGCGCCAGGTTTCGAGCACTTCATGGGTGTCGAACTTGCAATACACGCCGGCTTCGTAATTCGTAATCATCGTGTGGCCGTTGGCCATGGGTCGGCACACTTTGATGGCGACGTTGTTCATCGTGTAAAGCGGAATCAGATTGCCCTGATGCATGTAGGCGTATATATGCAGCCGGTAAAAAGCCGGTACGGTTTCTGCAGCAGCGCTGGCTACGATCTTGGCGCGAATTCGTGCGCGTTCGCCCGGATCGTCGAGACGCAGCGTGGTGCTAACACGCCTGGCTCTTCGTGGCCCAGCTTTGGTCTGCGTGGCGCTGAACGTGGACAGGCCGAGTCCGGCGGCAATCGCATCGCGACGTGTAGGCTTCGCAGTCTTCATGATAGTTTTCCGGTGTTGAGGTTGGTCGTTTCGGCGCCTGCAACGAGTATCATTTTGGCGATGGACTCATCCGCGGTCATGCGCTGTGCTTTTGCAGCCAGCCTGGGTGTCGCTCATCAACCAGAGTTCGCAGCGCGGCGGGTAATTCGTCAACCGCGCGCAGTTTGCGGCCGATCATCTGGAAACTGATGCCACCGGATTCGTGGCCCATGCGCATCCACGGATACCAGGAGCCGAGTGTCTGATAGCTGCGACTCGCCGGCGTCCAGAGCTCGGCGCGCGTGGCAAGATCCCCGCGCGTCGCCTGGTAGGTATCGAGCGAGGTCGCGGTAAACACCGGCAAGCCGCCTTGCAAGGGGTCGGTGCTGTTGTTAGGTCGTGCGGGCCCCCTGACGATCAGGCTTTCGCCAACCCAGACAAGATCGCCCGACGTCATCGGCTCGGTGATGTAACCGTCAAAGTCGGTGCCGGCTGGCACGGCCGGTGGCCGCTGCGCCCGACCCAGGGGGTCGAAGGCGATGGCCTGCGGTCCCATGAAATGCACCGGCGCGCACTTGAGGCCGTTCATCGGATTGAGCCAGTCGTCGGCCGGTTGTTTGCTCACCGGATCGAGCCAGAAGCCGGCCTCGATCATGTTCATGCGCACCGAGCCATCGGGATCCAGGACCAGCGTGTTGAAACTGCAGCCTTCCACCGCGAACAGGACCTTGGCCCCGTCCAGCGTGCGTTTGCCCCAGAGCATGCCGGCAAACCACCACAAACCCGGCTGGCCGCGGGCCCCGCCGCGCAGACGCACGAACAGTTCATTGCGCGCTGGCATGTCATTCATGTAGCTGCCGTTGGCGTTAGCCGCGCTGCCGGCGCGCGGCCGGCCGACTACTAACGCCGCGGCGGCCGACGCTGTAATGATTTTTCTGCGCGTGACTGGCATCTGCCGTTCCTTTTGAGCGCTGATTGTTGCATACGTTTGCAGTTGCGTCGAGGTTAGCGACCCTGCCATGAGCCGTGTGCCTGGGCTAACGGCGCTATGGCTCAATTCTGTCGATCCTTTGACAGCGCTGCACTCAGGATCCAGACGAAACGCAGGCTATCGATTCCACGGCAATGATGGGGTCACGCGCCTGCGCTGACGACTCCGGTTGTCGTTCATGCGAGGTCGATCGCCGGCGTATCTAACACCGAAACCAGTCTGCTGCTGCCGACATTCAAGTCGTGATCGGCACCCGCGCGTGTCGGCTCCACAGCCACCCTGCGCCCAGCAGCAGCACAGCAGCAATCGCAATTTTCAGCGGCGGCGCCGCGACCCAGCCGAACCAGCCCGGCGCCAGCACGAAACCCGCGCCCAGTGCTAACACCCGCAGCATTTCGAGGCGCAGCGCGAAACGCCGCTCTTCGAGCAGCCAGCCGATGCTGAGCACCCAGGCGACAATCACCAGCGCATACGCGATGCGCGGCATGATCCCAAGTTGCGCCGCGATCGCGATGAAATGCGATGTCGGCAGCACCAGCAACGCATACTGCGCAATCGCGTAGCGCCGGGTTGTTAGCTGCGTATTACGGTCAAAACGGCGGAAGGCAACCTTGTCGAAGGCCGGCTGGTGCTGGCCGCGGCCCGCAGGTGGATCGAACCAGGTGCGCAGGGCGGCCAGCCAGCTATCCGCCGTACGTGCCTTGCGCCAGATTTCCCGATAGCCCGCGGCATTGCCCCAGGCTGCGTTGAAGCTCGCCACGGGCGTGCGGATGCCATAAATTACCGGCTCGTTGCGCCGCTCTGCCGCGAAGGTGCCGAACAAGCGGTCCCAGAGGACCAGGATGCCGCCGTAATTGCGGTCGATGCAGTAATCGTTCTGGCCGTGGTGCACGCGGTGGTTCGACGGCGTGACAAACACGCGGTCTATCCAGCCGAGCCGCGGCACAAGTTCCGTGTGCACCCAGTACTGGTACAGCAGATCGATCAGCGCCACCGTCGCGAATACGAACGGCGGCACGCCGATCACGGCTAACAGGACATAGAAAGGCCAGGCCGTGAAGGCGCCGGTGGCGGTCTGTCGCAGCGCCGTCGTCAGGTTGTAATACTCCGAAGAATGATGCACCTGGTGAGCAGCCCACAACAAGTTGACCTCATGCCCGCAGCGATGCACCCAGTAATAACAAAAATCGTAGGCCAGCACCGTGAACAGCCAGACCCAGACGCTGTCGCGCGGCAGGCTGAAGAGCCGCAGGTTCTGATAAATAAGAACGTAATAGCCGAAACTGAAAATGAAAGTGAACGCGACCGCGACCTGGCTCAGCACGCCGAAATGCAGACTGGTGATCGCATCGGCGGTGTCGTAGGCCGGCAGCTGGCGCCTGCGGGCTGTCCACGCCTCGATGAGGATCGTGGCGAGAAACACCGGAATCGCGTAGACGATGGGGTTCATGTTGCACCAGCCTAACGCGCGCGTTGGGACCGCCGCGGTGGCAGCCTACCCTATCATGGGCCAGGTTGGCATGATCGGATCAGTGGGCAATGCAAGGCGCGCGGGCGGCGTCAAATAAATTGGATCCCGGTGATCGGCGCGTCCCCGCTGAACCACCCGGCCGTCGGGGAGAGCGGCCGGGTGGTGCAGGACGTCGTCGCCGGACCAGAACGGCGCGACCACGATGTTCGCAAACCTGATCGGTGTCGATCCCCTTGTCAGTTACGCGTGCCGCCAAACGTGTAAGTCATGCCCAACGTAATCAGGTCGAGGTCCTGGACCGAATTCGTCGTGTACTTTTCGTACTCGGCACGAATAGCCAAACTGTCGAGCCGCCAGCCGAGGCCGGCGCCGTAGGCAAACCTGGTGGAGCTGTCATTGAATGGCACGCCCCGAATGGAGCCTTTCGCCTGGGTGCGCGCGCCGCCGGCCTTGGCGTAAAGATCCAGCCACTGCAGGGGCACGGTACCGACCACAAAAAGCGAGGTTGCGCTGGCCTCAGACGCCGACGGCACACCTAACGGCGCGGCCGATGCAGTCGCGTTCCCAAAATCGACGTAGTTGAGTTCCATCGCGGCGTAGTCTTGGAAACGCCAACCGGCGATGGCCTTCCAGCTTTTGTCCTTGTTGTCCACCGAGAAGGTCGTGGCGTCGAAACGCGATTGCGTGATGCCACCGCCGACGTACAGCCCGAGCGGCGCAGTGCCTTCATAGGCCAGCGCGGGTGCGGTTGTCGCGACACAAGCCAAGGCCAGACTGGCGGCTCGAATCAGTTGCATGGACAAACTCATTTCTCCAGAAAAACTCAAGTAGTAATGGAATACCTCGGTCAGGGCAGGATGGTGCCGGGCCCTGGCGCGCCGGAGCAGCGGGCGGTGGCGCGACGCGCTGTCGGACTGCTCCCACCCGGACGTTCGTCAGACGGCGCTGACGGCGCGCCGCGACGTTTGCTACTCCAGTCCCGCCAGCCAGCGGCGCAAGCTGCAGCGGAGTTGCCTGCGAGGATCATCCGATGACCAAACAGCCGGTTGTTGTTAGCTGGAGCATTGCCTTTATCGGACGTGTCCTGCGGCGACTGCGCGTGTTGTTGAGCAGACGCGAATCGGTTCAGGCGCGCGCTGCGCTGGCTCAGTTTGAAAACGAGGGCGGTGCGATTGCACGTCGGCCAGCACTTACACCCGATGTAACATCGTCCCGATCCGATAAATAGATGCCTGAATGTACGATCAAAGGTGAAGAATTAGTACCGTCGGAGGGCATATGCTTTATTCCGCAATCGTATTTTTTGTCGCTGCGGTCGTCGCCACCATGTTAGGGCTCGGGGGCTTTGCGGCCGCCGCTGCCGCGCTGGCACGGTTTGACGACGAGATTTGACATCGAGGGTGGAACCATGAACGCGTACTTTGCCCTGTAACACTGTATCCCTGGAGGACCTATGCTTTATTACGCTGCCGTATTTTTTGTCATTGCAATCGTCGCCGCCGTGCTCGGATTCGGCGGTCTGGCGACCGGCGCAGCCGGAATCGCCAAGATCCTGTTTGTCGTTTTCCTGATCGTGGCGGTGGTCACGATGCTGGTCGGCAGGTCGCGCAGCTAGCAGCGCCCATTATTTCTGCGGACCGATCATCCGCGACGGCTGGACCAGCGCATCGAAGCGTTCGGCGGTCAGCAAACCGAGTTCGAGCGCCGCTGCACGCAGCGAATGCCCGCTTTGGTGCGCATGCCTGGCAATTTGCGCTGCCTTGTCATAGCCGACGTGCGGCACAAGGGCGGTTACCAGCATCAAGGACTGTGCCAGCAGCGCAGCGATGCGCTCGCGATCAGCCCGAACGCCGGCAACGCAGTGCCTCGAAAAGCTCCGCACGCCGTCTGCTAACAATCGGGCGCTCTGCAGGAAATTATGGATAATCATCGGCCGATAGACGTTGAGCTCGAAATTGCCGCTCGCGCCGCCGAAGTTGATGGCGACATCGTTGCCAAAAATCTGGCAGCAAATCATGGTCAGAGCCTCCGACTGTGTCGGATTGACTTTGCCAGGCATGATGGAGGATCCAGGCTCATTTTCCGGAATACGGATTTCTCCGATGCCGCAACGTGGTCCGCTCGCGAGCCATCGAATATCGTTCGCAATTTTCATCAGGCTGGCGGCGCAGGTCTTGAATGCGCCATGGGCAGCCACTAGCGCATCAGTGGCGGCCATGAGGGCGAACTTATTGTGACCCGATGCGAACTCGATTGCCGTCAGTGTCGATAAAATCTCCGCGACGCGGCGGCCAAATTGCGCGTGTGTATTCAGCCCCGTTCCCACAGCAGTGCCGCCAATCGCCAGTTGTTGCAACGCTGGCAGCGTGGACTGCAGGTGTTGAATGGCCTGCTGAATCTGGGACGCGTAGCCTGAGAATTCCTGGCCCAGGGTCAATGGGGTTGCATCCTGAAGGTGCGTTCTACCGATCTTGACGACGGCAGAAAATTCCCGGGACTTTGCCGTCAATGCCTGCTGCAGTTCCGCCAGTGCCGGAATGACTGCCTGAGAAATAGCTCGGACAGCGGCCAGGTGCATGGCGGTTGGAAACACATCATTGGACGACTGCCCCTTGTTGACGTCATCGTTAGGATGTACGAGCCGCTCGATGCCGCGAACGCCGCCCAGCAGTTCACTGGCTCGGTTCGCGATGACTTCATTGACGTTCATGTTGGTTTGCGTCCCGGATCCGGTCTGCCATACCGACAGCGGAAACTGGTCCGCGAAACTGCCTGCCAGAATTTCGTCGGCGGCTTTGACAATGGCGCTGGCCTTGCCGGCGTCGAGAAGTCCAAACTCATTATTGGCCCGCGCTGCGGCCTTTTTGACCAGCACGATGGCGTCTATCAGTGCCGGTGATTGTCGTTCGATGGAAATTGCAAAAAAGTGCAGTGCGCGCTGGGTCTGGGCTCCCCAGTAGCAATGCGCATCTACTTCGATGTCGCCGAAGCTGTCGCGTTCAATTCTGGCAGGCGTCATGGGACTCACTCCGTTGGCCACGCTCGCAATAACCGGCTCACGGTGCCGCACCAGCCTGTACGCCATCGTATCGCAGCTGTACCTGCGATAGCAGGGTATCAATGCGGAGCCACAAGACGTATGCCGGTAACTGCCCGTCAGGTTTTGTCTGACAGCGAACGGCTCACGCGAACAGTGCCTTCGGGAATGGCGTTTGGACGGATTGTCTGCACACTCTGGCTGTTGTTCAACAACAGTCATTTAAAGTGTAATTCAAGGAGAAGACCATGAGATTGATCAAAAGTACGACTTTGTTAGTCGCCGCATTGGCCCTAACAGCCGGTCTGGTGTACGCAAGCAGCGACTCGGATACGACTAATCTTTTCCGCCATGCGGATCAAAGCGCGGGTTACTTCAAGAGAAGCGTTGGCTATGCGGTGTTTCCGACCATCGGCAAGGGCGGACTGGGCGTGGGTGCGGCGCACGGTCAGGGCAATGTCTACGCGGGCGGCAAACGTATCGGCAGCGTGACGATGAACCAGCTTAGCATTGGCTTTCAGGCGGGTGGCCAGGCGTACAGCCAGATCATCTTTTTTGGTGACAAGAAGGCGCTGAATGAATTCACATCGGGCAACTTCGAGTTCAGTGCCGATGTGGGTGCAATTGCCATCACGGCTGCAGCTAATGTGAGCGCGGGAACGGCCGGGACGGATGCCTCAGCGAGTACCAACAAACATGATGCGTCCAATGCCGGGGACTTTACCCATGGCATGGCCGTGTTCACGATTGCCAAGGGCGGGCTGATGTACAACGCGACGGTCGGCGGACAGAAGTTCTCTTACAAAGCACGTTAGGCATTGCGCCAGACCGAACGACCGCATAAGGCGGCCGTTCGGTCCAGGTCTTCGAGCCCGTCGGCTATTTCGAAACCGAGCGGCGGAACATGCGCTCCATCTTTTCGCTATTGGCATCGCAGCACGACTGGCTGGTCTGAGCCGCCGCGGCAGCCTGGTTGGCCGTGGTCTGGGCGGCGGCAGCCGCCTCAGTGGCGGCTTTGCTTGCGGCCTGCGCGTCGGCAGCCGTGCGCTCGTTCGCGGTTTTGAGGGCTGCGTGGTCCGCTTCAAGGCGCGACACCTGCGTCTTCAGAGTGTCGACTTCGGCCTGCAGCGGCTTTGTCGATACACAGCCTGCTGCTAACAGCGATACCAGTCCTAGCGACATAATCGCGGAAAATTTGTTCATAAGGGGTCTCTCTCTTGCTATCAAGGGCGGCGGATTGCCAGCCTGTCTGGAAAACCTAACGCGAATAGGCAACCGTGACCCGCGGTCGTGGTCGACAATTGTCGTAGGTCAATTCTGACGCCACGCGCTTCTGTAGGCATGCACCTACATGTGCCGTGGAGAGCCGACTCTGTCAGCACACCGGTGCGCGGCCTAGCCTCGCAGCGTGAAATCCAAATCCCTTTTTACATGCAGGACATTTTTATGAATCTTTTAGTCTGGTTAGTCATCGGTGGATTGGTCGGCTGGGTCGCAAGTCTCATAATGAAGACGGATGGCCAACAAGGAATCGTCCTCAATGTCGTGGTTGGAATCGTTGGCGCACTGATCGCCGGTTGGTTTATTTCGCCATTGATCGGTGTATCTACGATTAATCAAGGCAATTTCAGTCTCGCGGGTCTTGTCGTATCGGTTGGTGGCGCGGTGTTGCTGATCGCCATCGTCAGCTTCTTTCGTCGTGCCGGCACACGCTAGCAATCCGAGCGAATGCCCCGGCGCGATGGACGCCTGACGTGAGCATGCAAGCCGTTGTCGGGCAGTCCCCGGCAACGGCGAGTCGCGAGGCGCATTGGTCGCCGGCCTTTGATCCGGTCTGGCGTGCGGCCCATGACGGCGCGGCCTATTGCCTGCGACCGTTGCGCCAGAGCGACCGTGGCAACGAAAAAGTCTTCATTAATTCCCTGAGTGCCCAGTCCAGGTATCAACGGCTGATGTTCACGCAACGTGAAGCCTCGGACAGCTTCATGGACAGCATGATGAATCTCGATTACACGAACACCATGGCGTTGGCGGCGGTGGAAGCGTCGCCCGTAGGCGAGTCCATCATTGGTGTCGCGCGCTATGCGCCAGGCGCCGCGGCACGACAGATCGAATTTGCAATCGTGGTCGCGGACCGGTGGCAGAGGCGCGGCGTAGGCGTGCAGCTGCTGCGCAGCCTTTTCGACTACGCGCGCAACCAACGATTTGTACTTGCCTGCGGCGTCACGTTTGCTAACAACGCAGGCATGGTAGCGCTGGCCCGGCGCCTCGGCATGAGTGTCATGGTCGACGCTGAGGATGACTCATTGCTCGACGTCGCGGTCAATCTCCAGAGGCTGTAAGACCGCGCCTCGCGCTTTTGTCCCATTGACTGACAGTGCATTCCAGTGGCGATCCTCAAACTGCTGGTCCACAACCACTTGGAGTACAGCGATGGAATTGAACGTCAACAAGAATGGCGCGGCCACGGCCGCCGACCAGCTGAGTGAAATTGTCACCAAAGCCGAAGACTTGCTGAGCAGGATGAGCCAGGCGGGTGATGCGTCGGCGGTTGAATTGCGCCAACGCGTCCAAACGACGATCGAGAATGCGAAGGTCAGGCTGTCGCAATTGCAGACCCAGACGCAGGACGTGGTCAACAAGAGCCTGAAAAGCACTGATGAATACGTTCGCAGCAATCCGTGGACTGCGATAGCGGTTGCCGCGGGCGTTGGTGCGTTTGTCGGCGCCCTGGTCGCGCGTCGCATCTAGGAGCGGAAATGCACACCAATCTCAATCTGGTGGGCCGCGTTGCTGACCTGACCGGCGATGTCGTGCGCATGGTGCAGACACGGCTCGAAATGCTCAGCGTTGAGCTGCGGCAGGAGCGCAACGCGATTGTGTTGCAGCTGAAGTTGGGCATGACCAGTGTGATTGCGGCCGGAGTAGCGGGAGTCAGTGCCGTCCTCTGGGCGGCACTGACGCTGCCGCCGAACGAACGGTCCGCGGCTCTGGGCGTCCTTACATTCACGTTCGTCGCCATTTCAGTGGCCACCATGTTGGCCGCGCAGAAACACCGGCAACGCCAGGCGCGAATGTTCGACAGCCTGATAGCGCAACTCGGTCGGGATCGCTCGACGCTGCAGGACAGCGCCGAGCCAGCCGCACAGGGGATCGACGATGAATCAACTGGCTATTCGCGCGCAAATCCTTGAGCTCGAGGCGGAGCTGCAGCGCGTTGCGCTGGGCACCCGGCTCGATGTCAGCCGACAACGCTCAAATTGGTCCTTGCTGCTGCTGATCATGGGCTCAGCGGCTGGCGGATTCGTCAAGTCGCGCGGCGGCTGGCCCGTGGCTGTCATGTGGGGCGCGTCGCGCCTGGCCCGGTACTGGCGGCGCAGCCGCAAGTCGCGGCTGACATGAGATTGCTGCTGATATGGTTGCTGGGTGTGCCTACGCTGGTCGTCGCCATGGCGACTGTCAGTCAGACGGTCGGCTGCCGCAACGATCATGCGGGCCAGTCCGGCCAAGCCAGCAGTCGTTGCCTGGTGCTGGCGTCGATTGTGCGCGCTCGTTAGGCAATCCGCACCAGCAGGGTGTGCTGCCTGCCGTCGGCATGCAGCGGAATCTTCCCGTCAGCCAGCCTGACACCGTCCAAATCCACACCCACTGCCTGCGACGCATCGATCCTCGCGACCTGGATCAGGTAATCGGCGCCGTTGACTTTGAGGTCGATCTCAAAACCATTCCAGTGACCGGGCAGGCAGGGCTTGATGCTCAACGAGTCGTCGCGCACCTGGACTCCCAGCACCGATTCAAGAATTGCCTGGTAGAACCAGCCCGCCGCGCCGGTGTACCAGGTCCAGCCGCCGCGACGGGCGTGCGGGGGCATCGAATAGATATCCGCGGCCATCACATAGGGTTCCACGCGATAGGCCTGCACGCCGCTGCGCGATTCCGTGCGCCGGACCGGGTTCAGCATATCTAACAGTGAAGCGACCTGCGACTGCTCACCTAACGCCGCCTGCGCCATCAGGACCCAGATGGCCGCGTGCGTGTACTGGCCGCCATTCTCACGCACTCCGGGCAGGTAGGACTGCACATAGCCGGGGTCGGGCCTGGAATTGACAAAGGGTGGCGCAAACAGCAGTACCAGGCCGTCTCCGCCACGTACCAGATGGCGTTCAACGGAGTCCATGGCGCGTGCGGCGCGCTGCGGATCGGCGGCTCCCGAAAGCACCGCCCAGCTCTGGGCGATCGAGTCGATCCTGCACTCCGCGTTCGCCGCCGAACCCAAAGGGGTGCCATCATCGAAAAAGGCGCGTCGATACCAGGCGCCGTCCCAGCCGTGTGTTTCGCAGGCCGCGGCAAGGGCGTCGGCATGCTGGCGCCATCGCTGTGCATGCGCGTCATCGCCACGTGCTGCCGCGATGGCTGCAAACTGCCGCAGGTTTGTGACCAGAAACCATGCCAGCCAGACACTCTCGCCGCGGCCCTCGTGCCCGACCCGGTTCATCCCATCATTCCAGTCGCCGCCGCCGATCAACGGCAGGCCATGGGTACCTAACAGCAGGCTGGAATCGAGCGCGCGTGCGCAGTGGTCGAAAAGGCTGCTCCGTTGAATCGAGATGGCCGGCTGAAAATGTGCGTCCTCCTGGTCGCCCGCCAGCAAGTCACCCTCGACAAACGCAATGGGTTCGTCCAGCACCACCCAGTCGCCGGAGGTAGCAACATATTGGCTGACGGCAAATGGCAGCCAGTTGCGATCGTCGGAGAAATGGGTACGCACGCCGCGACCGCTGGGCGGGTGCCACCAGTGTTGCACGTCACCCTGCGGAAATTGCCGCGCAGCAGCGCGCAGCAAGTGAGCGCGGGTCAGTGCCGGGCTTGAGAGCGCAATGGCCATGCCGTCCTGGAGCTGATCCCTGAAACCGAAGGCTCCGCCGGCCTGGTAAAAGCCTGCCCGACCCCAAAGACGGCAGCTGATGGTCTGGTACAGCAGCCAGCGGTTGAACAACACATCAACCGCACGGTCCGGCGTGCGGATCTGCACCGCGCCTAACAGAGTCGACCAGTTTCTGCGCACCGTTTGCAGCACCGCGTCGAAGGCCAGTGCGCGATAGCGGCGAACGAGAGCTGTCGCCGCGGCACTGTCGGCCGCCTGGCCTAACAGGCAGTCAAAGTCCTGGGATTCATGCGGTTTAAGTTCGACACTGACCGCCAGCGCGCAGCAGGGATCAAGACCGGCGCCGGTACGTCCCGACCAGGCTGCGACATTTTCCATACCCGCGGGCGCCGCAAGCTGTCCGTTGCGGCCGAGGAATTCGCGGCGGCTGGCCGTGACGTATTGCTGGCGGCCGCCCAGATCGCAGAAGGCGATGCGCTGACCAAAATCGATGCGCGCAGCATTGCGGCAAAGCATGGCGCCGGTCTCGGCATCGAGATGGGTGACGACATTCGGTGCGCTGCGGCCACGATCAGCGCCCATTACCCATTCCAGGTACACGGCGACGGTCAGTTGGCGCGGCCGATCGGTATGATTGGTGAGACGCAGGCGGCACCACTTGACGGGATCCTCGGGCGCAACCAGGACGGTAAGTTCGCTCGCAATACCGCGTGTTAGCAGCTGGAATCGGCTGTAACCCTGGCCGTGGTGCACCTCGTAGTGCGCCAGCGGCAGGCGTATCGGCAGGGGCGTCGGACTCCATAGCTGGCGCGCAACACCGTCAAGAATATAGAAGGCTTCGCCGGTTGGGTCGCAAACCGGGTCGTTGGACCAGGGTGTCAGCTGATTTTCGCGGCTGTTCAGTGACCATGTGTACATCGAGCCGTTCTCGCTCACCAGCGAGCCGAATTGTTCATTGGCGATGACGTTGCACCACGGAGCCGGAGTCATAGTTCCGGGTCGAAGCGTGATCTGATATTCACTGCCATCCTCGCCAAAGCCGCCGAGCCCGTTGAAGAACTCGCGCGCCGGCGCGGGCGCCGCGGACGGGACAGCGCCATTATCCTGGTCAGCGGTTCTTGGGCTTGCCAGTCGCAATGCGGAGGCGATGCCCATGTTGCGATCCGGTCGCCGCAGTTGCTCGGCGAGACTCCCCTGCGATGGCAACAGCACGACACGCGCCAGGGCTAACAACAAATCGCGCTCCTCGCTGCTCATGCTGTCAGTCAACAATGCGCTCACGGTGCCGCGCTCGTCGTTGTCGGGGCCGGCGCCGCGCGACGAATGCAGTCGCACCAGGCGTTCGATGTTGTCCTGCAGTTCCCTGAAATAGGCATTTTGCACGTCGTTGAGAATGACAACATCGACATGCAGTCGCTTGATGCGCAGGTACTCCTGCGCGCGCAGGCATTGGCGCAGTTGACTGAGGTCATCGCCACCGCGGCAACGGATGACAAGTATCGGGCGGTCGCCTGAAATCGCAAAGCGCCACAGGCGACTGACGTCGAGCCGGTTCGCCGCGATCAGGGTGCCACTGCTGCGCAGCAGCCGGTTGGCATACACCAAGTGTCCAGCCAGTTGCTGGAAGGTACGCGCTTCGTGGAGTTCGCATTGCAGGTAATGCAGCTCGGCGCGCACAAACGTCCAGGCCAAGTCGGTCGCAATCTGAAATATCGCCGGATGCCGGTACTTGCCGGCGAGCGCCAGCGCCTGCTCACGCGAGTCCGCGACCAGAGTTGCGAACGTGACCGACACGGTGGCGCCCGGCGCCACGTGGATTCGGGTGCGCAGACTGAATATCGGATCGAGTACGCTGCCTACGGTGTTAGACAGCGGCCGCCCGTCTTCAATGACTATCGGCGCATGCACGTTGCGGCCGCGGCCGAGAAACTGCGCGCGGTCGGTTTCGTATTCCAGCGGCACCGCACCGGCGAGCGACGACTGCAGCACATGCACCGCCCAGCATGCCGATTCATGTGCGCCGCGAGGGTGACGTTGCGCCAGCAGCGCATTGCTTTCGCCGACAAATTCCGTGCTCAGGAACAGGTTGGAGAAAGCCGGATGTGCAATGTCGGCGCCTGCGGGCGCCAATACCAGCTCGGCATAGGATGTCAATTCGATGTGGCGGGCGCGAATCCCGTCGTTATGGATTGACACGCGGCGCAACTCACCGTTGTCTTGCGCACTGACAATGACTTCCAGCGTAGTCGTCAGGCTGCCGTCACTGCGCGTGATGACGACGCGCTCTTCCTTGTAGACCACCTCGTAGCGCTGCGGTACGACACCCGTGGGCTGGAATCCAGCCGACCAGAATTTGCCCGAGACGATGTCGCGCAGAAACAGGAACGTTCCCCAGCAATCCGCAGTCGCATCCTCGCGCCAGCGCGTGACGGCGCGCGATTTGCACAGGCTGTAGCCGGCGCCGGAATCGGTGAGCATCACGCCGTAATGCCGATTGGATAACAGATGCGTAACCGGCGTGGGCGAGTGGTGACCCACGACGCCGCGCTCCATGTCCGGCGATTCCTCGTGGGCGCTGGCCGCGGGCGCGTCAATCTCGATCAGGGCTGGCGCGGTTGCAAAGCGCACCGCGCGCTCCTGCAGCAACAATTCCGCGGATTGAATCAGCGGCTCATCGTGAAAACGCCGCTGCATGATGTTAGCGTGCAACGCGTTGTCGAGCGCCACCAGCGTCATGCCCTGGTGATGGGCCATGAAAGCCTGCACCACGACCGCGTCGCTGGCATCAGGCAGGCGCTGCGGTGTGAAATCGATCGCCTCGAAGAACCCGTACTCGCCAAAGCCTGCGATGCTCTCGAGGCGTATGAAGTTCCGGTATGCGTCCTCGGGTTCGTACATGGCAGCTAACGCCGTGGCGTAGGGAGCGACCACGATATTAGCCGCCAGCCCACGTTTCAGGCCGAGCGTGGCGAGTCCGAAAGCCGAGTACTGGTAGGTCAATTCGCGGTCGCGAACGTTGTAGGCCGATTCGGAGATACCCCAGGGATGACCATTGCGGACGCCAGCGCGAATCTGATGCCTGATCGCGCGCCGGTTGCTCTGGTCCAGCAGGCTGTAACGCGGCTCGCGCATCACCAGTGCGGGCATCAGATATTCGAACATGGAGCCGGACCACGATGCGAGCACGGCGTGCCACGAGCCGCCGGTCAGGCGACGCCCCAGCCGTTGCCAGTGTGAGCGCGGGATGTCGCCCTTGGCGATCGCGACAAAGCTCGCCAGCCGCGCTTCCGAGGCTAACAAGTCGTAATTGCTGGCGTCCATCGCCAACTCCGCAACCCGAAAGCCTATTGAGAGGAGTCCGTGATCGCGATCGTACAGGAACCCGAATTGCATGCCGTCGAACAGCGCCCCGCAGCGCTGCGCCAGCGCCTGCAACTCGATGCGCAACGCGACAACCGTCGCCAGCGCACGCCGGATGTCGGCCAGCAGGCGCAGCCGCGCACGCGCCGCTGTCGCGGGCCAGCTGTCGCCTGGCCAGCTCTCTACTTCACGCAACGCACAGGCATGGTGGTTTTCAAGGTCACGAAGCGTTGCATCGCGTGGCAGTTGTTGCTCAAGTTCCTGCCAGCGTTCCCGGGCTGAGTCCGGCAGGCCGGGTGGCAGGGCAGTGCTCAGCGAGGCAATTTCCCGCGCGTGCGTGTCGACGTCCTGGCGCAACGCTTTGGCCCAGGTGACCACCGCCGCAAATCCAGCGCCGCGTTCGACTTGCAAAGCGGTTGCGATGTCGGCGATCGCGGTGGCCTGGTCTGCCGCCAGTTTGCAGCTGTGCACGGTGTCCATGAATCCACTGCAGTCGCGTGTCAGCGTGGCTTGCAACTCGGCAATCGAGCTGTGGAGGTCGGGAAGCGCGCCCGCGCCGAAGCTGACAGAGTCTGGGGTCGTGGCCAGCGCTTCGCAACAGAACCCCAGGCTCTCCTGCGGCGCCCGCAAGATGTCAGGCGCCAGCAGCGGCTGGTTCTGCATGCCTTGCAGCGCCTGGCGGATCGCGATCAGATGTCCGGCCAGATTTCCGCTGTCGACTGTCGACACGTATTTCGGTGTCAGCGGTGCAAGTGTCTGGGTGTCATACCAGTTCAGAAAATGCCCGTTGAAACGTTCCAGCCTTTCCAGTGTCGTCAGCGTCTCGCCGAGCCTGCGCGACAGCTGCACAAGACCCAGCCAGCCAAAATCCCGGGCCGCGATCGTTGCCAGCAAATACAGGCCGATGTTGGTTGGTGAGCTGCGGTGTGCGGTGACGGGCAGCGGATCAGCCTGAAAATTATCGGGCGGCAGGAAATGGTGGTCCGCAGTGACCAGGGTTTCAAAGTAATGCCAGGTGCGGCGCGCAACTCGGCGCAGGCCGCGGGTCGCGAGCGTGGAGACGGTTCGAGTCCGCCAGTGCCAGCCAAAAGGCCTGCTGAGCATGCGGGCCAGCAGCGGCGAGAGCCACCAGGCCAGCAGCAAAGGCGCGGCTCCCAGCATGGCCTGCGGGTGCAACCACAGGATAACAGCGGTTGCGCACAGCACGATGACGCTGGCGCCGCGCATCGACCAGACAAAGCTGCGCAGCGCCTGGTTGCTTTGTGCCTTGGATTGCGCGGCCGTGACCCATTGCAGGAGTTTGCGATGCGATACCAGCAGGCGCCAGAGCGCGCGGCTGATGGCGTCGGCGCTCAACCAGGCCGACTGGGCTAACAACGCGAGACCCGCCAGCGCCCGGGCCAGATCCTCGATGAGTTCGATGACCAGTTGTCGCACATTGGTCACGAGGGTGTCGGTCGCGCACTGCCCGGCCAGGCGTGCCACGCTGTTGATGATCGCCGGCATTGCCGCAGGCAGCAGCACCACGATCAGCCAGATTCCGGGATTGGCCGCCGGCATCGCCCACGCTGAGACTAACAAGGCCATCGATGCCGGGGCGTGCAATGAGCGACGTAGATTCTCCAGCATTTTCCAGCGCCCGAGGCGCGGCAGCCGGCCGCGCGCACCGACGATCCACGGCAGCAATTGCCAGTCACCCCTGATCCAGCGATGCGAACGAGCGGCCGCAACTTCCGAATGCGACGGAAATTCCTCGAACACCTCGACATCGCTGACCAGGCCACAGCGTGCAAACAAGCCTTCGAACAGGTCGTGGCTCAACAGCGTGTTTTCGGGAACGCGATCCGCCAGGGATGTCTCGGTCATCGCAAGGTCATAGAGACCCTTGCCGGTAAACAGGCCCTCGCCGAATATGTCCTGGTAGAAATCGGACACGGCCGAGGCGTACGGGTCGAGGCCGCTGCCGCCGGTGACGATTTCGCGATACAGCGAGCGCTCGGCGATCGTTGGCAGCAGCGGCGTTACGCGCGGCTGCAGAATACCGAAGCCTTTGACGACGCGTCGCAGTTGGGGATCGAAGACCGGCCGGTTGAGCGGATGTGCGGCAACGCCGACGAGATCACGGACCGCGCCCAGTGGCAACCGCGTATCTGCGTCGATCGTCATTACATAGCGGATATTGCTGGGCGCGATCAGGCCATTGAGGGCGTTAGCCAGAAAGGAAGTCGCGCCGCTCTGCAACAGCAGGCGATTGAGTTCGGCCAGTTTACCGCGCTTGCGTTCCCAGCCCATGAAGCATTGCTCCGCGGCATTCCACTGTCGCGCGCGATGCAACAGGTAGTAGCGTGGCTCGTGCGCGGGTGGGTGCCGGTCCTGCAGATTCAATTCAGCGATGGCCACGCTCGCGGCTTCGAAAATAGCCTGATCGTCAGGCAGACTGACCGTCGGCGCGTCCACCCAATCCGATAGCAGTGCAAAGCGCAGCTCCGAATCGGAGTTGGCAAGCGCGTGCACCCTGAGTTCGCGTGCGAACAGGAGGGCGTCCGCGGCGCTGCGCAGCATGACCGGCATGACGACAAGTGTCTTTAGGTCCGGTGGTATGCCCTGTTCGAGCGCGAGGCGCGGCAGCGGCTGGTGGCGATAGGCACTCATCCACAGCTGGCTTACAAAAGCGATCGCAAATTCCGAAATCGGAAACATCGCCAGCACGGCCAGCAGCGCGCCTTGTGCAAACGAAAGGTCGGCGGCGCTGCGGTTCACCTGTATCGCCAGCGTGACGAAAGCTGCTGTCAACGCCGCGACAGTCCAGAAGTGCCAGGTGGCGGCGTGGCTCAACATGAAGCGCCGGAGTGTCGTGGCCAGCCGCGGCCGCAATCCCAGCTCTTTTTCCAGTGCGATCCGCTCCGCACCGACCAGCAGTTCGCCAATGTCGCGGCCATCGGCAAGCAAGGCGGTCACGCGACGTGCGATTGCCCGCTCACCCTGCAGCGACTCCACTGCGAGTTCGGCGATACATTCGCGGTAACGATCGCGCGTGCGACGATCGCAGTTGCGATAGCTGGGGTGTTCGCGCAACAGCAGGTCGACCTGGGACGTATTCTCGAACAGCGTGCGCCAATTGAGCGCATGCAACGCGCGCAGGCTGATAATGATGTTGCGCACGGTGAGATTGCTGGCGCTGCGTCGCGCGTGTTCGCGCTGAATCACCTCATCGATGCTGGTTCCCTGTACGTGCAATTTGTCGCTGAGTTGACCCAGGATCGACTCACGTTCTTCGCCGAGCGATTGCAGTCGCAGCGCGAGTTGCACCACGAACGGCGCCTGGTAGGCTGACTTGCCGAGTGTGACCGTCAGCGGTGGCGCAGGAGAACCGGGGTGCATCGCCTGTGAAACGAAAGTGTTGGCGAATTCATCGGCAGCGCCGCGCGCCGCCAGCGCTGCTTCAATTCGGGTCGCGAGGCGACGCAGCTCATCGATCAGCGCGAGTCGCAAGACCGGGTTCAGTGTCCACAATTCGCGCATCGCGAGCGGGTCGACAGTCTGATACTTCTGCAGATACCTGGTAAAAGACAGTGTGTCGAACGCGCAATCGGTGTGCGCCAGGTACTCGCGGACTATGCAGTAGATTCGTGGCCAGCCAACGCTGTCTGCAGAAGCCGCCCCCGGCAGGTCCCGCCAGACCGATGGCCTCAGCCGCAGCGCGATATCGTCGATTTCTCCGGCGACCAGGTGAAAGTTGTCGACAAACCATTCGGCCGCCGGCGTGATCGCCCGTCTGGCCTGCAGCGCCGCGCTGATTGCAAGGTACGTGCGTTCGAGTTGCACGGCGCTGCGACGCAGACAGGTACGAAGCTTGACACGCTTCGTACCTGTGACTGATCCGAGCAGTTGCGCCAGCTGACAGGCGTGCGCCTCGAGTTGCTCAACGTTCCAGAGCTCCGCAGCGGTGGGTTCCTCGGCAGCTGCATCGTGCTGCCAATTCACCGGACCGTGAGCCGCTCCGCGGACGGTGCGAACTGGCCATTCTCATCCGAAAATACAATTTCGACACGGCGGTTCTGTTGCCGGCCGCCCGCACTGTCGTTCGAGGCGCTCGGATAGGTTTCACCCAGGCCGTGGCTTCGAACCCGTTGCACGCCAATGCCGTGTGAGGCGAGCGCTGAACCGACGGCGTCGGCGCGCTGTTGCGACAGATTGACGTTGTAGGCGTCTTCACCGACGTTGTCCGTGTGACCTTCAATCAGCACCGACAGTTTGGCGCGCTGTTGCATGAAATCAGCCAGGCGTTCAACGGTGCGCATCGCCGCCGGGCGCAGTTCCGACCGGCCGGAATTGAACAGCACGTCGCCCAGAGTCAGCACCATGCCACGATCCGTCTGCTTGGCCTGCAGGCCTTCGAGTTCGGTGCGCAACCGCGCCGCCTCGTCGCCGGCTAGGGCCGCGCTGCTGTTAGCACGATCAGCGTCGTTCTTGGCACGCTCAGCGTCGCTCTTTGCGCGCTCAGCGTCGCTCTTTGCCCGCTCAGCGTCGCTGTTAGCACGGACAGTATCGGCCTGTGCGACCGTTGTGGCGGCCTCTGCCCGGGTCGTTGCTTCCTGGGCCTGCGCGGTGGCCGCACGCGCTGTGGACGCGGCGCTGTTCGCAACCAGCATCGCCGACTTGGCGTTAGCAGCCTCGTTGCTGCGCGCGGTCAACTGTATGCGAGTGCGCTCAGCTTCGCCTTGTTCCACGGTCTTGCGCGCATGCAGCTCAGACGTCTGCTCGATCGCGATCTGCGCATGGCGCGTGGCGGTGTAGGCGTAGCGCTGCACTTCGGCCAACGGCCGATGCGCGGCATGGGATTGGTCGGCGAGGCGCAGCGATTCCTCGGCTTTCTTGAGGCGCATGCCAGCTGCTTCCTGCGCCAGCGGATCGCTCTGCGCCTGCTTCACCTGGGTGCGCGCCGTGTCAAGTTCCGGAATGTCCTTCGGCGTCGAGGCGCAAGCGGTGAAAAGTGCCGCGCTCAGTGCGGCAACGACTAGGATTGGTTTGGATTTCATGGCAGTGTCCTGATTAAGTGAATTTTACGGAGCAGCTTGACGGGCGGTTTCAGCGCGCAGTGTGGCAAGCGCCGCGTTGACCTCGGCCGCGGCGGCTTTCGCGCTGGCGCTGCGCCCGCGCGCTGCGGCCAACTCCGCATCAAGTTCGGATTGCTCGGCCAGCACGTTGGCGGCACGCGAGTCGCCTTTGGCGGCCGCGGCTTTGGCACGCGTCAACTTGTCCTTGGCGCTGTCGAGCATGCCGGGGTCATAGCGACGCGCACTCGCCTGATCTGCCTGCTCAATGCTGGTTTCAGCGCGGGTCATGGCAACCGTGGGTAAGGGCGTGTTGGTGGCGCAACCGGCGCCGGCAAGTAGCGCCACGGCCAAAGTGCAGTTCCTGGCAATGATCATAGGTCCGTCCTCGCAAGTGGGTAGGCGACCAGTTGATCATGCCTCGCAATTGGCGGCTGTCGGCGTGGACGCCGGACCCGCGACGCCGATTGCCGCACCGCCTGTGGGACAACGCCGACAGCGCTGATGCATAGGGCGTTGTCCTACAGACCCGCCACCGTCGCTCATGAATAGTTCCCTGCGTAATGATTTACGCAAATCATCTGGCGAGGCCGCTGGAATCCGCGTGCGACTTGCGGTTGATGTGTGCCCTTGCTGCGACAGTGCCGCAAGGCGCGCCGCTGGTCCGGCCCGGAAAATGGGCGCAGCCCGTTGCGGCGGGCGTCGAATTGCCAAACCTGTACCGCGTCAACGCGGGCTTGTATCGCTCGGCGCAGCCAACAGAGGCTGGGTTCCACATGCTCGAGTCGCAAATCAGCCTGGCTAAAGGCGATCGGCCGGTGAAGACCGTCCTGTCGTTGCGAGCTGTCGATGCTTACGCCCACCTGCGGCCGTCCGGCTCGCTGCTGCGACGGGAACAGATCAGGTTTGACGCGCGCCTCCCGGACGATCAGGATGCCATTCAGTTCCTGCGGATTGTGCAGTCGCCGCAATTGCAGCCGGTGCTCGTGCATTGTCAGCGAGGCGCCGACCGCACCGGTTCGATGATGGCGATCTATCGAATGGTGGTCGAGAATTGGACCGTGGCCCAGGCGCTGCGTGAAATGGCTGACGGCGGCTATGGATTTAACCCGTTGTGCCAGAACTTGCTGCAATATGTGCGCAATTTCGACGTCGCGGCATTGAATAATCGGGTCGCAGGACAACGAGCGTGGCAATAGCTTCTGAAAACCGATAGTCCGACAGCCTCAGAACCCGCAGACGTGTCACAGCCGCGCATTGACGACTGGCAGGCGCTCTTCATGCTGCCGCGATCGATCTGGCTGCCGATCGTCGCTATGGCGGCAATTGCCATTGCCGCATTCTTTTTCAATGAATGGTCGGTCAAGAGCAATCTGGCTGGCGCCGAACAGGTTGCTGTGCTGACCGAAATGCAGACCACGCTGCTCCAAATTCGCGCGGTCATCACGGATGCGGAGACCGGCGCTCGCGGTTTTCTGTTAAGCCAGGATCGGCAGTATCTTGAGCCTTTTGAGAGTGCGATGGCGCAGCTGGCGGTCGTCGGCGCGCGGCTGCGCGTGCTGGTGGAAAACGATCCTGCCTTGCTGGCGCGCGTGCGGCGAATCGAATCACTGCGCGGCCAGCTGATGGCCGAGTTGCAGGCGATGGTCATGCTTGCGGAGCGCGGCCAGGAGCCCATCGCGGTTCTCGAAGCCGGCAAGGGCAACGGCCGCATCCTCATGGAGTCGTTCCGGCAGGAAGTCCAGGGTCTGATGACTGAATTGAGCCGACGGATTGGCAACCTTCGCGCGGAGGCTGCAAGCAGCATTCAGCGCTCGCGACTGGCTGCGGCGTCATTGGGTGTGCTGACGCTGGAGCTGCTGGTGCTGGCGGTACGTTTGTTAGTCAAGGACTTCTGGCGGCAGGAGGGCCGGCGTGCGGACCTGGCACTTGAGCGGCTGCGCCTGGAAGAACTGGTCCGCGACCGCACCTCGGAATTGTCGGACCTGTCCAGTTACCTGTTGGCAGTTACCGAGCAGGAAAAGGCGGAACTGGCCCGCAACCTCCATGATGAGATGGGCGGGCTGCTGATTGCCGCGAAGATGGATCTCGCGTGGCTGCAGGGCCGTGCGAGCGCCAAGGAGCCGGAAGCCCGTGCCAGGCTCGATATGTTAGCCACGGGGCTCGACGATGCCATGGATGTCAAACGGCGCGTGGTGGAAAACCTGCGGCCGGCGCTGCTCGATCATTTTGGCCTGCCAACGGCGCTGAAATCCTATTTCGAGGAAACCTGCGCCAAGGCGGGATTGCAATGCAAGACCGTGGTTCCTGACGCGCTGGAGAAAATTCCGCAGGATCTGGCCATCGCGTTGTTTCGCGTGGGGCAGGAGGCGCTGACCAACATCATTCGACACGCGCAGGCCAAGAATGTGTTGCTGGTGATCGAGGTGGATGATGACAACTACCGGGTCAGGATTTCCGACGACGGCGTCGGCATGGATCCGGAGAAACTAAACGG
Organism: Gammaproteobacteria bacterium; assembly: GCA_031382085.1. Taxonomy (GTDB): domain Bacteria; phylum Pseudomonadota; class Gammaproteobacteria; order Steroidobacterales; family Steroidobacteraceae; genus UBA964. The sequence continues at coordinate 23,476 of JANMYM010000074.1, forward strand.
TGTGATGTCGCATGGTCTGCTCGGCATGCGCCACCGCATCGAGACTCTCCATGGAAAAATTCAAATTGGCACCAATGAAGGGCAGGGAATCAAAATCGAGGTCCAGGTGCCGCGCGACCGCGGCGCGCTGCCGCGGAAAAATCACAACACGTGATCGCGGATTAGCGGATACACCTGTGCGAAGTGCCGCATTTTGTCCAGGAAATGATCGGCTCCTGCTTTCATGCACAGGTCTTTGACCGTCTTTGAGGTGTGATTGGTCAGGACGATGATCAGCGGCAACGGCGCGGTCGTCCAGCGTCGGCGTGCATGCCGAATCACATCGACGCCACTGCCCGGATGCAACTCGATATCGACCACCAGCGCCTCGAAATCCGATTGGTCGATCAAGGCGATGGCCTGCGTCTCGGACTCCGCCATAGCCGTCACGCGCATCAGACCCGGTTCGGTCAGTTGCTCCGCAAGTCGGTTCTGCACGAGCAGGGAATCCTCCACCAGCAGAATTCTCAACTCAGGTCGGATGGCGATTACGTTATTACCGTTACTGTATGAGACTGTTGCGAATTGCATAGGTTGTTATATCGGCATTCGTCTTCATGCCCATTTTCTCCAGGACACGCGACCGGTAGGTGCTGACGGTCTTGACACTCAGACACAATTTGTTAGCGATCTCGGTGGCGCTCCGGCCTTCGGCCAACTTGCAAAAAATCTGAAACTCGCGTTCGGAGAGCACGGTGTGCGCGGGTTGTCCCGCATCGCCGTTCATGCCGTTGACCAGCAGCTCGGCAAGTTCCGGGCCAACGTAGCGGCCGCCTCGCGCCACGGTGCGTATCGCGCGCAATAGCTCGGGGTCGTCAACGCCTTTGCTGATGAATCCGTTGGCCCCGGCACGCAATACGTTGATTCCGAACTGCCGTTCCGGGTACCCACTGAGCACCAGGACGGACACGCCCGGATGGTGAGCGCGGGCCGCTTTCAGGACGTCGAGGCCGGACATGTCGGGTAGCGCCAGGTCGAGCAGCAGCACATGGCAAGTATGTGACTGGAGCGCCGCTAACGTCTCGCGGCCGGTCCGACATTGCGCAACCACGCGCAAGTCGCTCTGTTCTTCGAGCATCTTGTTGAGACCGCTCCTAACGAGCGGATGGTCGTCCGAAATTATGACGCTTAAGGCTGGCATGGCTTCCATACACCGAGTGCTGACTATAGTCCTTAATTGACGGCAACGCCGTCAGCGGTGTCTTACAAATGCGTCGAATGGGCGTTGGCCGTAGCACCCGGACTGCAGGCATCAAAAAACGCGCAACCGGCTCGTCGCTGCTTGGCGTGATACATGGCGGCGTCGGCGCGGCGCAGCAAGTCGGCTGCGGTCGTACCATCGCCGGGAAACAGGGCGATTCCGACGCTCGGGCGAACGGACACCTTCAGGCTGCCAATCATCGCGGGCGCCGCAACGGCATCCAGCAGGTTTGCCGCGATGTGTTCGACCTTGTCCCGACTGGCATCGCCGGTCAGCATGCAGGCGAATTCATCACCGCCCAGGCGGCTCACCACGTCGACGTTGCGCATGCTGTGCGTCAGGCGCCGCGCGACAATACGCAACAATTTGTCGCCGGTCTCGTGGCCATGCCGGTCGTTAATCTGCTTGAAATCATCGATGTCCAGGAACATGACGGCCAGCGCCCGGCCAAGCGGCCTGGCGCCGATGAGGGTCCGCGCAAGTTTGCGCAGGAAATAACGCCGGTTTGGCAGCGAAGTCAGGCAATCGACATCCGCCAGCCGCTGCGCACGCATTGCCTTGAGCTGCAAGCTGCTCCATCTCGTTTCGTGGGCCTGACGACGTTCAAATTGCCGATCGAGAATGGCGTGCAGACGATCCAGTTCCGTTGAGCAGTCCTGCAGTTGGCGCCACATTTGCGATGTCGGTTCGGGCCCGCCTTCGATAAGGGTGGAGGCCAACTGCGCTTTGAGTATTCCGAGCTGCGACTGCCAGCTGGGAAGGTCGATCAGTTCGCCGGTCTGCGCGGATGATTGTGCGACTGCATGCATGTTGATCAGGCTACGTCGAATCCTGCATCCATGCCGTACGGCGGATTCCCATTGCGCTGTAGGACGTTTTCCCGGGAAGGGCAGTTGTCTGACAGCTAGCGCGGCCGCAGGGCGCTAACATCGCGACTTTAACGAGGAGATCCTATGAATTCCTATCGAATTGCCGTTGTTGTTGGCAGCCTGCGGCGCGATTCGTTCAATCGCAAGCTCGCGCACGCGCTGGCCAATCTGGGTCCGAAGAATTTTTCCTTCCTGCATCTGGAAATCGGCGACCTGCCACTTTACAACCAGGACGACGATGCGCACCCGGAGGAATCTGTGCGACGGCTCAAAGATCAAATTGCCGCGGCGCAGGGATTGCTGTTTGTGACCGCGGAATACAATCGATCGGTGCCCGGTGTGCTCAAGAATGCAATCGACCATGCATCGAGGCCTTACGGCAAGAACTCCTGGGCGGGCAAGCCGGCAGGTGTGATGGGGGCTTCAGTCGGTGCCATCGGCACGGCGCTGGCGCAACAGCACTTGCGCAACATTCTCGCCTATCTGGACGTGCCAACCCTGGGGCAGCCCGAGGCATTCATCCATGCGAAGGAGGGCCTGTTTGATGGCAGCGGTGGATTTGGCGAAGGCAGCAGGCCATTTCTGCAAAGCTGGATGGACAGGTACGAAGCTTGGGTTATCAAGCATGTTGATCAGGCGCCGCCCCGCGACTCGCGCAACGAGTCGTCTGCCTCGAAGAGCGCATGACGACTCGTTGCGGAGTGAATGTCCAGGACCAACAGGCGGTTGGCCGCCGTGGCCAGGGCAACATTAACCGCGCGGTTCACCACGATCGTTGACGGTGATGGTGTTACCCGGGGGCGAACTCATCTGCGCGCGATGGTCAGTGCCACGATAGTTGTAGGCAACATCCCAATATGCGGGCTGCGAGGAGTTGTTGTCCGACGAACAGCGCTCCACCTCACGTCCGTAATCGCGCGAATCCCGGTCTCGACCAACTCGGCTACCCACGACCGCACCGCCAATGGCACCGACGCCGGTTGCGATGTCCTTGCCCGTGCCGCCGCCGATCTGGTGCCCTAACACACCACCCACGATACCGCCGATAATGGCGCCACCCACATTGGGTCCACTGCGCTCCCGTCGCGAATCGTCACGCTCGGTCCAGCAGCGTTGATCGTTGTTCTCGTAGACCGCACGCGTCGAGGTGACACGCGCTTCGTACAGTCGTTCGCTTGGCCGGCGTCGATAGTCATAGGTTGGCTGGCTGAGCGCCTCAGGAGCGTAGTTGTACTGTCCGCCGCGACCGCGGGTACGACGCACCGATGAAATCCGGTTGTCGAGGCCCATGCCGCGGAAGGAGTCGTAGCTGCCAGGACGCAATACCCGGCACTGGCCGCGATAGCGGGCTTCCGTACAGACTTCCCACTGACCGCGTTCGACAATCGCCGAGGAAGCCAAGTCTCTGAAGCCGCGATTGTGCATGTTGGCGACGTCGCCATTGGCTACATTGACCTTGCCGCGAAAGCCTTCGCCTTCATAAAAAGTTACCTGCGCGTTCGCAATGCTCGCTATTAGCGGCAGCAGGGCGAGACAGGCAAGTCGGATAACAGGAATCATTGTTCTCTCCAGAATAAAATAAGTGCGACTCACGCTAGCGCGCCAACGCAGTTGGCAACAGCGGCCTCGTGCTGATCCCCATGTAGTCCCCAACCGACCTAACGCTGATCGATCGGTGGGAAAGCTGCCCCCGGGTAGGATTTCGCCTACCGATCGGTAGGCGGATGCCACGGCGTCGCGCTGCAATCTGCTGACAGGAAGTTCGGGCGAACAACGCTACGCTGCGCAACGTTCTAGTCCGCCACCCAAGGAGTTTCCGATGACCTCGTCCAAATTGGTTTTAGTAACAGCCCTCACAGTGCTTGCCCTCGCGGCTTGTGCCAAAAAGGAAACCGCAGCCGAGACCCGCAGCGATGTGGCAGCCGCGGTCGATGAGGGAGCCGCAAACGTTGCCGAAGCACAACGCGATGCAACCACCGCCGCCACCGACGCCCGTGTCGATGCAGTCAAGGACGATACCAACGTCACGCTGGCACAGGCCAAGGCAGCCTACAAGGTCGCCGTGGAGCAATGCGAGTCGAAGACCGGCATGAATCGCGAGGCGTGCAAGAGCGCAGCGCAGGCCACACTCGATGCGGCCCAAGCCGCCGTAGATGCGCGCCTTACGGCTCTCAAGAATTAACCACCAGGCACGGCGTCTTCATCGCAAGCTGAAGACGCCCTTGATTAGCAGGACAACATGACGCTCGAAGGCGCTGAACAGAATTCTATCGACTTGCCCGCGATTTCTGATGTGCCGGCGCTGCGCAAACGCGCCCGCGCCCAGATCGAGAACGGTGCAGTGACGGCCAGCTATCCGCAGGACAAAGACCGGATAGTCCAACTACTCAATGAAGCGCTTGCGACCGAACTGGTTTGCGTTCTGCGTTATCGGCGGCACTATTTCGTTGCCCGCGGCATTCGTGCAAAGACTGTAGCAGTGGAGTTCATGGAACATTCGGTAGAGGAACAGGGCCACGCCGACAAGCTCGCGGAACGCATCGTGCAACTCGGTGCCGATCCGGATTTCAATCCGGCGATACTCACCGAGCGAAGCCATGCGGAATACCACGACGGCACGCGCCTCGCTGACATGGTGGAGGCGGACCTGATCGCGGAGCGAATTGCGATCGAGAGCTATCGCGAAATGATCCTGTATGTCGGCGATCGCGATCCGACGACGCGGCGCCTGCTGGAAGAAATACTCGCGGTCGAAGAGAAGCACGCGGATGATCTGGTCGATATGATGCAAAATCGCACCGGCGACTGAAACAGTCGAACTGAAACAGTCGACATGGAGTCGCATAAACTCGCGGCCCTCATCAAACAGGATAGGCAGGGCCTGCTCGCGCGTTGGCGGCAGCAGGTCAGGCAGTTGTCGTCCGCCCGGCAGCTTGATACCCCCGCACTGAACGACCATATGCCGGGCCTGCTCGACGAACTGGCGGCGGTGCTCATTTCCAATTCAGCAAAGACCATCACGGAAACTCTCAGCGACGGCAGTGCCGAATCGCACGGCCTGCAGCGACTGAAAGAGGGATTTGACATCGAGGAGGTGGTCACGGAATACAACATTCTGCGCGGCTGCATTCACGACCTCGCGACTGAAAATGGCATTGCGCTGCAAGGCCAGTCATTTCATATCATCAACGGGGTCTTAGATCATGCAATCGGTCTCGCGTTGCAGACCTTTGCCAGTCGGCGCGCGCTCGACGTGCAACAGCGGCGCGAGGAGTACCTCGCATTCGTTGCCCACGATTTGCGTACGCCGCTGTTTGCCATCGCGCTGGCCGCAAGAGCCCTCGAACGGACGCTGCCAACTCGTGGCTACGGCACCGATTCAGCACAGATGTTGAAGTCGCTGCGCCGCAGCGTGCAACAGCTCGAGGGGTTGGTCAGTCGGGTGCTCGATGAAAACAACAATCTGCAATCCGACCTTGGTATCAAACCCGAACGACGAGAATTCGATCTCTGGCCACTGGTGGAGAGCCTGATCGAGGAACTGCAACCGGTTGCGGACGCCTCTGGCAGCCGATTGATCAATCAAGTACCCGATGATCTAGTGGTCTTTGCCGACGCCAGCCTGTTGAAGCGTGTGCTGCAAAACCTGACTGCTAACGCCATCAAGCACACCCTTCGAGGCGAGATAGTGATCGGAGCTGCTGATCGTGCGCAGGGAGAGGCCGTAGAGTGCTGGGTGCGCGACAATGGTACGGGTATTGCCGCTGCGCTCATCGACAAAGTCTTTGACAAGGGCGAAACAGACTCGGCTGACGCAGGCAGTACGGGACTCGGACTCGCCATTGTGCAGACATTCGTCGAGGCTCACGGCGGCAGAGTGGCCGTGGAATCGAAACAAGGCGCGGGTTCGACGTTTCGTTTTTCGCTGCCGGTGAAAGCGTGCAGCCGTTGATAAACACAGCGAATGCGATTGCAGCGGTCGCTGGCCGGTATTCAGCTGTTGCGCTGCCTGCCACTATCGATCAAATTGCCGACATGATTTGCATCGTGAAGCGCTTGCTCCTGGTTCCCTTGCTGTTGTGCACGGTTGGCACGGCGGCAAAAGATGTCGCGGCATTGCGCGCGCGGTCGGGACGGCCTATGGTCGTTGCCGCCGCCCACCCGTTGGCCGCCCAGGCCGGGATGGAGATTCTGCAAGCCGGCGGTGACGCAGTTGATGCGGCGATCGCAGTTCAGGCCATGCTCGGCCTGGTCGAACCCCAGAGTTCAGGCCTCGGCGGTGGGGCCTTCATGCTGCGGTACGATGCCCGCACGCGCCGCATCGAAGGCTATGATGGCCGAGAAACGGCGCCGGCGTTAGCGGATCCGCGCATGTTCCTTGACGACTCGGGCCGGCCGCTCGGGCGCGGCGTGGCGATGACGTCCGGGCGCGCTACCGGGGTGCCGGGCGTGATTGCGATGCTGTCACTCGCGCACCAGGAGCACGGCCGGCGGCCCTGGGCCGGCTTGTTCGCGAGCGCCGCGCAGCGGGCGGAGACCGGCTTCCCGGTGACGGCGCGCATTGATCGCTTCGTTCACAGCCGCTTTCCGCAATCCGCAACGCCCGACGTGCGCGCGTATTTCACCAAGGCCGACGGCGTGTTAGTAACCGCAGGCGATATCCTCGCCAACGCGCGCTACGCGCAATTTGTCAGGCGGCTTGCCGCGGAAGGGCCCAGCGCGTTCTACCAGGGCGAGGCCGCTGAATCGATTGTGCGGCGCGTGGCGGAAGCGCCGTTCGCCGGCACGCTGACCCGGGCCGACCTGGCCGCCTATCGCCCGGTCAAGCGCAAGCCGGTCTGCAACAAATATCGGCTCTACGTGCTGTGCTCGGCGTCAGCGCCGTCCAGCGGTGTTAGCTTGCTGCAGCTGATGGCAATGCTGGAGCGCACCGACATCGCGGCTCGCAACGCCGATGATCCGCAGGCCTGGTATCAGTTTGCCGAGGCGAGCCGCATCATGTATGCGGATCGCGATGGCTGGATCGGCGATCCGGTATTTTCACGCATTCCGCTCACCGGGTTGTTAGACCGGGCCTATGTCGCGCGCCGCGTGGCGCTGATCGGCAAGCAGGCCGGCGCAGCCCCGGTTCCGGGCAGGCCGCCCGGCAGCCCACTGCCCGCGATGGATGCAACGCAGGAGCCGGGTGGCACGTCGCATTTTGTCATCATCGATTTGTACGGCAACGCGGTCTCTATGACCACGACCGTCGAGTCGGTTTTTGGCAATGGCCGCATGGTCAACGGATTTTTTCTCAATAACCAGATGACCGACTTCTCGTTCCTGCCCGTCGGCCCGAATGCGGTGGCGCCCGGCAAACGTCCGCGGTCGTCGATGTCGCCGGTGCTCATTCTTGATTCGAAGCGCCGGTTGTTAGGTGCGGCGGGATCGCCCGGCGGCAACAGCATCCTCGCCTATGTTGCCAAGACGCTGGTCGGTGCAATCGACTGGCAGCTGCCGATGCAGCAGGCGATCGATTTGCCCAATCTCGTGGCACGGGGCCCGCAGTTCAACGGCGAGGTCGCGCGCATGCCGCAAGCGGTGGTGCGCGGCCTGAAGGAGCGCGGCGTCGTTGTGATGCCTTTTAACGGCGAGGACTCGGGTATTCAGGGAGTCCTGTGGCGCAACGGGAAGTGGGACGGTGGCGCCGACTCGCGGCGCGACGGCGTCGTGCTGGTCGCGCCGTAGCAATGGTCAGCAAACAGCCAGGATGGCACAGCCCATCTGGCGCACAGTTTAGGAGATCGTCATGACGCGTTTAATACGACATTCTTTGGTGCCGCTGGTCGCGGTCGCTGCACTGGCGCTCGGCGCCTGTGGCGTCAACCCTGTCACCGGCAAGAAAGAGGTGCAATTCATCTCGCAGCAGGGCGAGATTCAGATTGGCCAGCAGAACTACGCCCCGTCGCGCCAGAGCCAGGGCGGAGATTTTGTCGTGCTGCCCGAGCTGACAGCCTATGTCAGCGAAGTCGGCCGGAAGCTCGCCGCGGTGTCGGATCGCCAGCTACCGTACGAGTTCGCGGTACTCAATAGTTCGGTCCCCAATGCCTGGGCGTTGCCTGGCGGCAAGATTGCGCTGAATCGCGGCTTGCTAACAACATTGGAGAACGAAGGGGAACTTGCGGCGGTGCTCAGTCACGAGATCGTGCACGCCGCAGCCAGGCACGGCGCCAAAGCGCAGGAACGCGGAACATTCCTGCAGGTCGGTATGGTGGCTGCGCAGATCGGTGTTGCAATGAGCGACGTGAACCCGAATCTTGGCAATGTCGGCTTGCAGGTCGCGGGCCTCGGAGCGCAGGCGTACATGATGAAATACGGCCGCAGTGCGGAACTCGAGGCCGATGAGTACGGCATGAAATACATGCGCGCGGCCGGCTATGACCCGGCGGCTGCGGTCACCCTGCAGCAGAAATTTCTGGCGCTGTCGCAGAAAGAGGGGCGCGCCCAACAAGGCTGGCTGGAGGGCCTGTTCGCTTCGCACCCACCGACGGCCGAGCGGGTCGAACGCAATCAGGCATCACTCGCCGTGGTCGGCGCCGGCGGTGATCTCGGCGTCGATCGCTATCGGGCGCGTCTCAAGCCTCTGTTGGCAATCAAACCGGCCTACGATAGCGCTGATGAAGCGCTGGTGGCCGCCACCAAGAAGGACTTCGCGCGCGCCCGGACGCTTGCCGGTGAAGCAGCGCGGTTGCTGCCGCGCGAGGCGAGCTTCCAGCAGTTGTTAGGCGATATTGCGATGGCGGAAAAGCAACCGCAGCAGGCGCTGCCGTACTACGAGAAAGCCATACAGATCAACCCCGGCTACTTCGGGCCGTACCTGGGCGGTGGCGTGGCCTCGTACAAGCTTGGCAACAAGCAGCGCGCCGAGCAGTGGTTGACCCGCAGCAATGAAATGTTGCCGACTGCGCCGGCCATTTACTACCTGGCATTGATCGCGAAGGAGCAGGGCAATACGCAGCGCGCGGCCGAGCTCTTCAAGCTGGTCGCGGGTGCAGAAGGCGAGTTCGGTCAGCGCGCCGCCACGGAATTTGTTGTGCTTGATCTGCCGCAAAACCCAGGCAAATACATTGCCACGGCATTGCAACTCAACCCGCAGGGAGCGGTGGTGGTAGTCATTCAGAATCGCTCACCGATTGCACTGGGTGGGATTGCCGTGACGCCGGTGCGCGTTGATGCTGCAGGCCGAATGCTCGAGCAGGGCAGTACGCTGCAAGTCAATCGTGTGTTGCAGCCCGGCGAGCAGATTGTAGTCGACGCCGGTATTGGTGCGGTGACGCAGGACGCTGCGCAGCAGTTGCGCATCAGGGTAGATGCGGCCAAGCCGGCGCAGTAGCGGTGCCGGGTCAGCGCGTTGTGCCCGCCACCGTGCTGCGTGACGACACGATGGTCGCCTGCCCGGGTTCAACCAGGATTTCGCGGATGTTGATGGGCGCGTTGGTCCGGTAGCGATCGCGGGTCGGCGCGCCGGTGCGGATGAAACTCGCGATGTCGGCCGCGAGTTGTCGCGGCGCTTCCCATGACAGATTGTGACCGATGTCGACGGCCTCATGCTTGTTGCGCGACGCCGGCCGCGGCAGCACGCCGTACTGCTTCCAGTAAAAATACATGTCTTTGTTAGCTTGGCTGGCCTGCCTGAGCAGCGTCATCAGTTCGTCCTGCGAGGCGCGATCAAGATAGTTGTCACTGCTGCCCCACAGCACCAGCGTCGGTATCGTCAGGTTTTCGAAATTCGCGGGCGGCTGGCGCGGGTGGGGCGTCGGGTCGAGAACACCCCAGCTTGCGAGCGACTGCGCCGCAGTCTGCGCGGCGATGATCGCGACAAATTCCGGCGCAGCGATCGCGGAGATGTCCCAGTTCTGGTAAATGTTCCGAACTGCATCCGAATCGAAATCAATCGGCCGCAGGTGCATGGCACCCTGCGGCCACTTGACGCCCCGGCCCTCCAGCATCCGCCGCCAGCCGAGTCCTTCGAGATCGGCGAGCGCGAACGTGGGCTGCCAGGCGTTAGCTTCGGCGGCGCGAATGCCGGACATGATCAGGCGTGCTACGCGCTCGGGATGGTGGACGGCCACGGTTCGCGCGCAACGCGCGCCCCAGGCGTGACCGTACAGCGTCGCCTTGGCGATGCCCATCGTATCCATGAACGCAAGCACATCGTCGGCGAGGTTGGTCCGGGTAATGCAGAGATTGGGTTTGGCGCGGCACAGCGGCGTGTCAGGCAGGTCGGTCTCGCCGGCGCCGCGCTGGTCGAGGGCGAAGATGTGAATGCCGGGGTCAATTTTTGCAAGCTCATGCGTAGTCCAGGCCCATTCGACCGCGGTGGTCGTGTCGGTGTGCAGCAGGATCAGCGGCTCGCCGGACTTCGGCCCGATTTCGTAAAAACTCATATGCACGCCGGTCGGCAGGTCGACGAGGCAGCGCTGGCCGAAGAAATTGTCACAGTCGCCGGCCCGCGCGCCGGCGGATCCGATGATCAGGGCGGCTGCGGCTGTCATTTTTGTCAGGGTCTTCACGCGTAATCCTCCGTCGACCGAGCTGTGCCGTACTACGGCGCCACGGCGTGCCAGTATAAAGCGCCAATGCCGAGGCCGACGGTCGCGCCCGTCTTGCGGCCGGTCGCAAGTTCGTCGGCACGCGCGTCGCCGATCTGCACCAGCTCGTGCAGTCCGTGACCGAGGGCCTGACCCTTGCGGTCCGCCGCGTAGGTGTAGAGCGCGAAGCCCTTGTAGACCCACTGCCGCGTGCGGTCTGACCGTGTGGCGATGTCCCAATAGCCACTCGGTGTCGCGCGTGCGGGTGCAAGGAAGGGCGTCCAAGTGCGACTGCAGGCAGCATCGCAGCTCGTCGTACCCAGGGCGCGCCCCGTTGGCGGTGCGCCACGATGCGCGCCGATGATCTTCGGAACTTCGGTTTGCGGTGCGCGGTCGTGCGCGTACAGCGTCGCGCCGTCGGTCGTGGTGACGTAGTAACCGAGTGCCGTCGTCCGCCGCAGCGCCGCGCCTGCGGGTATGAAGTGGCGCGCCAGCAGCGCGACGCGGCAGCGCGCGTCGACACCGGCGCCGTTGAAGTCGCCTGCGTTCTGGTCTTCGTCAAACCGGTACAACGGCTTGCCGCGCCACGCCCACTGAGTGATGCCATCGTCGCGCGCGAGGATCGTAAAATCACCAACCGGGTTGCCGACCGCAGGCGCCTCGAGCGGCAACCAGTGTCGCGACAGCTTCGGATCGGTCACGGCAGCGTCGAATACGTACAACGTGATGCCGGCGGGATCGGCGAGGCCGATTCCGCCACCGGCAGCAAGATCACGAACCATGACATCGGCGGGCAGCGGCAGGTCTGCACCCGGACGAAAAATCGCGACATGAAATGACTCCGCGCCTGCGCCGTCGCCGCTCGCAGCAAGGTATAGCGGCTGGCCGCGATGCGCCCACTGGCGCTTTCCATCGGCGCGCGCGATGACGGACCAGTCGTCAGTGGCCGCTGTCTCCGCGGGCGCCAGCGCAGGAGGCCAGGCCGTGGCGCAGACGCCCGTGCAGCTTGGGCCGTGGCCGTCATCCTTGTCATATGCATGGAGCGTCATGCCATTCGCATTGGCATACACGACGTCCGGCGGAGATCCCGGTGGGGCCGGATTGTTTTTTGCCAGGGTTTGCAGCGTGATGCCGGGGGGTGTTGCCAGCGGCACTGGCGTCAGCGCATTGGATTCCGCCGGCTTGCGCGCCAACCACAGCAGCGCGGCTGCCGTTAGCAACGCAACGCCGGCCAGGACGGCCCATGCTGCCGCGCGCTTTTTCATGGCGTCAGGCCATCACTTCAGTAATGGTCTTCGAGGTTGCATTCGATTCCGTGCCGAAACTGCTGATCGGTACGCCGACCGCCTGCTGCACCGTCAGCGACACACGCGTGACCGGATCGCCCTTCGCGGCGGCGAAGTGTATGCCAGTTTTCATGCGGCCGCCGGCGCTGCCCGCCGTCATCATCGGCACGTTGTCGGTGGTGTGGTTTTTCGCGAAGCCGGAGCAGGTGAAATTGAATACCAGCATGCGATCGAGCAGTGTGCGGTCGCCTTCGCGAATGCTGTCGAGCTCGATCAGCAGAGTCTCGAACATCCCGAGGACCACCGGGATGAATTTCGAGACGTTAGGCTGGTAGCCGAGCGCCGCATCGATCGGGTCCTCATGCGTGAACAGGTGCTGCGTGTTAGCTTCGCCCGCGAAATGCAATTGCGACAGTCCGTCGGTCAGCACGACATTGATCACCCGCGTCTGGTCGCAGGCCAGCGCGTGGGCGAGGATGCGCGCGAACAGTCGATGGTTGATCCTGACGGCCTCGACCTCCGTGCCCGTCGGCGTACTGCCCGGTCGATCCGGCAGCGTGCAGGCCGTCAGCGGCGCGGGCTTCTGCAACTGCAGGTCGAGCTGCTGCTCCAGTTCGCGCAAGGAGGTGAAATACTGGTCGAGATGCGCGCGGTCGGCCGCGCCGACCTGCTGCATCAGCGCGCGGGTCTGCCCGCCGACCGCCGACAACACGCTGCGGCGCGCCATCACTGCAGGGTCGGGCTTAAATTGCGCCGCGTTAGGGTCCTGGAACTGCGGGCCGAACACGCGTGTGTAGAGCGCGAGCGGCGACACTTCCGCCGGGTTCGGCGAATTGCCGGCACGCTTGCTCTTGCTGCTGTTAGGGCTGCCGGTGCAGGAAACTTCCAGCGAACGAAAACGGGTCCGCGCGCCGATAGCGTCGGCGATCGTTGTGTCGAAACTCGGCCCGGGGCTCATCGGTCGTTCGAGCGTCGGCGGCGCCATACCCTGCATGATGATGGGCGGCGCAACATAGTGGGCACCGGGCGGACGGCCATCCAGCATGGCGGTCATCTGGCTGTAAACGTTGATTTTGTGACGAAAACGATTCAGCGGCCGCAACTCCACACCAAACTCATAGCCGGGCCCGGTGGTCTGCGGCTCCCAGCGGCCGGGATTGAATCCACAACCGTAGAACCAGGTGCCGAAGCACACCGGCAGACGCGCACCGGTGGCCGCCATCGCCGTGCCGTTGGTGTCCAGGAAGCAATCGAGCAGCGGCAATCCGACCGTGACGGCGCTGCCGCATAACATGCCCTTCAGGACCCGGCGCCTGCCAAGGTTCGAGAGCGACATCATGGCAGGCGCTCCGTGGGCGCTGCAACGCGGTACAGACTGCTACTGCTCGCAATGTGCCGCAGCAGCGCCGGCAGGCGATAGCCGTCGTCGGCGAAAAGCTGGTCCAGCGCGCGCAACCAGGGCAGTTCCTGTCGCCCGGCCGCGCGCCCGGCTGCGTAGGTATAGACGCGCCGCACCAGGCAGGAACTGGTCGCGGGATTGTCGTGCAAGGCGCGGCCCAGCCCCGCAGCGTCGCTGAAGCTCATCCCGTCGAGTTCGCCACGGGTGTCGAGTCGCTGGCCGTTTTCGCGCTGGCGGAAGCCCGCGTCGGAATCGAAATTCTCAAGCGCCAGTCCCGCCGGATCCATCAACTTGTGGCAACCGGCGCAGGTCGGGTCGGTTCGGTGCGCTGTCAGGCGTTCGCGCATGGTCCTGTAATTGGGATTGTGCGTGTCCTGCGCCACGGTGAAATTGACGTTACCCGGCGGCGGTGGCACGGGCGAGCACAGCAGCACTTCGCGCAGCGCCTTGCCGCGCAGCGTCGGCGAACTCAGGCCCGGGTGTGAATGCAGCGCCACGAAACTCGCCTGCGCCTGGATACCGGCGCGCGGATCGCCCGCCGGAAATTCATACGGCTGCCAGCCAGCGCCGTTCTGCGCCACCGGTACGCGATACAGCGAGCCTAACAGCGGAGTCAGAAAAGTCCGGCGCGTGGTGAACAGATCTCGATAATCTCCCTGTTCTGCCAGCAACTGCTCGACGATGGTGCGCAGCGTCTGCTCCTGCGCATCCTGCGCGACCCTGGCAGTCCACTTGGGATATATCGTCGCGTCCTTCGTGAGCGTATCGAACAGGTCGAACTGCAGCATGTCGGCGAACAACGCGCGAACACCCGCTTCCAGTCGTGGCGAACCTAACATCCGCTCGACTTCGCTTGCCAGGCCCGAAGACGTATTCAACCGGCCACTCGCAGCGGCTGCCAGCAGTTTGCGGTCGGGCGCCGTGTTCCACAGGAAAAAACTCAGTTGCGAGGCCTTGCTGTAGGCATTCAGCCGATAGGCACCCGGCTGGTCGGGATCGGGCTCGGCAATTTCCTGGCGGAAAAGGAACTGCGGCGACAACAACAGGCCTGCGAGACTGGTGGCAAGTCCATCATGGAAATTTCCCAGCGCTTGCGCCGATGCGTTCGCGAGCGCAACGGCCTGCTGCATTTCGTTAGCCGCCAGAGGCCGCCGATAGAGCAAAGGCGCCACTTTGGCGAAGAACTGCACGGCGCAGGCATCATCCGCCAGCGTCGCCGATCTTGGCCTGCAGGGTATCAGCGTCTCGCGGTGACGTTCGTCGACGACCTGAGCGGCGATGCCACGCGCAATCGCGTCGTACTGCTCGAGACCCGTCGCGGTGACGCCAACGCGGCCGGCGCCGATCGCGAACAGGCCGGCTTCGCGCACGTCGGGTTCGAACCGCCCGCTGACATCGATGGACGGACCGAACACGTCGGCGATGATGCGGCGGTATTGATCGGGCCGCAGGCGCCGAGCGCCGGCGGTTCGTGCCGGCGCTGCCACGTTTTTCGTCCACAGCGTGCGCAGCAGCACTGGCAGCGCGAACCGGGTCGCGCCTGGCGACGCCTGCGGGTCCGGTGGGCGCACGTTGTTAGCTGTGATCGCCAGGCGATTCACAAACGCCGGCACCGCGTCGATCAGATAGGCCGCGGAAATGGCGGTTTTTTCGCCGCTCTGCGGGTCGGGGTAGGCATCGGCATAGCGGCGCAACGCGTAATACAGCGCGGGCGCATCGACGCCGAAGCCACGCTCGTCGATGTATCCGACCTTGGCGTGGCTCCAGTAAAGATCAAACCAGGGTTGGTAGCCGCCTAACACGCCCCGCAGGCTGCCGTCGGCTTTCAGCGTCAGGCGCAGCCGCGCCTGCAAAAAATGGTAGCGCGGCTGGAGGTAGGAATCACTCTGCATCGTTACAGTGGCTGGTTCGGTGATGATGACGCCGCCCGTGAGTTTGCCGCGCAGCACATTGTTAGAGGCGGGTTGCGCGGCGACGCGATAGGTGATGTCGCGCTGCACGCGTGCATTGGCGTCGTGGCTCGTGACCGGGTCGATGGAGTCCATCAGGCTCACGGTCACATCGCCGTCCTTGCTCAGGTCCTCGCCGGTGATCGTGATCAGCCACGCGCCCATCGACGGACGCGAAATTTCCCAGCGATATTCGGTCTCGAGCGGGGGTTGTGGTGGCGGGTAGCCCTTGTAGGCAGGAATGCAACCGGTCGCGCGGAACAGCTGATTGTCGATTCCCAGCTGATGCGTGTCCGGATCTTCATAGGACCTGCCGCGCGCGACGCCCTTGCCGTCGAGGTCGAAGCCGTAGCCATAGCGGCCGACCGCGGGTTTCAGGTGCGCATCCGGCACGGTCGTCGGGTGCAGATAGACGTTGTCCCGGCCGTTGCCACGCGTCGCGACCACGGACACCCACGGCGTCGTCGTGGGGCCGTTCTGCACCTTGTAGTCCTGGTCGAACATCGCGTTGACTTTGGCCTGCGGCACGCCGAGCAGTTTCAGGTCGCGCTTGAAGAACACGTCCGGGAACGGGTTCATCCCCCGCGGGCAGGTGTCTGCGCCGTAATAGTTGGCCGGGTAGAAATACGCCAGCACAAAACTTCGGGTCTCCGCGCCGCTTGTCGCCGGCACCGCCAGGCATACGCAGACGAGTGGGCCCAGCCACTGGAGCAGCGCGTGCCGGAATGGAGCGCGAATCATTGCCCTGATCTTGTGCAAGCACCCGCAGAATGTAAAGTAATGGCAAGTATGAGAAGCATCACCCTGGGACGCACCGGTCTGACGATCTCCGCGCTGGGCCTGGGCTGCATGGGCATGAGCGAAAACTATGGCCCGAGCGACGATGCCGGGAGCCTGAAGGTCCTGGCGCGCGCGCTCGACCTCGGGATCAACTTCTGGGACACCGCCGACTCGTATGGCCCGTTTCACAACGAGGAACTGATCGGGAAATTCCTGGCCGGTCGACGCGAGCAGGTGATCATAGCGACCAAGTTCGGCTTCGTGCGCAGTGGCGACCCTGACGCGCCGGCCATCGACAACAGCCCGGACTACATCCGCCGCGCCTGCGAAGGCTCGCTGCGCCGGCTCGGGGTCGAGGCGATCGATCTTTACTACGCGCACCGCATCGATCCCGCGCGGCCGATCGAGGCAACGGTCGGCGCGATGGCGGAGCTGGTGCGCGCCGGCAAAGTGCGCGCGCTCGGACTCTCCGAGGTGTCGGCCAGGACCTTGCGTCGCGCTGCCGCAGTACATCCCATTGCGGCGGTGGAGAGCGAATACTCGCTCTGGGAACGTGGCGTCGAACGTGAAGTCCTGCCGGCCTGTCGCGAGCTCGGTGTTAGCTTCGTGGCGTTCTCGCCGCTGGGCCGTGGCTTTCTGACGGGTACCGTTACTAACGTCGCTGCACTGGCAGCCGATGACTACCGGCGGCAGCTGCCACGCTTCCAGGGTGACGCCGCCGCCCACAATCAAGGTCTCGTGGCGCAACTTGCCGAGGTCGCCCGCGAACACCGCTGCAGCGCCGGTCAGCTCGCGCTGGCCTGGTTGCTGGCGCGCAGCCCTGAGGTCATTCCCATCCCCGGCACGCGGCGCCTGCAACGACTCGAGGAGAATGTCGCCGCCGCGGATGTTGTGCTTGCATCCGCGACGCGGGCGCGGCTCGACGTGCTGTTCGCGCCCGGGGCGGTCGCCGGCGAGCGCTACGACGCCGACGGTATGCGGCTGGTCGAGCGGTAACTGGCGGCGCAAGGTCGGGAAAGTTCCATGAAGCTGAGAGTACGCTGGTGGATCTACGCCTACATGTTCGGCTTCGCGGCCATGGCCTACGTGCAGCGCACGACCATATCGGTGTCCGCTCCCGCGCTAACAGAGTCGCTGCACCTGTCCAAGCAGCAGATCGGCTGGCTGTTCCTGGCCTTCACCACTGCGTATGCGGTTGCACAGCTGCCGGGCGGGGCGCTCGGCCAGCGCCTGGGCCCGCGCGTGGTGTTCACGGGGCTGGGGGTGGTCTGCATCCTTGCGACGCTGGCCACCGCCTTGCCGCCCTTCGTACTCGGTGGCAGCGCGCTTTTGGCCGCGTTGCTTGTCGCGCAGTGCCTGTTAGGTCTGGGCCAGGGCCCGGTATTCCCGGTGTTTGCCGCGGTCGTCGAGCGCTGGTTTCCCTCGCGCCAGTTCGCGCTCGCCAACGGCATCATCTCCTCGGGCATGCTGCTCGGCGGCGCCCTGACTCCACCGCTGCTCGTGACACTGACGGCCGCCGTCGGTTGGCGGCTGGCAATTCTCTGGACCGCGTTGCCGGCGGTCTTGCTGACGGCCGGCTGGTGGTGGTATGGCCGCGACTGTCCGCAGCAGCATCCGCGCGTGACCCCCGGCGAACTCGCGGAGCTCGACAGCGCGCCGCCGGCTCCGCCGCTGACTCTGGCCCGCATGGGCCAGGTCCTGCGCAATCGCAACATTCTGCTGCTAACAGGCTCGTACCTGTGCATGAACTTCGTGTTCTACATGATCAGCTTCTGGTCGTTCCTGTATCTGGTCGAGCAGCGCAAGCTGACGGGCCTCGAGAGCGGACTGTTGGCCATGATCCCGTGGATCGGCGCTGCGGCCGGAGCCGCCATCGGCGGCATCTTCGCCGACCGGCTTGCCGTGCGCTTCGGCGCGACCCGCGGCTATCGCCTGCTGCCCCTTGTTAGCTTGCCGCTCGGCGCCGTGATGTTGGTGGCGATACCGGCAACCGGCAGCGTCGCCATTGCGGTAGTGGCGCTCACGCTGGCGTTCTTCGCCATGGAAATCAACGAGGGCCCTTACTGGGCCGCGACCATGAGCATTGCGCGCGCCGACACCGGCGCGGCGACCGGCGTTCTGAACACCGGCGGAAATGTCGGCGGCATCATTTGCCAGCCGGTAGTGGCGGCGCTGGTCGCGGGCGGCCACTGGAACATCGCGTGGATTAGCGGTGCGGTGTTTGCACTGGTCGCTGCCGCGCTGTGGCTCTTCACCCGTGCCGAGACGGGCGCGTGACCTGTTACAAGATGTATCATTAACCCGCGCTGACTCAGCGCCACCCGAGACTCCGCCAGTGCCAATGATCACTACCCAACGTCGCGGCGCGATCGCCGTGCTCCGGATGAAGAATCCGCCACTCAACAGCCTCGGCCTGGCGCTGCGCAGAGCCATCGTGGCCGCGCTGGATCGCGCGGTGGCCGACAGCAAAGTCCGCGGCATCGTGCTGGTCGGCGATGAGCGCGCATTTTCGGCCGGTGCGGACATCCGCGAATTCGCTGGCAGCGGTTTCAATATGGAACCCAACCTGATGTCGGTGATCGGTCTCATCGAGCGCAGTCCCAAGCCCGTGATCGCAGCCATCAGCGGCGTCTGCATGGGCGGCGGACTCGAGCTCGCGTTAGGCTGTCATTTTCGGGTCGCTGCTGAGAGCGCCAGGATCGCCCTGCCCGAAGTCAAGCTCGGCCTGATTCCGGGAGCGGGCGGCACGCAGCGGCTGCCACGGCTGGTCGGCCTGGAAACGGCCGTCAACATGATCGCTTCGGGCAACATCGTGCCGGCCAAGCGATTGAGCGGCACGCCCTTGTTCGATGCGATGACCGCAGGCGACGTCACCGCCGCCGCGCTTGCCTTTGCTAACAAAGTCATCAGCGAGAAACGCGCTGCGCCGCTGGTGCGCGATCGGAAATTGAGCTACCCACAGGCCGATGCCTTCCTGCATTTCGCACGCAACGCCGTGGCCAGCGTTTCGCGCAGCATGCCTGCGCCCGTGAAAAGCGTCGACGCGGTGGCGGCGGCGGTGTCGCAGTCGTTCGAGGCCGGGGTCGCAACCGAACGGTCAATTTTCCGCGAGCTCATGGTAAGTCCCGAAGCCCGGGCGCTGCAGCACGCATTTTTTGCCGAACGCGCGGCGGCAAAAATCGCCGATGTGCCGGAACGCATCAAGCCGCGTCCGATCAGGCAGGTGGCGGTGATCGGCGCCGGCACGATGGGCGGTGGCATTGCGATGAATTTCGCCAACGCCGGCATTCCGGTCGCGCTGCTCGAGTTAAAGCAGGACGCGCTGGAACGCGGCATCGCCACTGTCCGCAGGAATTACGATGGCAGTGTCAGGAAAGGCAAGCTGACAGCCGCGCAGCTGGAGGAACGCATGGCGCTGATCCGTCCGACCCTGCGTTACGAGGACATCGCGAAATGCGATCTTGTCATCGAGGCGGTGTTCGAAGACATCGGCGTCAAGGAGCAGGTTTTTCGCCAGCTCGACCAGGTCATGAAGAAAGGCGCGATCCTCGCGTCCAACACCTCGACACTGGACCTCGACCGGATCGCAAAATTCACCCGGCGGCCGAAGGATGTGATCGGCACGCATTTTTTCAGTCCTGCCAACGTCATGAAGCTGCTGGAGGTCGTGCGCGGCAAGGCCACCGGCAAGGATGTGTTAGCTACGGTGATGGGCATAGCCAAAAAGATCGGCAAGACCGCGGTGGTATCCGGTGTCTGCGACGGCTTCATCGGCAATCGCATGCTGGCGGAGTACATTCGCCAGGCGCTTTTCATGCTGGAGGAGGGCGCCGCCGTGCAGCAAGTCGACAAGGCCATCGAAAAATTTGGATTTGCGATGGGACCGTTTCGCATGAGCGACCTGGCCGGGAACGATATTGGCTGGCATATCCGCAAGCGCCGCTTTCTCGAGCACCCGCAGATGAAATACCCGAAAATCGCCGACCAGATCTGTGAACTGGGCCGCTTTGGCCAGAAGACCGGCGCCGGCTGGTATCGTTACGAAGCCGGGCGGCGCGACGCGCAGGCCGACCCTGTCGTCGATGGCATCATCGCCGCGGAGCGCAAGGCGCTCGGCATCAAGCCCCGCAAGCTAACAGATACGGAAATCGTCGATCGCCTTCTGTATGCGCTGACCAACGAAGGCGCGGCATTGCTCGGCGAGGGCATCGCGCAACGCGCGTCAGACATCGATGTCGTCTACCTGGCCGGTTACGGATTCCCCGCGTATCGCGGCGGTCCGATGTTTCATGCGCAGCAGCAAGGCCTGTTCAATGTCGTGCGCCGCATGCAGGAATTCGCCGCGAATCCCCACGGCGACCCGAAATTCTGGCGCCCCGCGCCGCTGCTGCTGCGCGCCGCCGCCGCCGGATCTTTCGACGCCGCAACCGCCAAACGTCCCCGCCGGAGCCGCTCATGATTGATGCCGTCATTGTTTCCACCGCCCGCACGGCGCTCGCCAAGTCGTGGAAAGGGTCATTCAACCTGACCCATGGCGCGACCCTCGCGGGCCACGTTGTTAGGGCCGCGATCGAGCGCGCGCACATCGAGCCGGGCGAAGTCGAGGATGTCGTCATGGGTTGCGCCTATCCCGAAGGCGCCACCGGCCGGAACATCGCGCGGCAGGCCGCCTTGCGTGCCGGCTGTCCGGTGACCACCGGCGGCGTGACCGTCAATCGCTTTTGTTCGTCGGGACTGCAGGCCATCGCGATGGCCGCGCAGCGCATCATCAGTGGTGAAACGGACGTGCTGGTCGCCGGCGGCGTGGAGTCGATTTCCTGCGTACAGAACGACAAGATGAATCTACACATGGCCGAGGACGCCTGGCTCCAGGAACACAAGCCCGACATCTACCTGCCGATGCTGCAGACCGCGGAAAATGTCGCGAAACGCTACCAGATTTCGCGCGAGCGGCAGGACCACTATGGCGTGCAGAGCCAGCAGCGAGCGGCGGCGGCGTTGGCGGCCGGCCGCTACAAAGACGAGATCGCGCCCATCACGGTGCGTGCAGGAGTCGCGGACAAGGACAGTGGCCAGCTCGCCGCGCGTGAAATGCTGGTCAGCAATGATGAAGGCATTCGCGCCGACACAACCTATGAAGCCGTATCGAAAATCCGTGCCGCTGTGCCCGGTGGTGTCATCGCGGCGGGCAATGCCAGTCAATTCTCCGACGGTGCCTCGGCGGCCGTGGTCATGAACGCACAGCTGGCGGAACGCCGCGGTTTCAAGCCGCTGGGTGTGTTCCGCGGCTTTGCCATCGCCGGATGCGAGCCTGATGAAATGGGCATTGGCCCGGTCTTCGCCGTGCCAAAGTTGTTAGCCAAGGCCGGGCTCAAGGTCGGGGACATCGACCTGTGGGAACTTAACGAAGCCTTTGCGGTGCAGGTGCTCTATTGCCGCGACCGACTGGGCATTCCTGAAGACCGTCTCAACGTCAATGGTGGCGCGATCGCCGTGGGGCACCCGTATGGCATGTCGGGCGC
>JANMYM010000002.1:0-5716 GCA_031382085.1 Gammaproteobacteria bacterium
GGCCTGGCAGAAGCGCGTCGACCAGCAACGTGCGCCCCTGGGTTTCGGCGACATCACCGTCACGCGTCTCGGTCCAGGCAATTTCGAGCTCGCGCCGGCCGCTACGGCTGATCTGGTGCTGACTTTTCGTAATCTCCACAACTGGATGAGCGATGGAATTGCGGCCGGGGTATTTGCCGCGGGTTTTCGCGCGCTGAAACCGGGCGGCATATTCGCCATCGAGGAACATCGCGGCCGAACCGATCAACCGCAGGATCCGAAAGCCGTCAGCGGCTATGTGCGCCAGGACTACACCATGGAGCTGGCGCGGGCGGCGGGATTCGAATTCGTCGGCTCATCGGAAATTAACGCCAATCCCCGCGATACCAGGGACTGGATCGACGGCGTCTGGACATTGCCTCCGACACTGATGCAGGGCGACAAGGATCGCGAGCGCTACCTTGCGATCGGCGAAGCGGACAATTTCCTGCTCAAGTTCCGGAAGCCAAAACGTTAGGCGGGCGCCGGAAATCAGCTAAACCGTGTTGCTGCGGCCCAGGCGGCCGCCAGGACTCGTTCGCGATAGCCGCTCATCGCGACCTGCGTCCGGGCCAGCAATTCTGTCGGCGCATTGCGCGGCGAGCCGCTGTTGAACGGCGGCGACGGGTCGTATTCCAGTGTCAACTGGGCCAGCTGCGCAACCTCGTCGCCCCAGAGGCGGGCAATGATCTGCAAGCCGAAATCGATACCCGCAGTAACGCCACCCCCGGTGACGCGATTGCGATCCCAGACGACGCGCTCGCTGACTGGGATCGCCCCCAAAAGTGGCAATGCCTCCATTGAACTCCAGTGCGTCGTCGCTCGGTAGCCGCGCAGCAGACCGGCCGCACCTAACACCAGCGCACCGGTGCAGACCGAGGTGACGAATTGGGCGCCGCCGGCGACCTCGCGAAGCCAGTCCAGAGTCTCGCTGTCGTTCATCAGATCAAGGTGTCCGGGGCCGCCGGGCACGCACAACAGATCAGCCTGGCGGCACTCCGCCAGGGTCTGGTCGGGCACCAACGTCAGCCCGGTCGCGCTCCTGACCGACTGCAGATCCTTCCAGACCGTAATGACGTCAATACCGCGCACGCGCTTGAACACCTCGTGCGGGCCCGTCAGGTCGAGCTGCGTGAGGTTCGGAAAGAGCAGCATCACCACCTTGAAAGGATCGCCGGGCTTGAGCGTTGGCACATGGGCGGCTGCCATACTCAAACTCCGGCCGGCGGCAACAACTGCCCACGCGCCCGCATATCCGCCAGCACGCTGGCGTGCAACGCGATGTTCTGGGCTACATCCGGCATCGGCGCGGCGGCAAAAGCATTCAACGGCCAAGCCAGGGTTGCGGCATAAATGGGCGCATGCGCCTGCGGGCAGAGTTCGGTCAGAAAATTGAAGCGCATGCCACTGCGGCGGCGGCGCAGGGCTTCGATGTCGATCGCTGCGGTGATCAAGCACTCCTCAGTGCCGGTGGTGCGATTCAGCGTGCGCGCGTGAAAGTCGAGAATCTGCGATTCGCCGTGGCAAACCATGGGCGGCAGGTCCGAATCGATGTTAGGTCCGGAGTTGGCCATCGCGAGATAACAGATATTTTCCCAGGCGCGCGCCTTGCGCACCGCTGTCCAGCCACCGCCGCCTTCGTCGTAGTGCTCCGGGCCGCGCGCCTCGCTGGTGATATGCAACAGGACTTCGGCGCCGCGCATGGCGAGACAGCGTGCCACTTCCGGAAAATGAATGTCATAACAAACCAGCGCGCCGAGGCGGCCCAACGGCGTATCGAGGACCGGAAACAGCGATTCCGGGCCACCGAACATCCGGCAGTATTCGTTGTAGACATCGAGCGGCGTGGTCTTGCCGGTGATTGAATAAAGTTTTCGATACCTGAGCGCGATCTCGCCACGCGGATCGATGATGAACGCGGTGTTGAAATACCGCCCCGGCAACTGCGGTATTTTTTCGTAGGCCATGCCGGCGATGTAGACGCCCTTGTCGCGCGCCGTGCGTTGCAGCGGCTCGATTTCCGGGCCGGGCAGCGTAATCGAGGCCTCGACCCAGGCGGCGGTCGGCACGCCGAGCTCGAAGCCGTGGATGCAGAACTCCGGCAGGACGAACAGCTTGCTGCGGAACGTGTTAGCTCCGCGGCGCACGAGATCGCACAGGTGCTCGACGTTCTCCTCCAGCGCGTCGCGCCGCACGACGCCGTTAGCGCGCACCACGGGCCGGACCCGCGCCTGCACCACGGTGAGGTTGTATACGTCTACCATCGCTCTGTCCCCACTGCGTCCGTTCAATTTCTGGCACGATCCATAGTGTGACCCAGGCGCAAGACGCAAGCACGACGGATCGCAGTGGCTGGGCCATGGTGGCGGTACTCACGCTCGCCTACGTGCTGAGTTTCATCGACCGGCAGATTCTCACGCTGCTGGTCGAGCCGATCCGCAAGGACCTCGGGCTCAGCGATTTTCAGGTCAGCCTGGTCGGATCGCCGGCCTTCGCCATCTGTTTCCTGAGTTTCGGACTGTACTTCGGCTGGCTGGCCGATCGCGTGCGACGCACACGTCTGATTATTTTCGGCATCGCCGTCTGGTGCGTGATGACCGCCGCCTGCGCCTTCGCCAGCTCCGCCGTAGAACTGTTTTTCGCACGCATGGGTGTCGGTCTGGGCGAAGCGGTGCTGACCCCCTGCGCCCTGTCGCTGATTTCGGATTCCTTTCGCCGCGAGCAGGTCGGCAAGCCGATTGGCGTGTATTCCATGGGCGTGTCCATGGGCGGCAGCCTGGCCTTCCTGGTCGGAGGCCTCGCGATCAACTGGCTGGAACAATCCGGCCACGATCCCTTTCAAGCCCTGGGTGTGACGGTTCCCTGGCGCGAGACCTTTCTGCTGGTCGGCGCGCCCGGCCTGTTGCTGATTCCGCTGATGTGGCTGCTGCGCGAGCCGCCGCGCCGCGAGTTGTTAGCTTCGGCGTCGGCCAAACCGTCGATCGGCGAGGTTTGGCGCTACATGGGCAAACTCCCGGCAGTCTTTGTGCCGCTGTTCCTGGGGAAAGTCGTCGTCAATTTCGTCGCCTATTCGCACTTCTGGATCGTGCCGCTGTTCGACCGGACCTGGAACATGCCGCGCAAGACCTTCGCACCGCTGTGGGGCGTCGTGCTGCTGCTGTGCGGGCTGACCGGCGTCAATCTCGGTGGCTGGCTCGCCGACCGCTGGTACCAAGCCGGCATACGCGATGCCGCGATGCGCATCGTCTGGCTGTCGCTGCTCGTCATCGTCCCGCTGCATGCGCTGGCGCCGCTGATGCCGAGCAGCAATCTCGCGCTGATTCTTTTTGTTCCAACGCTTATCGCCGCGGGCGCTGCAAGCTCCGCGGCGTCCATCGCGACCATGCTGGTCACGCCGAATCAGTATCGCGGCCAGATGACTTCTCTGTCGCTGCTGATCGCGAGCGGCACTGGCCAGTTTCTCGCACCGACCAGCGTTGCCGCGCTCACGGACTTCGTTTTCAGGGATCCGGCCGCGCTGCGCTACAGCCTGTCGATCGCGGTACTGATTGTCAGCGCGCTCGGTCTGTTAGTTGTCTGGGCAGGACTGAAACATTACCGCAACGGTCTTGCGGACCTTGAATCGCAGGTTACACGTTAGCCTGGCTGTCCCACTCGCCGGCGCAGGGCGTGAGCTCTGGCGGCAACACCGGTTTGTAAGGCGCCGCGAAATCGACTGCCAGCCGTTCATCAGGAATCACGTTGATCAACGGCCCGCCGCAGGACCGGATCAGCATCATGAAGCCGGTCAGCGATCCATAGGGCCCGTGCAGGTACGCTGGATCCCACCACGCATACGCGCCCGGACGCAATACTCCAACGTCGTTGATCGAGTATTCGCCGGCCAACATGTACATTTCCATCGCGTGTTCGTGGGTCCAGCGCTTCTCCATGAAGCGAAATGGCAGCGCTGCATAGAGAATCGTGATTTCGCCGCTGTTTTCATCCTTGCGAAGCGTCTGCACGCCGGTGCCCATCAGGTAGCGGGTATGGGTGTTCTCGCCCCAGCCGTCCAGCCCTTTGCCACGCGCGTCGTAGCAAGAGCCCTGCGGGCTCGGGCCTTCGCCGGGACTTGACGCGCCGATTGCTAACAAATACGGGGCCGCATCCCACATGGTGAGTACGACCGCTCCGCTGTCGCTGCGCGCGCCCGCGCGTACCAGACCCGCCGGCAGCCGGCCGTAGCTGTGAGCCGCATAGACCTGATCGCCGATCTGCAGGCGGCCGCGCAGAACGTAGAATTCTTCCAGCACACCTAACACATGCGGCTGCGGCTGCGACCAGCCGGCCGGATACTCCAGCAGCACCGTGGCGGCGCCGCTGGCGCTGTCGCGACTCAGCTGTTTGCAGGTGACGCCGGACCTGACCGATTGATAGGCGCCGGCGCCCCAGGGTATATGCTGGCTCTGCACGAACATCGTATGCGGACGGGCCATGGGCCCCGAATTCTACGCAGTCCCAGGTGCGCCGTTACCCCAACCGCGCAATCTCGCGCTGCAGAGCGGCAATCAGGGGTCGGGCGCGACCCGGCAATTCATGATGCCCCGGTTGGCGCCGGTGAACAGATTCTGGAGCGCCAGCGGCATTTGTTCCAGGCCGTCCAGCACCTGCTCGCAATTCTGCAGCCGTCCGTCGCGGTACCAGGCCTTCAAGTCGCGTTCGGCCTCGGGGTAGCGGCTCCAGTAATCGAACACCACGAAGCCCTGCATGCTGGCGCGCTTGTAGAGCAGCTGGCGGTAGTTGGCTGGGCCCGATAATTGCGCGGCGGAATAATCGGTGGAAATCCAGCCGCAGATCGCCACCCGCGCGCCCAGCGCGAGATGCATGAGCCCCTGATTCAGAATCTGACCGCCCACGTTGTCAAAAAAAATGTCAACGCCGCGCGGCAACAAATCGCTGAGCCGCGCGTCGACGTCGTCGCTGCGGTAATTGATCGCCGCATCAAAACCTAACACGTCCGTCAGCCAGCGACATTTGTCGGCGGTGCCCGCGATCCCGACCACCCGGGTCGCACCGCGTATCCGCGCGATCTGCCCGGCCACCGATCCCACGCCTCCGGCGGCCGCTGAAATCAACACGGTCTCGCCGGCCCGCAGTCGCGCCACGTCGAACAAGCCGAACCAGGCTGTGACTCCCGCGTTGCCGACAATCCCGAGTTCCGTGGTCAGAGGTTTCGCAGCGTCGAGCACTTTCTTGCCGCTGAACACGAAGTCGTCGGCGCGCGGCCGCTGGATGCTGTAATCCTGCCAACCTAACATCCCGACAAAGATGTCGCCGGCCGTGAAGTCTGGATGACGCGAACGCTCAACGACGCCAACGCCACGGCCGCGCATGACGTCGCCCAGGCTGACGCCAGGAAGAAACCCGGACTTGCCCTTGCCGCCGACCGTCAGATACCCACGTTGCGCGGGCCCGGCCGACAGACACAGCGTGCGCACGAGAATTTCACCGTCCCCGGGTTCCGGAACTGCCGTGTCGGTCCAGTCGAAGTGTTGCGCGCCGACCAGTTCACCTGGCACCAGATGTTGCCGCACACGCCAGCAACGATTGCGAGTGCCGGACTGCAGGCTCAGTCCTGGCTGACAGCCGTGGCCGGAATGCGGCGTAATTCCTTGAACACGTCGTCGACCAGGCGATCCCGCTCCTGCTTGAGGCGCGC
>JANMYM010000049.1:0-4986 GCA_031382085.1 Gammaproteobacteria bacterium
CTGCTCCTCGGTATGCGCGATCAGCGTCGGCGAGGCGCACTTGAGTCCGGTCAGCCGTTTGATCGTGAAACCGGCTTCTTCGAAATAGTTGCGCACCTGCTCATCGCCGCGCGGCTGGTGCGGCGTCAGCACGGCGATGCGCTTGGCGCCCAACTGATTGAGCGCCGCGCATGTCGCCGTGGAACCCATGGAAATACCGACGCCGGCGCGTGCTGTCAGCTCCTTCTGCAATTCGTCGGCGGCATTGACGCCGCCCCAGAACGCTTCCAGCGCCACGCCCATGATGACGTGCGTGGGCTGGCAGGTCATGATCTGGTCGATGCTGGCGTGCATGCCATCGCGCATCGCCTGTACATGTTCCATGAAGGCCTGTTCGCTGCTGAGCGGCCGCTCCTTGATGGAGATGCGTCCTGCGTGGTTGGTGACACCGCGCGGCCGCAACATTTCACATTCCGGCTGACATGAGGTGTTGGTCGACGGCACGACAATGGCGATGCGGCCACGATATCCAAGTTGATCAGTCATGGCGTCTTGACGCTCCCGCCGTCCACGGTGATCGACGTACCGGTGGTGTGTCCGGCAAGCTCCGAGGCCAGAAACAACACCTGCGCCGCGACCTGTTCGGCCGTGCCCAGTTGGCGCAGCGCGGACTTGGCGAGAAATGGTGCTTCGACCTCGGCGACGGTGCGCTTTTCCTGCGCCGCAATGCCCGCCATCTGCTGCTCCCAGCGGCTGGAGCGAATCGGTCCCGGATTCACGGCGTTGATACAAATTCCCTGCGGCCCCAGTTCCTCGGCCAGTCCACGCACGATGGCTAACAAGGCCGAATTCGCGGCCGCGCCCGGCAACATCCGGGGCTCCGGCAATTTCGCCGAGTTGCCCACGATTACCACGATGCGTCCGGCCCGCCGCGCCTGCATTGCAGGCAACGCCGCCCGCAGCAGGCGAATCGTTCCGAACAGCTTCAATTCGAGATTACGCTTCCAGTCGGCGTCGGATAAGTCCGCAAAAATGCCGCCTTGGGCGTTGCCCGCGCAGGACACCAGCACGTCGATAGGCCCGCCCTGGCGGACCGCGCTGGCGATGGCGGCGTCGGTGCTGACCGCATCGGTCAGGTCGACCTGTACTGCGTTTGGCCTTGTGCCTGCGCCGGACAATTCCCCGACCAGGGCCGTCAGCTTTTCGGTTGACCGACCTAACAAACTGAGGCGCGCGCCTTCGGTCGCGAACGCGCGGGCGCTGGCCGCGCCCAGGCCGCCGGTCGCGCCGGCGATCACCACATGGCGGTCGCGCAATTTCAGGTCCATGCAGGCTTGCTCCGGCAGCGGTTGCGGGCCAGGGCGGCGCCGGCACCTAACGCGCGCAGCTTGGCGCGCGCCAGGTCCGCCGACAGCGGCGCCATGCCGCAATTGGTACAGGGTACAAGTCTTTCACGATCCACGTGCTTGAGCGCGGCGCCGATATTGGCGGCAACCTCGGCGGCGGTTTCCAGTTTTCCCGGCAGGACTTCAACCGTGCCGACGAGCAGCTCCTTGTCTTGCAGCAGCCGCAACACCTCATGCGGCACTTTGGAGCCGGCGAACTCGACCGATACCGCCTGCACGCTGCTGGCGTTGATCCAGGGAAAAATGGCCTCGTATTGCCGCCAGCTGTCGCCCAGCGTGTTCTTCCACTTGATGTTAGCTTCGATGCCGTAACCGTAGCAGATATGCACGACAGTCTTTGCCTTGAGCCCGCGCATCGCGCGTTCCAGCGCCGGCAGGCCCCAGTCGCGGACTTCCTCGATGAACACATTGAACGCCGGCTCGTCGAATTGAATGACATCCGCGCCGGCCGCCTCGATGTCGAGGGCTTCCTGGTTCAGCAGCTCCGCAAATTTCATCGCCATGTCGGCGCGCGAGCGGTAGTGGCCGTTAGCAATCGTGTCGCAGATCGTCATCGGGCCGGGCAGGGTGATTTTCAGTTGCCGCGTTGTCTGCGCCCGCATGTAAGCGGCATCGGCGACGTGCACCGGCGACGGGCGTGCCAGCTCGCCAACCACCGTGGGCACTTCCGCCTCGTAACGGTTGTTGCGAATGCCCATGCGCGTCTTGCGCTTCCAGTCGATGCCCTGGATGTTCTCCAGGAAGCCATGCACGAAGTGCACGCGAAACTGCTCACCATCGCCGACGATGTCGATCCCGGCCGCTTCCTGTTCGCGCAGCCACTCGAGTGCGGCTCGTTGCTTGCCCTGCTGCAATGCGTCTCCTGCGAGACGCCAGGGCGCCCAGATCTTTTCGGGCTCGGCCAGCCAGACCGGTTTCGGAAGGCTGCCGACGGTGGAGGTTCTGAGCACGCAAGACGATCCGGTGAGCCACGGGAATAGCGAGCACGAATCGTAAACGACTGGGCGGACGTACACGACCGCAGCTTGGTTGGTAGAGCGGGGGCTGGTTTGGCGCTGCTCGGGAATCCGTTCCCGAAGCCAGCGTTGTCAATCTCTTGTATAGTGTATAGCTATATAAAAGGTGTACAAAATGGCTGAATTCTCCATCAAGGCCACTGCCAAAGCGACAGGCCTGACCGTCGAGACACTCAGGGCCTGGGAACGGCGTTACCAGGCCGTATTGCCGCATCGCGATGCCGCGGGTCGGCGGGGCTACTCGTCGGCGGATATTGCGCGCCTGCGTCTCCTACGATCGGCAACGGATCTGGGCCATCCGATCTCGAAGGCCGCAAGAATGTCGCCGGACGAACTGGCCACATTGGTCAGTGACGCCGGTGGCCTGGCGCGGGTGACGGCGCGCGGCCATAGCTTCGTGCAACGCGCGCTCGATGCCGCAGAGCACTCAGATTCGATCAGCGTGGAAGAGACATTGTTGTCGGCGATGTCAGTGCTGCCGCCGCACGAGGTGGCGGGCAGCGTGATTGCCCCCTTGCTGACTGAAGTCGGAGAGCGCTGGCACCGGGGCCAGGTGAACATCGCCCAGGAACACATGGTGACGGACATTGTGCGGCGCCTGGTTACCAATGCGTCGCGCGGCTATTTCCTCGCGGAAGACGCGCCTTGCCTGCTGCTGACGACGCTGAGCGGCGAGCGTCACGAATTGGGGATCATGCTGTGCCTGTGGCTTGCGGCGGTGCGCCGCTGCCGCACCCATTACCTCGGCCCGGACACCCCGGTGCCTGACATCGTGAAGTACGCGCATGACGTCGAGGCGGATGCGGTCCTGGTCTCGATGGTCATGTCCGAGATCGACATCCCGGCCAGGACGCAGCTCGGTCTGCTGGCCGCGCAATTACAACCGCATACCCGGGTATGGGTTGGCGGCCGGGCCGTGCAGGGCATGCGCGAAGACCAGGTGCCGCTGGGGGCGGTGTTGCTGCCGTCGCTAACAGACTTCGAGCAGCGGCTCGATATGCTTATGGTTAAGTAGCGCGCGTCAACCCGCAACGCGCTCGCGCGTTCCCCAGATAGCGGTAGAATCGGGCTGCCGCTCAGGGAGGCGACCTATGGCAAGCAGCATCAAGATTGCGCAACTCGCAATAGCCGGATTTTTGGTCCTGGTCGCCGGTTGTGGCGGCGGCGGTGGCTCCAGTGCGGCACCACCGCCGGTACCCCCACCGCCGATAAGCAAGATCGAGGCTTACCGCTTTCTCAATCAGGCGACCTTTGGTGCAACCGACGCGGAGGCGCAGCGCCTGATCGCGTTAGGGGACAGCACCAACAGCTATTCGCGCTGGCTGGACGAACAGTTTGCCAAGGCGCCGTCAACCCAGTTGCCGACGGTGCTCGCCGCGGTACCCAATCCGATCCCGGTCGGATTCAATATCGGATCGCTGCAGGCGCAGCGGGTGGAGACCTGGTTCCAGAATTCTTTGAATGGCGACGACCAATTGCGCCAGCGCGTCGCCTTCGCGTTGTCCGAGATCATGGTCGTTTCGCAGGTCGGCGCGCTGGTGAATTTCCCGCTGTCGCTCGCCGATTACCACGACATGTTAGCTCGCGACGCCTTCGGCGATTATCGCAAGCTGCTGGAAGATGTGACGCTGCACGTGTCCATGGGCATCTATTTGTCGATGCTTGGCAATCAGAAGCCGAACCCGACCCTTAACATCCGGCCGGACGAAAACTACGCGCGCGAAACCATGCAGCTGTTCAGCATTGGACTCGTCGAGCTCAACGTCGATGGCACACCGCGCCTGGTGAACAACCAGACGGTGTCCACCTACGATCAGTCGATCATCGAAGGTTTTGCCAACGTTTACACCGGCTGGCGCTACGCTGGCGGCACCTCGTTTGCCAATGCGGGGCGCGCCACGCTGACCAACCAGGTGCAGCCGATGCAGGCTTACGCGGAGCAGCACTCCACCGGCACCAAGAAGCTGTTGAGTTATACCGGCGCCAGTCTGACCACTATTCCTGCGAACCAGACCCCAGTCCTGGATCTCGCCAATGCGCTCGACAACATTTTCAATCACCCGAACGTCGGACCCTTTATTTCGAAACAACTGATTCAGAAACTGGTCACCAGCAATCCAAGCCCGGCGTATGTCGGCCGCATTGCCGCGGTCTTCAACAGCGACAGCCAGGGCCGCCGCGGCAATCTGCAATCGGTCATCCGCGCCATTTTGTTAGATAGCGAGGCGCGGTCGGCGCCGAGTGCGCAGACCGCGGGCAAGATCAAGGAGCCGCTGCTGCGCCTGACCCAGATGTGGCGCGCGTATGGGGCGCGCGCCGCGAGCGGCAAATACACCGCTGCGGCGACCGGCGGTCCGTCGGCCACGTTCGCGCAGGGGCCGCTGCAATCCGGTTCCGTGTTCAATTTTTTCAGCCCGTTCTTTGCACCGACCGGCGAAATCGCCAACCAAAACCTGGTCGCACCCGAGATGCAGCTGGCGACCGAGTACAACAATACCCAGATCATGAATTTCTTCTGGGTGCAAGCGATAGCGCGTACCACGGCGCAGACCGGCCTGGGAGCGGATGTGGTCGTCATCGACACC